>NZ_JBIVPA010000001.1:0-26525 GCF_044754405.1 Streptomyces sp. NPDC093089
GGGCCCTTCCGGCGGTTCCGACTCTATCAGATCCTTTCGGCGTCTGATTCCCAGTCAGCGGGGTTTGTCTTTCCGGCTGTTGGGCCGTTCCGACGAGTGAGACTTTAGCGGGTTTCCTGCCCCCGACGCTAATCGGGCTGCTGCGCTCAGACCTTCGAACGCGGATTCCTCATTTCGCAAAAACACACGGAAAGCGAGACGGCACGGCAAAGCGTCGTCAGCTTCAGAGGATCTTGCGGAATGGCTGTCCGGGGCCGACCGGAGTCGGTGCTCACGTCGGACAACTCGGAGAACAGTACGGATCGGGGGATCCCGTGTCAACCCCCGGCCTGGGGCGTCACCGTACGGGTCGTTCCGCGGGGTGGCGGAACGCGGTGCGGTAGTCGCGGGGGCTGGTGGCGAGGTGCGAGGCGAAGTGCTGGCGCATCGTGATCTCGCTGCCGAAGCCCGCGCGGCGGGCCACCTCGGGGAGGGGGTGGTCGGTGAGTTCGAGGAGTTTCTGGGCGGCGGCGACGCGCTGGGTGATGAGCCAGTGCAGGGGGGTGGTTCCGGTGGTGGCCTGGAAGTGGCGGGCGAAGGAGCGGGGGGACATGCCGGCGCGGGCGGCGAGGCTCGCGACGGTGTGGGGTTCGTCGAGGTGCGCGAGGGCATGGGCGCGGGCGTCGGCGAGGGCGTCGGCGTCGCGGTCGGCGCGGGGGGTGGGGTGCTCGATGAACTGGGCCTGGGTGCCGGTGCGGAAGGGTGCGGTGACCATGGAGCGGGCGATGGCGGCGGCCGCTTCGGCTCCGTGGGCCGTACGGACGAGGTGGAGGCAGAGATCGATGCCGGCGGCGGTGCCGGCCGAGGTCCAGATGCCCGAGTCCTCGACGAAGAGGGCGTCGGGTTCGACCTGGACCGCGGGGTGGCGGGCGGCGAGGGTCGGGGCCAGGTGCCAGTGGGTGACGGCGCGGCGGCCGTCGAGGAGTCCGGCGCGGGCGAGGACGAAGGCACCGGCGCAGAGCGAGGCGACGGGGATGTCGGCGGCGTGGGCGCGGCGGAGGGCATCCAGGACCGGGACCGGGAGGTCGGCGTCGGGGTCCTCTATGCCGGGGACGACGACCAGGTCGGTGGGGGTGAGGTCGTCGAGCCAGTCGAGCGCGCGGTCGGGGGTGAGGGTGAGTCCGCCGCGCAGGGGGACGGGGGTGTGCGGGTCGGCGGCGGTGCGGCGGAGTTCGAAGGGCGGGACGCCGCGGAGGGTGCGGTCGCTGCCCCAGACCTCGGTGATGACGGAGATGTCGAAGGCGCGGACGCCGGGGAAGGCGAGGAGCGCGATGCGCTGGGGGCGGGGCGTGGGGATCGGCGTCACCTTTGGCAGTAAATCATCGATCGCTGACATTCGACCCTCTGGGAGCGAGGGCGTGGCGGCGGGAGGATCGTGGTCATGGAGATCGACGAGAACGCGGCGCTGGTGGTCATCGACGTACAGAAGGGCTTCGAGCAGGAGTTCTGGGGGCGTCGGAACAACCCGGAGGCCGAGCGGAACATCGCCGCCCTGATCGACGTGTGGCAGGAGACGGGGCGGCCGGTCGCCTTCGTGCGGCACGACTCGGTGCAGCAGGGTTCGCCGCTGCAGCCGGGGACCGAGGGGAACGACTTCAAGGACGTGGTGGAGGAGCGGCGGGGGAAGGGGGCCGGTCCCGAGGTGCTGGTCACGAAGAGCGTGAACTCGGCGTTCTACGGGGAGCCGGACCTGGACGCCTGGCTGAAGGGCCTGGGGGCCGGGCAGATCGTGGTCGTCGGGATCCAGACGAACATGTGCAACGAGACGACGGCCCGGATGGGCGGGAACCTCGGGTACGACGTGCTGTTCCCGCTGGACGCGATGCACACCTTCGACCTGGCCGGGCCGTTCGGGTGGACGCAGACGGCGGAGGAGCTGACCCGGGCGACGGCGGTGTCGCTGCACGGCGGGCGGTTCGCCCGGGTCGTGGCCACGGAGGACGTGGTGAAGGGCGCGGTCTCGGCCGCGTAGGTCAGCTGTTGCCGGAGGCGAGTTCGCGGCTGCGGTCGCGGGCGGCTTCGAGGGCGGCGATGAGGGCGGCGCGGACGCCGTGGTTCTCCAGCTCGCGGATGGCGCTGATAGTGGTGCCGGCCGGGGAGGTCACGGCTTCGCGGAGCTTGACCGGGTGCTCGCCGCTGTCGCGGAGCATCACGGCGGCGCCGATGGCGGCCTGGACGATGAGGTCGTGGGCCTGGGCGCGGGGCAGGCCGAGGAGGATGCCGGCGTCGGTCATGGCCTCGACGAGGAAGTAGAAGTAGGCCGGGCCCGAGCCGGAGAGGGCGGTGGCGGCGTCCTGCTGGGACTCGGGTACGCGGAGGGTCTTGCCGACGCCGCCGAAGATCTCCTCCGTGTGGACGAGGTGTCCGGGGGTGGCGTGGCTGCCGGCCGAGATGACCGACATGCCCTCGTCGACGAGGACGGGGGTGTTCGGCATGACCCGGACGACGGGGGTGCCGGCGGTCAGGCGCTCCTCGATGAACGAGGTGGGGATGCCGGCGGCGGCGCTGATGACCAGGCGGTCGGCGGCGACGTGCGGGCCGAGCTCGTCGAGGAGGCGGCCCATGTCCTGGGGTTTGACGGCCAGGATGAGGGTGTCGGCGCGCTTGGCGGCCTCGGCGTTGGTGACGGTCTCGACGCCGTAGCGGGTACGGAGCTCCTCGGCGCGTTCGGCGCGGCGGGCGGTGACCAGGAGGTTCGCGGGGCGCCACCCTGCGCGGATCATGCCGCTGAGGAGCGCTTCACCGATCTTGCCGGTGCCGAGGACTGCGACGGTCTGGGTCATGGCTCTGTTCACCTCGCCGGAGGGGGGTACGTGTCGTCATCCTCGCACCGGTGGGCCGGGGGGTGCGTGCGTGTCCGAGGGGCGGTCACGTGGGTGGGGTCGCGCGGCGGAGTCACGTGGTGGGGACACGTAGTGGGGTCATGCGGTGCGGCGGCGGAGGGTGGCCGCGCCCAGAGCGAGGACGAGGAGTCCGCAGCCCGCGACGACCAGGACGTCTCGGACGAAGTCGCCGGTGACGTCGGGGTGGCGGAGGACCTCGTTCATGCCGTCGACGGCGTACGACATCGGCAGGACGTCCGAGACCGCTTCGAGCGCGGGGGCCATCTGGTCGCGCGGGGTGAAGAGGCCGCAGAGCAGGAGCTGCGGGAAGATCACCGCCGGCATGAACTGGACGGCCTGGAACTCCGAGGCCGCGAAGGCCGAGACGAAGAGGCCGAGGGCGGTGCCGAGCAGGGCGTCGAGGAGGGCGACCAGCAGGAGCAGCCAGGGGGAGCCGATGACGTCGAGGCCGAGGAACCAGACGGCGAGGCCGGTGGCCAGGGTGGACTGGACGATGGCGAGGAGCCCGAACGCGAGGGCGTAGCCGGCGATGAGGTCCGCCTTGCCGAGCGGCATGGCGAGCAGGCGTTCCAGGGTGCCCGAGGTGCGTTCGCGGAGGGTCGCGATGGAGGTCACCAGGAACATCGTGATGAGCGGGAAGATGCCGAGGAGCGATCCCCCGATGTTGTCGAAGGTCTGCGGGCTTCCGTCGAACACGTAGCGGAGCAGGAAGAGCATCAGGCACGGCACCAGGAGGAGCAGCGCGATCGAGCGCGGGTCGTGGCGCAACTGGCGCAGGACGCGGGCGGCGGTGGCGAGGGTGCGGGCGGGGCTCATGACCGGGGCTCCTCGTGTGCGGCTCGGGCCGCGGCGGCGTCGACCAGGCGGAGGAAGGCCTCTTCGACGGTGGCGGTGTCGTTGCGTCGGCGGAGGTTGTCGGGGGTGTCGTCGGCGAGGATCTCGCCCTCACGCATGAGGAGGAGGCGGTGGCAGCGCTCCGCCTCGTCCATGACGTGCGAGGAGACGAGGAGTGTGGTGCCCCGGTCGGCGGCGATCCGGTGGAAGAGGTTCCACAGGTCCCTGCGGAGGACCGGGTCCAGGCCGACCGTCGGCTCGTCCAGGACGAGGAGCTCCGGCGTGCCGAGGAGGGCGACGGCGAGCGACACCCTGCTGCGCTGGCCGCCGGACAGCCGGCCGGCGAGGGAGTCGGCGTGCGACGTGAGGTCGACGTCCGTGATGGCCCGGTCGACGGCGGTACGGCGGTCATGGCGGCGGGCTCGGCCGGGGAGCAGGACGGCGGCGAAGTAGTCCAGGTTCTGGCGGACGGTCAGGTCGTCGTAGACCGAGGGGGCCTGGGTGACGTACCCGATGCGGGAGCGGAGTGCGGGGTCGCCCGCGGGGCGGCCCAGGACGTCGAGGGTGCCGGCGACTTTGGCCTGGGTGCCGACGATGGCGCGCATAAGGGTGGTCTTGCCGCAGCCGGAGGGGCCGAGGAGGCCGGTGATGCGGGCGGTGGGGATGGTGAAGTCGAGGTCGCGGAGGACGGTGCGGGTGCCGCGGGTGGTGGTGAGGGAGGTTGCGGTGATGGCGGGGGGTGTGAGGGGCGTGGGGGGTTCATGGGGTGAGGGGGGTGAGGGGGGTTTGGGTTCGTTGGTGGCGGGGTCACCCGTCGGGTAATTCACCATGTGATGAATAGTGCGCCTGGGGGTGTGTGGGGTCAAGGGCCTGGGGGCGCTGGGTGCGGGGCGCTGGGTGCGGAGTGCGGGGCGCTGGGTGCGGGGTGCCTGGCGGGCCGGGGCCGCTGCGGGCCGGTGGGGGTTGTGCCCACCCGTTCCGCCCTTGGCGGACGTATGCCCACAACCCGGGGACGGGGCCGGGCGAGGGATGGGCGCGGCGCGTCAGCGGGGGGGGCGGCGACACCCCGGCGGGGGCCGGGCTAGGGGCGGGCGCGGTTCGCGCGGCGCGTCAGCGCGGGGGCGGCGACACCCCGGCGGGGGCCGGGCTCGGTGGGGTGGGGGCTGGCTGGCTGGCTGGCTGGCTGGCTGGCTGGCTGGCTGGCTGGCTGGCTGGCTGGCTGGCTGGCTGGCTGGCTGGCTGGCTGGCTGGGGGAGGTTACTTGCGCTTGGGGTTTTTGCGGGTGCGGCGCTTTTCGTGGCGGGTGAGGGCGGCTTGGTATTCGGTGCGGTGGAGTGCTTCGCCGGGGGCTTCGCGGAGGCAGCGGAGGGAGTAGGCGAGGAGGGAGCCGATGAAGCCGATGGCCTTGAGGCTGCGGAGGGACTCTTCGCGGGCCGGGTCGGTGGGGCGGCGGCCGAAGCCTTCCCAGGTCTTGCGGAAGGCGATGGCGCTGCAGACGGCGAACATGATGACGACCAGCGTGTTGACGATGCCGCCGACGGCGGCGATCTGCAGGCCTTCGTAGGCGAAGCGCAGCACGAAGCAGGCCGCGACGGCGGCGGCGAGCGAGCCGACGGCCAGGCCGGCCCTGCGCAGGGCGTAGCCGCCGCTGTGGTCGACCCAGGTGGTGCCGAAGAAGCGGATCTCCTCCGGCTGCGGCCCGGAGGGCACGCCGGCGGAAGGCTTGCCCCCGGAGGGCTTGCCCCCGGAAGGCACGCCGGCAGAGGGCTTGCCCCCGGAGGGCTTGCCGGTCGTGCGGGGGGTCTGCTCGTCGTCGCTCACGGGGTCGATTATCCCCGGGCGGCGGTGGAGGGGTTCAGGAGCAGCGCGGTGCGACGAGGTCGTCGCTGCCCGTGTGGACGTACGCGTCGGAGACGTACTCGCCCGGCGCTATGTTGTCCCAGATGTTCGTGGTGCCGTAGGGGCCGTTGATCCACTCGCCGTACTTCTGGCAGTTGATGGCGATCGTGGCGCCGAGCGGCAGGACCCGGACGATCGGGTACTTGGTGCTCGGGCCCGAACGGACGTTGACCCGGTAGCCCGGTGCGACCTCGTAGCGCGTGCTCATGGTGTCCTCCCCCTGTGGCGCGAAAGCGCTCCGCGGAGTTTCACTCTCCGCGACGCGCAGGCTAGCAAGCCCCACCGACATCGGGGCCCCATGGACTAGGCTCCGTCGGGTTCGCGCGGGTGTGCGCGAGGTGACGGGGAATCACACGGGGGTGGGCGATGCCACCGTTGCGCGGTACCGGTTCCGGCCGGGAAGCGGAGGGGTCCGAGTACGCGGGCGACTACCGGCTCCAGGCGTGTCTGGGGGCCGGCGGCATGGGCGTCGTACACCTCGCGGCGTCGGCTTCGGGGCTGCGGCTCGCGGTCAAGGTCGTGCACGCACGGTATGCGGAGGATCCCGAGTTCAGGGCGCGATTCCGCCAGGAGGTCGCGGCCGCCCGCCGGGTCAGCGGGGCCTTCACCGCGCCGGTCGTGGACGCCGACCCCGATGCCGAACGCCCCTGGATGGCCACCCTCTACGTGCCCGGCCCGACCCTCGCCGACCAGGTGAAGCGGAACGGGCCGCTGTCGCCCGCCGAACTGCGCCGGCTGACCGCGGGGCTCGCCGAGGCGCTGCGGGACATACACCGGGCGGGGGTCGTCCACCGGGACCTCAAGCCCAGCAACGTCATGCTCACCGACAGCGGGCCGAAGGTCATCGACTTCGGCATCTCCCGGCCCGTCGACAGCGACCTGCACACCGAGACGGGCAAGCTCATCGGCTCGCCGCCGTTCATGGCGCCGGAGCAGTTCCAGCGCCCGCGCGAGGTCGGTCCCGCGGCGGACGTCTTCGCGCTCGGCTCGGTCCTGGTGCACGCAGCGACCGGGCACGGCCCGTTCGACTCCGAGAGCCCGTACATCGTGGCGTACCAGGTCGTCCACGACGAGCCGGATCTGGCGGGCGTGCCGGCGGAGCTGGCTCCGCTGGTCGCGCGCTGCCTCGCCAAGGACCCCGGCGAGCGGCCGACCCCGGCCCAGGTCATGTCCGCGCTGCTGCCGCCCTCGTACGAGGCGGAGGCGTTCATACCGGCGCAGCGGCGGCGGCCCGCGCTGCCGGACGGCGACGGTGACACCGGCCCCGCGCCCGCGTGGGACGCCGACACGCCGGTACGGGCGACCGTGCCCGGTCCGCGCCGCCGGGGTCCGCGCTTCGGCGGGCGGATCCGGCCGCGTCCGACGCTCGCCGTCGCCGCCGTGCTCGCGCTGACCGGAGCCGGCGTGTACGCGGCGCTGAGCGCTCCGGCGGGCGGCGCGCAGGCGGGCCCCGACCGCCCGGACGAGGTGGCCAACGTGTTCAGCGGCTGGGACACCAGGCTCCAGGAGCTCGGCCCGACGGCCGCTCCGGCCTGCCTCCACGACGCGGGCGCGCTGTACTGCACGGCCCGGGGCGTCGCGCTCGCCCGGCTCGACCCGGTCACCGGGCGGGTCCTCTGGTCGAAGCCGTCCCCCATCCAGCAGGAGTCCCCCGACGCTCCCGTGCTCCTCGCGGGCGGCCGACAGATCGGGGCCGCCGCCCCCACCGGTCCCCTGCGGGCGTACGGGGCCGAGGACGGCAGGCCCGGCTGGAGCACCGTCGCGGGTCTGCCCGAGGCGTACTGGCCGTCCGGTTCCGCCGTCGTCCTGTCCGACGGGGTCGGCGGCATGCGGGCGGTCGACGGCGGCAGCGGCCGGGAGCTCTGGCGGCACCGCCTGACCGGCTTCGGGAACCCGTTCCCCGGGGCGTACGACGCGCCCTCCGGGCTCCTCACGGTGTCCGAGACCTCCGGTGACGCGACGCGCACCGCGGTCGGCGCGATCCGCCCCGCCACCGGCGAGGTGGCCTGGCACCGGGACCTGGAGGGCAACCTCGACCCGCTGGGCCACACCGGCGACGGCACGCTGGTCCTCGCCTCGCTGTACGACACCGGGGTGGCCGACGCGCTCGTGCTCGTGGGGCCCGGCGGTCGCGGGGCCGTACGCACGCTGCCGCTGCCGAGCCGGATGGACATCCGGGGGATCGCCGTGCGCGGCACCGTGGTCCACCTGCTCGAAGCGGACGGGCACCTCACCGCCTTCGACACGGCGGCGGAGAAGGGGAAGGTGCTGTGGGACCTGGTGACGGCCGCCGGGAACGTCTCCCCACCGGTCCTCGGCCCCGGCGACCGCCTCTACTTCTCCGTGCAGGACGGGCGTCTGCTCGCCGTCGACACCGCGCGCGGGGCGCTCGTCGGCCAGACCCGGCCGCGGCTGCAGAACGGCCGGCTCGGGTACGCGCCCTCGGTGCCGTCGCCGCTGGTCGCCGGGGACCGGGTGTTCGGGACGGCTCCCGACGGCTCCGTGTTCGCGGTGGACGCGCGCGAGCCCGCGTCCTGGTGAGGGAAGCGGCCGGCACGTGGGGCACGAGGAAGGGGAGCGGGCACCCGGCCCGCTCCCCTTCCTCGTACTGCTGCCGTACCGCTGCCGGGCTCAGCCCAGCTTCGTCACGTCCCTGACCGCGCCCTTGTCGGCGCTGGTGGCCATCGCCGCGTAGGCGCGGAGCGCGGCCGACACCTTGCGCTGACGGTTCTTCGGCACGTACACGCCGTTCAGCGCCTCGCGACGGGCGGCGAGGGTGGCCTCGTCGACGAGGAGCTCGATCGAGCGGCTCGGGATGTCGATGCGGATCCGGTCGCCGTCCTCGACGAGGGCGATCGTGCCGCCCGAGGCGGCCTCCGGGGAGGCGTGGCCGATGGAGAGGCCCGACGTGCCGCCGGAGAAGCGGCCGTCGGTGACCAGCGCGCAGGTCTTGCCCAGGCCGCGGCCCTTGAGGAAGGACGTCGGGTAGAGCATCTCCTGCATGCCCGGGCCGCCGCGCGGGCCCTCGTACCGGATGACGACCACGTCGCCGTCGGTGACCTGCTTGTTGAGGATCTTCTCGACGGCCTCGTCCTGCGACTCGCAGACGACCGCCGGGCCCTCGAAGGTCCAGATCGACTCGTCGACGCCGGCTGTCTTCACGACGCAGCCGTCCACGGCCAGGTTGCCGCGCAGGACCGCGAGGCCGCCGTCCTTCGAGTACGCGTGGGCCGCGTCGCGGATGCAGCCGCCGGCCGCGTCCAGGTCCAGCGACTGCCAGCGCTCGGACTGCGAGAAGGCGGTCGCCGAGCGGACGCAGCCGGGGGCCGCGTGGAACAGCTCGACGGCCTCGTCGGTGGCGGCGCCGCCGCGGACGTCCCAGGTGTCCAGCCACTCCTTGATGGAGGCGGAGTGAACGGAGTTGACGTCCTCGTTCAGCAGGCCCGCGCGGTAGAGCTCGCCGAGGATCGCGGGGATGCCGCCGGCCCGGTGCACGTCCTCCATGTAGTACGTGCGGTCCTTGGCGACGTTCGGCGCGACCTTGGCCAGGCAGGGCACCCGACGCGAGATCTCGTCCATGTCGCTGAGGCCGTAGTCGAGCTCGGCCTCCTGGGCGGCGGCGAGCAGGTGCAGGATCGTGTTGGTCGAGCCGCCCATGGCGATGTCGAGCGCCATGGCGTTCTCGAAGGCGGCGCGGGTCGCGATCGAGCGCGGCAGGACGGAGGCGTCGTCCTCGTCGTAGTACCGGCGGGTGATGTCGACGACCGTGCGCGCCGCGTTCTCGTACAGCGCCTTGCGGCCGGTGTGGGTGGCGAGCAGGGAGCCGTTGCCGGGGAGGGAGAGGCCGATCGCCTCGGTCAGGCAGTTCATCGAGTTGGCGGTGAACATGCCGGAACACGACCCGCAGGTCGGACAGGCGTTCTCCTCGATGCGGGCGATGTCCTCGTCCGAGATGTTCGGGTTCACGGCGTCGGAGATCGCGTCGACCAGGTCGAGGGTGCGGACCGTGCCGTCGACGAGGGTGGCGCGGCCGGACTCCATCGGGCCGCCGGAGACGAAGACCGTCGGGATGTTCAGGCGCAGGGCCGCCATCAGCATGCCGGGGGTGATCTTGTCGCAGTTGGAGATGCAGATCAGGGCGTCGGCGCAGTGCGCCTCGACCATGTACTCCACGCTGTCCGCGATCAGGTCGCGGGAGGGCAGCGAGTACAGCATGCCGCCGTGACCCATCGCGATGCCGTCGTCGACGGCGATCGTGTTGAACTCGCGGGCGATGCCGCCGGCGGCCGTGATGGCGTCGGAGACGATCCGGCCGACCGGCTGGAGGTGGGTGTGACCGGGGACGAACTCCGTGAAGGAGTTGGCCACGGCGATGATGGGCTTCCGGCCGATGTCCGCGCCGGGTACACCGGAGGCGCGCATAAGGGCGCGTGCGCCCGCCATGTTGCGGCCGTGGGTGACTGTGCGGGACCTCAGCTCGGGCATCGTCGCTCGCTCCTCGTGATGGGTGTGCTTGCATTCGAGCGTACGCCGACACTCCAAGATCTGGACAGGCCGTCCGGAATGCGGGACGGGTGTTCAGCCTTCGGTCAGGTACGACGGGGGTTCGGCGTTCGATCGGGTACGACAGGTGCTCACCTTCGGCCGGGTACGACGGATGCTCAGCCTTCGGTCAGGTACCTCTGGAGCGTCGGGGCCACCTGGGCCACGATCTCCTCCGGATCCGCGGAGGCCAGCGGCTCGACCCGGATCACGTACCGCATGATCACGATCCCGATCATCTGCGACGCCGCCAGCTCCGCGCGGAACGCCGGGTCCGGCACGTCCAGCTCGGCCGCGATCCGCTCCAGGAGCCGGCGCAGCACGAAGGTCCGCAGCACCTTGGCCGCCGCCTCGTGCGTCAGCGCGGACCGGACCGTCGCGAGGAGCGGGGCGCGGCTGACCGGGTTCTCCCACACGCCGATGAAGAAGCGCGCGAGCCGCTCGCCGATGGCGTCGCGGGGACCCGCCACGATCGCCGGCACGACGGCCGCGGGCTCGAAGGACACCTCGATCGCGGCGGCGAACACCTCGTCCTTCGTGCCGAAGTAGTGGTGGACCAGCGCCGGGTCCACCCCCGCCGCCCGGGCGATGCCGCGCACCGAGGCCTTGTCGTAGCCCCGCTCCGCGAACTCGGCGCGGGCCGCCTCCAGGATGCGTTCGCGCGCGCCCGGCCCGCTCTCCTCCTCGGTCCGGGAAGGGCGGCCGCGCCGGCGCGGGGCCGGTCCGGTCACGGTCGCGGCACCCGGGAGGGGCGGGTCGGGGCGGAGGCGAGGTGGAGCCGGGTGAACGCCAGCGCCTCCGCGAGGTCGGCCTCGCGTTCGGCGGCTGACATCGCGCGGCGGGTGTTGACCTCGATGACGACGTGGCCGTCGAAGCCGGTGAGCGCCAGCCGCTCCAGCAGCTCGGCGCAGGGCTGCGTGCCGCGCCCCGGGACCAGGTGCTCGTCCTTCGCGGAGCCCTTGCCGTCGGCGAGGTGGACGTGGCCGAGCCGGTCGCCCATGCGGTCGATCATCGCGAGGGCGTCCGTACGGGCGGTCGCGGTGTGCGAGAGGTCGACGGTGAAGTGCCGGTAGTCGTCCTTCGTGACGTCCCACTCGGGGGCGTACGCGAGCATCTCGCGGTCCTTGTACCGCCACGGGTACATGTTCTCGACGGCGAACCGCACGTCCGTCTCGTCCGCCATCCGCCAGATGCCGGTGACGAAGTCCTTGGCGTACTGGCGCTGCCACCGGAAGGGCGGGTGCACGACGACCGTCGACGCACCGAGCCGCTCGGCGGCCGCCCGCGCGCGCTGGAGCTTGACCCACGGGTCGGTCGACCAGACGCGCTGGGTGATCAGGAGGCAGGGGGCGTGCACGGCCAGGATCGGGACCTGGTGGTAGTCGGAGAGGCGGCGCAGCGCCTCCACGTCCTGGCTGACCGGATCGGTCCACACCATGACCTCGACGCCGTCGTACCCGAGGCGCGCGGCGACCTCGAAGGCCGTCGCCGTCGACTCCGGATAGACCGAGGCCGTCGACAGGGCGACCTTCGCATCCGGGATGCGCACCACTGGTTCTGCCACGGGGACAGGGTACGGGGCGGGCCGGGGCGCCGGGCGTGGTTCACGTCACGCCCGGCGCCCTCCGCGGAGCGGGGTCACGTCACGCCCGCCCCCTCCACAGGTCGGGGTCACGTCACGCCCGGCGCCCTCCGCGGGGCGGGATCCTCGCGGGTCAGTGCTCCGGCAGGTGGTCGAGGCGGCGCAGGATGACGCCCTCGCGCAGCGCCCAGGGGCAGATCTCCAGCACCTCGACGCCCAGCAGGTCCATCGCGCCCTCCGCGACCAGCGCGCCCGCGAGGAGCTGGCCGGCGCGGCCCTCCGAGACGCCCGGCAGGGCCGCGCGCTCGGGAGCGGTCATCCCGGCAAGGCGCGGAACCCACTCCTCCAGGGACTTGCGGGACAGGATCCGCTGGACGTACAGGCCCTCGCCGGAACCGGGCGCGCCCGCGATCCTCGCCAGCTGCTTGAAGGTCTTGGAGGTGGCGACGATGTGGTCGGGGCGGCCGAAGCGGCTGAACTCGCCGACCGTACGGGCGATCTGGGCGCGCACGTGGCGGCGCAGCGCCTTCACGTCGGCGCTGTCGGCCGGGTCGCCCGGCAGCCAGCCTGCCGTCAGCCGGCCCGCGCCGAGCGGCAGGGAGACGGCGGCGTCCGGGTCCTCGTCGATGCCGTAGGCGACTTCCAGGGAGCCGCCGCCGATGTCGAGGAGCAGCAGCTTGCCCGCGGACCAGCCGAACCAGCGGCGGGCGGCGAGGAACGTGAGCCGGGCCTCCTCCTCGCCGGTGAGCACCTGGAGGTCGACGCCCGTCTCGTCCTTCACGCGCGCGAGGACGGCGTCCGCGTTGGTCGCCTCCCGGACGGCCGAGGTCGCGAACGGCAGCACCTCCTCGCAGCCCTTGTCCTCGGCAGCCAGGAGCGCGTCCCTGACGGTCGCGATCAGCCGCTCGACGCCGTCCGGCGCGATCGACCCCCGCGCGTCGAGGAGCTCGGCGAGCCGCAGCTCCGCCTTGTGGGAGTGGGCGGGCAGGGGGCGGGCCCCGGGGTGGGCGTCCACCACCAGGAGGTGCACTGTGTTCGAACCGACGTCGAGGACTCCGAGTCTCATGGGCGGAACGCTACCGATGACTTGGCTGGTTCTGTCGCCGCTTGAAGCGCCGGATTCCAGCGGCGGGCTGGGCACGAGATGACGTCACCGGTCCGGAGAATCGACCCCATGTGAGCTGTTTCACAGCCCCCCGAGGCGGTCCTGGAGTGCGCAATCCGCTGTCTGGAGTGAGGCCATGCGGCTTCGGTACTCATTCCGTTTGCATCCGACCATCGGCCAGCGCGAGGCACCGGCGAGGGCTTTCGGGTGTGCGCGGGTGGTCTACAACGACGCCCTGCGGGCCCGCGGGACCGCCCGCGCCGCGGGTCTGCCGTTCCCGAAGGTCGGGGACCTTTCCAAGCTGCTCATCACCGAGGCGAAGAAGACCGACGAGCGTGCCTGGTTCCGTCCGGTTCACCGCCAACGCCCGCTGGAAGATCTGGAAGATCACGGCTGGCGGGGACCTGTCGCTCCCGAGGATCGGGAATGTCCGGGTGAAGTGGTCCCGCGCCCTGCCCTCCACGCCGTCAACGGTGACCGTGATCAAGGACGCGGCCGGGCGCTGTTTCGCCTCGTTCGTCGTCGAGACCGACCCCGCCCCGCATCCGGCCGTGGAATCGGTGGTCGGTATCGACCTCGGGCTGGGGCATTTCGCGGTCTTCTCAGACGGTACGAAGATCGACGCTCCGCGTTTCCTGCGCAGGGCGGAGAAGAAGCTCAAGAAGGCCCAGCGGACCCTGAGCCGCAAGGCGAGGGGGTCGAACAACCGGGACAAGGCCCGCATCGGGGTCGCCCGCGCGCACGCGCGGGTGGCCGACGCGCGGCGCGAGTTCCGCCACCGGCTCTCCACCCGGATCATCCGCTCATCCGCGAGAACCAGGCGGTGGCAGTGGTGGACCTGGCGGTGAAAGGGCTCGCCCGTACGCGACTGGCCAAGTCCGTGCACGATGCCGGCTGGGCATTGTTCGTCGCAATGCTGGAGTACAAGGCTGCCTTGTACGGCCGGACCTTGATCCGCATCGGGCGCTTCGAGCCCACCAGCCAGGTCTGCTGTGTGTGCGGGATCAAGGACGGCCCCAGGCCCCTGCACGTCCGCGTGTGGGAGTGCCAGGGCTGCGGGACGGTCCTGGACCGGGACGTCAACGCGGCGATCAACATCGCCAAGGCCGCCGGACTGGCGGTGTCAGCCTGTGGAGCGCAGGTAAGACCGGGACCCATCCCGGCACAGCGCCGCGAAGCAGGAACCCACCGGGACGGTCAGCCGACCGTGGCAGGAAGCCTCGCCCGCTGGGGCGGAGGCGGAGGTCAATGCTCCGACCCGCATACGCTTGGTGTTGTGCCAAAGACGAAGAAGGCGAAGCCGGGCGAAGACGGCGGTGTGAAGGCGGCCAGGGTCGCGCACGCGGCGAAGGCCGTGAAGGCCGGGAAGCGGAAGCGGGGCAAGGAAGAGGAGCCGGACGAGAAGGGGCTGGACTTCGCGCGCGCGTGGGTCGAGTTTCCCGATCCGGCCGACGAGGAGCAGGTCTTCCGGTGTGACCTGACGTGGCTGACCTCGCGCTGGACCTGCATCTTCGGAAACGGCTGCCAGGGCATTCAGGAGGGGCGCGCGGACGACGGCTGCTGCACGCTCGGGGCGCACTTCTCCGACAAGGACGACGAGAAGCGGGTCGCGGAGCACGTGGCCAGGCTGACGCCGGAGCTGTGGCAGTTCCACGACGTCGGCACGGAGTCGGGCTGGGTGCAGCTCGACGAGGACGGCGACCGGCAGACCCGCCGCTGGGAGGGGTCCTGCATCTTCCAGAACCGGCCCGGTTTCGCGGGCGGCGCGGGCTGCTCCCTCCACATCCTGGCGATGAAGGAGGGCAAGGAGCCGCTGGAGACGAAGCCGGACGTGTGCTGGCAGCTGCCGGTGCGGCGGACGTACGACTGGATCGACCGGCCCGACGACAGCCGGGTGCTCCAGGTGTCGATCGGCGAGTACGACCGGCGCGGCTGGGGGCCTGGCGGCCACGACCTGCACTGGTACTGCACGACGGCGACGTCGGCGCACGTCGGCGGTGAACCGGTGTACGTGTCGTACCGGCCCGAGCTCGTCGAGATGATGGGCCAGGAGGCGTACGAGGTGCTGGTCGGGCTCTGCGAGGCCCGGCTCTCCTCGCAGCTGCCGCTCGTGGCACCGCACCCCGCGGATCCGGATCCGGATCCGGCCTGACCTTCCAGGATCCTGGGGGCCTTGTGGGGCCTTGTGGGGCCTTGTGGGGCCTTGTGGGGCCTGAGGGGCTGTGGGGCCTTTCCTACGAGGACGGGGGCGGGTTCCCCGGCGACGCCGGGGGTGAGCCCGGGTCCGAGGTCGTGGGCGGGGGTTCCTCGGTGGTGGGCGGCGGGGTCGTCGGATCCGGGGTCGGCTCGGTCGTCGGCGGGGTCGTGGGCTCGGTCGTCGGCGGGGAGGTCGGAGTGGTCGGCTCGGTCGTCGGTGGGGTCGTGGGCTCGGTCGTGGGCGGAGAGGTCGGCGGGGTCGTCGGCTGGGTGGTGGCCGGCGGGGGTGTGATCACCCGGTCGTCGATCGGCGGGGGCGGGCGGTAGCCGTCGATCCTGACCACCGCGCCCGAGGGGTTCACCCCGATCCGCGCGCTCCAGGCACCCACGGGCTCGCGGTCGTGGTCGACGCGGACGGTGATCGTCACGGTCTCGCCGGGGCGGAGCGTGCCGGAGGCCCGGGTGACGTACAGCCAGGGCGCGTCCGTCCACAGGGACCAGTCGACGGGGGAGCCGCCGGACGCGGTGAGCGTGAGGAGGGTCAGGTCGCCGTGCCCGCGCGCGGAGACCGTGATCCAGCCGGCGGCGGGCTCGCCGGGGCGGGAGGGTTCGGTGGGGCCGCCGGGGCTGACGACCTCGACGGAGACGTCGGGGGCGCGGCTGCCCCGGGTGAAGCGGGGTTCGGGGGTGGCGTCGGCGTTGCCCGCGTTCTCGTAGCGGTCGTAGGGGCGGCCGTCCGGGCCCTCGGGTTCGTCCGCCTCGCGCGCGCTGATCCGGGCTCCGTCCCTGCCGGGCGCGTCCGCGACCGGGGTGCTCCGCCAGGAGGTCCACAGGGCGAGGACGGGGGCGGCGACGACGGCCGCGACGACGGTGGTGGTCACCGCGCGGGCCCGCATCCGGTCGCGGCGGGCCAGGTGGTCCTTGGGGTCCATCGGGAAGCCGGTGGGGGCGAAGCGCGGGGCGCCGGCACGCGCGCGCGGGACGTGCAGCATCGCCATGTACGCGGCGGCCCGGGGCGCCTCGACGAGCGGTAGCCGGGCGGGGGCCGGCTCGGTGGTGCTTCCGGGCCAGGGGCCGCCGGCGCCGACGCGCTCGGCGACCCGCCGGCAGCGCGGGCAGTCGTCGACGTGCCGGACGAGTTCGGCGCGCAGGGCGGCGGAGAGGAGGACCTGGTGGTCGCCGGTGAGCCGGGCGACGGTGGGGCAGCTGCCGGTCTCGACGACGGCGAGCGCGGCGCGGGTCCGCTCGACCTCGCAGCCGGCGGTGGCGAGGAGCTCGCGGGCGGCGTGCGGGTCGAGGGAGAGCACGGCGGCGACCTGGCGGCGGCTGAGGCCGTGCCGGACGGCGAGCTCCAGGGCCTCCCGCTGCTCGGGGGTGGTGCCGGCCGCCTCAGGCCAGGCGAGGACGGCGAGTTCGGCCCGGCGGCGGTCCGCGGTCTCCTCGGAGACGCGGGGCGGCTCGGGCGCGGTGACGGCGGGGCGGCCGGTGTGGGCGCCCTGGCGCTTGCGGCGCTGCTCGCCGAGGCTGCGCAGGCAGGCCCAGCGGGCGAGGGCGTACAGCCAGGCCGTGCGGCCGTCCTCGTCGGAGGGGCAGCGGCCGTGGTGGCGTTCGGCGACGGCGAGGACGTCGCCGAGGACGGCGGTCGCCGTGTCGTGGTCGCAGAGCACGGAGAGGCAGTAGGTGAAGAGGCCGTCGAGGGCGGCCTCGTAGCGGGCGGGGGGCCGCCGGCCGAGCGTGCGCGGTCCCTGGTCCGCGGCGCGGTGCGCCCGGTATGCGCCGGTGGTGCCTGTGGGGGAATCCAGCCTGCTGCTCGTCACTGGGCGACCGTAGGCAAGGCGCGGGGCACTCTTCGTACCGGTTGAGTCATTCTCATTCTTACGGGTGAAGCTATCGCTCGAAGGGGGACAGGAAGGGGGTTTCCCGGCGGCGTGGTGTTCCCCCCTGTGGAGGACGGCGGCCCGTTGTCGGTGGCGGCGGATACGGTGGGGGACATGGCTGCCCGTACGAAATCCGCCAAGGAACGGCCGTCCTACCGCTGCACCGAGTGCGGCTGGCAGACGGCCAAGTGGCTCGGTCGTTGCCCCGAATGCCAGGCCTGGGGGACGGTCGAGGAGTACGGCGCGCCCGCCGTCCGGACGACCGCGGCGGGCCGTGTGTCCACCGCCGCCGTGCCCATCGCCCAGATCGACGGCCGGCAGGCCACCGCCCGCTCGACCGGCGTCGACGAGCTGGACCGGGTCCTCGGCGGCGGTCTGGTGCCGGGCGCCGTGGTGCTGCTCGCGGGCGAGCCGGGCGTCGGCAAGTCGACGCTGCTGCTCGACGTGGCGGCCAAGGCGGCGAGCGACGAGCACCGCACGCTGTACGTCACGGGCGAGGAGTCGGCGAGCCAGGTCCGGCTGCGCGCGGACCGGATCAACGCGCTGAGCGACCATCTGTACCTGGCGGCCGAGACCGACCTGTCGGCCGTCCTCGGGCACCTCGACGCCGTGAAGCCCTCGCTGCTGATCATGGACTCGGTGCAGACCGTCGCCTCCCCCGAGATCGACGGTGCCCCCGGTGGCATGGCGCAGGTCCGCGAGGTCGCCGGGGCGTTGATCCGGGCCTCCAAGGAGCGCGGCATGTCCACGCTCCTCGTGGGCCACGTCACCAAGGACGGGGCCATCGCGGGCCCCAGGCTCCTGGAGCACCTGGTCGACGTCGTCCTGAGCTTCGAGGGCGACCGGCACGCGCGCCTGCGTCTGGTGCGGGGCGTGAAGAACCGGTACGGCGCGACCGACGAGGTCGGCTGCTTCGAACTGCACGACGAGGGCATCACGGGCCTGGCCGACCCGTCCGGGCTCTTCCTGACCCGGCGTGACGTGGCCGTGCCCGGCACCTGCCTGACGGTCACCCTGGAGGGCCGCCGCCCGCTCGTCGCCGAGGTCCAGGCGCTGACCGTGGACTCCCAGATCCCGTCCCCGCGCCGGACCACGTCCGGCCTGGAGACCTCCCGGGTCTCGATGATGCTGGCGGTCCTGGAGCAGCGCGGCCGGATCAGCGCCCTGGGCAAGCGGGACATCTACAGCGCGACCGTGGGCGGTGTGAAGCTCACCGAGCCCGCGGCCGACCTCGCCATCGCCCTCGCGCTCGCCTCGGCGGCGAGCGACACCCCGCTGCCGAAGAACCTGGTCGCGATCGGCGAGGTCGGGCTCGCGGGCGAGGTCCGGCGGGTGACGGGCGTGCAGCGCCGGCTCGCCGAGGCGCACCGGCTCGGCTTCACGCACGCGCTGGTCCCGTCGGACCCGGGGAAGGTGCCGGCGGGCATGAAGGTGACCGAGGTCGCGGACATGGGCGACGCCCTGCGCGTGCTGCCGCGCAGCCGCCGTGCGAAGGCCCCGGAGGGTGCCGAGGGTTAGGCGGCGGTCAGGGTGGGGACCCCTTTCGGACCACCCCGGATCGGTCGGGGGCGGAGGGCGGCGGGGTGGTGTCGCTAGACTTTGCCCTGGTCTCGCCCATCCGTACGAGCCGGAGGAGTGCAGTGGCAGCCAAGGACGGGGCAGCAGGTCCTGGAAAGTCCGGCACGGGCTCCGGCAACGAAGCGCTGATGCGCGCCGCCCTGAGCGCCGTCGCGCCCGGCACCGCGCTGCGCGACGGCCTGGAGCGGATCCTCCGGGGCAACACGGGCGGTCTCATCGTGCTCGGCCTGGACAAGACGGTCGACTCGATGTGCACCGGCGGTTTCGTGCTGGACGTCGAGTTCGCCGCCACGCGCCTGCGTGAGCTGTGCAAGCTCGACGGCGCGCTCGTCCTCGACAAGGACATCACCAAGATCCACCGCGCGGGCGTGCAGCTGGTCCCGGACGCCTCCATCCCCACCGAGGAGACCGGCACCCGCCACCGCACGGCGGACCGGGTCTCCAAGCAGTGCAACTTCCCGGTCGTCTCGGTCTCCCAGTCGATGCGGCTGATCGCGCTGTACGTGAACGGCGAGCGGCGGGTCCTGGAGGAGTCGGCGGCGATCCTGTCCCGCGCCAACCAGGCCCTCGCGACCCTGGAGCGGTACAAGCTCCGCCTCGACGAGGTGGCCGGCACGCTCTCCGCCCTGGAGATCGAGGACCTGGTCACCGTCCGGGACGTGACGGCCGTCGCCCAGCGCCTGGAGATGGTCCGCCGGATCGCCACCGAGATCGCGGAGTACGTGGTCGAGCTCGGCACCGACGGCCGGCTCCTCTCGCTCCAGCTCGACGAGCTGATCGCGGGCGTGGAGCCGGAGCGCGAGCTGGTGATCCGGGACTACGTGCCGGAGCCGACCGCCAAGCGCGCCCGCACGGTGGCCGAGGCGCTGACCGAGCTGGACGCGCTCACCCACACCGAGCTGCTCGAACTTCCGGTCGTGGCCCGGGCGCTGGGTTACAGCGGCTCGCCGGAGACCCTCGACTCGGCGGTGTCGCCGCGCGGCTACCGGCTCCTCGCGAAGGTGCCGCGGCTGCCCGGCGCGATCATCGAGCGGCTCGTGGAGCACTTCGGCGGGCTGCAGAAGCTCCTCGCCGCGAGCGTGGACGACCTCCAGACCGTCGACGGCGTCGGCGAGGCCCGCGCCCGCAGCGTCCGCGAGGGCCTGTCGCGGCTCGCGGAGTCCTCGATCCTGGAGCGGTACGTCTAGATCCGGGGGCGGTACCTCCGGGTTCCTGGGGCGGTACCTCCGGGTTCCTGGGGCGGTACGCCTGGATCCGGGGGCGGTACCTCCGGGGGTGCACCCGTGTCTTGCGGTGCACCCCGGGCGTCTCAGGCAGCACAGTCGCCTCGGACGCCCCAGCCGTCTCAGTCGTTCTTCAGCGTGAACGAGGCGGCGAGCATCTTCGCGCCCGACATCGTGGCCTCCACCAGGTAGGTGCCGGGGGCGGCCTGGCCGGCCGGGGCGGTGGCGCACTGCGGGGCGCTGCGGAGGCGGTCCCACTCGACGGTGTGGGTGACCGTGGTGCGGGCGGGGACGTGGAGCAGGATCGGGTTGCCGGGGCGGGGGCAGTCGGCGGAGGACCAGATCTCGTCGTCGCGGTCGTCGCTGACCGTCAGGACCGCGGCGCGGGGCCCGAAGTCGGCCTTGCAGGCGGTGTTCGAGGTGTTCTCGGCGACGAGCTGGAAGCGCGGCTTCTCCCCCGCCTCGTAGGCGACCTTGGTGGTGCGGAGCGTCAATTGGAGCGCGCCGGCGGGGCAGTTCGGGAGCGGGGAGTTCGCCGGGACCTGCTGTCCCGCGCCGGTGCCCGCGCCGCCGTCGCCGCCGGCACCGTCGGTGTCGCCGTTCTTGCCGCCGGTGCCGGCCGTCCCGGAGTCCGTACCCGCGTCCGTACCGGCGTCGGTACCCGCGTCCGCGCCGGTGCCCGAGCCGTCGGATCCGTCGGTGTCGCCCGATTCGCCCGACTCGTCGCGCCCGCCGGGCTGTTGGCTGATCGCGGTGCCGGTGCCGGAGGGTCCGGGAGTGATCGAGGGAGGGGCGGACGTGGAGCCGTTGGCGGCGTCGTCCGGCTTCTTCCCGCCCCCGTCACCCGAGGTGACGGCCCATGCGGCGAGCAGGGCGAGCAGCGCCACCAGGCATACCGCGACCGCCCTCCGTCGCCAGTAGATGGTGGAGGGAAGCGGCCCGACCGGATTGCGCAAAGATCCCACGACCCGAACCTTACGAGAGATCCGGTCCAACTCCCGCCCCACCCGCCGCCCGAGACGCCAAGTTTTGCCGATGATCACATCCCTCAGTTCCGGGAACTCTTCCCGTACGCGCAGGTGAAATCGGTAGGAACCGGAGCGAATCGCGAGCCCCCACTTTCGTCGGGGGTCGCTCTGGCCGTTGGCCCGGGGCGGCGGAGTCGGAATTCCGGTTAGCGTCGTCCACCATGAACACCCTCCTCGACCTCTCCGACCGTCTGTATCTCGACGTCGCCGACTTCGCCCACTCCACCCCCCACTGGTTCCAGTGGCTCGCCGAGGTCTGGACCGAGGCCGGACTGCTGCTCTTCGGCGTGCTGTTCCTGGCCGGCTGGTGGCGCTCGCGCGACGGGTCGAGCCGGGCCATGACGCTCGCGCTGCTCGCCCCTCTGGCCACCGCCTTCGGGTACGTGGCGAGCGAGGCGTTCAAGTCGCTGGTCGACGAGGAACGCCCCTGCCGCGCGGTCGCCGGGGCGCCCGCCTCGCTCGTCGCCTGCCCGCCGCACGGCGACTGGTCCTTCCCCAGCAACCACTCGGCCATCGCCGGTGCCGCCGCCCTGGCGCTCGCCCTGTCCTGGCGAGGGATCGTCTGGCTGACCGCGCCGATGGCGCTGCTCATGGCGTTCTCCCGGGTCTTCGTCGGGGTGCACTACCCGCACGACGTGACCGTCGGCCTGCTCGTCGGCGCCCTCGTCGCCTTCCTCGTCATGAAGGCCGCCGAGCGGCCGGTGCGCTCCGTGGTGGAGACGGCGAGGTCGAGCCGCAACCCGGCCGTGGCGTGGTGTGCGGGGCGCGGACAGGCGGCGCACGCCGCCACGCACGCCCCGGCGCACTCCGAGCGGCGCTCTCGCGCGCGCCACGGCGCGTACTGATCCCGCCGCGGACGTGCCAGGATCGGGGGTGCCATGACTTCCACTGACACTCCCCCCACGTCCCCCGTGGCCCCCGAGCTCCCCGCCGAGCTCCACGGGCCCGTCCTCGCCTGGTTCGACCGGCACGCCCGCGACCTGCCCTGGCGCCGCCCCGAGGCCGGCGCCTGGGGGGTCATGGTCAGCGAGTTCATGCTCCAGCAGACCCCGGTCGTCCGGGTCCTCCCTGTGTACGAGCAGTGGCTCGCGCGCTGGCCGCGACCGGCCGACCTGGCCGCCGAGGCACCCGGCGAGGCGGTACGCGCCTGGGGCCGGCTCGGCTACCCGCGCCGGGCGCTGCGGCTGCACGCCGCGGCCGTGGCCATAACGGAGCGGCACCGCGGCGACGTGCCGAGCGACCACGGCCAGCTCCTCGCGCTGCCCGGCATCGGCGAGTACACGGCGGCCGCGGTGGCCTCCTTCGCGTACGGCCAGCGCCACGCGGTCCTGGACACCAACGTGCGCCGGGTCTTCGCGCGGGCGGCGACCGGCGTCCAGTACCCGCCGAACGCGACCACGGCCGCCGAGCGGCGCCTGGCCCGCGCCCTGCTGCCGGAGGACGAGGGGACGGCCTCCCGCTGGGCCGCCGCCTCGATGGAGCTGGGCGCGCTGGTGTGCACGGCGAAGAACGAGGACTGCGGGCGCTGCCCGATCGCCACCCGGTGCGCCTGGCGGCTGGCCGGCAAGCCGGCGCACGACGGCCCGCCGCGGCGCGGCCAGACGTACGCCGGCACCGACCGGCAGGTGCGGGGCCGGCTGCTCGCCGTACTGCGCGAGTCGACCGACCCGGTGGCGCAGGCGGCCCTGGACGCGGTCTGGGACGAGCCGGTGCAGCGGGCCAGGGCCCTCGACGGCCTGGTCGCGGACGGCCTCGTCGAACCGCTGGAGAACGGCCACTACCGGCTGCCGCTCTCCTGAGCACCCGGGCCCTCCGCTCCCCAAACCTCATCCGACCCCTCTGTTACACAACCGATGGGTAGCCGTGCGTCCGCCGACGGCTGCCCCGCACAGCTCCGTGACAACTGCTCCGTAGCGTCGGCGACGACACGAGGAACAGAGCTGGTCACGGGGATCGGAGGCGGTTCGGATGAGGCACGGCGAGGTGCTCGACTTCGAGGAGTACGTACGCACACGGCAGGACGCGCTGCTGCGCAGCGCCCGCCGGCTCGTCGCCGACCCCGTCGACGCCCAGGACCTGCTCCAGACGGCGCTGGCCCGCACGTTCGGCCGCTGGGACGGCATCGCCGACAAGTCCCTGGCCGACGCCTACCTGCGCCGCGTCATGATCAACACCCGGACCGAGTGGTGGCGCTCCCGCAAGCTCGACGAGGTCCCCACCGAGCAGCTGCCCGACGCCCGCGTCGACGACGCGACCGAGCAGCACGCCGACCGGGCCCTGCTCATGGACGTCCTGAAGGTGCTGGCGCCGAAGCAGCGCAGCGTCGTCGTCCTGCGGCACTGGGAGCAGATGAGCACCGAGGAGACGGCGGCGGCGCTCGGCATGTCGACGGGTACGGTGAAGTCGACGCTCCACCGCGCGCTCGCCCGGCTCCGCCAGGAGCTGGAGAGCCGCGACCTCGACGCCCGCACCCTGGGACGGACCGGGGAGCGGGCGACCGTACGAGGTGACGAAGGGGGGCAGGAGCGGTGCGCGGCCTAGACGACGGAGCCGACGGCGGCAGACGCCACGACGGCGACCCCTGCGCGAGCGGCGGCGGCGACCGGTTCCGGACCGGACGGCGCCGCCCTCGGCGTGCCGCCGCGGCGGGCGTGACGGCGGTGGCCGGGCTCGTCGTCGCCGGGCTCTCGCTGGCCTCCTGCTCCACCGGCGGCACCGGCTCCCGCGACGAGGGCGCGGCCCGCACCGACGAGGTGGCCGCGGCGGCGCCCACCCCCTCCGCGTCCGCGACCGGCGGCCCGCAGTCCGCCGAGCGGGTCGATCCGATCGCGCTCCTCAAGGCCGATCCGAAGATCGGCGAGCGGCTCAAGAACGATCTGAAGCCGTGTGTCGCGGACGTCTACCCGGTGGACGCCTCGTACGGAAACCTCACCGGCGCTCCGGCGCCCGACGTCGTCGTCAACGTCATGACCTGCGGTGACGCCGTCGGCATTGGCACGTACGTCTACCGCATGCAGAGCGACCGGTACGTGAACGTCTTCATGACCGAGGACCCCGCCGTGTACGCCACGATCGACCGCGGCGACCTCGTCGTCACCCAGCAGGTGTACGCGAAGGGCGACCCGGTCGCGTACCCCTCGGGCGAGGACGTGATCACGTACCGCTGGTCGGGGAACAGGTTCGTCCAGCACGACTGGGTGCACAACGACTTCAGCCGGGCGGTCGGCGACGGCATGGACGAGCCCGCGCCCAGCGCGCCGGCCACCGGCTGAGGCGCCCGGATCGCAGGGCCCGGCCCACAGCCCGACCGACCGCAGCCCGCGCACCGCAGACCCAGATCCAGACCGACCGATCGCGGACCGACCGCAGCAGGACCGACCTCAGCCCGGACCGACCGACCGCAGCCCGACCGCAGCCCGAAGGACACGCACGATGGCCGAAACCCATGTCCTGTTCGTCGAGGACGACGACGTGATCCGTGAGGCCACCCAGCTCGCCCTGGAGCGGGACGGCTTCCGCGTCACGGCCATGCCCGACGGCCTCTCCGGCCTCGACGCCTTCCGGGCGCAGCGGCCGGACATCGCCCTGCTCGACGTGATGCTGCCCGGCATGGACGGCGTCAGCCTCTGCCGCCGCATCCGCGACGAATCGACGGTGCCGGTCATCATGCTGTCGGCGCGCGCCGACTCGATCGACGTCGTCCTCGGCCTGGAGGCCGGTGCCGACGACTACGTCACCAAGCCCTTCGACGGCTCGGTGCTCATGGCCCGCATCCGGGCCGTGCTGCGCCGCTTCGGGCACGCGGGCGGGGCGGGCGCCGGCGAGCACGGGGACGCGCCGGGCGACGGCGGGCTCCTGGTCTTCGGCGACCTGGAGGTCGACACCGAGGGCATGGAGGTCCGCAAGGGCGGGCAGCCGGTGGCGCTGACCCCGACCGAGATGCGGCTGCTCCTGGAGTTCTCGGCCGCGCCCGGCACCGTACTGTCCCGGGACAAGCTCCTGGAGCGGGTCTGGGACTACGGCTGGGGCGGCGACACCCGGGTCGTCGACGTCCACGTGCAGCGGCTGCGCGCCAAGATCGGCCAGGACCGGATCGAGACGGTCCGCGGCTTCGGCTACAAGCTCAAGAGCTAGCCCGGCATGGCCCCCCGCACCCCCTCCCCCGAGACGGGCCCGGTCCGGTGAAGCTGTTCCCCCTCAGGACCGGGGTCCGCTGGAAGATCGCCGTCGCCATCGCGGCGGTCGGCGCCCTCATCGCGGTCACCCTCAGCATCGTCGTGCACAACGCGGCCCGGATCTCGATGCTCGACAACGCGCGCGAGGTCCAGATGGAGCGGCTGCTCTTCGCCCAGCGGATGTACGAGACGTCGAAGCCCAAGGACCCCCGCTTCGGCACGAAGATCAACGACCCGGCGCTGCCGGACCAGCTCGACCAGCTGATGCGGGACAACCGGCGCGGCACGTACGTGCAGGAACACCGGCACGGCGGGCCGCCCGACGTGTGGGCCGCCGTGCCGCTGGCCAGCGGCGACGTCCTGTCGCTGCACATCCCCTTCGCCGACCGCAGCGCGACGATCATGAACGATCTGGACCGGGCGCTGGTCGTCGGCTCGGTCTCGGTGGTCTTCGGCGGCTGCGCCCTCGGCGTCCTGATCGGCGGCCGGATCTCCCGGCGGCTCCGGAAGGCCGCCGTCGCGGCCGGCCGGGTCGCCCAGGGCAACACGGACGTGCGGGTGCGGGACGCCGTCGGCGGGGTCGTACGGGACGAGACCGACGACCTGGCGTGGGCGGTCGACGCCCTGACCGACGCCCTGAACGAGCGGATCGAGGCCGAGCGCCGGGTCACCGCGGACATCGCGCACGAGCTGCGCACCCCGGTGACCGGGCTGCTCACGGCCGCCGAACTGCTGCCGCCCGGCCGTCCGACCGAGCTCGTGCGGGACCGGGCGCAGGCGATGCGGACCCTCGTCGAGGACGTCCTGGAGGTGGCCCGGCTGGACAGCGCGTCGGAGCGGGCCGAGCTCCAGGAGATCGCGCTCGGCGAGTTCGTCGAGCGGCGGGTGCGGGTCCTGGACCCCGAGGTGGTCGTCCGGGTCGTCCACGACTCCTGGGTGAACACCGACCCGCGGCGCCTGGAACGCGTCCTCGGCAACCTCCTCGCGAACGCGGCCAAGCACGGCAAGCCGCCGGTCGAGGTCACCGTCGAGGGCCGTGTGGTGCGCGTCCGCGACCACGGCCCCGGGTTCCCCGAGGCGCTCCTCAAGGAGGGGCCGAGCCGGTTCCGTACGGGCACGAGCGACCGCGCGGGCCAGGGGCACGGCCTCGGCCTGACGATCGCGGTGGGCCAGGCGCGGGTCCTCGGCGCCCGGCTGACCTTCCGGAACGTGGCCTCCGAGGGGGCCCCGAACGGGGTCGGCGGCGCCATCGCGGTCCTGTGGCTGCCCGACCACGCCCCGACGAGCACGGGCAGCTTCCCGATCCTGCGCCTGCCGGAGTGACGGGGCCGGGAGCCGGGGCCGGGAGAGCCGGGGCCGGGAGAGCCGGGGCCGGGAGAGCCGGGGCCAGGCGTACGGCGGTGACGGGCGTACGGCGGTGACGGGGCGGGGCCCTGGGCAGACGGCAGGCGCGCGTCCTCGGGCGGACGGCAGGCGCGGCCCCGGGCGTACGGGGGTGGGGGGGGGGGGGGGGGGGGGCGGGCCGCCCCCCCCCCCCCCCCCCCGGCCCGGCGCGCACCACCCCCACGCCCGCGGCGCGGAGGGAGACCAACCCCCCCGCGACC
>NZ_JBIVPA010000001.1:26531-33039 GCF_044754405.1 Streptomyces sp. NPDC093089
GGGGGGGGGGGGGGGGGGGGGGGGGGGGGGGGCGGGGGGGGGCCGGCGCGGGGGCGGCGGCGGGGGGGGGGGCGGGGGGGGGCCGGGGGGGGGGGGGGGGGGGGGGCCCCCCCCCCCCCCCCCCCCCCCCCACTCCCGTACGCGCGTGCCGGAGGATCAGACCGTCTCGGCGACCTTGGCGCTGTCGTCGTCCGCCGCGGGCTTCGGCACCGCCGCCGGGCCCGCGCCGCGGAGCGTGACCTCCTTGACGAAGAAGGCGAGGGCGAAGCCGAGGACGGCGACGGCCGAGGCGAGCAGGAAGGCGCCGTGGGTGCCGGTGGCGACCGCGTGCTGGTAGGCCTCGCGGAGCGCCGCGGGCAGCTTGGCGAGGCTGGCCGCGTCGAGCTGGGCGGTCCGCTCGGTCAGCCCGGACCCGCCGCGGGCCGCCATCTCGTCCTGGACGCGGCTGGTGAACAGCGCGCCCATGATCGCGACGCCGAAGGAGGAGCCGAGCGTCCGGAACAGGGTGGTGGAGGAGGAGGCGACGCCCATGTCCTTCATCTCCACGCTGTTCTGGGCGACCAGCATGGTGATCTGCATGAGGAAGCCCATGCCGGCGCCGAGGACGGCCATCCAGACGCCGGAGACCAGGCGCGAGGTGCCGGTGTCCATCGTGGAGAGGAGGAAGAGGCCGACGACCATGAGGGCCCCGCCGACGATCGGGAAGACCTTGTACTTGCCGGTGCTGGTGGTGACCCGGCCGACGACCAGCGAGACCACCATCATCGACAGCAGCATCGGCAGGAGCAGCAGGCCGGAGTTGGTCGCGGAGGCGCCCTGGACGGACTGCTGGAAGATCGGCAGGTAGAGGACCGCGCCGAACATCACGAAGCCGGTGATGAAGCCGATCAGGGACATCAGGGTGAAGTTGCGGCTGCGGAAGATGTGCAGCGGCATGATCGGGTCGCTCGCCCGGGTCTCGACGAAGAGGAACGCGGCGAGTGCGGCGGCTCCGCCGACGGCGAGGCCGACGATCGTGGCCGAGCCCCAGGCGTACTCCGTACCGCCCCAGGTGGTGACGAGGACGATCGCGGTGATGCCGGCGGTCAGCAGTCCGGCGCCGAGGAAGTCGATCCGGGTGCCGGTGGCGCGCTGCTTCTTGGGCAGGTGCAGGACGGTGGTGACCATGGCGAGGGCGACGGCGCCGAGCGGCAGGTTGATGTAGAAGGACCAGCGCCAGCCCCAGTGGTCGGTGATGGTGCCGCCGACGAGCGGTCCGCCGATCATGGCGAGGGCCATCACGCCGGCCATCATGCCCTGGTACTTGCCGCGCTCGCGGGGCGGGATCAGGTCGCCGATGATCGCCATGACGCCGACCATGAGGCCGCCGGCGCCGAGGCCCTGGACGGTGCGGAAGCCGATGAGCTGGCCCATGTCCTGGGCCATGCCGCTGAGCGCCGAGCCGATCAGGAAGATCACGATCGAGGTGAGGAAGACGCCCTTGCGGCCGAACATGTCGCCGAGCTTGCCCCAGAGGGGGGTGGAGGCGGCGGTGGCCAGGGTGTAGGCGGTGACGACCCAGGAGAGGTGCTCCAGGCCGCCGAGCTCGCCGACGATCGTCGGCATCGCGGTGCCGATGATCATGTTGTCGAGCATCGCGAGCAGCATCGCGATCATCAGGGCGAGGAGGACCACACGGACGCTGCGCGCCGGCGGTGCCTTCTCCTCGGCTGCTTGCACGGTCACGCTCGTCGCCATCTCATTCCCTTACTTACTTGCCGCCCGGCTAGTTACTACACTGGGGACGGTAGGCCCGTAACTTGCCGGTCGTCAAGTAAGTTTTCTGGAAAGTGGAGAGCAGCCATGGCCCGAGGCAACACCCGCCAGCGCATCCAGGACGTGGCGCTGGAGCTCTTCGCCGAGCAGGGGTACGAGAAGACCTCGCTCCGCGAGATCGCCGAGCGCCTCGACGTCACCAAGGCCGCGCTGTACTACCACTTCAAGACCAAGGAAGACATCATCATCGGCATCTTCCAGGACCTCACCCGGCCCGTGGACGAGCTGATCACCTGGGCGCGGGAGCAGCCGCGGACGCTGGAGGTCAGGGAGGAGATCCTGCGCCGCTACCAGGAGTCGCTGATCAGCGCGTACCCGCTGTTCCGCTTCATGCAGGAGAACCAGGCGGCCGTCCGCGAGCTGAGCATCGGCCTGACGTTCAAGGAGCGGATGCTCGAACTGAGCGGGCTGATCCAGGAGCCGGACTTCGCGGTGCGCGACCGGGTCCGCTGCGTGAGCGCGATCTTCACGCTGCACGCGGGGATGTTCTTCATGGACAACGTCGAGGGCGACCCCGAGGAGAAGCGCGAAGCCGTCCTCGAGGTCGCCCTCGATCTGCTGAACCAGGCCCACGGGGCCGGTTAGCGGGAGTTCAGGGAGCGGGAGCTCAGATGCTCACGCCGTGGGACCGCAGGAAGGCGGCCGGGTTCAGGGCGGAGCCGTAGTTCGGGGTCGTACGGATCTCGAAGTGCAGGTGCGGGCCGGAGGAGTTGCCGGTGTTGCCCGAGAGGGCGATCTGCTGACCGGCGGCGACCTTCTGGCCGACGTTGACCTTGATCTTCGACAGGTGGGCGTACTGCGAGTACTTGCCGTTGGCGTGCTTGACGACGATCGCGTTGCCGTACGCGGGGCCGTCGCCGCCGCCGTTCGGGCCGGCCTTCACGACGGTGCCCGCACCCGCGGCCTTGACCGGGGTGCCGACCGGGACGGCGAAGTCCTGGCCGGAGTGCTTGTGGGCCCACATGGCGCCGCCCTGGTTGTAGCTGGCGGTCAGGGTGTACGAGGTGACCGGCTTGACCCAGGACGGGGTCGCCTTCTTGGCGGCCTTCACCGGGGTGGCCTTCACGGCGACGGCCTTCACGGTGGCGGCCTTCTGGGCTGCGGCCTTGGCGGCGGCGGCCTTCACCTGGGCGGCGACGTGGGCCTGGGTCTCCGCCTGGGCGGCGACGGCGGCGGACGCGGTCGCGGCGACCGGGGCGACGGCCTTGCCCTCGGCGGCGAAGGCGGACCCTGCTCCGGCCACCAGCGACGCTCCCAGACCCGCGGCGGCGAGGGCGACGGCGGCGGTACGGGTGGCGGGGTTCATGACGCGCTTCGACATACGGGGGAAAACCTCCGGGAAGTACGGGACCCGACGCGATCGGTGCTCGGCGTCGGGCTTGCTCATCCTTGGTAACCCGGACCCCCACCCATCCCAAAACACCCCATCTACGACATTGCGTCGTAGCGATCTCCGGGGGAGATCGACCCTTGACGGCCTTGCCTTCAACTCCTGAAACCGGACATACCGGCACAAGGGAAACGGTTTATCCGCACGTCACGAGTGCCCGGAACCGCCCGAAAGGCCGCTCACCGCCCGGTTCGGGACCCCTGGGCCCAAAGTCCCGGCACTTGATCGCTAAACGTCCCGATTCGCCACCAAAGGTCGCCACTATTCCGGCTAGTACCCCTCGAAACGCCTGTGCGCCTTGTCACCAGCCGACGGCCGCCGATGGGACCTGGGTCACGCGACCGACCCCCCCCCGAACGGCCGTCCGGCACTACGCTGGCCGATTCGGGGATCTTCAGGGGGACACACATGGAACCGGCACTCATCGGCACCCGGCTCGCGTCGGCGGCGATCAGCCCACTCCTGAAGAAACTGCTGGTCAGCGACGGCCCGGGGGCCGGTCTGACGGGCGGGAACCGGGCCGTCCGGCTCTCCTCACTCGTCTCCTTCCGCGGCGAGAAGCGCACGCTGACGGAGAAGGACGTCCGGAAGCTCGCCGCCGCCCTCGTCGACCGCTCGGCCGGCGGCCCCGGCGAGACCCCGTTCCCCACCGACGAGGCGGAGGCAGTCACCCACACCCTGGGGACGACCCTGCTCGCCCTCGGCGACCTCGACATGGACGACGTCCAGGCCGTCCGCCTCGGCCACCGCGACCTCGCCCGCCGCCTGCGCACGGCGGCCCCCCGGCCCGACGGCCTCTCCACCGACTCGGTCCTCTACCTGGAGTCGATGACCGAGTGGGCCTGCCTCCACCTCCTGGAGTTCTTCACCCAGCGGTCCACGTTCGTCGCCCGCAGCCTGGTGGAGCAGACCCGCGGCCAGGCGGAGCTGATCGCGAAGATCGACGAGGTCATCCGACGGACACCGCGGGCGGACGGGCAGGACGCCTCGTTCGAGCGCCGGTACCTCGCCCACCTGGCGAAGAAGCACGGCCGCCTCACCATCTACGGCATCGACCTGCACGACTCACCGGACCGGTGGCCGCTGGACGTGGCTTATCTGTCCCTGGAGACCACCGAGGCCGGGCCGATCGACGGCGGGGCGGGCCCGGGGGACCACGGGGCGGACCCGGCGGACCCCCTGCACCCCCAGGAGCGGCACCCGGCCGTCACCCGCGCCGACCTCGCGCTCGCCCGCCACGACAAGGTCCTCCTCCGGGGAGCGGCCGGCGCGGGCAAGACGACGCTCGTCCAGTGGCTGACGACCTCCGCGGCGGCGGAGAAGCCGGCGGACGGCATGGGCTACCTCCACGGACGCATCCCCTTCGTCCTCCCCCTGCGCGCCCTCACCCGCCACGGCGAGCGGCTCCCGGCGCCCGACCGCTTCCTGCCCGCCGCCGGCTGCCCGCTCACCCCGCCCGACGGGTGGGCCGACCGGGTCCTGTCGGCCGGGCGGGGCCTCGTCCTGGTCGACGGCATCGACGAGATCCCCGAGGCCGAGCGCGGCCGGGCCCGCGACTGGCTCCGCGGTCTCCTCGACACGTACGAGGACAACCGCTGGCTCGTGACCTCGCGCCCCACCGCCGTACGGGACGACTGGCTGGCCCCCGAGGGCTTCGCCGAGCTGGCGCTCTCCCCCATGTCGTCCGCGGAGGTCACCACCTTCGTACGGCGCTGGCACCGGGCGGCGGGGCCGGAGGCCGAGCCGTACGAGCAGCCGCTCCTCGACGCCCTCCGCAGCGCCGAGCACGTCGCCCAGCTCGCCACCAACCCCCTCATGTGCGGACTCGTCTGCGCCCTGCACCGCGACCGGCGCGGCTTCCTGCCCCGGGGCCGCAAGGCCCTCTACGAGGCCGCCCTGTCGATGCTCCTCTCCCGCCGCGACCGCGAGCGCGACATGGGTGCCCCGTCCGGTCTCGTCCTCGACGAGGCCCCGCAGATCCAGCTGATCCAGCGCCTCGCGTACTGGCTGACGCTGAACGGCCGCCTCCAGATGGACCGCGCCCACGCGGAATCGGTGATCGCCGAAGCGGTCCCCGCCGTCATGGAGGCCTCGGGACACCCGCCCGGCGCGGTCTTCACCCACCTCCTCCACCGCAGCGGCCTGCTGCGCGAACCGACGGCCGACACGATCGACTTCGTCCACCGCACCTTCCAGGACTACCTGGCGGCCAAGGCCCTGGTCGACCACTGGGACATCGGCGTCCTGGTCCGGCACGCCGCGGACGACCAGTGGGAGGACGTCATCCGCATGGCCGTGGGCCACGCGCGGCCACGCGAGTGCGCGGAGATCCTCCGCGAGCTGCTGGCCGCGGCGGACCGGGCCCCGGACCGGCGGACCCGGCTGCGTCTGGTGCTCCTCGCGGCGACCGCCCTGGAGCACGCGACGGAAGTGCCCCCGAAGGTGCGGGAGGAGGTCCTCGCCCGTACGGCCGTCGTCATCCCGCCGCGCAATCCGGACGAGGCCCGCGAGCTCGCCGCCGTGGGCCGGCTGGTCCTCGGCCTGCTGCCGGGGCCGGAGGGGCTGAGCGACGGGGAGGCCCAGATGGTGGTGACGGCGGCGACCCATGTCGCCTCCGAAGCGGCGATCCCCTATCTGGCCCGCTTCGTCGGCCACCCGGCCCTCCTGGTCCGTTCCCAGCTCGTCTGGGGGTGGTCCCGCTTCGACGCCGAGCAGTACGCCGAGAAGATCATCGCGAGACTCGACCCGGACGGCCTCGCCTACACCGTCGCGAGCGACGAACAGGCCGCCGCGCTGACGCGGCCCGGTCTGCGGCCCGAGTACCTGGACATCAGGGAGGGGGTCACCGAGCGCGGTATCGCCCTCCTCGTCCCCCTGCTGCCCGGCGTGCGGCGGCTTCACGCGGCCGGCGTCGTCGCGGGACGCGCAATGCTCGGTGCCCTGGCAGCGCTCCGGCTGCCGCAGATGGCCATGCTCGACGTGGAGGTCGGCCCCGTCGATCCCCCCTTCGCGAGGATCGCCGAGGCCTTCCCCCACCTCCACACCCTCATGCTCAACGCGCCGCCCGGCACCCGGTGGGACGTGACCCCCCTCGCGCCCCTCCACCGGCTGAGGCACCTGTACGTCCCCGTCGGAACCGAAGTCACCGGCATCGAGCACCTCCCGCCCGGCATCCGCATCCTGTAGCAGGCACAGAGGGGCGGGGGCGGGCCCCCCCCCGGGGGGGGGGGGCCCCCCCCCCCCGCCCCCGGGCCCGGGCCCCCCCCCGGGGGGGGGGGGGGGGCGGCGGCGGGGGGTGTGGCG
>NZ_JBIVPA010000001.1:33048-364232 GCF_044754405.1 Streptomyces sp. NPDC093089
ACGCGCCCCCCCCCCCCCCCCCCCCCCCCCCCCCCCACCCCCCCCCCCCCCCCCCCCCCCCCCCCCCCCCCCCCCCCCCCCCCCCCCCCGCCCGCGGCCCCCCCCCCCCCCCCCCCCCCCCCCCCCCCCGCCCCTCTGCTCAGGCGCTACGCCTTACGCGTCCTTCGAGAGGTTCGGGCCGGTGCCGCCCGTGGCCTCGATCGGCGGGGCGTCCGGCAGGGCCGACTTCTCCTCGCCGCGGAAGGTGAAGGTGCGCTCCTCGCCCTCGCCCTCCGTGTCCACGACCACGATGTGGCCGGGGCGCAGCTCGCCGAAGAGGATCTTCTCCGAGAGCGTGTCCTCGATCTCGCGCTGGATCGTCCGGCGCAGCGGCCGGGCGCCCATCACGGGGTCGTAGCCCTTCTTGGACAGCAGCTCCTTCGCGGACTGGGAGAGCTCGATGCCCATGTCCCGGTCCTTCAGGCGCTCGTCGACGCGGCTGATCATGAGGTCGACGATCTGGAGGATGTCGTCCTGGGTCAGCTGCGGGAAGACGATGATGTCGTCCACACGGTTGAGGAACTCGGGGCGGAAGTGCTGCTTCAGCTCGTCGCTGACCTTCGCCTTCATCCGCTCGTAGTTGGACTTCGTGTCGCCCTGGGCGGCGAAGCCCAGGTTGAAGCCCTTCGAGATGTCCCGGGTCCCGAGGTTGGTGGTCATGATGATCACCGTGTTCTTGAAGTCCACGACCCGGCCCTGGGAGTCGGTCAGGCGACCGTCCTCCAGGATCTGGAGAAGGGAATTGAAGATATCGGGGTGGGCCTTCTCGACCTCGTCGAAGAGGACGACGGAGAACGGCTTGCGGCGCACCTTCTCGGTGAGCTGGCCGCCCTCTTCGTAGCCGACGTATCCGGGCGGCGAACCGAAGAGGCGGGAAACCGTGTGCTTCTCGCTGAACTCCGACATGTCGAGGGAGATCATCGCGTCCTCGTCGCCGAAGAGGAATTCGGCGAGGGCCTTCGAAAGCTCGGTCTTACCGACACCGGACGGACCGGCGAAGATGAACGAGCCACCGGGGCGCTTGGGGTCCTTCAGACCGGCACGCGTACGGCGGATGGCACGCGAGAGGCCCTTGACGGCGTCCTTCTGGCCGATGACGCGCTTGTGGAGCTCGTCCTCCATGCGGAGCAGGCGGCTGGACTCCTCCTCGGTCAGCTTGAAGACCGGGATGCCGGTGGCGGTCGCGAGGACCTCGGCGATCAGCTCGCCGTCGACCTCGGCGACGACGTCCATGTCGCCGGCCTTCCACTCCTTCTCGCGCTTGGCCTTGGCGGCGAGGAGCTGCTTCTCCTTGTCGCGGAGCGAGGCGGCCTTCTCGAAGTCCTGCGAGTCGATCGCGGACTCCTTGTCGCGGCGGACGCCGGCGATCTTCTCGTCGAACTCGCGGAGGTCCGGCGGCGCGGTCATCCGGCGGATGCGCATCCGGGAGCCGGCCTCGTCGATCAGGTCGATCGCCTTGTCCGGGAGGAAGCGGTCCGAGATGTACCGGTCGGCCAGGGTCGCGGCCTGGACGAGGGCCTCGTCGGTGATGGAGACCCGGTGGTGGGCCTCGTACCGGTCGCGCAGACCCTTGAGGATCTCGATGGTGTGCGGCAGCGACGGCTCGGCGACCTGGATGGGCTGGAAGCGGCGCTCGAGGGCCGCGTCCTTCTCCAGGTACTTGCGGTACTCGTCGAGGGTGGTAGCACCGATGGTCTGGAGCTCACCGCGGGCCAGCATCGGCTTGAGGATGCTGGCGGCGTCGATCGCGCCCTCGGCGGCGCCCGCACCCACGAGGGTGTGGAGCTCGTCGATGAACAGGATGATGTCGCCGCGGGTGCGGATCTCCTTGAGGACCTTCTTCAGGCGCTCCTCGAAGTCACCGCGGTAGCGGGAGCCGGCGACCAGCGCGCCGAGGTCCAGGGTGTAGAGGTGCTTGTCCTTGAGGGTCTCGGGCACCTCGCCCTTGACGATGGCCTGCGCGAGGCCTTCGACGACGGCGGTCTTGCCGACGCCGGGCTCACCGATGAGGACCGGGTTGTTCTTGGTGCGGCGGGACAGCACCTGCATGACCCGCTCGATCTCCTTCTCGCGCCCGATGACCGGGTCGAGCTTGGATTCGCGGGCCGCCTGGGTGAGGTTCCGGCCGAACTGGTCGAGGACCAGGGACGTCGAGGGCGTGCCCTCGGCAGGACCGCCGGCCGTGGCGGCTTCCTTGCCCTGGTAGCCGGAGAGCAGCTGGATGACCTGCTGTCGCACCCGGTTGAGGTCGGCGCCCAGCTTCACGAGGACCTGGGCGGCGACGCCCTCGCCCTCGCGGATCAGGCCGAGCAGGATGTGCTCGGTGCCGATGTAGTTGTGGCCGAGCTGGAGGGCCTCGCGGAGCGAGAGCTCCAGGACCTTCTTGGCGCGAGGGGTGAAGGGGATGTGCCCGGACGGGGCCTGCTGGCCCTGGCCGATGATCTCCTCCACCTGCTGGCGGACCGCCTCGAGCGAAATCCCGAGGCTCTCCAGGGCCTTAGCGGCGACACCCTCACCCTCGTGGATAAGGCCCAGAAGGATGTGCTCGGTGCCGATGTAGTTGTGGTTGAGCATCCGGGCTTCTTCCTGAGCCAGGACGACAACCCGCCGCGCGCGGTCGGTGAACCTCTCGAACATCGTTAATCGCTCCTCAGAGCGGTCAGTCAGTTAGGGGTCGATCCCCTCCCTGTCCTTCCGCAGCTTAGTCCCGCAAGCGGGGACCGCTCATTCCAACTGCCGACATCCGTCCGGATCACCCCCTCTTCCGCGGGGAGACCTGCTGCCGAACAGCCGACAAATGCTCCAACCCGATGGTGCGAGACGATGTTCCCGCAGGCCAAGTAGTTACCCGCGCCATCACTACGCCGATGGCGAACGTGAGACGCCGAAGCCCGCGAGTCGCCCCTCTCCACTAGGAATGTCTTACCCGTATGGACTGACACTCCATGCGGCGCACCCCGGTTCCCTCCGCTACCAGCGAACACCCTTGCGCGGTCGAATGCACGCGTACGCCCCATCACGGACACCTTGCGCGTCCGAAGGAGCACTGAACGTCACCGTGGAGCCGCCGGGGGCGTAACCAACACGCCCTCGCGGGAGTTCCCCGGGCATGGCCCTCACCGTCCCGACGCCCCGCACGCCGATCGACGGCGGCGTCGCGCGGTGGTACGAGGACTCGCTCGGCTGGGCGACGGTGGCCGGTCCGCCGGTGCAGCTCGTCACCGGACTGCGGTTCGACGTCCTGGAGCTGCCCGCCGCGGCCGGTCGGGGTGTGCTGCGCCGGATGGGCGCGGCGACGGGTCCGGTGGCCCTGATGGGGCGCCGGATGCGGCTGCTGGTGGCCGCGGGGAGCGCGGAGGAGCTCCCGGGACTGCTCGACTGGCTGGAGTGGGGCGGGATCTCACTGGATCTCGCCGGTCTCGGCGCCGACGGCCGGATGGCCGCGCCCCTTCCCCCGGGGCGCGGCGGCTCCGGCGCGCGGGGCGCCGCCGTGTGGCTGCGGGCTCCCGTGCCGGGGTGCGAGGTCGAGTCCTCGCTGCCGGCCCTGCGGTCCGCTCCGTGGGGCGGTGCGGATGCCCCCTGCCTGGTGCGTCTCGTGGCCGCCGCCGCCGCGGAGTGCCACCGGGTGCGGCTGCTGAGTGCCCGTACCCGGGGGTCGGCGGCTCAGCAGCTGTCGCCTCAGCGGTTCGCGTCCTCGTAGGCCGCCTTGACGGTGGCGGGCACGCGGCCGCGGTCGTTCACGTCGTAGCCGTTCTCCTTGGCCCACGCGCGGATCTTGGCGGTGTCGGGGCTGCCGGCCGCGACGCGGCCCTTGCCGCGACCGCCCGTGGTGCGGCCACCGGTGCGACGGCCACCCGCGGTGTACGGCTCCAGCAGGCCGCGGAGCTTTTCGGCGTTGGCGGTGGTGAGGTCGATCTCGTAGGTCTTCCCGTCCAGCGCGAACGTCACCGTCTCGTCCGCTTCGACGCCGTCGAGGTCGTCGACAAGAAGGACCTGAACCTTCTGTGCCACCGGATTTCCTTTCATCGAAAATGCAGTACGCGGAAAGGAAACCGCTTTTCCCGGAAAAACACAAACCCCTGGCAGAGGTTCAGAACCCTGGCAACGCGGGAAACGTGCGCGATTCGGACATAGGGTTACAGGTGCAGAAGCATCCGGCTGTTGCCCAAGGTGTTCGGCTTCACTCGTTCGAGACCGAGGAACTCGGCGACTCCCTCGTCATAGGAACGCAGGAGCTCGCTGTAGACATCTCCGTCGACCGGGGTCTCGCCGATCTCGACGAAGCCGTGCTTCGCGAAGAAGTCGACTTCGAAGGTCAGGCAGAATACCCGCCGCACCCCGAGCCATCGGGCCGTGTGCAACAACTTGTCGAGCACCTGATGTCCGACGCCGGCTCCCTTGAAGTCGGGATCGACGGCGAGAGTGCGGACTTCGGCGAGGTCTTCCCACATCACGTGGAGGGCGCCGCAGCCGACGACGGTGGAGTCGTCGTCGCGTTCCGCGACCCAGAACTCCTGGATCGACTCGTAAAGGGTCACGGTCGCCTTGTCGAGCAGGATGCCGCGCTGCACGAAAGGATCGACGAGGCGGCGGACCGCGGCGACATCGGTGGTGCGGGCCCTGCGGACGGTGACGGCTTTGGCGGAGGCGGCCGGGAAGGCGGGCGTCGACATGGGGGGACGCTATCGCTCCCCGGCCCCGGTTCCGTCGGCGCCCTCCTCGGGCGGGGTGGCCTGCGGAGTGTCGCGCTGGACGATTCGGATGGCGTCGTTCAGGGCTTCGCGCTGGTCCTGCGACATCATCCCGAAGAAGGCGACGAGGGCGGCGGCCGGGTTGTCGCTCTGGGCCCATGCCTCGTTCATCAGGGCGGCCGAGTAGGCGGCCCGGGTGGAGACCGCGGTATATCGATAGGCGCGGCCTTCGACTTCGCGGCGCACCCAGCCCTTCTGATGGAGATTGTCCATGACGGTCATGACGGTCGTGTAGGCGATGGACCGTTCCTGCTGGAGGTCCTCCAGAACTTCCCGGACGGTCACCGGGCGGTTCCATTGCCAGACGCGCGTCATGACGGCGTCTTCGAGCTCTCCCAATGGACGGGGCACAACGTCACTTTAGTGCGCAAGGGGCCGATTAACGTCCATTGACGGAAGGAAACGAAGCAAAAGGGACGCACGACCTCGAAGGGTCGTGCGTCCCGGGTGTCGCGGTGGCCGCCCCCGAGGGGGCGGTCGTCAGGAGGCGGTGGTGCCGTCCGCCTGGCGGGCGGCCTCGGCGCGGGCGAGCGCGGCGTCCACGACCGCGTCCTCCTTGGCCTTGTTCGGGCCGCCCTGGCTCTTCACGATCGTGACGACGAGGCCGATGAAGAACGCGGCCATCACGACGGGGGGCAGGAGCGCGGATACGTAGTCCATGACGACCAGGGTAGCTATCCGGCGGCCCGCTCCTCGGGCGGGGGCGGGGGTACGGGGCGGCGGCGCGGCGGGAACACCTCGGAGGGCTTGGGCACCGGGCGCTCCGCCGGGACCGGCGGGGTGGGCTTGGGCTCGTCGGCCGCCGCGCGCCCGCCGGGGAGCGCGAGCAGGCGGGCCCGGGGCGCGCCGGACGTCGTGGCGACGGTGACCCGGGAGACCCGGGCCAGGCGGGCGCGTACGGAGCGCTCGGCGAGGACCTGGCAGCGGGCGAGCAGCTCGGCGGCCTCCGCGTTGCCCCGCAGCGCGCGCAGGGCGGCGAGGTCGTCGGCCGCGGGGTCGTACCCGCCGGCCAGGGCGTCCCTGAGCATCTCCAGGTAGCCGCCGAGCGACCCGGGCAGCGCCTCGCGGTAGCGGGCCAGGTCGGCCAGGAGGAAGGCGCGCAGCCGGCCGGCCTCGCGCACGGCCTCGTCCACGGATTCGGCCAGGCGCAGGCAGTCCTGGACGTCCTCGTCCTGGAGGGGGGCGGGGTGGAGGGCGGTGGCAAGGGCACGACGGAGCACACGCAGCTCGTCCGCGCTGAACGCCATGCCGCCGCGGGATCCGTATGGCGTGGGCATGGGCCGACACTACGCGCTAATCGGACAATTTCTGCTTAGCGATCATTCCGGCGCGCCGGAATGATCGTCCACCGCGCCGGCTTCCGCGACCGCGGCCCTCGCGGGTCGCCGCCTCACATGCGGGAGACGTTCCGCTCGTACACCAGGCGCAGGCCGATCAGGGTCAGCCAGGGCTCGTGCTCGTCGATCTCGGCCGACTCGCCGAGGACCATCGGGGCGAGCCCGCCCGTGGCGATGACGGTGACGTCGGAGGGGTCGCCGTTCGGGCCGACCAGCTCGCGCTTCATGCGGGCGACGACGCCGTCGACCTGGCCCGCGTAGCCGTAGATGATGCCGGACTGCATCGCCTCGACGGTGTTCTTGCCGATGACGTTGCGCGGGCGGGCCAGCTCGATCTTGCGGAGCATGGCGCCCTTCACGCCCAGCGCCTCGACCGAGATCTCGATGCCGGGCGCGATGGCCCCGCCCGCGTACTCGCCGCGCGCGGTGACCGCGTCGTACGTCGTCGCCGTGCCGAAGTCGACGACGATCGCGGGACCGCCGTACAGCTCGACCGCCGCGGCCGCGTTGATGATGCGGTCCGCGCCGACCTCCTTCGGGTTGTCGGTGATGACCGGGACGCCCGTCTTGACGCCCGGCTCCACCAGGACCGCCGGCACGTCCCCGTAGTACCGGCGGGTCACCTCGCGCAGTTCGTGCAGCACCGAGGGGACCGTCGCGCAGATGGCGATCCCCTCGATGCCGTCGCCCAGCTCGACGCCGAGCAGCGGGTGCATGCCCATGAGGCCCTGGAGCAGGACCGCCATCTCGTCGGCGGTCCGGCGCGGGTCCGTGGAGATCCGCCAGTGCTCGACGATCTCCTCGCCGTCGAAGAGGCCGAGGACCGTGTGCGTGTTGCCGACGTCGATGGTGAGCAGCATCAGGCCCGCACCTCGCGCAGGTCCAGGCCGATGTCGAGGATCGGGGAGGAGTGGGTGAGCCCGCCGACCGCCAGGTAGTCCACGCCGGTCGCCGCGTACGCCGCCGCGTTCTCCAGGGTCAGCCGGCCCGAGGACTCCAGGACCGCGCGGCCCGCGACGATCGCGACGGCCTCCTCGGTCTCGATCGGGGTGAAGTTGTCGAGCAGGATCAGGTCGGCGCCCGCGTCCAGGACCTCGCGGACCTGGTGCATCGTGTCGACCTCGACCTCGATCGGCACCTCGGGGAACAGCTCCCGCACGGCCTTGAAGGCCTCGGCGACGCCGCCGGCCGCCACCACGTGGTTGTCCTTGACGAGGGCCGCGTCGGACAGCGACATGCGGTGGTTGACGCCGCCGCCGCAGCGGACCGCGTACTTCTCCAGGGCGCGCAGGCCCGGGGTGGTCTTGCGGGTGTCGCGGACCTTCGCCTTCGTGCCCTCCAGGGCGTCCGCCCACGCGCGCGTGGCGGTGGCGATGCCGGAGAGGCGGCACAGGATGTTCAGCGCGCTGCGCTCGCCGGTGAGCAGGTCGCGGGTGCGGGCGGTGACGCTGAGGAGCGTCTGCCCGGCCTCGACGCGCTCGCCGTCCTCGACGTGCCGCTCGACCTCGAACTCGTCCGCGCAGACGATGGACAGGACGGCCTCGGCGACCCTCAGACCGGCCACGACACCGGCCTCGCGGGCGGTGAAGTCGGCGGTGGCGACGGCGTCCTCCGGGACGGTCGCCACGGTCGTCACGTCGACGCCGCCGTCGAGGTCCTCGGCGATCGCCAGGTGGGCGATGTCCTCGACCTGGACGGGGTCGAGACCGGCCTCGGCGAGGAGCTCGGCGAGCGCGGGGTCGAGACCGCACTCGAACTCCTCGCCCTCGCCGCCGCAGCCGCAGCCGTCGCCGCAGCCGCCGGCCTCGGAGGGGGCGCTGATCTGGATCAGAGGGACGTCCACGGGCTCGGGACGGGCTTCCTCGGGCGTGCTCACTTACGGCTCCCTGGGGGCGTCGACGGTGGGGGGAAAGTCGAAGGTGTCGGTGGTGCGGACGTCCAGGGCCCGCTCCGGCGTGAGGCGCACGACGAGGTGCCGGCGCCAGTCCGCGTCGTCGCGGTCCGGACGGTCCTCGCGCCAGTGGCAGCCGCGGGTCTCCTCGCGGCGGCGGGCCGCGGCGACCAGGACCCGGGCGACGCACAGCAGGTTGGTGGTCTCCCAGGACTCCACACCGGGCTCGGCGGCCTTGGTGTCGTCCGTGCCGCCGGCCACGGCGTCGCTGTGCAGGGCGTCGAGGGCCTCGGCGGCCGTCCGCAGGCTGGTCTCCGAGCGGAGCACGCCCGCGCCGGCCGTCATCACCCGCTGGACGCGGGTCCGGGTGCCCGCCACCGGCAGCGGCAGGGTCACCGGCGCCGGGTGCGGCACCGGGGCACCCACCGTGCGCGGGGCGGCGGCCGTGACGTCCTCGGCGATCCGCTCGGCGAAGACCAGGCCCTCCAGGAGCGAGTTCGAGGCGAGCCGGTTGGCGCCGTGGACGCCCGTACAGGCCACCTCGCCGCACGCGTACAGGCCGGGGACCGTGGTCCGGCCGCGCAGGTCGGTGCGGACGCCGCCGGAGGCGTAGTGGGCGGCGGGGGCGACCGGGATCGGCTCGGTCACCGGGTCGATGCCGTGCGAGCGGCAGGCGGCCAGGATCGTCGGGAAGCGCTGCTCCCACATCTCGGCGCCGAAGTGCCGGGCGTCGAGGTACATGTGCTCGGTGCCCTGCTCCAGCATCCGCCGCGTGATCGCCTTGGCGACGATGTCCCGGGGCGCGAGCTCGGCCAGCTCGTGCTGCCCGAGCATGAAGCGGACCCCGTCGGCGTCGACCAGGTGGGCGCCCTCGCCGCGCACCGCCTCGGAGACCAGCGGCTGCTGGCCCTCGGAACCGGCGCCGAGGAACAGCACCGTGGGGTGGAACTGGACGAACTCCAGGTCGGAGACCTCCGCGCCGGCCCGCAGGGCGAGCGCGACGCCGTCGCCGGTGGAGACGGCCGGGTTGGTGGTGGCCGAGAAGACCTGGCCCATGCCGCCGGTGGCCAGGACCACCGCGGGCGCGTGGACGGCGCCGACGCCGTCGTGCTGGCCCTCGCCCATCACGTGCAGGGTCACGCCCGCCGTACGGCCCTCGGCGTCGGTCAGGAGGTCGAGCACGAGGGCGTGCTCGATGAAGCGGACGCCCCGGTCCCGTATCGCCTCGACCAGGGCGCGGGAGATCTCCGCGCCGGTCGCGTCGCCGCCCGCGTGGGCGATCCGGCGGCGGTGGTGGCCGCCCTCGCGGGTCAGCGCGATCTCGCCGTCGGAGCTCTTGTCGAAGTCGGCGCCGGTCGCGATCAGCCTGCGGACGGCGTCCGGGCCCTCGGTGACGAGCAGCCGGACGGCGTCCTCGTCGCAGAGGCCGGCGCCGGCGACCAGGGTGTCGTCGAGGTGCTGCTCGGGGGTGTCGCCCTCGCCGAGCGCGGCGGCGATGCCGCCCTGGGCCCAGCGGGTCGAGCCGTCGTCGAGCCGCGCCTTGGTGACGACGACCGTACGGAGGCCGGCGGCGGTGCACCGCAGGGCGGCGGTGAGACCGGCGACACCGGAGCCGACCACGACGACGTCGGCTTCGATGGCCCAGCCGGGCGCGGGGGCGTGCAGCCGTATTCCGGTCACTTGGCGGCTCCGAGCGGAGTGGTTCCGGTCCCGGTGGTTCCGGTCCCGGTGGTCCCCGGGACGGGGGTCCCGAAGACGAGGGGGATGTTGTCGATCAGCCGGGTGGCGCCCACGCGCGCGGCGACGGCGAGGATCGCGGGACCGTCGTGGTCGTCGTCGACCTCGGTGAAGTCGCTCGGGTCGACGAGGGCCAGGTAGTCGAGGGCGAGCGGCGGCCGGACCTTGGCCGCGTCGTCGAGGACGGCGCGGGCCGCGGCCCGCACGGCCTCGGCCCCGCCGCGCTCCGCGGCCTGGGCGACCGCGTGGGCGTCGGCGGCAGCACGGGCCTCGCCGAGCCGGGAGAGCCCCTCGGCACGGTTCTCGGCCCGGCCCTGGGCGCCGGGCAGGGAGGTGGCACGCGCGCGCAGCGCCTCCTGGGCGGCGAGCCGGTCACCGGCGGCGAACAGCGCGCGGGACAGCGCCAGCGCGGTACGGCGCTCCTCGGCCGACAGGTAGCGGTTGCGGCTGGACAGGGCGAGGCCGTCGGCCTCGCGGACGGTGTCCACGCCGACGATCTCGACCGGGAAGTTCAGGTCCTGGACCATCCGGCGGATCAGGGCCAGCTGCTGCGCGTCCTTCTGGCCGAAGAAGGCCAGGTCGGGGCCGGTGAGGTGGAGGAGCTTGGCGACGACGGTCAGCACGCCGTCGAAGTGGCCGGGCCGCGAGGCGCCTTCGAGGCGCTCGCCCATCGGGCCCGCCGTGATGCGGACCTGGGGCTCCCCGCCCGGGTAGACCTCGTCGACGGAGGGCGCGAAGACGGCGCTCGCGCCCGCGTCGAGGGCCAGTTCCAGGTCGGCGTCGAGGGTGCGCGGGTAGCGGTCGAGGTCCTCGCCCGCGCCGAACTGGAGCGGGTTGACGAAGACGGTGACGACGACGAAGCCCTGGTGGCCCACGCGCTCGCGTGCGGCCCTGATCAGGGTGGCGTGGCCCTCGTGGAGGGCGCCCATGGTCATGACCACGGCGGTACGGCCGGGCGTGCTCCAGTGCGCGACGGCGTCCTGGAGGTCCTCGACCGCGCGGAGCAGCTCCGCCGGCTGGTGGCGGACGGTCCGGCCGTCCTCGGCGCTCTTGCGGGCGGACAGGGTCATCGGTCGTCTCCTTGCGGCCCGTCGGCGGGGCCGGTGCTGTCGGCGGCGAGCACGCCCAGCAGGTCCTCGGCCAGTTCGGGCTTGAGCAGGCCGTGGGCAAGCGCCCGGTCGGCGGTCGTACGGGCCATCGCCAGGTAGCCGGCGACGGTGCCGGGCGCGTGCTTGCGCAGCTCGGCGACGTGGGCGGCGACCGTGCCGGCGTCACCGCGCGCGACGGGGCCGGTGAGGGCCGCGTCGCCGGACCGCAGGGCGTTGTCCAGGGCGGCGCCGAGGAGCGGGCCGAGCATCCGGTCGGGGGCGGCGACGCCCGCCTTGCGGAGCAGTTCCATCGACTGGGCCACCAGGGTGACCAGGTGGTTCGCGCCGAGGGCCAGGGCCGCGTGGTAGAGCGGGCGGGCCTCCTCGGCGACCCACTCGGGCTCGCCGCCCATCTCGATCACCAGGGCCTCGGCGGCGAGCCGCAGCTCCTCGGGCGCGGTGACGCCGAAGGAGCAGCCGGCGAGCCGCTGGACGTCGACCGCGGTACCGGTGAACGTCATGGCGGGGTGCAGCGCGAGCGGCAGGGCGCCGGCCCGGCGGGCGGGGTCCAGGACCCGCGCCCCGTACCGCCCGGAGGTGTGGACGACCAGCTGTCCCGGCCGTACGGCCCCGGTGTCGGCGAGGCCCTCGACCAGGCCCGGCAGGGCGTCGTCGGGGACGGTCAGGAGGACCAGGTCGGCGAGGGCGAGGACGCGGGCGGGCTCGACGACCGGGACGTCGGGCAGGAGGTCCGCGGCACGGCGCCGCGAGGCGTCGGAGACCGCCGACACGGCGACGGGACGGTGTCCGGCGAGCCGGAGGGAGGCGGCGAGCGCGGGGCCCACGCGGCCCGCGCCGACGACTCCGACGGTGAGCCGGGCGGGTCGGTCCTCGGCTCGGGGCTCTGGCGCTGCTGGTGCGTTCACGGTGGGGACGGCCTTCCGTTCCAGTCCTCGGCGGGTACCGGACGATTTCTGGTCATGCTACGCCAGCGTTTCGCGCTGCCCCGTGGCTGTCCACAGGGTGTGGGCGGTGGTGTGATGATCACCCCATGAATCCTGTGAGCCCTGTGAGCCCTGTGGACGAGGAAGCGGCCCGGCTGTACCGGGCCGGGCTGTGGGGAGGCGCCGCCCGCAAACTGTGGGACACCTCCGTGGACGGCGCGGTCGGCCCCCGGCTGCGCGAACTGGCCGACTGGGCGGAGGCCGCCAGCCACGGCGACGCGCCGGTCGACACGTACGGGAACGGGCTCGTGGAGGAGCTGGAGCGACGCGTCGCCGAGGAGCTCGGCTTCCCCGCAGCCGTGTTCTTCCCGACCGGCACCATGGCCCAGCAGGTCGCGCTCCGCTGCTGGTCCGGCCGCACCGGCAGCCCCGTCGTCGCCCTCCACCCGCTCGCCCACCCCGAGGTCCACGAGAACGGGGCGTTCGGCGCCGTCTCCGGGCTGCGCACGGTCCACCCGACCGACGCGCCGCGGCTGCCGACCGCCGAGGAGGTGCGCGACCACCCGGAGCCCTTCGGGACCCTGATGCTGGAGCTCCCGCTGCGGGACGCCGGCTTCGTCCTGCCGTCCTGGGAGGAACTGACCGGGGTCGTGGAGGCGGCCCGGGAGCGGGACGCGGTGGTCCACTTCGACGGGGCCCGGCTGTGGGAGTGCCCGACGCACTTCGGCCGCGGCCTCGCGGAGATCGCCGGGCTCGCCGACAGCGTGTACGTCTCGTTCTACAAGTCCCTCGGCGGCCAGTCCGGGGCCGCGCTCGCCGGCCCCGAGGACGTCATGGAGGAGGCCCGGATCTGGCGGCACCGCTACGGCGGCATGCTCTTCCAGCAGTACCCGGCCGCGCTCGCCGCCCTCCGGGGCCTCGACGTCGAGCTGCCCCGGCTGCCCTCGTACACGGCCCACGCGCGCGTGGTGGCCGACGCGGTCCGCGAGGCGTTCGCCGACGCCGGGATCGGCTGGTCCCGCGTCCACCCCGAGACCCCGCACACCCACCAGTTCCAGGTCTGGCTGCCGTACTCCCCCGACACCCTCACCGCCGCGTCCGTCGCGGCCACCGAGGCCACCGGCACCGCCCTCTTCCGCCGCTGGTTCTCCCCCGGTGCGGGCGGCCCGCCCGGAGTCGCGGCGACCGAGCTCACCGTCACGGCACCCGGCCTCGCCTGGACCGCGCAGGACGTGAAGGAGGCGGTACGGGACTTCCTGTCGCGGATCGAGGGCTGAGGCGGGGGCGGGCTTCGAGGTCTGCGGCCGGCACCGGGCGCCGGCCGACACGGCGGCCACGGCTGGGGCGGGGCGAGGGCCGGCAGCGGAGCGACGGCCGGGGCGGGGCGGCTGGGGCGGCGTTCCGGGGCGGACGGACGTGTCGATTGACGGCCCGCGTCAAACGACGCGACAGGGCCCGGGGCGCACCCCGCACCATGGACGGGTGAGCGTGACCATCGACATCACCGGACTGCCGCGCGAGCGGATCGTCTTCTGCCCCTCGCCACTGGCGGAGCTGGGCGCGGCCCTGCACGCCCTCGCCGAGCCCGCGCACCACGCCCGGCTGCACGCCTGGACGACCACGACGGCGGCCGCGCTGAAGCCGGAGCTGGCGGACCGGCTGCACGAGGCCGACTTCATGTGGCGCTCCACCCGCTCGGACATCCTGCTGCCGGCCAGGCCGCGCGAGACGCTCACCGAGGAGCTGGACGACCTCGACGGCGTGGACGACGAGATCTTCGTGGGCTCGGCCCTGGAGATCTCCTGCTCCAGCCAGTACCCGCACGGCGCCCCCTCGCCGCTCGTCGACGAGCGGATGCGGCGCCGAGTCCTCGACCTGGCCGCCGCGCGCGGCCCGCGCCAGGCCGCGTTCGTGGAGCGGATGCTCGCCGACCCGCCCGGCACACGCGCGTGGGTGCGGCGGCTCCTGGAGGACTGCGACGAAGCCTTCTTCGGCGACACCTGGCGCCGGGTCCGGGTCCAGCTCGCCGCCGACGCCCGCCACAAGACCGAGCTGATGCGGCACAAGGGCCTGGCCGAGGCCGTCGCCGACGCCTCCTCGGCGATGGTCCTGGAGGAGGACGAGCAGGGCTCCCGGATCGTCGTCGACAAGCTGGTCCACGGCCGTACGAGCGCCGAGGGATCGGGAGTGACGTTCCTGCCGACCGCGTTCGGCTGGCCGCACCTCTTCGCCCTGCACGCGCCCGGCTGGCAGCCCGTCGTCCAGTACCCCGTGCCCACCCGCGACCTCGGCGGCACCGCGTCCGTCGAGGCGGTCAAGCGGCGCCTGGAGGCGGTCGCCCATCCGATGCGGATGCGGCTGTGCCGCAGCCTCGCCCGGGGCGCGTACACGACGAGCGAGCTCGCCGACGCGTACGGCATCACCGCCCCCGAGGTCTCCCGGCACCTGGCCGTCCTGCGGAAGGCCGATCTGCTCACCACCCAGCGCCGCGGCCGGTACGTCCTCCACCAGCTCGACGTGTCCGCCGTCGCCCGCCTCGGCAGCGACTTCCTGGAGTCGGTCCTGCGCTAGTGCTGTGGCCGGAAAGGTCTGCCGGTTCGCGGCGTCCGGTGCACGGGGCCTCCCCAGGCCCGCCAGGGCCGAGGGGACGCGTCGCAAGGCGGAGGGTCGCGGCTCGTACTGGACGTACGTGCGCGGTCCGACAACGCGGCGAGGTGCCGCGCCGGGCGTCGTGAGGCGGTGAACCCTTCCGGTCACAGCGCTAGCGGCCGGTGGGTGGGGTCAGGCCGGGCCGCCGCCCGCGCGGACCAGGCCGGACTCGTACGCGAGGACCACGACCTGGACGCGGTCGCGGAGGCCCAGCTTGGTGAGGATGCGGCCCACGTGGGTCTTGACGGTGGCCTCGGAGAGGACGAGCCGGGCGGCGATCTCGCCGTTCGACAGGCCCTGGGCGACGAGCATCATGACCTCGCGCTCGCGGTCCGTCAGCCGTTCGAGGCCCTTGTGCTCGGGCTCCTTGCCCGACGACGGGAGCATCGGCGAGAAGCGGTCCAGGAGCCGGCGGGTGGTGGACGGCGCCACCACCGCGTCGCCGCTGTGCACCGAGCGGATCGCGCCGAGCAGCTCCGCGGGCGGCACGTCCTTCAGCATGAAGCCGCTCGCCCCCGCCTTCAGCCCCGAGAACGCGTACTCGTCGAGGTCGAAGGTCGTCAGGATCAGGACCTTCGGGGCGTCCGGCTCCGAACAGATCCGCCGGGTCGTCTCCACCCCGTCCAGCTTCGGCATCCGCACGTCCATCAGGACGACGTCGACCGCCGTGGACCGCAGTACCTCGAGGGCCTCGACGCCGTCGCCCGCCTCCGCGACGACCTCCATGTCCGGCTGGGCGGCGAGCACCATGCGGAAACCGGTCCGCAGCAGCACCTGGTCGTCGACGAGCATCACGCGGATGGACATCAGGTCAGTTCCTTAAGGGTCGTCAGTGCGCGGACTTGAGGGGGAGCAGGGCGCTGATCCGGAATCCGCCGCCCGGACGCGGGCCCGCGTCCAGCGTGCCGCCGACCATGCCGACCCGCTCCCGCATGCCGATCAGACCATGGCCCCGGCCGTCGGCGCCGCCGTCCTCGTACATCTCCTGCGGCGCTCCCCGGCCGTCGTCCTCGACGAGCAGCCCCAGACCGTCGTCGAAGTAGACCAGGCGGACGCTGGCTCCGACGTCCGGCCCGCCGTGCTTGCGCGTGTTGGTGAGGGCCTCCTGCACGATCCGGTACGCGGTGAGCTCGACGCCGCTCGGCAGCGGGCGCGGGCTCCCCTCGATCGCGAAGTCGACGGTGAGACCGGCGCCCCGGACCTGCTCGACGAGGTCCTCGATCTGCCGCACGTCGGGCTGGGGCACGTACTCCCCGGCCTCCTGGTGCTCCCCGGTGCGCAGGATGCCGAGCAGCCGGCGCATCTCGGCGAGGGCCTGCCGGCCCGTGGTGGAGATGGTCTCCAGGGCCTGCTTGGCGGTCTGCGGGGAGGAGTCCATCACGTAGGCGGCGCCGTCGGCCTGGACGACCATCACCGACACGTTGTGCGCGACGACGTCGTGCAGCTCGCGGGCGATCCGGGCCCGCTCGGCGGCGACCGCGACCTTGGCCTGGGCCTCGCGCTCCTTCTCCAGCCGGGAGGCCCGCTCCTCCAGCTGCGCGAAGTAGGCCCGGCGGGTGCGGAGCGAGTCGCCGAGCACCCAGGCCAGCACGAACGGCACGGTCATGATGACCGTGAAGAAGACCTTGGCGGCGCCGGATTCGGTGTCCTCCATCGGCCATCTCAGCTGGGAGAGCGTGGCGGCGCAGAGGCCGCCGGCGAGTGCCAGCCGGGACGCCCAGCGGGGTCCGTCGTGCGCCGCGACGGTGAAGATGATCACGAGCATGGCGAAGTCGGCCACGAACGGCACGAGGCCGAACACGAGCTGGACGACCCCGAGGGCGACCGCGAGCAGCAGCATCTTCTCCGGCGCGCGCCGGCGCAGGGCCACGACCAGCGAGAAGAGCACGGCGACGACACCGGAGCCGACGGGATGGTCGGCCGCCGGGTGGGTCGATCCCACCCACAGCAGGGAGAACCCGAGGAGGACGACGGCCCAGAAGGTGTCGACGCCCGTCGGGTGTCTGCGGAGGAAGTCGTAGAGGCGCTGCACGTCACCCAGAGTAGGGACAGCGAGATGGTGCAGGGATCAACCGTGGGGTCGATCCTTGGTGCGGAGCCCGTACTCCCCGAGGTGGAGACTGGAGCCCGTGACGGATGAGACGTGTCAGTGGCAGGGGTGGCGCGAGGCCACGGAACGGGCGCTGTACGGCCCCGGGGGCTTCTACCTGCGGCCCGAGGGACCGGCGGGGCACTTCCGCACCTCCGTGCACGCCTCCCCGCTCTTCGCGGGGGCCGTCGCCCGGCTGCTCCACGAGGTCGCGGAGGAGCTGGGATCGGCCGAGGTGGACCTGGTGGACGTGGGCGCGGGACGCGGCGAACTGCTCACCGGGGTGCTCGCGGCGACCGCCGGCAGCGGCCTCGCCGTCCGGGCGGTCGCCGTGGAGCGCGCCGCCCGGCCCGCCGGGCTCGACCCCCGCGTCGAGTGGACCGACCGCATCCCGCCGGGCGTGCGCGGGCTCCTCTTCGCGAACGAATGGCTCGACAACGTGCCGGTCGACGTCGCCGAGGCCGACGCGACCGGCACCGCCCGGTACGTGGAGGTCCGCGCCGACGGCACCGAACGGCTCGGCCCGCCCGTCTCCGGCCCCGACGCGGACTGGCTGACCCGCTGGTGGCCCCTGCACGAGCCGGGCGCCCGGGCCGAGATCGGGCTCCCCCGCGACCGGGCCTGGGCCCTCGCCGTCTCCTCCCTCACCGCAGGCCGCGCGGTCGCCGTCGACTACGCCCACGTCCGCGGCGCCCGGCCGCCCTTCGGCACCCTCACCGGCTTCCGCGCGGGTCGCGAGGTCCCCCCGGTCCCCGACGGCACCTGCGACCTCACCGCCCACGTCGCCATGGACGCCTGCGGGGGCCTGCCGGCCGGGGAGCCCCGCCTACCGGCCAGGGAACCCCGGCCTTACGACGGCGCCGGCGGAGCCGCGGCGCCCGGGCCGGACGCCCACGCGGGCGCGTCCACGGCCCACGCCCCTGCCCCTGCCCCTGCCCCTAGCCCTAGCCCTAGCCCTAGCCTCGGCCCCGAGCTGGTCACCCAGCGGGAGGCCCTGCGGCGGCTCGGCGTGTCCGGGGAGCGGCCGCCCCTCGCCCTGGCCTCGACCGACCCCGTCGGCTACGTCCGCGCCCTCGCCTCGGCGGGCGAGGCCGCCGAACTCACCGCCCCCGGCGGCCTCGGCGACTTCCTCTGGCTCACCCAGCGGGTCCCGCTGTGAACGGGGCGAACGGGCGTCGGGGGCACGGGGGATACTGGGCCGCATGACGGAGACGACGGTCGGGATCGGCGGGGCGGCGGAGAGCACCGACATGGTGCTGAACATCGGGCCGCAGCACCCTTCGACCCATGGAGTGCTCCGGCTGCGGCTCGTGCTCGACGGTGAGGTCGTGCGGGAGGCCGAGCCGGTGATCGGATACATGCACCGGGGCGCCGAGAAGCTCTTCGAGGCCCGGGACTACCGGCAGATCATCATGCTGGCCAACCGGCACGACTGGCTCTCCGCGTTCTCCAACGAACTCGGCGTGGTCATGGCCGTCGAGCGGATGCTCGGCATGGAGGTCCCGGAGCGCGCCGTCTGGACGCGGACGCTGCTCGCCGAGCTGAACCGGGTCCTCAACCACCTGATGTTCCTCGGCTCGTACCCCCTCGAACTGGGCGGAATCACTCCCGTCTTCCACGCCTTCCGGGAACGCGAGGAACTCCAGGCGGTCATGGAGGAGGTCTCCGGCGGCCGGATGCACTACATGTTCAACCGGGTCGGCGGCCTCAAGGAGGACCTGCCCGCCGGATGGCTGGGCCGGGCCCGACAGGCCGTCGCCGACGTCCGGTCGCGGATGGACGTCTACGACCGCCTCGTCCTCGGCAACGAGATCTTCCGCGGCCGCACCCGCGGCATCGGCGTCCTGTCGCAGGCCGCCGTGCACGCGTACGGGGTGTCCGGGCCGATCGCCCGCGCCTCGGGCGTCGACTTCGACCTCCGCCGCGACGAGCCCTACCTCGCCTACGGGGAGCTCCAGGACACCCTGCGGGTCGCCGTGCGCGACGAGGGCGACTGCCTCGCCCGGTTCGAGTGCCTCCTCGACCAGACCCACAACTCCCTCGACCTGGCCGACGCCTGCCTCGACCGCATGGCCGAGCTGCCCGCCGGGCCGATCAACCAGCGGCTGCCGAAGGTGCTCAAGGCGCCCGAGGGCCACACGTACGCCTGGACCGAGAACCCGCTCGGCGTCAACGGCTACTACCTCGTCTCCAAGGGCGAGAAGACCCCCTACCGCCTCAAGCTCCGCTCCGCGTCCTTCAACAACATCCAGGCGCTCGTCGAACTCCTCCCCGGCACGCTCGTCGCCGACATGGTCGCCATCCTCGGCTCCCTCTTCTTCGTCGTCGGCGACATCGACAAGTAACCCCCGCCGCGACCTGCGCCCCCACCCCGTTGCGGGCAATCGTTCCGCTGAGCCGGTGCCCGCCCTCGCGCCCGCGCCCCCCGTTGCGGGCAATCGTCCGCCAGGGGCGGGACGATTGCCCACACGGGCGGTGGGCGACGGCGGCGCGCGGGCGCGGCCCACACGGGCGGCGGGGCCGACGCAGGCGCGGGCGCCGGGTGCGCGGGACCCGCGGCGGTGCCGGTGGGGTCAGGAGTTGACGGCGCCGCGGAGGTGGGCGAGGTCGAGTTGTTCGGTTTCGTCGTGGGCGGTGAGGTCGATGACGTGGCCGATGGTGCGCGGCGGGGTGGGCGCGGCGACGGGGGTGAGGAAGGGCGCGTCGGTGGAGGTCTCGGCGGCGAGGACCTCTTCGCCGACGACGTCGGCGAGGTCGGTGTCCTGGACGGCCTCGATGGCGGCGGCCTTCTGCGTACCGAAGAAGTCGAAGCCGCCTTCGGGGCGCGGGACGGGCCTGCGGGCCGCGTAGGGGACGATCGCGCTGGCGGTCGGCACCGCGGGCAGGGCGGTGGCGGCGGGCGCGGCCGGCGGGAGGGCGAGGGTGGAGGCGGCCGTGCGGGTGTGTTCGGTTCCGGCGGCCGCCGCGTGCTTCCCCTGCGGCTCCTCCGTTTCGCGGGCCCGTTCGGCGAGGTCGCGGGCGCGGGCGGCCTCGGTGGTGCGGCGGGCCTGCTGTGCGGCGGCGTTGCGGGGGAGGTCGCGCAGGGCCTGGGCGGCGCGGCGGTAGTCCTCCGGGGTGGGGGAGGAACCGGCGGCCGGCAGTGCCTTGGCGTCGGAGGCGGTCTCCAGGGCGAGGACGCGGGCGCCTTCCAGGGCGCTGGCCCGCTCGGTCTCGGCGGTGGCGTACCGGCGGAGGAGGTCGGCGTGCTCGCCGCGCAGTCCGGCGAGTTCCACGCGCTTGGCGCGGAGCTTGGCGTCGAGTTTGCCGCGCAGGGCGCGGGACTCGTCCAGGTCGGACTCCAGCTCGGCGGTCCGCTCCTCGGCCTTCCACTGGTCGGCGGCGCGCGCCCGGTCGAGTTCGGCGACCCGGAGTCCGGCTTCCCGGTCCCAGCTGCGCATGAGGACGGCACCGGTGACGGCCGCGGCCGCCGCGGCGGCGGCGAGCAGCCGGGCGACCACCAGGTTGCCGGGCAGCCAGGCGGCCGCGGCGCACACGACCGCGGCGCCGGCGACCGCGGAGGGCGGCAGCAGCTTGTGCAGAGGCGGGGAATGGCGGTGGCGTCCACGTGGCATGGCCTGAAATTTACCGTGCGTAGGCGGCATGTGGGGTGTCGCCCCGGCAATCTCTTGGCCACTTCTCGCCGCGAGAAGTGGATATCGGCCGTTCCGGTTCCGTTTCGGGCCGACTGCCCTCACCCGCGGACTACTTGTCGACCAGCCCCTTCTCCGCGAGATAGGCCTTGGCGACGTCCTCCGGCTTCGCCCGCTCGGCGTCCACCTTGCGGTTGAGTTCGGCGAGATCCGCTGTGGTCAGCACCCGGGTGAGCCGGTCGAGCGCGGCGGCTATCTCCGGGGAACCGGCGTCCTTCGCGTTGACGACGGGCAGCACGTTGTCGGCGTTCTGCAGCTTCTTGTCGTCGGTGAGGAAGACGAGGCCGTAGCCGTCGATCGTGGCGTCCGTGGTGGTGGTCAGGACCAGCTGGTCCACGCCGTCCTTGACGGCCTGCTTCGCCTGCGGGGTGCCGACGCCCTTGGGGTCGATGCCGGTCACGTCGATCCCGTACGTCTTCTTCAGACCGGGCGCGCAGAACGGCCGCACCGCGCATTCGTCTCCGGCCGCGATCTTCACCTTCAGCTTGGAACGGCCGAGATCGGAAAGCGTCGTGAGCTTGTTCTTCGCGGCGAATTCCCTCGTCACCGCGAAGGCGTTCTGATCGACGGCACCGCCGACCGCGAGGATCTTCAGACCGCGCGGTTCCGCGAGCTTCTTCAGCGCCTCGACGGTCGCCGCCGCGTCGCCCGAGGCGACCGGCTTCTCCTCGGGCGCCTTCGGCCCGTTCACCTTCGCGTTGAGGAATTCCGCGAGCGTCGCCGCGTATTCCGGTACGACGTCGATCTCGCCCTTCTCCAGGGACGGCTCGTACAGTTCACGGTTCTTCACGGTCGTGACGGACACCGAGTATCCGGCGGCCTCCAGCGACTGCGCGTACAGCTCGGCGAGCACCTTGGCCTCGGTGAACGCCGCCGCGCCGACCACCAGCGAGCCCTTGCCCCCGGCGGCCGCGCCGCCGGAGTCGGAGCCGCCCGAGCTTCCGGAGCCCTTCTTGCTGCCTTCGAGGCTGTCGCCGCCGCACGCGGCGAGGGCGACGGTCAGCGCCGCCGTGCCCAGCGCCGCAGCCGCGGTGCGCGAGATCCTGTTCACCGAATCACCCATCTCAGATCGTTCGTTCAGCCGTCGGGTCAGCGGGCCCGCGCCGGGCCCGCGAGCAGTCGGTCCGCGCCCACCAGCACGCCCTCCACGAGCAGGGCGAGCAGGGCCACGAGCACGGCGCCCGCGACCACCTGCGCGGTGTCGTAGGTGGCGAAGCCGGCCGTGATGATCCGGCCCAGACCGCCCTGGCCGACCATCGCCGCGACCGTCGCCGTGGCCACCACCTGCACCGCCGCCGAACGCACCCCGGTCATCACCACCGGCCGGGCCAGCGGGAGTTCGACCTGCCGGAAGAGCTGGCCGCCGGTCATCCCCATGCCGCGCGCGGCCCGCACGGCGGACCGGTCGACCTCCCGCACCCCCACGTACGCGTTGGTGAGGAGCGGGGGTATCGCGAAGAGCACCAGGGCCACGACGGTCGGCACGTAGCCGGCGTTCCGCAGGGGCGACACCATGAAGAGGGCGAGGACCGCGAAGACGGGGACCGCCCGCCCCACGTTCGACACGTTCACCGCGAGGGCCCCGCCCCGGCCGAGGTGGCCGAGCCAGAGGCCGAGCGGCAGCGCGAGCGCCGCGGCGATCAGCAGCGCCGCCCCGCTCACGTACACGTGCTCGGCGAGGCGCTGCCCGATGCCCTCCTCGCCCGTCCAGTGCGCGCCGGTGGTGAGCCAGGCCCAGGCATCCGTCACGACCCCCACCTCACCCACCTCCCGGCGCGGTCCGTATCCGGGTCCACGGCGTGAGCAGCCGCTGGAGGCCCAGGAGGAGCAGGTCGGCGGTGACGGCGAGCAGGACGCACAGCGCGGAGGCGGCGAGCATCTGCGCCTTGAAGAAGGTGGGCAGCGCATCCTCGATGAGATTGCCGAGGCCGCCACGGCCGACGACCGAGCCGACCGTGGTCAGCGCGATCGTGGAGACCGTCGCCATGCGTATGCCGGCCATCAGCACCGGCAGCGCCAGCGGGAGTTCGACCTGCCAGAGCAGCCGCCACGGGCCGTACCCCATGCCGCGGGCGGCCTCCCGCGTCTCGGCGGGCACCGCGGCGAGCCCGGCCAGCGTGTTCCGCACGAGGATCGTCAGGGCGTACAGCACGAGGCCGGTGACCACGAGCGCCGCGGAGAGGCCGAAGAAGGGCAGCAGCAGGGAGAACATCGCGAGCGACGGCACCGTGTAGAGCAGGGTGGTCAGCCCGAGGACGGGTCCGGCGAACCGGGGCCTGGCCCGCACCAGCAGCGCGAGGGGGACCGAGACCGCGAGGGCGATCAGCACGGACGCGGCAGTGATTCCCACATGCTGGAGCAGCGCTTCCGTCAACTCCGTGCTCCGGGTGCGGAGATACTCCCCGCAGATCCAGTCGTTCGCGACCAGACAGTTCGGCGCGCTCATCGTCCCTCCCCCCGGGCCGTCCACCCTCCCGAACGCTTGTCTGACGACCCTAACCCCCGCCACCGACAATCCCCCGGACCCGCCACAATGCGGCAACACTCCCTTCACACACCCCCGGTGCCCAGGGGACAGAATGGGGAACCATGATCCGGTTCGAGCACGTGACCAAGCGGTACGCCGACGGCACCACGGCCGTCGACGACCTCTCCTTCGAGGTCGCCGAAGGCGAACTCGTCACCCTGGTCGGGCCGTCCGGCTGCGGCAAGACGACCACGATGACGATGGTGAACCGGCTCGTCGAGCCGACCTCGGGCCGCATCCTCGTCGACGGCGAGGACATCGCCGGCGCCGACCCGGTCGCCCTGCGCCGCAAGATCGGCTACGTCATCCAGCAGGTCGGGCTCTTCCCCCACCGCACGGTCCTCGACAACACGGCGACCGTCCCCGCCCTCCTCGGCTGGAAGAAGGCCGCCGCACGCGCGCGTGCCGCCGAACTCCTCGACCTCGTCGGCCTCGACCCGGCGACGTACGGCCCCCGCTACCCCGCCCAGCTGTCCGGCGGACAGCGCCAGCGCGTCGGCGTCGCCCGCGCCCTCGCCGCCGACCCGCCCGTCCTGCTCATGGACGAACCGTTCGGCGCCGTCGACCCCGTCGTCCGCGAGCGCCTCCAGAACGAGTTCCTCGCCCTCCAGGCCACCGTCCGCAAGACCGTCCTCCTCGTCACCCACGACATCGAGGAAGCCGTCCGCATGGGCGACCGCATGGCCGTCTACGGGCACGGCCGCATCGAGCAGTTCGACACCCCCGCCACCGTCCTCGGCTCCCCCGCCACCCCGTACGTCGCGGACTTCGTCGGCAGCGACCGCGGCCTCAAGCGGCTCGTCGTCACCCCCGTCACCGAGGCCGACCTCGACCCGTGGGCGAAGGACGCCGCCACGACCGGGGACGGCGCCCCCGCCCCCGTACCCCTCGGGACCTCCCTCAAGGACGCCCTCGCCGCACTCCTCCAGCACGACACCGGCCGCCTCACGGTCACCACCGCCGACGGCACGCCCCTCGGCGTCCTCACCCCGGCCGGCGTCCACCGCGCCCTGCGCCGGGCCACCCCGGAGTGAACGTCAGCCCGCGCTGAGCTTCCCGCCCATCCAGACCAGGCCCGGCGGGATCTCGCGGTTCCACGTGTTGAAGTTGTGGCCGCCGCTCTCCAGCGTGATCGACGAGACCTTCGCCGGGCTCTTCACCTTCCGGACGAACTCCCGCGTCCCCTTCAGGTTGTCCTCGCCCCGCTTCGACGTCGTCACCAGGAACGACGACTCCCCCTGCGGCAGGTGGTCCAGGCTCCACAGCAGGTCCGACCGCCGGCGCAGCGCCTCGTCCCCGTGGAAGAGGTCACCCGTCGTCACGTCCTCCGCCGCCCGGTAGTACGCCGAGAACCCCGCCCCCGCCGAGAACCGGTCCGGATGGCGCAACGCGATCTTCAAAGCGCAGTACCCCCCCGTCGAGTTCCCCATGAACCCCCAGTTCCGGGGCTTCGTCCCCACCCGGTACGTCTCCGAGACGGCCCTCGGCAGGTCCTCCGCGAAGAACGTCTCCGTCTTCGGGCCCCCGGGCACGTCCACGCACTCGGTGTCCCGCGGCGGCGCCACCGTCGGCCGCAGCATCACCAGGACCATCGGCTGCATCCGCCCCTCCTTCGCCTGGAGGTAGGCCGTCTTCGGATACTTCAGCCCCTTGATCAGGTTCTCCGCCGTGCCCGGGTACCCGGTGAGCACCACCGCCGCCGGGAACGTCCGCTTCGCGTACCGCGGCTGGAAGTACTCCGGCGGCAGGTAGACGTACGCCGGCGAGACGATGCCCGACCGGTCCCCCGCCACGACGACCTGCTGTATCTGGCCGCCGACCGCCGGACGGCCGCCGCCCGGCACGTCCAGCGCCCGCGTCCCCACCACCCGCACGTCCTTCGAACCCGCCCCGTGGTCGACGACCACCCCCATGTCCTGCTCCTGCCCGAACAGGTCCGCCCACGAGCCGTAGAAGAGGAACGACCGGTTCGCCGCCAGGCCCACCGCCGCGAACAGCGCCACCTGCGTCACGAGCAGCAGACCCACCCGCCCCACCACGCTCCGCCACCCGCCGCGCGCCAGCCGCGGCCACAGCAGCACCGTGGCCGCGAACAGCACCACGGCCAACACCACCGCCGACCAAAGGACCTTGTTGCTGGTGAGACCCATGAGACGTCCGAGCCTTCTTTCCGAGAATTTCCTGCGCACCGATGAACCCGACTCCGCACGGCTCCGTCCTAGAAGGCGCACCAGCCGGAGGAAGCCCGCCGAAACACGCGACGGGACCCGACCGGAGTCGAGAACCCTCGCAGGACCCCTCGCGGGACCACAGGAACCACGGGAGCACGGGAAGCCATGTCTGTCACGGTAGATGGGGACAAATCAGGAATGGTTCCGGTTCGAGTACGCCGGATCCTCCGCGGCCCCCGCCCCGAGAAAGTCCCCGCCCTCGTCGGCACGGCCTGCACCCTCATCGGCCTCATCGACATCGCCGCCGGCGTCTTCCCCCGCTTCCGCGCCAGCCGCATGCACGCCGTCGCCGAAGTCCTCCCCGGCACCCTCGGCCCCCTCTCCGCCGCCCTCTCCCTCAGCGCCGGCGTCCTCCTCCTGCTCCTCGCCCACGGCCTCAAGCGCCACAAACGCCGCGCCTGGCGCGCCGCCGTCGTCCTCCTCCCCCTCGGCGGCCTCGCCCAGTTCGTCTGGCGCCACTCCGTCCTCGGCACCCTCCTCTCCCTCGCCCTCCTCGCCCTCCTGCTCCGCCACCGAAACGAGTTCGCCGCCCTCCCCGACCCCCGCAGCCGCTGGCGCGCCCTCGCCAACTTCGTCGTCATGGGCGCCGGATCCATCGCCCTCGGCCTCGTCATCGTCAGCGCCCACCCCCGCCGCGTCATCGGCGACCCCAGCCTCACCGACCGCCTCGAACACGTCCTCTACGGACTCTTCGGCGTCGAAGGCCCCGTCGCCTACACCAAGGGCGTCGACTGGACCGTCGGCTACTCCCTCGGCGCCCTCGGCATGCTCACCGCCCTCACCACCATCTACCTCGCCTTCCGCCCCGAACACCCCGCCGCCCGCCTCACCGCCGACGACGAGACCCGACTCCGCACCCTCCTCGACCAGCACGGCGGCCGCGACTCCCTCGGCCACTTCGCCCTCCGCAGCGACAAGGGCGTCGTCTTCTCCCCCAGCGGCAAAGCCGCCGTCTGCTACCGCGTCGTCTCCGGCGTCATGCTCGCCAGCGGCGACCCCATCGGCGACGTCGAAGCCTGGCCCGGCGCCATCGAACGCTTCATGGACGAAGCCAAAGCCCACTCCTGGACCCCCGCCGTCATGGGCTGCTCCGAGACCGGCGGCCAGGTCTGGACCCGCGAAACCGGCCTCGACGCCCTCGAACTCGGCGACGAGGCCGTCGTCGACGTCGCCGACTTCTCCCTCTCCGGCCGTGCCATGCGCAACGTCCGCCAAATGGTCAAACGCATCGAACGCAACGGCTACACCACCCGCGTCCGCCGCGTCCGCGACCTCGACGAAGCCGAACTCGCCCGCGTCCGCCGCGCCGCCGCCGACTGGCGCGGCACCGACACCGAACGCGGCTTCTCCATGGCCCTCGGCCGCATCGGCGCCCCCGGCGACGGCGACGCCGTCATAGCGACCGCCCACAAGACCGACGACACCGACACCCCCTACGGCGACCTCAAGGCGATCATCCACTTCGTCCCCTGGGGCCCCGACGGCATGTCCCTCGAACTCATGCGCCGCGACCGCACCGCCGACCCCGGCATGAACGAGCTCCTCATCGTCGCCGCCCTCCAAGCCTCCCCCGACCTCGGCATCGAACGCGTCTCCCTCAACTTCGCCATGTTCCGCGCCGCCCTCGCCCGCGGCGAGAAGATCGGAGCCGGACCCGTCCTCCGCGTCTGGCGCGGACTCCTCGTCTTCCTCTCCCGCTGGTTCCAGATCGAATCGCTCTACAAGTTCAACGCCAAGTTCCGGCCACGCTGGGAACCCCGCTTCGTCGTCTACCGCACCAGCCGCGACCTCCCCCGCATCGGCCTCGCCGCCATGCAGGCCGAAGGCTTCGTGAACCTCTCCCTGCCCCGCCCCTTCACCCGCAGACGCACCCCACGAGCCCCCCGCCCCTGCCCCCACGTCATCACCGCCCCCACAGCCGAGCGCGAGATCCGCGCGGCCTGATCTCGCCCCCGGGCCCTACGCTGGACACATGAGTACGACGATCGACCGGGGAACCGCCCGAGGCCTGCCGGAGTGGGACCGCTGCGCGGTCATGGGCGTGGTCAACGTGACCCCCGACTCCTTCTCCGACGGCGGCCGCTGGTTCGACACCACGGCCGCCGTCAAACACGGCCTCGACCTCGTCGCCCAAGGCGCCGACCTCGTCGACGTCGGCGGCGAATCCACCCGCCCCGGCGCCACCCGCGTCGACCAGGAAGAAGAACTCCGCCGCGTCGTCCCCGTCGTCCGCGGCCTCGCCGCCGAAGGCGTCACCGTCTCCGTCGACACCATGCGCGCCCACGTCGCCGCCCGCGCCGTCGACGCCGGCGCCGTCCTCGTCAACGACGTCAGCGGCGGACTCGCCGACCCCGACATGGTCCCCGCCGTCGCCGCCGCCGAAGTCCCCTTCGTCGTCATGCACTGGCGCGGATTCAGCCAGGACATGAACAGCCTCGCCGTCTACGACGACGTCGTCGGCGAAGTCCTCACCGAACTCCGCACCCGCCTCGACGCCGTCGTCACCGGCGGCATCGACCCCGAACGCATCGTCGTCGACCCCGGCCTCGGCTTCGCCAAACTCGCCCCCCACGACCTCGCCCTCGTCGCCCACCTCCCCGAGCTCCGCACCCTCGGCCGCCCCCTCCTCGTCGCCGCCTCCCGCAAACGCTTCCTCGGCCACGTCCTCACCCGCGAAGGCGCCACCCCACCCCCCGCCCGCGAACGCGACGCCGCCACCGCCGCCGTCTCCGCACTCGCCGCCCACGCGGGCGCATGGGCCGTCCGCGTCCACGAGGTCCGCGCCACCGCCGACGCCGTACGAGTCGCCCGAGCCGTCGAAGGAGCCGCGTGAGCCGCACGGACCGCAGCACCGACGAAACCGCCGTCGAAGCCGCCAACACCGCCTTCTACGAAGCGATGGAAACCGGCGACTTCGAAACCGTCTCCGACCTCTGGCTCGACGACGGCGCCACCCCCATCACCTGCGTCCACCCCGGCTGGCCCGTCCTCACCGGCCGCGGCGACGTCCTCCGCTCCTACGCCCTGATCATGGCCAACACCGAGTACATCCAGTTCTTCCTCACCGACCTGGAGATCTCCCTCACCGACGACACCGCCGTCGTCACCTGCACCGAGAACATCCTCAGCGGCGGACCCGCCGAAGACGGCGCCGAGCTCGGCCCCCTCGTCGGCCAGCTCGTCGTCGCCACCAACGTCTTCCGCCGCACCCCCCAAGGCTGGAAGATCTGGTCCCACCACGCCTCACCCGTCCTCACCGACACCGACGAGGACACCCCCGAACAACCCGGCCCCAACGGCACCGAACCCCCCGCCTGACCCGCCCACCGCCCCCGAGGGCAAGCGCTGTCGGCCCCCGCAGGTAGATTCGACAATGGACACCCGGCCGTCCGCACCCGGCTGCGTGGCCACCCGAACTACGACAGCAGGAGTGATTCGCGTGGATCGTGTCGCGCTGCGCGGCCTCAAGGCCCGAGGCCACCACGGCGTCTTCCCCAAGGAGCGCGAGGAGGGCCAGACCTTCATCGTGGACCTGGTCCTCGGCCTGGACACCCGCCCCGCGGCGGCCGACGACGACCTGGCGAAGACCGTGCACTACGGCATCGTCGCCGAAGAAGTCGTCGACGTCGTCCAGGGCGAGCCCGTCGACCTCATCGAAACCCTCGCCGAGCGCATCGCCCAGCAATGCCTCAGCCACGCAGGGGTCCAAGAGGTGGAAGTCGTCGTCCACAAGCCGGACGCACCCATCACCGTGCCCTTCGACGACGTGACCATCACCATCACCCGGAGCCGACGATGAAGCCGACACAGAGCGACCCCACCGTCCAGCCCGTACCGGCCTCCGTCGTCGCCACCGTCGACGCCGCCGACACCACCCTCTCCAACCCCCGCTGGGCCGTCCTCGCCCTCGGCGCCAACCTCGGCAACCGGCTGGAAACCCTCCAAGGCGCCCTCGACGCCCTCGCCGACACCCCCGGCCTCCGCGTCAAAGCCGTCTCCCCCGTCTACGAGACCGAACCCTGGGGCGTCGAACCCGGCAGCCAGCCCTCCTACCTCAACGCCGTCACCCTCGTACGCACCACCCTCCCGCCCTCCTCCCTCCTGGAGCGCGCCCACGCCGTCGAAGAAGCCTTCCACCGCGTCCGCGAAGAACGCTGGGGCGCCCGCACCCTCGACGTCGACATCATCACCTACGCCGACGTCGTCTCCGAGGACCCCGTCCTCACCCTCCCCCACCCCCGCGCCCACCAGCGCGCCTTCGTCCTCGCCCCCTGGCACGACGTCGACCCCGAAGCCCAGCTCCCCGGCCACGGCCCCGTCGCCACCCTCCTCGCCGCACTCGGCAGCGAAGGCGTCACTCCCCGTGTCGACCTGGAACTCCGTCTGCCCGAGTAGTCGTTAGGCTCGTGGCAGACCGCCCCGCGACCACGAAGAAGGACACCCGGTGAAACAACTGCGGCTCAAGGTGCTCACCGCACTGTTCCTCGTGTCCGGAATCCTCTCCTGGGGCGCCGCCCGACTCTGGGACTCGGTCGGCACGCTCCCCAGCGTGCCGATCGCCGCGCCCATCGTCCTCGCCGTGATCGCCGTCGTACTGACCGCGACCGCCCTCTCCCTGCGCATCCGCCTCAAGGCCCAGCGCGAGCGACGCCCCGGCGCCAAGGGCGTCGAACCCCTCATGGCGGCCCGCGCCGTCGTCTTCGGCCAGGCCAGCGCCCTCGTCGCCGCCCTCGTCGCCGGCATGTACGGCGGCACCGGCGTCTTCCTCCTCGGCTCCCTCGACGTCCCCGCCCGCCGCGACCAGGCCCTCTACGCCGCCCTCGCCGTCGCCGCGGGCATCGGCGTCATCGTCGCCGCCCTCTTCCTGGAACGCGTCTGCAAGCTCCCCGAGGACGACGACAAGAACCGGGCCACCGCGGCTTGAGCCCTACCAGGCCTCCCGCGCCAGATGCCCGTTCACCAGGAACGTGGGATGCGGGGCGAGCCGGTACCCGTAGAACGTGAACGGCTTCGCCCCCCAGCGCCGGCCGGACACGGACCTCGCGGCCCCGCACCCAGGAGGACTCGGGCGGGTCCAGGGGGTGCCGCTCGGGGTGGAAGGTCCCCTGGTCGGCCCAGCGGTTCGACACGTAGAGCCGCGAGGCCCCTTTGTCCCTGGCTCGCGGGGTGAAGAGCGCACCGACGATCGGAGCGATCTCGGCCAGGAACGGGACACGGGCGCTCGTGATCACGCGTCCGCCCCACCCCTTGACCGGGCAGCCGTCCCCTTCGACGTAGCCGTCGAGGAACCCTTCGAAGGTCTCGGTGTCCCGTAGGACCACCCTGGGGAAGCGTTGCCTCATGTGGCGGGTGTCCCCACCGACGTGGTGCCGCAGCGCGTCGGAGAGATACGAGGAGACCCCCGCACACGGAAGCCGGGCGGGTCCCGCTTCGGATAGCCGGACGGCCGGGTCACCGCCTCCAAGCGGGCCGGCAGGCCCGTGCAGGCCGTCAGGGCCGTCGCGTAGCGCGGCGCGAAGACCTCCTCGTTCACGACCAGCGACACGTAGTTCTTGCCGACCGTCCCGTCGGCACACGTGGCGCCGACGAAGTACCGGAACCACGTCCCTGGCGTGCGCGCAGCCGTCCACCAGGTTGACCAGCATCTTGCTGGTCGGTCCGTCCCCCATACCGCCCCCCTGATCAGCGATCGAATCTGCCGATCAGGGACGGTATGGAGCAAGACGGACAGTCCGCTCCTAGCGGGCCAATATCAGGGACATGGCCTCAGAGCGTGTAGTGGCGTCACGAAGTTGACCGCGTACCGCCGAGGTCGTCGTCTTCGCGCCCGGCTTGCGGATGCCGCGCAGCGACATGCACATGTGCTCGGCCTCGATCACGACGATCGCGCCGCGAGCTTCAAGGATCTTCATGAGCGAATCGGCGATCTGGGTGGTCAGGCGCTCCTGAACCTGCGGGCGCCGCGCGAAGACGTCGACCAGACGGGCCAGCTTCGAGAGCCCCGTGATCTTGCCGCTTTCCGCCGGGATGTAGCCCACATGGGCCACACCGTGGAACGGGAGCAAATGATGTTCACAGAAGGAAACGAGTTCAATGTCCTTCACCAAGACCATTTCATCGTGACCAAGGTCAAAAGTCGTGGTCAGAACATCCTCGGGCTCCTGCCGCATCCCTGCCAGCAATTCCCTGTATGCACGCGCAACGCGTGCAGGCGTCTGCTGCAAACCCTCGCGGTTCGGGTCCTCGCCGACGGCGATGAGGAGTTCGCGGACGGCGGCCTCGGCGCGCTTCTCGTCGAACTCGCCGATCGTGCCCTCGCCGTCCAGGGTCACCGGGTCGGTCATCTCTGTGCCTCGTTCCGTCTGACTGATGTGCGCGAAAAGCCGCGCCCCCACAGGCTAAAACCTGTGGGGGCGCGGCAGCCATTCCGGGGTGGGGCGGTCAGTCCTCGGGGTTGTCCACGGGGGCGATCTCGATGCCCTTGGTGGTGTCCACGGGGGTGGCCGATCCGTTGGCGCTGTTCGTCAGGGCGAGCTCCTTGGGGGAGAGCACCGGCGGGCGCGTCGAGGGCGTGCGGCGGGAGGAGCCGGTCCAGGCCGGGCGGGCCGGGCGCTTGACGATGGGGGCGAAGATCTCGGCGATCTCCTCCTTGCCCAGCGTCTCCTTCTCCAGGAGGGCGAGGACGAGGTTGTCGAGGAGGTCGCGGTTCTCGACGAGGATCTCCCACGCTTCGTTGTGGGCGGTCTCGATGAGCTTCTTGACCTCTTCGTCGACCAGTGCGGCGACTTCTTCCGAGTAGTCGCGCTGGTGCGCCATCTCGCGGCCGAGGAAGGGCTCGGTGTTGTCGCCGCCGAACTTGATGGCGCCGAGCCGCTCGGTCATGCCGTACTGCGTGACCATCGCGCGGGCCGTGCTCGTGGCCTTCTCGATGTCGTTCGCGGCGCCCGTGGTCGGGTCGTGGAAGACGAGCTCCTCGGCCGCGCGCCCGCCCAGCATGTACGCCAGCTGGTCGAGCATCTCGTTGCGCGTGGTCGAGTACTTGTCCTCTTCCGGGAGCACCATCGTGTAGCCCAGGGCGCGGCCGCGGGACAGGATGGTGATCTTGTGGACGGGGTCGGCGTTGGGCGAGGCCGCCGCGACCAGGGCGTGTCCGCCCTCGTGGTACGCGGTGATCTTCTTCTCCTTGTCCGACATGATGCGGGTCCGCTTCTGCGGGCCCGCGACCACGCGGTCGATCGCCTCGTCCAGGGCCTTGTTGTCGATCAGCTTCTGGTCGCTGCGGGCGGTGAGGAGCGCCGCCTCGTTGAGGACGTTGGAGAGGTCGGCGCCGGTGAAGCCGGGGGTGCGTCGGGCGACGGCGCCGAGGTCGACGTCCGGGGCGACCGGCTTGCCCTTCTGGTGGACCTTGAGGATCTCCAGGCGGCCCTGCATGTCGGGGCGGTCGACGGCGATCTGCCGGTCGAAGCGGCCGGGGCGCAGGAGGGCGGGGTCGAGGATGTCGGGGCGGTTGGTCGCCGCGATGAGGATGACGCCGCCCTTGACGTCGAAGCCGTCCATCTCGACCAGGAGCTGGTTGAGGGTCTGCTCGCGCTCGTCGTGGCCGCCGCCGAGGCCGGCGCCGCGGTGGCGGCCGACGGCGTCGATCTCGTCGACGAAGACGATGGCCGGTGCGTTGGCCTTGGCCTGCTCGAAGAGGTCGCGGACGCGGGAGGCGCCGACGCCGACGAACATCTCGACGAAGTCGGAGCCGGAGATCGAGTAGAAGGGGACGCCGGCTTCGCCGGCGACGGCGCGCGCGAGGAGCGTCTTACCGGTGCCGGGGGGGCCGTAGAGCAGGACGCCCTTGGGGATCTTGGCGCCGACGGCCTGGAACTTGGCGGGTTCCTGGAGGAATTCCTTGATCTCGTGGAGTTCCTCGACGGCCTCGTCCGAGCCGGCGACGTCGGCGAAGGTGGTCTTCGGGGTGTCCTTGGTGATGAGCTTGGCCTTGGACTTGCCGAACTGCATGACGCGGGAGCCGCCGCCCTGCATCTGGTTCATCAGGAAGAGGAAGACGACGACGATCAGGACGAAGGGGAGGAGCGAGAGCAGGATCGAGACGAAGGGCGACTGCTTCGTCGGGGAGACGGTGTAGCCCTTCTCGATCTGCCCGGCTTCGAACTTCTCCTGGAGCTTGTCGGCGATGTCCACGCCCTGGCTACCGATGTAGCTGGCCTGGACCTTGCTGCTCTTGTCGATCTTCTGGCCGTCGATGAGTTCGATCTTGATGATCTGCTCGTCGCCGGTGGTGACCTTTGCCTGCTTGACCTGGTTCTTGTCGATCGCCTGGACGACCTTGCCGGTGTCCACCGTCTTGTAGCCCTCGGACGAGCCGACGACCTGCATCAGCACGACCACGGCGAGGACGGCCAGCACGATCCACATGACCGGCCCACGGAAGTATCGCTTCACGTCCATCCATACGGGGCGAGAACGCCCCGTCCCTCCTGCCCGTAGGAAAATGCTGCTGTGAGTGCTGCTGTGTGAAAAAGCTGTTCTTCGGACGGTACCTCAGCATCGTCGCCCGCGACCGCCTTCCCGTGGTTCAACGGAGGGAAGGCGGTGCGGGTTCCCCGAACGGCGGGTTCGCCGGTGGGGGGGTGCTCAGCCGCCGTAGACGTGCGGGGCGAGTGTGCCGACGAACGGGAGGTTCCGGTACTTCTCGGCGTAGTCGAGGCCGTAGCCGACGACGAACTCGTTGGGGATGTCGAAGCCGATCCACTTGACGTCGATGGCGACCTTGGCGGCCTCGGGCTTGCGGAGCAGGGTGCACACCTCGAGGGAGGCGGGCTCGCGCGAGCCGAGGTTCGACAGGAGCCAGGACAGGGTCAGGCCGGAGTCGATGATGTCCTCGACGATCAGGACGTGCTTGCCCTTGATGTCGGTGTCGAGGTCCTTGAGGATCCTGACGACGCCGGAGGACTGGGTGCCGGCGCCGTAGGAGGAGACGGCCATCCAGTCCATGGTGACGGGGGTGGACAGGGCGCGAGCCAGATCCGCCATCACCATCACGGCGCCCTTGAGGACACCGACGATGAGCAGGTCCTTGCCCGCGTATTCCGCGTCGATCTTCGCGGCCAGCTCGGCCAGCTTGGCGTCGATCTCTTGCTTGGTGATGAGCACCGACTGGAGGTCGGTGCCCATGTCCTTCTCGTTCACCCGGGTCACTTTCGTTGCAGCGTGCGTCAGCCTTGCCGGATGACCAGTCTGCCACCCTGGCGGCGGGCTTCGACTCGGCCGGGCAGGTTGATGGCTCCCTGGCCGCGCCATCCGGTGATGAGTCGGTCGACTTCTTCGATGTGGCGGGCGAAGAGGGAGCCGGCGGGGGCGCCCTCCGCGATGACGGCGCGGCGCAGGACGCGGCGGCGTACGGCGGGGGGCAGCCCGAAGAGCTTGGCGCATTCGAGGGCGCCCGCTTCGTCGCGTACGGCGGTCTCGGCGTCGGCGGCCCAGGTGTCGAGGGCGTCGGCGTCGTCGCGGGAGAGCTGGGCCGTTCGGGCGAGGGCTTCAACGACGCCTTTGCCGAGTGCCTTTTCGAGGGCGGGGAGGCCTTCGTGGCGGAGTCGGGAGCGGGTGTAGGCGGGGTCGCTGTTGTGGGGGTCGTCCCAGACGGCGAGTTCTTGGGCGATGCAGGCTTTGCGGACGGTCTGGCGGTCGAGCTGGAGGAAGGGGCGCCGGTAGCGGCGGGTGGCGCCGGAGACGGCGGCCATGCCGGAGAGGGAGCGGATGCCGGAGCCTCGGGCGAGGCCGAGGAGGACGGTTTCCGCCTGGTCGTCGCGGGTGTGGCCGAGGAGGACGGCGGTGGCTCCGTGGCGTGCGGCGGCGGCGTCGAGTGCGGCGTAGCGGGCGTCGCGGGCGGCGGCTTCGGGGCCTCCTTCGCGGCCGACGGTGACGGTGACGGCCTCGACGGGGGTGAGGCCGAGGGCGGTCATGCGTCCGGCGACCTCGGTGGCGCGGCTGTCGGAGCCGTCCTGGAGGCCGTGGTCGACGGTGATGCCGCCGGCTCGTACGGGGAGTTTGCGGGCTTCGAAGGCGAGGGCGGAGGCGAGTGCCATGGAGTCGGCGCCTCCGGAGCACGCGACGAGCACCAGGGGTGTGGGTGCGTCGGGTGTGGTGGTGGGGTTGGTCTGGTGCTCGGTGAGGACGTCGTGGAGTACGCGGCGGACCGCCAGGCGTATCGCCGCGACCGCAGGATGGGGACCCATGTCCGGTGCCCTTCGTGATGGGGGTGGGGTGCCTCGGTCGGAGTCTTAACGGTCGGAAAGGGGGTTTCGGTCACTCAGAGTGCGTCGATGGTGACAGAAACCCGGCCGTTACCCGAGCATTGCACGGCTCACCCCCTGCTCAGGGTCCCTCGGATGGGTGATTGGTGAGGGGTTCTGACGTGTTCCTTCGTCGTCTGCCGCACCTGTCTCACGAGTCTGCCTTACGGTGCACCCTCGCGATCCAGTCGGCGGGGGCGGCGATCTCGGTCTTGGTGGGGAGTGTGTTGGGGGAGGTCCAGACGCGGTTGAAGCCGTCCATGCCGACCTGGTCGACGACGGCGCGGACGAAGCGCTCGCCGTCGCGGTACTGGCGGAGTTTGGCGTCGAGGCCGAGGAGCTTGCGGAGGGCGAGGTCGAGGCGGGAGGCGCCGCGGGCGCGGCGTTGCTGGAACTTCTCGCGGATCTCGGCGACGGAGGGGACGACCTCGGGTCCGACGCCGTCCATGACGTAGTCCGCGTGGCCTTCGAGGAGGGACATGACGGCGGTGAGGCGGCCGAGGATCTCGCGTTGCTCGGGGGTCTGGACGAGTTCGACGAGGGAGGGGGCGGGTTCGCCCTCCTCGCCTTCGGGGCGGCCGCCCGCGAGGGTCTGGGCGACTTCGCGGAGGCGTTCGACGACGGTGCCGGGGTCGACGTCGGTGGCGGCGAGGAACGCCTGGATCTCGCCTTGGAGGTGGTCGCGGAGCCAGGGGACGGCGGTGAACTGGGTGCGGTGGGTCTCTTCGTGGAGGCAGACCCAGAGGCGGAAGTCGTGGGGGGAGACGTCGAGTTCGCGTTCGACGTGGACGATGTTGGGTGCGACGAGGAGGAGGCGTCCGCCGCCGTTGGCGCCGGCCGGGAGGTCGCGGGTGGCGGGGGCGAAGGTCTCGTACTGGCCGAGGATGCGGGAGGCGAGGAACGAGAGGAGCATGCCGAGTTCGACGCCGGTGATCTTTCCGCCGACGGCCCCGAGGACGGCGCTGCCGGAGGTGGCGGCGCGGCGGTCCTGCATCTTGCCGAGGAGCGGGGTGAGGAGTTCGCGGAAGCCGGCGACGTTGGCCTTGATCCAGCCGGCGCGGTCGACCACGAGGACGGGTGTGTCGTGGGGGGCGGTGCCTTCGGGGATCATCCGCGTGTAGGCGCGGACGTGTTCTTCGGAGGCTTTGGCGTGCCTGCGGAGTTCGGCGACGACCTCGCGGGCCTCGTCGCGGCTGACTTCGGGTCCGGGCCGCACGAGGCGGGTCGCGGTCGCGACCGCGAGGTTCCAGTCGACCATCCCTGATGTGCCTGCGCCACCGGTGCTCGTCATGCGTCAACCGTACGGTCTCGGGGCCCGATCGGTGTCGGTTCGGTGCGGGTCGACGCGGGTCCGGGCGGGTGTCAGTCGGTTTCGGTCAGGGCTGCGGCGAGGCGGTCGAGGGCGGGTTGGGCTTCGTAGGGGGAGAGGGTGCGGCCGGCGAGGAACGCGAAGGCGAGGAGGCGGCCGTCGGGGGTGACGACGGTGCCGGCGAGTGTGTTGACGCCGGTGAGGGTGCCGGTTTTGGCGCGGACGAGTCCGGCGCCGGCGGGTGTGGCGCCGTAGCGGCCGGCGAGGGTGCCGGTGAAGCCGCCGATGGGGAGGCCGGTGAGGAGGGGGCGGAGGGTGGGGCGGGCGGGGTCGGCCGCGCGGGTGAGGATTCCGGTGAGGAGGGCGGCGGAGACCTTGTCGCGGCGGTCGAGTCCGCTGCCGTCGGCGAAGCGGGCTCCGGTGACGGGGAGGCCGAGGCGGGCGATCTCGTCGCGTACGGCGCGTTCGGCGCCTTGGAAGCTGGCGGGGCGCCGGTGGGCGAGGGCGGTCTGGCGGGCGAGGGCTTCGGCGAGGTCGTTGTCGCTGTGGGTGAGGGTGCGTTCGGCGAGGTCGGCGAGGGGTGCGGAGTAGGTGCGGGCGAGGGGGGCGTTGCGGGGGGTGCGGCCGGGTGCGGGGGTGCCGGTGACGTCGATGCCGGCTCGGGTGAGGAGGTCGGCGAAGGTTCTGGCGGTGTCGCCGGCGGGGTCGGCGGTGCGGGGTGCGGGGCCGCTGCGGCTGCCGTCGAGGCGGCCTTCGTCGGTCATGAGGGCGACGACGGGGGCGATGTTCTCGTTGGGGCCGATGGGGTGGAGTGCGGGGCCTTGGTAGAGGTGCGTGTCGTAGGTGAGGCGGACGGAGGTGCGGCCGTTCTTCTTGAGGTCGCGGGCGGTGTCGGCGGCGAGGGTTCTGAGGCGGGTCGGGTCGAGGGTGGGGTCGCCGCCGCCGGTGAGGGTGACGGTGCCGCCGTCGGGGGTGGCGGTGACGGTGGTGGCGATGCGGTGGTCGGGGCCGAGGGCGGAGAGTGCGGCGGCGACGGTGGCGATCTTGACGGCGGAGGCGGGGGTCATGGGGGTGGCGGCGCCGTGGTCGTACAGCCGGCCGCCGGTGGTGGTGTCGACGACGGAGGCGGTGCGGAGCGGGCCGAGGCCGGGGTCGGCGAGGAGGGGGGCGAGGACGCGGGCGAGGTCCGCGGGGGGTCCTGCGGGGGCCGGGGCGTGCAGGGCGGCGAGGACGCCGGGGGCGCTGGGTGCGGGGGCGGGGCGGTGGGGTGCGGCGGGGGCCGGGGCGGCGGCGTGACGCGTGCCACCCGTCGCGGGGGCGGCGGCGCGGGCCCGCTCGGCCGTACGCTGGCCTCCGTCCCATGGTCCGGCCGCGGTGACGGCTGCGGCCGCCAGGGCGAGTCCGAGGGCGGCGGAGCCCGCCGTGAGCTGCCACGTCTTCGGCTCCGGCATCTGCTGACCAGCCCCTTTCGCGATCACACACGTGCGTGAGGGACACTTAATCACCGCGCGTCGTCGCGAGCATTCACTTGTGTTGATTCAGGAGGAGCCACCCGTGGAGTTCGACGTTCTCATCGAGATCCCCAAGGGATCGCGGAACAAGTACGAGGTCGACCACGAGACCGGTCGCATCCGTCTGGACCGTCGTCTCTTCACGTCGACGGCCTACCCGACCGACTACGGCTACGTCGAGAACACCCTGGGTGAGGACGGCGACCCGCTGGACGCGCTGGTCATCCTCGACGAGCCGACGTTCCCGGGCTGCCTGATCAAGTGCCGCGCCATCGGCATGTTCCGCATGACGGACGAGGCCGGCGGCGACGACAAGCTGCTGTGCGTCCCGGCGACGGACCCGCGCATGGAGCACCTGCGGGACATCCACCACGTGGCGGAGTTCGACCGTCTGGAGATCCAGCACTTCTTCGAGGTCTACAAGGACCTGGAGCCGGGCAAGTCGGTCGAGGGTGCCGACTGGGTCGGTCGCGCCGAGGCCGAGGAAGAGATCGAGAAGTCCTACGCGCGCGCCAAGGAGCAGGGCGGTCACTGAGCCCCTGCTGTCGTGATCGTGTGAAGGCGGTGCACCTCTCCCGGGTGTACCGCCTTTCGCACGTCCGTCGCACCTTCATACTGGAATTCACGATTCCCTGGGGATGAGGCGGAGAGAGTGGTGGCGGAGCCGGAGGGCCCCGAGGAGGCTCCTGAGGACCGGAAGCCGCAGTCGGACGAGGCGCGGAGCGCGTTCGCCCCGCCGGCCGGGGTGGAGCATCCCCCACCGCCCGAGGAGGAGCATCCGACGTCGGAGTTCGCGCTGCCGCCCGGGACGACGACGGAGCCGCCGTCGGAGCAGGGGGGCTCGGCGTTCGCGACGCCGGCGACCTATTCGGCGAAGACCTCGCCGCCCGTGTTCACTCCGGCGTACGGGGTTCCCCTGGTGCGGCTCTCGCAGGACGCGCCGTGGCAGGACCGGATGCGGACGATGCTGCGGCTGCCGGTGCACGAACGGCCGGTGCCGGAGGCGGTCGGCAAGGAGGACGAGTCGGGGCCTTCGGTGCCACGCGTGCTCGACCTGACCCTGCGTATCGGTGAGCTGCTGCTCGCGGGCGGGGAGGGCGCGGAGGACGTCGAGGCGGCGATGTTCGCGATCTGCCGCTCGTACGGTCTGGACCGGGTGGAGCCGACGGTGACGTTCACCTTGCTGTCGGTGACGTACCAGCCGTCGCTCGTGGACGACCCGGTCACGGCGAACCGGACGGTGCGGCGGCGGGGGACGGACTACACGCGGCTCGCGGCGGTGTACCAGCTGCTCGCGGACATCAACGCGCGGGCGCACGAGGTGTCGCCGGAGGAGGCGTACCGGCGGCTGGCGGAGATACGGCGGAACCGGCATCCGTATCCGGGGTGGGTACTGACGGCGGCGGCGGGGGTCCTCGCGGGGGCGGCCTCGGTGCTGCTCGGCGGTGGTCCGACGGTGTTCTTCGTGGCGGCGCTCGGCGCGGTGCTCGGTGACCGGCTCGCGTGGTTGTGCGCGGGGCGGGGTCTGCCGGAGTTCTACCAGTTCCTGGTGGCGGCGATGCCGCCGGCGGCGATGGGGGTGCTCCTGACGCTGCTGCACGCGGATCTGCGGCCGTCGGCGGTGATCACCGGTGGTCTGTTCGCGCTGATTCCGGGGCGGGCGCTCGTGGCGGCCGTGCAGGACGGTCTGACCGGTTTCTACATCACGGCCTCGGCGCGGCTGCTGGAGGTCGCGTACTTCTTCGTGGCGATCGTGGTGGGCGTGCTGTCGGTGCTGTACGTCGCCGTGCAGTTCGACGCGGAGTTGAACCCGGAGGGGGCGCTGCGGGCGGTGGAGCGGCCGGTGACGCAGATCCTGGCGTCGATGGTGCTGTGCGCGACGTTCGCGGTGCTGTTGCAGCAGTCGCGGTCGACGGTGCTGTTCGCGACGCTGAACGGCGGGGTGGCGTGGGTGGTCTACGCGTCGATCGCGGTGACGGCGCAGGGCTCGACGGTGATGGCGACGGCGGTGGCGGCGGGCCTGGTGGGTCTGTTCGGGCAGTTGATCGCGCGCTACCACCACACGTCGTCGCTGCCGTACGTGACGGCGGCGATCGGGCCGCTGCTGCCGGGTTCGGCGACGTACTTCGGTGTGCTCGCCATCGCCCAGAACAATCTGGACCAGGGCTTCGCCTCGCTGGCGAAGGCGGCGGCGCTGGCGCTGGCCATCGCGATCGGGGTGAACCTGGGGAGCGAGCTGGCCCGGCTCTTCATGCAGGCGCCCGCCGCGGCGTCGGCGCGGCGGGCGGCGAAGCGGACCCGAGGCTTCTAGGGGCTGTCCGGCGGATCGGATCCGGGTGGATCCGATCGGGTGGATCAGGTCCGGGTGGACCGGATCAGGGTGGATCAGGTCCGGGTGGATCGGATCGGGTGGATCAGGTCCGGTGGGTCGGGGTGCGGTGGGTGTCCCGGCGTGATCGGCGGGACACCCCGTGGAGCCTGTGGCTACCGCTTGGCGTGGCGGCCGCCGCGGGGCGCGCCCGGGTTCGGGGTGCCGGGGGCGTCGTGGTCGCTGTCGGCCCGGTCCGCCTTCTTGGACTGGGAGCGGGCCCGGAGGAGCTCGACGACGACCGGGATCACGGAGATCAGGACGATGCCGACGAGGATCATCTCGATGTGCTTGTGCACGAAGTCGATCTTGCCGAGGGAGGCGCCGAGCAGGGTCACGCCGGCGCCCCACAGCACGCCGCCGATGATGTTGAACGTGATGAACGAGCGGTAGTTCATCCGGCTGACACCGGCGATGATCGGCGTGAACGTCCGCACGATGGGGACGAAGCGGGCCAGGATCAGCGACTTCGGGCCGTGCTTCTCGAAGAACTCGTGCGCCTTCTCGACGTTCTCCTGCTTGAAGAGCTTGGAGTCGGGGCGCTTGAAGAGGGACGGGCCGACCTTCCGGCCGAAGAGGTATCCGACCTGGTCGCCGACGACGGCGGCGACCACCACCAGGGTGCACACCAGCCACAGCGGCGTGTCCAGTTTGCCGGTGGTGACGAGGAGGCCGGTGGTGAAGAGGAGCGAGTCGCCGGGCAGGAAGAACCCGATGAGGAGACCGGACTCGGCGAAGACGATCACCAGGACACCGATCAGACCAAAGGTCTGGATCAGATAGTCCGGGTCCAGCCAGCTCGGTCCGAGGGCAAGCGTGTTCACGGGTTCCGGGCTCCTGCGGTCGGTGGGGGTGTGGGGGACGGCTGGTCCCAAGCTATCAACGCGGGCGGGACGCCCCCGGTTCCACCCGGGTCCCACGGGATGCGGACCGGGCTGCCGCCCCCGAGGGTAGGGGATCAGGAGGTGCATGCCGATGGGCATCGAGGACTACGGAGGCGGCCAGGGGCCGCACCCCGACGTGCTGGTCGTGACCACGAACGACGTGCCGGGACACGAGGTCCGGCAGGTGATCGGTGAGGTCTTCGGGCTCACCGTGCGCTCGCGCCATCTGGGCAGCCAGATCGGGGCGGGGCTGAAGTCCATGATCGGCGGTGAGCTGAAGGGCCTCACGAAGACCCTCGTGGAGACCCGCAACCAGGCGATGGAACGCCTGGTGGAGCAGGCCCGGGCGCGCGGTGCGAACGCCGTGCTGATGTTCCGCTTCGACGTGACGGAAGCGGCGGACGTCGGCACGGAGGTCTGCGCCTACGGCACGGCGGTGGTGATCGCCCCGCACGCCCTCTGACCGTCCGGCTCCTGGGCCCGGCCTCGGGGCGAGGCCGGGCCCTTCGCCGGGCAGGGCCCTTCGTCGAGTCGGGCCCTTCGTCGGGCCGGACCCTTGCCCGGGCCGGGCTCTGCGCGGAGCCCGGCCCGGCGCGGGGTCCGGCCCGGCGCGGAGCCCGGCCCGGAGCCCGGCTCTGCGTGCGGCGGACGGCCCTGCTCCGGTCAGGCGGCCCTGTGCCGGTCAGGCCGCCCGGCGGGCCGCGTTCGCCCGGACGGCCCCGAGGAGGTGCTCGGGGAGGCCGGGGTGGATCGACTCGTAGAAGGCGTGGAAGTTCTCGTCGGCGACGTACATCTCGGCGAGGCCCTCGTGGGTCTTCGGGTGGCAATCGAAGAACCAGGTGGTGATGGGGCGGCGATGGGCCTCGGCGAGGTCCATCGCCTCCTCGGAGCCGGGGGCGCGGCCCTCCTCCATGAGGGCCGCGTAGGCGGCGCCCCAGGCGTCCACCTCGTCCTTCATGCGCTGCCAGTCCTCCTTGCCGTACGTGGCGGCGCGGGCCTGCGCCAGCTCGTGCGAGGAGGTGCCGCCCCAGCGGCGGGCGGACTCCTCGGCGTACCGCTCGGGGTCCTTGTCCCCGAACACCTCGAACTTCTCCTCGGGAGTGAGGTTGATGCCCGTCTTCTTCGCCTCCATGGCGTGCTCGACGGCCGCCGCCATCCTCTGGAGCTCGCCGATCCGCGCGGTCAGCAGGGTGTGCTGGCGCCGCAGGTGCTCCTGCGGGTCGGCGTGCGGGTCGTCGAGGAGGGCGGCGACCCCTTCGAGGGGGAAGCCGAGCTCCCGGTAGAACAGGATCTGCTGGAGCCGGTCGAGGTCCGCGTCGTCGTAGCGGCGGTGCCCCGCCGCGCTGCGGCCGCTCGGTGAGAGCAGCCCGATCGCGTCGTAGTGGTGCAGGGTGCGCACGGTGACCCCGGCGAGGCCGGCGACCCGTCCCACGGAGTGGTCCATCGGCTTTCCTCCCCCTTTCCCTTTCGGTACGCAGGACAGCCTCGGACCTGACGTGACGTGAGGTGCAAGCCTCTTCCGGCGCGAATCTCGGGATGTTGTGCGGCTTTTGCTCACTTATGGTGGGTCGGTGGCCACCGATCATGCTCCGTCCGCGTCGACACCCGGCGTCGCCGAGACCCCGCTGCGGATCCTGCTGCCCCAGGTGCTGCCCGCCCTCGTGGTCGGACTCCTTGCGAGTCTGCTGTTCCTGGGAATCAGCACCCTCGCGGAGCAACTCGAGGGCGTCCTCTGGGGCAACCTGCCGGACGCTCTCGGCATCGGCCGCTACTCCTCCCTCTGGATCATCTGCATGCTCACGGCCACCGGCATCGCCGTGGGGCTCGTGGTCTGGAAGGTGCCCGGACACGCCGGGCCGGACCCGGCCTCCATGGGGCTCGGTGGAGCACCGCTCCCCGTCGGCATCGTGCCGGGGCTCCTCCTGGCCAGCGTCCTCGTGCTCGCCGGCGGTGTCAGCCTCGGCCCCGAGAACCCGATCATCGCGGGCAACATCGCCCTCATCTACTGGCTCGGCCACCGGATCGCCCCTGCGGTCCCGGCCGCCGCCTGGGTCGCCCTCGCCTCGGCCGCCACCGTGGGAGCCCTCTTCGGGACGCCCGTGGCGGCCGCCCTCGTCCTCTCGGAGGCCCTGGCGAGCCAGGGGGGCCAGGGCTCCCTGTGGGACCGGCTCTTCGCCCCGCTGCTCGCCGCCGGCACCGGCTCGATGACCACCCAGCTCCTCGTGGGGCCGAGCTTCGACATGGACCTGCCGCCGCTGACCGACCCCGGCTACGGCGACCTGCTCGCCGCCCTGGTCATCGCCTCCGCGGCGGCGGTCTTCGGTCTCGGCTGCTGCTACCTCTTCCCCCGCCTCCACACCGCCTTCGGACGCCTGCGCCACCCCATGCTGATGCTGCCCCTGGGCGGCCTCGTGCTCGGCCTGCTGGGTGCCGTCGGCGGGCAGCTGACCCTCTTCAAGGGCCTGGAGGAGGTCGAGGAGCTGACCGCGAAGATCGGCAGCTGGTCCTCGGGGGAACTCGCCGAGCTGGCCGTGATCAAACTCGTCGCCCTCGTCGTCGCCGCGTCCTGCGGCTTCCGGGGCGGCCGGATCTTCCCCGCCGTCTTCATCGGAGCCGCCTTCGGGCTGTTCGCCCAAGCCCTGGTCCCCGAGGTCCACCCGGCGGTCGCCGTCTCCTCCGCCGTCCTCGGCGTCCTGCTCGCCACCACCCGGCAGGGCTGGATCAGCCTCTTCACCGGCGCGATCCTCGCCCCCTCCGCCGCGATGCTCACCCTGCTCTGCCTCGCCTCCCTGCCGGCCTGGCTGATCGTCACCGGCCGCCCCCAGCTCGAACTCGACAAGCAGGGCAACTCCCTGCGCTGACCGCCCGTCCCCGCCTCCCCCGCCCCCACCGGGCGGGTCGCCCCACCGGACAGAAGGAGTCCCCCATGCCGCTCCACCAGGGCCCCCACCCCTCCCCGCCCGAGCGCCGGCTCTCGTTCAACCCCTTCTACGGGGAGGCCAACCCGGTCGGCGGCATGACCGAGGCTCCCCCGCACCACCGCCTGCCGGACGGGCCGCTGCCGCCGATGAGCGCCTACCAGCTCGTCCACGACGAGCTGATGCTCGACGGCAACTCCCGGCTCAACCTGGCCACCTTCGTCACCACCTGGATGGAGCCCCAGGCCGGTGTCCTCATGGCCGAGTGCCGCGACAAGAACATGATCGACAAGGACGAGTACCCGCGCACCGCCGAACTGGAGCGCCGCTGCGTCGCCATGCTCGCCGACCTGTGGAACGTCCCGGACCCGGCGACCGCCGTCGGCTGCTCCACCACCGGCTCCAGCGAGGCCTGCATGCTCGCGGGCCTCGCCCTCAAGCGCCGCTGGGCCAAACGGAACGCCGACCGCTACCCGGGCAGCGCCCGCCCCAACCTGATCATGGGCGTCAACGTCCAGGTCTGCTGGGAGAAGTTCTGCAACTTCTGGGAGGTCGAGGCCCGGCTCGTCCCCATGGAGGGCGACCGCTTCCACCTCGACGCCGAATCCGCCGCCGCGCTCTGCGACGAGAACACCATCGGCGTCGTCGCCGTCCTCGGCTCCACCTTCGACGGCTCCTACGAGCCGGTCGCCGAGATCTGCGCCGCCCTGGACGCCCTCCAGGAACGCACCGGCCTCGACATCCCCGTCCACGTCGACGGCGCCTCCGGCGCGATGGTCGCCCCCTTCCTCGACGAGGACCTCGTCTGGGACTTCCGCCTCCCCCGCGTCTCCTCGATCAACACCTCCGGCCACAAGTACGGCCTGGTCTACCCGGGCGTCGGCTGGGCGCTGTGGCGCTCGCCCGACGAACTCCCCGAGGAGCTGGTCTTCCGCGTCAACTACCTGGGCGGCGACATGCCCACCTTCGCCCTCAACTTCTCCCGCCCCGGCGCCCAGGTCGTCGCGCAGTACTACACCTTCCTCAGGCTCGGCAGGGAGGGCTACCGGGCGGTGCAGCAGACCTCCCGGGACGTGGCCCGGGGCCTCGCCGAACGGATCGAGGCGATGGGCGACTTCCGCCTCCTCACCCACGGGAACGAACTGCCCGTCTTCGCCTTCACCACCACCCCTGACGTCACCGCCTACAACGTCTTCGACGTCTCCCGGCGCATGCGCGAACAAGGCTGGCTGGTCCCCGCCTACACCTTCCCCGCCCACCGGGAGGACCTCTCCGTCCTCCGCGTGGTCTGCCGCAACGGCTTCTCCGCCGACCTCGCCGACCTCTTCGCCCGGGACCTGCACAAACTCCTTCCCGAACTACGCCGCCAGTCCGGCCCGTTGAACGCCGACACGGAAGCGGCGACCTCCTTCCACCACTGAGCCGGGCCCGGGGCCGGCCCTCAGTCGGCCCCGTCCCCGCAAGCGAGCCGGAACTCCGACCACCGCACCCCGTCCGCGGTCAGCGCGTACCGACAGCGGGACTCCTCGCGCAGCAGACCGAGCGGGGTGCGGCGGACGTAGTGGCTGCCGTCGCCGAGCCCGGCGAACGTACGGCCGCCGTCCACGCTCGCGTACCCGGACAGCTCTCCGCCGATCTCCACCCGGCCGCCCGGGCCCGGCACCGGCAGCCCCATCAGCGTGCGCGGCTCCTTCTTCGGACCCGTGGTCCACGTCCGCTGCCACGTGACACCGCCGTCGACCGAGCGGTGCAGCGCCCTCATCGGGTTCTTGACGGGCTCGCCGCCCGTCAGCTCCCCCAGCTCCGCCGCGTACACCGCGTCCGGTCCGACCGCGACCACGACCCGCCCTCCCGGCCGGTCCGTCGGGCTCGGCAGCCGGCTCACGGTCCAGCTCCGGCCCGCGTCCCGGGAGAAGGCGACGGCCACCCGCCCGGACAGCGGATCCGTCCCCGAGACCCACCAGGACCCGTCGGGCTCCGGCTGCCCCGCGGGCTGCGGGTGCGCCCCGAGGAGCGGCGCCCCGGCCAGCGCGCGGCGCCGCCCGTCCTGCGGCGACACCACGACCAGCCGCTCCCGCGCGCACCCGTCGAGCGAGGCCCCGGCCGGTGCCGCGCACTCGGTGGCGAGCACCGCGCCGACGGGTATCCCCGCGACCTCGCCGACCGTCCGCCGGTCCACGGGGTGCCAGCTCCGGCCCCCGTCCCGGGTGAACCAGGTCCGCTCCGGCCGGCCGCCGCCGCCGTCCTCGATCAGTGCCCGGCCGGGCCCGAGCGCCAGCAGGTTCGCCGAGGCGCCCTGCGACACCGGTATCTCGGGCAGCGGCGACCGCCGCACGACCCACTCCTCCGCCCCCGCGTCCCGCACGGCCACCTGCTGCCGGCAGAAGCCGCTCCCCGGCGCCGCTTCGGCGCTCACGCACCCGACGAGCAGCGCGAACCCGCTGCCGTCCCGCGCGAACCCCAGGCTGTGCGCCCAGCCGGGCAGCCCTTCCCCGGACGGCATCCGGGGCGGCGCCCCGAACGCCCCCGCGGCGGCCGGGACCCCCGAACCGCCCTTTGCCGCACCCGACTTCGAGGTCTCGCCCGAACCAGCCTTCTCCACCCCCGACTTCGGGGCCTCACCCGAACCCCCCGTACACCCGCTCAGTACGACCAGAACCAGCGCCACGACGGCGCCGGCCACTGCCACCGGCCTGCGCATCGCACGTCCCCCCGTCCTCCCTCGGGCGGCCCGCGACGGGCCGCTGCTTTCAATACACCGCTCGCCGCCTCCGGGTTCCCACTTCCGCGCCGCTACTTCCCGAGGCGCCCGAACTTCCGTACCGCCAGCGGGAGGAAGACCGCCAGCAGGAGCAGCGGCCACACCACCGCGGCCGTGACGTGCCCCGGTTCGCCGCCCGGGTTGCCGAAGAGTTCCCGGACCGCCGTCGCCGTCGCCGACATCGGGTTCCACTCCACGAACGCGCCGAGCCAGCCCGGCATCGAGTCCGGAGAGGCGAAGGCGTTGGAGAGGAAGCCGACGGGCCAGACCAGGATCTGCACCGCCTGTACCAGCTCGGCCCGCCCGGCGACCAGGGCGAGGTGGATCCCGATCCAGAGCATCGCGAACCGCAGCAGGAGCAGCAGTCCCAGAGCCCCCAGCGTGCTCCCGGGGCCGCCGTGCGTCCGCCAGCCGATCGCGTACCCGACGCCGACCATCACGAGCAGCCCCACCGTCGACTGGAGCATGTCGGCGGCCGCCCGCCCCACGAGCACCGCCCCGTCGGCCATCGGCAAGGAGCGGAAGCGGTCGACCACGCCCTTGTCCAGGTCCCGCGTCACGGCCGTCATGGTGCCTTCGAGGCCGAACACCATGGTCAGCGTCAGCATCCCGGGCACCAGGAAGTCGACGTAGTCGCCGTCGACGCCCCGCCCGCCGCCGACCAGATAGCCGAACATCAGCAGCATCATCACCGGGAAGGCGAGCCCGACCAGGACCGCCACCGGCTGCCGGGCCCAGTGCGCCAGCTCCCTGCGGGTCATCGTCCAGCAGTCGCCCACCACGTACGCGGCACTCATGCCGTCACCTCCGTCCGCCGGGAGGCGCCCGGGCCCGAGTCCGGGCCCGGGTTCGAGTCCGGGACCGGGTTCGAGTCCGGGCCCGGGTTCGAGTCCGGGACCGGGTTCGAGTCCGAGCCCGGGTTCGAGTCCGAGCCCGGGTTCGAGTCCGGGCCCGGGTCCGGGGGCGCACCCGCCTCCCCCTCCGTCCGCCGGGCCGCGCCCCGGTCCGCTCCCCCCTCCGTCAGGTGCAGGAAGACCTCGTCCAGCGTGGGCCGCCGCAGGGCGATGTCCTCCGCCTCGATCCCGGCCGCCCCCAGCGCCCGCACGGTCTCGGTGAGCGAGGCCATCCGGTCCCGTACGGGCGCGCTGAGGAGCCGCCGGTCCGTGTCGACGCCCACCGCGCCGCGCGCCACCGGCAGCAGGCCGGCCGCTTCGTCGAGCCGGTCCGCGTCGCGGACGACCACGTCGATGCGGTCCGCGCCGACCCGCGCCTTGAGCTCGTCGGGCGTGCCGTCGGCGACGACCCGCCCGCGGTCGACCACGGAGACGCGGTCGGCGAGCCGGTCGGCCTCCTCCAGGTACTGCGTGGTCAGCAGCACCGTGGTGCCCCCGCCGACGAGCGAGCGCACCGCGTCCCAGACCTCGGCGCGGCCGCGCGGGTCGAGCCCGGTCGTCGGTTCGTCGAGGAAGAGCACCTCGGGCTCGGTGATCAGCGAGGCGGCCAGGTCGAGGCGCCGCCGCATGCCGCCGGAGTACCGCTTGACGGGCTTGCGCCCGGTGTCGCCGAGGCCGAAGCGCTCCAGGAGTTCGTCGGCCCGCGTCCCGGCGCGGCGGGCGCCCAGGTGGTGGAGTCTGCCGAACATCTCCAGGTTCTGCCGTCCGCCCAGCTCCTCGTCGAGGGCCGCGTGCTGGCCGAGCAGTCCGATCCGCCGCCGCACCTCCCGGGCCTCGGTCCGCACGTCGTGGCCCGCCACCCGCACCAGGCCCTCGTCGTGGCGCAGCAGCGTGGCCAGGATCCGTACGGTCGTGGTCTTGCCCGCGCCGTTGGGTCCGAGCAGGCCGTGGACGGTGCCGCGCCCGACGGTGAGGTCGAGGCCGGCCAGGGCGTCCTTCCCCCCGTACCGCTTGCGCGCGCCCTGTACGAGGATCGCTTCCGCCGCCATGTCGATTCCTCCCGAAAGCTCGTGGTCAAGCTTCGTAGTCAAATTTGACCAGTGATCGCCGACGGAGCAAGGTATGCCCTCGGCGTCAACTAGTCAAACTTGATGAGCGGGTCCCCGGTCGCGTCCGGTCAGGTCGCGAAGGGGTTCTCCTCGCCCTCGGCGAGCACGCCCACGAAGGGGTCGCCCTCGCCCGCGAACACGTACGCCCCGCCCTCGATCCGCTCGATCAGGCCGAGCGTCCACGCCTTGCCCGCGTCCGCCGAATGAACCCACAGGTGCATGATCTCGCCGATGTGCCCGAGCTGCTCCGGACCGTCCTCGGGGGTGTAGTACTCCGTGACGCGCGCCCGCCACTCGTCGAGCGCGCGGACCCGGCGGCGCAGCAGCTCCGCCGCCTCCTCGCGGGGGAGGTCGACGATGAAGCCGATGCCCGCCGACAGGACGTCCGTCTTCTGGTCGTACGTGGTCAGCGCCTCGCGCAGCAGCGCGAAGTACTCCTCGGTGCCCCGCTCCGTCAGCTCGTACTCGACGCGCGGCGGACCGCCGACCGTGCTCGGCGCGCTCTCGTGGGCGTGCAGCATCCCCTGCTTCGCCAGCTGTTTCAGCGCGTGGTAGATCGAGCCGGGCTTGGCGTGGGACCACTCGTGCGCGCCCCAGTACTCGAGGTCGTTGCGCACCTGGTAGCCGTGGGCGCGGCCGTGCTGCCGCACCGCGCCCAGGACGAGAAGCCGGATCGCCGACATCCCCCTACCTCCCTGGTTCATTTCGACCAGGGTACGCGCGGGCGTCACGCCCCCTGGTCGGCGCGCTCCTCCGCGATCAGCGCGAAGGAGCCCTTGCCGTCGAGGGACTCGCGGATGATGTCCGCGTGCCCGGCGTGCCGGCCCGTCTCCTGGACGAGGTGGAGCAGCATCCAGCGGATCGACACCCGTCCGCCCTTCGGGAACCAGGGCGCCTCGGGCAGCGGGAAGGTCTCGTCCAGGCTCGGCACGGAGCGGACGAAGTCCTCGGTCTCCTTGGCCACGCCCGCCCAGAAGGCGATGGCCTCCGGGATCGTCTCGTCCTCGACGAGCCGGAAGCCGTCGCCCCAGGTGTCCTGGGTGCGCCGGCGCTCGTTCGGCCGCTGCTGCGCGAGGCGGAGCCAGTTCAGCTCGACCTCGGCGACGTGCTTGATCAGGCCGGACAGGCTGAGCTCGCTGGCGCTGGGGCGCCCGGCCGCCTGCTCCTCGGTGAGTCCGCGGACGGAGCGGCGGAGCGCCGCTCGCTGCTCCTCGATGAAGTTGAGGAACGCGCCGCGCTCGTCACCGGGGGCCTCGATGGGAACAAGGGCAACCATGCTGTCCGCCTTACGTGGTCGTGGCTTCTTTCGACACGGACCACGCTATGGACCCTTGCGGACAGCTTCTGTCCGCAAGGGAAACTCGTCCCGGGTTCGTCTGTCCCGGGTTCGTCCGTCCCGGGTTCGTCCGTCCCGGGTTCGTCCGTCCCGGATCAGAACGGGAAGCGGCTGCGGCCGTGCTGGATCGAGATCCACTTCTGGGTGGTGAACGAGTCGACCATCGCGTCGCCGTTGAGGCGCCCGATGCCCGAGTGCTTCTCGCCGCCGAAGGGCACGATCGGCTCGTCGTGCACGGTGCCGTCGTTGATGTGGATCATGCCGGTGTGGATGCGCTTGGCAACCCGTACGCCCCGCTCGACGTCCCCGGTGTGGACGGCACCGCTGAGCCCGTACGGGGTGTCGTTGGCGATCCGGACGGCCTCCTCCTCGCCGTCGAAGGGGACGATGAGGGCGACCGGGCCGAAGATCTCCTGGCCGAGGACCGGGGAGTCGGCGGCGAGGCCGGTGAGGACGGACGGGGAGACGAGGTTGCCGTCGACCGTGCCGTGCAGCAGGGCCGTGGCGCCGGCCGCCACCGTCTGGTCGACGAGCGAGGAGACGGACTCCGCCTGCTGGGAGTTGATGAGCGGGCCGATGTGGGTGGCGGGGTCGGCCGGGTCGCCGACGCGCAGGGTCTTCACCTTCGCCACGAACTTCTCGGTGAACTCCTCCTCCAGCGTGCGGTCCACCAGGATGCGGTTGGCGGCCATGCAGACCTGGCCCTGGTGCACGAAGCGGCTGAAGACGGCCGCGTCGACCGCGTAGTCGACGTCGGCGTCCTCCAGGACGATCAGGGCGCTGTTGCCGCCGAGTTCGAGGACGGCGTGCTTGAAGTTCTGCGCGCAGACCGTGGCGACGTGGCGGCCGACCTTGTCGGAGCCGGTGAAGGAGATGACCTTCGGGACCGGGTGGGTCAGGAGCGCGTCGCCGATCTCGGCGATGTCGGTGACGACGACGTTCAGCAGCCCGGCCGGCAGGCCGGCCTCCTCCAGGACCTTGGCGACGAGGGTGCCGCCGCAGATCGGGGTGTTCTGGTGCGGCTTGAGGACGACCGCGTTGCCGAGCGCGAGCGCGGGTGCGACCGACTTGATCGACAGGAGAAAGGGGAAGTTGAAGGGGGAGATGACGCCGACGACGCCGACCGGGACGCGGTAGACGCGGTTCTCCTTGCCGTCGACCGGCGAGGGCAGGATGCGGCCCTCGGGGCGCAGCGCCAGCTGTATCGCCTCGCGCAGGAACTCCTTGGCGAGGTGGAGCTCGAAGGCCGCCTTGAGGCGGGTGCCGCCGAGCTCGGCGACGATCGTCTCGGCGATCTCCTCCTCGCGGTCCTCGACGATCCGCAGCGCGCGCTCGAAGACGAGCCGGCGCGCGTACGGGTTGGTCTCGGCCCACTCGGCCTGGGCGCGCTCGGCGGCCCGGTAGGCGCGGTCGACCTCGTCGGCGGTGGCGACGGTGATCGACGCGAGCTTCTCCCCGGTGTACGGGTTGAAGTCGATGATGTCCCACGAGCCGCTGCCCGGCTTCCACTCGCCGTCGATGTACTGGTGGGCCAGGTCGGTGAAGTGCGACATGGTGGAGACCCCTCTACCCGCTACCTGCAGTGCGACTGATGTGGCGTCATCGTACTGATGTATCAGGAGAGTTGGAGGAGACCCCGGAGAAGGTCCCGGCTTTCGGCCGGATCCGGACCGTCCTTCTGCAGTTTCTCCATCACCCGCTGGTACTGGGCGACCTCCTCGCGCTTGTCGAGGTAGAGGGCGCTGGTGAGCTGCTCCAGGTAGACGATGTCGGAGAGGTCGGACTCGGGGAAGCTCAGCATCGTGAAGGCGCCGCTCTCGCCCGCGTGGCCGCCGAAGCTGAAGGGCATCACCTGGAGGGTGACGCCGGGGTGCTCGGAGATCTCGATGAGATGCCTCAACTGCCCCTGCATGACGGCCCGGTCGCCGTACGGGCGGCGCAGCGCGGCCTCGTCGAGCACGGCGTGGAACTGCGGGGCGCGCTCGGAGACGAGCACCTTCTGGCGCTCCAGGCGCAGCGCGACCCGGCGGTCGATCTCGGCGCGCGGGGCGTCGGGCATGCCCCGGGTGACGACGGCCTGGGCGTACGCCTCGGTCTGCAGCAGGCCGTGGACGAACTGGACTTCGTAGACGCGGATGAGGGAGGCGGCGCCTTCCAGGCCGATGTACGTCTGGAACCAGCCCGGCAGGACGTCGCCGAAGCTGTGCCACCACCCGGCGACGTTGGCCTCGCGGGCGAGTCCGAGGAGCGAGCCGCGCTCGGCCTCGTCCCCGACCCCGTACAGCGTGAGCAGGTCCTCGACGTCCCTGGCCTTGAAGCTCACCCGCCCCAACTCCATACGGCTGATCTTGGATTCGGATGCCCGGATCGAATAGCCGGCCGCCTCGCGGGTGATGCCGCGCGACTCGCGCAACCGCCTCAGCTGGGAGCCCAGCAGGATGCGCCGCACCACGCTCCCGCTCGCTCCGCTCGATTCGCCTGCGGTCACGGCTCCCAGCCTCCCCATTTACGGTGTCGAGCCCCCGTCGAGCCCCGGATTCTGCCACCAAACGCTTCAGCGCGTACACATTCGATTACGGAAAGGCGGCGAGATCCGGGCACTCGCGGGCACACGGCGCGCACATGGTGGAAAGTTCCCTCCGTCGAGCGGACGACTTATGCACAGATTCCGCACGGGGACGGACAGGTCCGGCGCGTGCACGTGCATCTGCCCTTGCATCCAGTGGTCGCATTCGGAACCATGGACCCCGCGCAGCCGCGTACTCGTTCGTGTTGTCGCACCACAGTCGCGATTCCCGGGAGTGCCTCGCATGGGGACGAATGGATCGACCGTGCTCGAGCCGTTACGGCAGGGCCTACCGCCGCTCGATCCCGGCGCCGTCTCCACCTCCGCGTCCTGCGCCCTGCCCGCCCGGTACGAAGCCGTGCGCGGGGCCCGGAAGTTCACCAGCGCGACGCTCGACCGCTGGGAGCTGACCGAGCGCTTCGACGACGTGGCCCTGGTCGTCTCCGAGCTCGTGACCAACGCGCTGCGCCACGCCGTACCCACCGAAGCACCCCCGGAAGAAGGCCAGAACCCGCCGGTCAGGCTGCACCTCATGCGCTGGGCCTCGCGCCTGGTGTGCGCCGTGCGCGACCCCAGCAGGGAAAGCCCGGAGGCGCGCGGCGGCGAGGAGGACTTCTCCGCCGAGTCGGGGCGCGGACTGTTCCTGGTGGACTCGTTCAGCGACAGCTGGGGGTGGCACCCCCTCGCCGGCACGCTCCAGGGCAAGGTGGTGTGGGCGCTGTTCCGGATCGGTCCGGAGTAGCGGCGCCGCCGCGGGAGAGACAGAGAAGCGGCAGAGACAGAGAAGGGGAAGGGCCCCGGCGCACACCGCCGGGGCCCTTCCGCATGTCTTCCGCGCGCCTGCCGCACGCCTTCCGTGCACCTTCCGCGCTTTTCGAACTAGAGTTCCCACAGTCACACGAGGTGGTCGAACTCCCCGTCCTTGACGCCCAGCAGGAGCGCCTCTATCTCCGCGGGCGTGTAGACGAGCGCGGGACCCTCGGGGTGGCGCGAGTTGCGCACGGCAACGTTTCCCCCCGGGAGTTTGGCGAACTCGACACAGGATCCCTGGGAGTTGCTGTGCCTGCTCTTCTGCCACACGACACCGGACAGCTCCGTGGCAGCCATGCCGTTGTACGCGCGATGCGCATGGTGCACTGGTAGCTCCCCGAGTTGCTTGGTGCAGGTGTCAACTTCCTCGGATCATAGCTGTGTTCACATGCCCATGCATGAGCAGATGCACGTGCACGAGGGGTGGCGTAGTGGCTACGCGACACAGCGTGCCGCTGCCGCCTTCGGGCCAAGTTCCCCTGATCAGACGTTCCTGACGGGCCGTACGGTTCCCCGCGCGGCCCGCTCGCGATCCTACGGCGCCCGATCCCGGGCGCCGGGTCAGCGCTCCTCTCGGAAGTCGACGTGCCGGCCGGCGACCGGGTCGAACTTGCGCAGGGTGAGGCGGTCGGGGTCGTTGCGCCGGTTCTTGCGGGTGACGTAGGTGAATCCGGTGCCGGCGGTGGACCGGATCTTGATGACGGGTCGGAGCTCGTTGCGTGCCATGGAGGCGAGGGTAAATGAAAATGGGATCCATTGCCAATAGCCTGGAGGAGAGCTGGGTCACCCTCGCGAGCCTCCGCTCCATCGCCGGCGGGCTCCCTATCGCGCGTGCCTGGAGTCCGTCAGGGCCACCGCGACCTCGTCCAGGGCGTCCAGGAGGAGCACCGCGCCCTTGTGGAGGAGGAAGTGGTCCGGTGGATCGGCGGACCAGGCGGTCACCGTCTCGCGCAGGTCGTCCCACTGGGGCTCCTTGCGCTCCCGCACCTGCTTCGCGCCCCGCTCCGTCGACCGGTGCAGGGACTCCGCCAGCGTCGCGGCGGCGGGCACGGGCGGCGCCCCGCGCTCCGGCAGGTGCGCCTCCATGAGCATCGCCACCCGGCCGAACTCGGCGAGGGCGTGCTCGGCCTGCTCCGCCGCCGCGTGCGACAGGCCCCGGTGGCGCACCGGCTCGTGGGTCGCCCGCTCCAGGGCCTCCTGCCAGGCCACCCTGGCCGCGCGGGTGTCCAGGACCGCCTCCCGGACGTCGGGGCAGACGGGACCGACCGGGTCGGCGTACCGCGCGGTGACGACGGCCGCGTACCGGCCCACCGCCGCCAGCCAGTCCGCGAGCCGGCCGCGCAGCCGGGGCGTCTCCCAGGCCGGGTAGACGGCGTACGCCAGCATCGCGAGGAGCCCGCCGACGAGGGTCAGGAGCACCCGGTCCCGCACGGTCTGCGTGACCCCCGCGCCGTCCATGCCCAGCAGGAAGACGACGTACGCGGAGACGCAGACCTGGCCGGCCGCGTACCCCGTCCGGATCAGCAGGTACATCCCGAACGCGCTCAGCACGGCCAGCGCCGCCAGCAGGTACGTGCCCGGGTGCGCCCACTGCACCACCGCCGTCGCCAGCGCCACCCCGACGAGCGTGCCCCCGAACCGGGCCACCGAGCGCGCGTACGTCTGCGAGAAGTCCGGCCGCATCACCATCACCGAGGCCATCGGCGCCCAGTAGCCGTGCCCGAACGGCAGTACCGCCCCCAGCAGGTAGCCGGCCGCCGTGACCACCGAGACCCGCACCGCGTGGCGCAGGATCGGCGAGTCGGGACGCAGCTCGGCGCGCATGTTCGCCACCACGATCGGCACCAGCCGGACGAGGGGAGGACGGGTCCGGGAGGCACGGGCGGGCGGCCTGGCCGCCGAGGGCGCGGGGGGTGCGGGGGTCGTGGTGGGCGCGGGGGTCGTGGTGGCCCCTGCGACCGCTGGGGTCGTGGTGGCCCCCGCGGCCCCGGTGGTCGCTTTGTCCGGCGGTGGCGCCGGGGCTTCCCCCGGGGACGTCTCCGTGCGCGGATCCGCCGTCTCCACGACGTCGCCGAGGAGGGCGGCGAGCCGGTGGGCGGCGCGGCGGGAGGGGCCGGAGAGGATGGCGCCCGTGTCGGGGGTGCGGAGCGCGGCGACGGCGGGCGGGGGGAGCACGACCGGTTCGCCGTGGCGGATGGCGTGGGCGGCGGCGTCCAGGAGCGCGCCCGCGGCGGCGAGCAGCTCCCGTACCCGGTCCCGCTGCGGCCCCTCCTCCGGGACCCCGACCGCCGGGTCGGCCAGCGAGGCGAGCACCGGGCGGATGCGCTCGGCGAGCCCGCGCGCGCCGTGGAGCTCCGCCGGGCGGCGGCGGGCCTGGCGGGGCGTGACGGCGGCGGCGCTGCGGGCCGTCATCAGCGGTACCGGCTCGAAGGGCGCGACCGGGTCGTGGCGGAGGCGGCGGGCGTAGTCCGCCTCCGCGGCCAGCGCGTCCGCCAGGGCGTCGCGCTGCGCGCCCCAGCGGCGTACCGGGAGGAGCACGACCAGCGCGGCCTGCACGACGCCGCCCGCGAAGATCACGGCGGCGTGGCCGGCGGCCGTGGCGACGGACGTGGGGAGCGTGACCGTCACCAGCATGATCGCCACGTTGGACGAGGCGATGATCCCGGCGGTCGGCCCCGCGGCCCAGGCCAGGCCCGAGAGGAACGTCCAGGAGAGCAGCAGCGCCAGGAACAGCACCTCGTGCGCGCCGGTGAGGTAGCCGAGGAACGTCGACACGGCGAGGCTCGCCCCGGACGCGAGGGCGAGGGTGGGCCGGGGGCGCCACGAACGCTGGAACGTGGCGATGGCCGCCTGGAACGCCCCGAAGGCCGACGACGCGGCGACCGCCGGGCCGAACAGCGCGAGCGAGAAGCCCACGACCAGCGCCAGCCCCAGCGCGCCCCGCGCCGCGATGGCGGGCTCCAGCGGCCGCCGCTCCACGGTGAGCCCCGAGCGGGAGGTCGCCTTCAACGCCCGGAGCCAGCTCATGCGCCGAGCGTATCCGCGATCCCCCACCAAACCGACATTTACCCCATCGGTCACCTCATCGGCTACGCCTCCGGCCGGTCCCGCAGGGAAGCGCGGTCCGGGTGCAGCCCGGCCCGGTCGGCGGCCGAGGAGCCGTGGTTCCAGCCGTCCTCGTCCCAGGCGGCACGCACGCGCGTGGTGCGGGTCTCGGGGAAGAGCTCGTCGGTGCGGCTGGTGACCGCGAGGTCTCGGGAGGCCAGGGCCGGCAGCAGCGACGGAGCCTCGGAGGCGACACGGCGGGACGTCGAGGCCAGCCGGGCGCCCAGCCGGTTGGCGTACGCGAGCAGGAACGACTGCCGGAAGGACTTCGTACGCTTGCGGCCGCCCGCCCTCTGCTCCGCCTCCGCCCGCGTCATCGCCGCCGTCCCCTGGACGAGCAGCGACGTGTACAGCAGCTCGACCGGGTCCAGGTCCGCCTCGAAACCGACCACCGTCGAGAAGCCGTACGCCTCGTTCCACACGGCCCGGCAGTGGTTCGCCGTGGCGACCGCGTCGAGCAGGATCGCCTTCGCCTGCTCGTACGGCGGCTCCACCCCGATCCGGATCGCCCCGGGCGTCTCCGGGGACGGCGCACCCGCCGCAAGCGTCGCCTCGTCCAGGCTGTGCCGGGCCATCAGCTCCTGGGCCTTGGCCGTCAGCGCCTCCGCCTCCTCCGGATACCCGGTCGCCTCCGCCTTCGCGAGCAGTGCCCGGATCCGCGTGAGCATCCGGGGTTCACCGACCGCCGCCGGCGGCAGGACGTCGCCCGGGACCGGGCCCACCGCGTCCAGGCGCGGCAGCCGGACCAGGAGCCGGTACAGCTCCAGGACGGTCGTCGCGTACGAGAAGCGGTCCGTCGGTCGGACGGCCGCCCCGTCCAGCTCGTCGAGCTGCGCCTGCCAGCGGTGCGGCAGCCTGCCGTACCCGGCCGTCTCCGTCCTGACCAGCCCGCACAGCAGCCGGACGTGCTCGTCCGACAGCTCGCGGCGGGCCGTCCGGACCAGGTCCGCCGGCTGCCAGCCGCGTCCCCACAGCACGCGGACGAACTCCTCGCCGCGCCGGACCAGTTCCCCGTCCGCGCCCCGGTCGGCGGCGAGCAGCGACGCCGCCGTGTCGAGCGAACCGTCGTCGCTCGCGTACAGCGCTTCGAAGGCCCTGTCGATGGTGGTGGTGCTCACGCCGCGCCCCTCGTATCCCTTACGTCTCTCACGCCGGTCACGCCTCCCGCGTCCCACGCCCCCACCACGATGGTCTCAGCCGTCACCGCCTCCCGCGGAACCCGGACGGGTGGGACGGGAGCTCGCGCGGCCCGTCCGTACCGGAGGGGTGGGGCCAGGCATACCCCCGGACGCCCGCCAGTGGTCGTGATCCGCGCGGGCCGAAACGGTTCGCTGGAGTCATGACCACGACGACCCCAGCCCCCGCCGCCCCCACCGTCGCCGTACGGCTGCGCGGGCTCACCCGGCACCACCGGGACGTCCGCGCCCTCGACGGCGTCGACCTCGACTTCGACGCCGGGACCTTCACCGCCGTCATGGGCCCCTCGGGCTCCGGCAAGTCCACCCTCCTCCAGTGCGCGGCCGGCCTCGACCGGCCGACCAGCGGCAGCGTCGAGGTCGGCGGCGTCGCCCTCGACGGGCTGAGCGAACGGCGCCTCACCCTCCTCCGGCGGGACCGCATCGGCTTCGTCTTCCAGTCCTTCAACCTCCTGCCCTCCCTCACCGCCGCGCAGAACGTCGCCCTCCCCCTCCGCCTCGCCGGCCGCCGCCCGTCCCGTACGCGGGTGAGGGACGCACTCGCGCGCGTGGGCCTCGCCGGACGCGAACGGCACCGCCCCGGCGAACTCTCCGGCGGACAGCAGCAACGCGTCGCCATCGCCCGGGCGTTGATCACGCACCCCGCCGTCCTCTTCGGCGACGAACCCACCGGCGCGCTCGACTCGACCACCAGCCGCGAGGTCCTCGACATGCTCCGCGACCTCGTCGACCGGGACGGACAGACCGTCGTCATGGTCACCCACGACCCCGTCGCGGCCGCCCGCGCCGACCGCGTCGTCTTCCTCGTCGACGGACGCCTCGCCGGCGAACTGCCGGCCCCGACGGCGGAGACGGTCGCGGCCCGCATGGCGACGCTCGAAGCGGGAGCGGGAGCAGGGACGGGGACGGGAGCAGGGACGGGAGCGGGAGCGGGGGCAGGGACGGGGACGGGAGCGGGAGCAGGGACGGAAGCGGGAGCGGGGGCAGGGACGGTGGCCGGGCCGACAGGTGGCATGGACGCCGGAACCGGAGCAGGCGGGACGGCGGGAACGGCGACGACTGCGGCCGGTACCGACGGCCTCGTGGGGAGCTCCGCATGCTGACCGTCGTCCTCTCCGGGCTCCGGGCCCGCTGGGCCTCCTTCCTCGGCGGCTTCGTCGCACTGGCCCTCGGGGTCGGACTGCTCACCACCATGGGACTCGGCCTCTCCGCCACCTTTCACGCGCCCGAGCGTTCTCCCCAGCGGTTCGCCTCGTCGCCGGTCGTGGTGCAGGGCCGGGACCAGCTGGTGCTCGACGTGCTGCGGGGTCCCGAAACCGCGTCCGTGGCGCTACCGCTCGACCGTCCACAGCCTGTGGACAAGGAAGTGCTACGGGAACTGCGGGCCCGCTGGACGGTGACCACGGGCGCCGGCAGCCCTCGCGCCGACGGCCCTCGTGCCACCAGCCCCGACGCCGTCGGGGTCGACGGGCCGGCCGACGAGGTCAGGGCCCTGGTCGGCGACCGGGCCCAGGTCCTCACCGGCGCCGACCGGGTGCGCGCCGACCCCGACCCCGAGCGGGACGCCCGGGCGCTCACCGCGCTGAACGCGCTGCTCGGCACCGCCGGCGGGGTGACCGCGTTCGTCTCGGTGTTCGTGGTGGCCTCCACGTTCGCGTTCGCCGTCGCGCTGCGCCGCCGCGAGTTCGGACTGCTGCGGACCGCCGGAGCCACCCCCGGGCAGGTCCGCCGACTCCTCCTCGCCGAGGCCGCCGCGCTCGGCGTGATCGCCTCGGCCACCGGGTGCGCGCTCGGCGCCCTGGGCGCGCCCCTGCTGGCCCGCACCCTCGTCGACGGCGGCCTCGCGCCCGCGTGGTTCACGATCGGCGGGGCCGGCGGGGCCGGCTGGCCCTTCCACGCGGCCTTCTGGACCGGGGTGACGGTCGCCCTCTGCGGCGCCGTCGCCGCCTCACGGCGGGCTGGCGAGGTGGGCCCGACGGCCGCACTGCGCGACGCGGACGTCGACACGGACACGCTGCCCCTGGGCCGGGCCCTGCTCGGCACGGGACTGCTCCTCGCCGGGGCCGGACTGCTCGCCTGGACCTACGCCACCGAACCGTCCGAGCTGCTCAAACGGAAGACGTACACCACCCTCCCGATGCTCCTGACCGGCGGCGTCGCCCTCCTCTCCCCCCTCCTCGTCCGCCCCGCGGCCCGGCTCCTCAGGCTCCCCGGCGCGGTCGCGACACTCGTACGGGAGAACAGCGCCGCCTCCGTCCGCCGCACCGCCGCCGTCGCCGCCCCCGTCCTCGTCACCGTCGCCCTCGCCGGAACCCTCTTCGGCTCGGCGACCACCGTCACGCATACGCGTGGCACCGAGGGACGGCAACAGACGACCGCTCAGTACGTCGTGACCGGAAGCGCGTTGCGGCCGGTGCCCGCACCGGCCGGAACCCTGCTCTCCCCCACCGCGACCACCTCCCTCTTCGCCCGGGACGGCGACGAAGCCGTCGTCAAGTACGGCGCCCGCGCGGTCACCGACCCGGCGGCCTTCGCCGCCCTCGCCCACCTTCCGGTGGTCGCCGGCGACCTCCGCGACCTGGACGACCGTTCCATCGTCGTCAACGAGGAGTTCGCACACCACCGCGTCGGCGAGACCATCGACGTCTGGCGAGCCGACGGCACCGGCCCCGTACGCCTCCGCATCGCCGCCGTCCTCGCCCTCGGCACCGGCGACAACGGCCCCTACATCACCCGCGCCCACGCCCCCGACGCCCCCGTCGACCGCATCGACGCGCGCGCCGACGGCGATACGGCGACGGAACAGCGGGGCCTGGGAGCCAGCGGCGGCGGCGGTAGGGCGGTGGAGCAGGGCCCGGAGACGAGCAGCGGCGGCGATACGGCGACGGAGCAGGCCCTCAAGGCGAGCGGCGGGACGGTTCGGACCGCCGACGCCTGGGCTGCCGCCAACCACCCGACGAGCACCCCCCAAACCCGGCTCGGCATGATCCTCGTCCTCGGCATCGCGCTCCTCTACACCGTCATCGGCCTCGCCAACACGCTCCTCATGGCGACGTCCGTACGAGGCCCCGAACTGGCCTCACTCCGGCTCGCCGGAGCCACCCGCGCGCAGATCCTCCGGACCGTCACGGGCGAGGCGACGCTCGCCGTCGCCATCGGCACCGTCCTCGGCCTCGCCGTCACCGCCGCCGTCCTCGGCACCCTCGCCGCCGCGCTCTCCGCCCTCTCCGCCCCCGTCGCCCTCGCCCTCCCCCTCACCCCGCTCGCCGCCTCCACCGCCCTCTGCACCCTCGTCGCCCTCGCCTCTTCAGCCCTCCCCGCGTGGCGCCTCACCCGCTGACCCGCCATGGTGGGACAACGGGGCGGTGACAAGGGTCGGAGCCGGGTCACCGCCCCACCCCACCGCGCCCCCACCAGTGGCTGCACCCCGCCACCCGTCGCGCGGGCCGGCCCCCGCGACCCCTACTCGGGCCGGCGCTCCCGTCGCCCGCTGCCCGCTGCCGCGCCCTGGGCCCTGACCCGCACCGGTAGTGAGCCGTGCACCGGGTGCGGGTTCGGGCGCGGAAGCCTGGGCCCGGCTGGGGGTGCCGTCCGTTGTGCCCACCCGTCCCGCCCCTGGCGGACGATTGCCCACAACAAGGTGGGCCCGGCCGAGCCGAGGTGGGCCAGGCCGAGCCGGGGTGGGCCCGCCCCTGGCGGACGATTGCCCACAACGGGGTCGGCGGCCGCACGGGCGCGGCCCGCGACCCGGGCGGTGGGGCGCGGGCCCGTGGCGAGGGGCTGGGCGGGGGGCTCGCGGGCCCCGGTATGGGCTAGGGCTTGGGCCAGTCGGGGGCGAGGATGGACCAGATTTGCTGGTCGTGGCGGGTGCCGCGGTAGGGGGCGCTTTGGCGGAGGGTGCCGTCGAGGGTCATGCCGAGGCGGCGGGCAACGGCGATGCTGGGGGCGTTGTCGGAGTTGACGATCCATTCGACGCGGTGGATGCCGCGCATGCGGATGGCCCAGTCGATGAGGACGTGGGCGGCGCGGGTGACGAGGCCGCGGCCGGTGGCGGCGGGTTCGAGCCAGCAGCCGGCTTCGGCGGTGCCGTTCCTGGTGTCGAGGGTGCGGAGGATGACGGCGCCGACGAGGGTGTCGTGGAGCCAGATGCCGTGGATGCGGCCGGTGTCGGCGGCGGCCTTCTCGGCGTAGAGGCGGAGGAAGGCGCGGCTGGACTCGAGGTCGGTGACGACGTCGGGGAGGCCGTTGCGGGCGCCGATGAAGTCGCGTCCACGGTCCATGTGGGCGAGGAACTCGTCGGCCTGCCAGGTTTCGAGGGGGCGGAGTTCCGCGCCGTCGTCTCCCAGGGATATCGCGTACATCGTCGTCGCCTTCCACGGTCGGGGTCCAGCCGTCACGTCCAGCCATCAGGTTCGGCTGCCACGTCCAGCCATCAGGTTCGACTGCCACGTCCAGCCGTCACGTTCGGCTGTCACGGCGGAGGGATCTTCTCATTCGTCGACCGTGAGAGTGGTGGCCCTACGGGATCAGGACCAGCTTGCCGCGCATGTGGCCGGACTCGCTCAACTCCTGTGCGCGGGCGGCCTCCTTGAGGGGGAGGGTGTCGGCCAGGCGGACCGCGAGGGTGCCTTCGGCGGCGAGGTGGGCGTGGGCGGTGAGGCCGCGCCGCACGTCGTCGGGGTCGCCCGAGACACCGGAGAAGGTGATGCCGAACTCTTCGGCGTCGGTGGCGGCGATGGTGGCGATCCGGTTCTTGTCCGCCGTTCCCTCTCCGCCGAGGAGGTCGATGGCGACGGGCAGGACGCCGTGGCCGGCGGCGTCGAAGACGGCGTCGACGCCGCCGGGGGCGGCGGCCCTGACCCGGTCGGCGAGGCCGTCGCCGTACGCCACGGGGATCGCGCCGAGCTCGCGCAGGTACGCGTGGTTGGACTCGGAGGCACTGCCGACGACCGCGATCCCGGCGGCGACGGCGAGTTGGACGGCGACCGAGCCGACGACGCCGGCGGCGCCGTGGAGGAACAGCGTCTCGCCCTCCCGGGCGCCGATCAGGTCGAGGACCCGCTGCGCGGTCTCGCCCGCCACCGGGAGGCTCGCGGCGGCCTCCCAGGAGAGACCGGCGGGCTTGGGGGCGACGGTGCCGGCGATGGCGTACTCGGCGTAGGCGCCGGTCTTGGTCCAGCCGAGGACCTCGTCGCCGACGGCGAGGTCGGTGACGCCCTCGCCGAGGGCGTCGACGGTGCCGGCGAACTCGAGGCCGGGGACGGCGGGGAAGGTCGTCGGGTAGAACGCCTCGACCCAGCCGTAACGGCGCTTCCAGTCCACCGGGTTGATCCCGACCGCGGCGACCTTCACGCGGACCTCGCCGGGGCCGGGCTCCGGTACGGCGACTCCGGTCGCGTGGCGCAGCACCTCGGGGCCACCGAACTCCTCGTACACGATCGCTTCCATCTCAGCCTCCACCGCTACTCGTTACTGCTCTGCTCGTGCTGCTCTGCTCGTCGTCGGGATGTCCTCGGAACTGGCTTCCGCTCTCCGATGCCTTCATCCTGCGCCCGCACGCACCCCGCCCCCGCCCTCCCAACGGCCAGTCCCACCTGGCCGAAAGACCGGCCCCGTCCGGTCGCCCGTGAATAGGCTGGACCGCATGGACGCGCTCACGCTGACCGCCGCGTACGAGATCCTCCGGCAGCCGCTCGGGGAGATCCTTCCGAGGGTTTCCGCGGCCCTCGCGCCCGTGGTCCCGCACGTGGACGCGGCCGAACTGTCCACGCACTGCGCCCACTCGCCGTTCAAGGCGATCGGCGGTACGGAGGGGCTGACGGGCTCCGAGCTGGCGCCGCTGCTGACGGCGGGCGTGCCGGGCAGCCCCTGGCAGGGGGTGGCGACGGTCGGCGGGCGGGAGCGCGAGGTCGTCGCCGTCACCAGCCACGCGACCCGGCGCGGTGCGCTCCTCGTGCTCGTACGGGAGGACGGCACCGCCCCGGCGGACGCGGCCGGACTCGCCGCCGCCCAGGCCTTGTGGGACGTGGTGACCAGCCATTTCGACCGGTTCGCGACGGAGGCCGTGCCGGGTGCCCTGGCCCGGTCGCGGGCCGCGGCCGACACCCGCGCGCGCGTGATCGCCGAACTGACGGCCGCGCACACGGCCGCCCTCTCGGGCGTGCTCGGCGTGCTCCGCAGCCGCGCCCTGGACGACACGACGGCCCGGGCCACGGCGACCGACCTCGCCGCCTCGGCGCTGATCGACATGCGGGCGGCCCAGCGGCACGACCGGGCACTCGCCGAGGAGCCCGCCCAGGACGCCTTCGAGCGGCTCGCCGGCGAACTGCGGCCCATGCTCCGCCACAGCACCGTGCGACTCGAGCTCGGCGCCCCCGACTCCCCCCGTACCCTCGCCGCGGACGTCGCCCACAGTGCGCGGGCCATCGTCCGCTCGCTGCTCCTCGTCGTCCTCGAACAGGACTCCGTGCGCCGCGTCCACGTCGGCTGGCAGCTCACCGAGCACGAACTCCGCGCCTCCGTACGCGACGACGGCGCCGGCGCGCTCGCCGCCTGCGACCTCGGCGCCGGCACGATCCGCGACCGCCTCGACGTCCTCGGCGGCCGCCTCGACATGGACGCCGTGCCCGGTTGGGGCACCACGCTCACCGCCGTCCTCCCCCTCGCGACCCCCTCGGCGCCGGCCGACGCCGCGCACCCGCTGGCCGGGCTCGGCGAGCGGGAGGTGGAGGTCCTCCGGCACCTGGCGCTCGGGCACCGCAACCGGCGGATCGCCGAGGAACTCCACATCAGCGAGTCCACCGTGAAGTTCCACGTCGCCAACATCCTCGGCAAGCTCGGCGTCGACTCGCGGGGCGAGGCCGCCGCCCTCTTCCACGCCGCGGCCTGAACCCGCCCTCCACACGCCCGCACCGATCCCCCGCCGGTCCCGTGACCCGCGCTCGCGCCGCCCCTGGGAGTGTCAGTGGGGGGTGCCAGACTCGGACGTATGGGCGAGAGATGGGCACTGGGGGTCGAGGAGGAGGGGGCGTGGGTGGTGCCCCTGGGGGCGGCCGGGGAGCCTGCGGGGGAGGTGGTGTGGGAGCCGGATCTCGTCGAGGCGGTGCGGCGCCGACCGGAGGTGGCGCGGTGGGTGTGGCGGTCGACGGCGGAGGTGTACCCGCGGCTGCTGGCCGCGGGGGTGCGGGTCGAGCGGTGCTACGACGTGGAGGACGCCGAGCAGCTGCTGCTGGGGCACGAGGGGCGGCTCGGGGAGCCACGTTCGGCGGCGGCGGCGTGGGCGCGCCTGCGAAACGCCCCGGTGCCGCCGGATCCGCCGCAGCGGAGCGCGGAGCCGGGCTCGCAGGACTCGCTGTTCGAGCCGCGCCCGGTGGTGTCCGTACCGTTCGAGGGCTTGCTCGCGGTGTACGCGGAGCAGCTGCGCCGGCACGACCGGACCGGGCATCCGGGGCGGATGCGGCTGCTGACGGCCTCGGAGTCGGCGGGGATGCTGGTGGCCGCCGAGATGCACCGGGCGGGGCTGCCGTGGCGGGCGGACGTGCACCGGGAGCTGTTGAACGAGCTGCTGGGCGAGCGGTACGCGGGCGGGGGCGAGCCGCGGCGGCTGGCGGAGCTCGCGGACGAGGTGTCGGCGGCGTTCGGCCGCCGGGTCCGGCCCGATCTGCCGGCCGACGTGGTGAAGGCCTTCGCGCAGGCCGGGGTGCGGTTGAAGTCGACCCGCCGCTGGGAGCTGGAGGAGGTGGACCACCCGGCGGTGGAGCCGTTGATCGCGTACAAGAAGCTGTACCGGATCTGGACGGCGCACGGCTGGTCGTGGCTGGCGGACTGGGTCAGGGACGGCCGCTTCCGGCCGGAGTACCTGCCCGGGGGGACGGTCAGCGGACGCTGGACGACGAACGGCGGCGGGGCGCTGCAGATCCCGAAGGTGATCCGGCAGGCCGTGGTCGCCGACGAGGGCTGGCGGCTCGTGGTGGCGGACGCCGACCAGATGGAGCCGCGCGTGCTCGCCGCGATCTCCCGCGACCCGGGTCTGATGGAGGTGGCGGGGCACCCCGGCGACCTGTACACCCGGCTCTCGGACCGGGCCTTCTCCGGCGACCGCGCCCACGCGAAGCTGGCGCTGCTCGGCGCGGTCTACGGGCAGACCAGCGGTGACGGCCTGAAGAACCTGGCGGCGCTGCGGCGCCGCTTCCCGCGTGCGGTGGCCTATGTCGACGAGGCGGCGAAGGCGGGCGAGGAGGGCCGGCTGGTCCGGACGTGGCTGGGCAGGACAAGTCCGCGCGCGGTCGGCTCGGGCGACGACGACGAGGCGGGACTGCCGCAGGAATCCGGCGAACCGGAGGCGGAGAGCGGCGAGTTCGTCCCGGGCTACGCCTCCGGGAACGCCCGGGCGCGCGGCCGGTTCACCCGTAACTTCGTCGTGCAGGGCAGCGCCGCCGACTGGGCCCTGCTGATGCTGGCGGCGCTGCGGCGCTCCCTCTCCGGGATGCAGGCGGAGCTGGTGTTCTTCCAGCACGACGAGGTGATCGTGCACTGCCCGGCGGAGGAGGCCGGGGCGGTCACGGAGGCGATCCGGGCGGCGGGGGACGAGGCGGGGCGGATCGCGTTCGGCGAGACGCCGGTGCAGTTCCCGTTCACGACGGCCACGGTCGAGCGCTACTCGGACGCCAAGTAGCCCCCGGCGTCCAGCGCTCCTCGGACGCCGAGTAGCCACGACGCCGAACGCTCCTCGGACGCCGAGTGGGCGAGCACAGCCGAGTGGGCGAACCCGGGCCCCGGGCCCCCGGGGCGACGGGCCCCCGGGGCGACGGGCCCCCGGGGCGACGGGTCGCCCCGCCGCCCCTCTCCCCGTGCGGAGCGGCCTACTTGCGGGGGAGCTTCTGCCACTTCGGGTTCAGGGCGATCTCCTTCAGCTGGGCGAGGGTCAGCGCGGGCTCGGCGCGCGTGGCGGCCTCGTGCTGGGCGCCGGTGTTGAAGGCGGAGACGACGACCCGGAAGCCGGCCGGGGTGATGGTGTCGGCGGTCCACCAGACGACGCCGGCGCCGCCCTTCTCGCCGGGCTGCTGGGTGAGCTTGACCTTGCGGCCGTCGGGCAGCGTGGTGACGTCGCCGGAGCCGAAGAGGTCGTCGAGGGAGTTCTTCATGTTCGCCTGGACGTTGATCTGGACGAGGCTCTTGCCGTTGCCGTCGTCGACGACGACGTAGGCGAACTCGCCGCTGCCGCCCTTGTCCGTGACTTCGAGGCCCTTGGGCAGGAGGGAGCGCAGGGTGGCCCGGACCGAGTCGCCGACCGGCTCGGTGTGCCGCTGGGCGACCTTGCCCGGGGCGACGTTGGCCGGGGCGACGTTGGCCGGGGGCAGCTGGGGCAGCTGCTTGAGCAGCGGACGCCAGGCGTCGGTGGTGACGAGGGCCTTCAGCTGGGCCGGGGTGAACGGCGGGTTCTCCCGGCTGATGGCGGCGCCCTTCTCGGCGGCCGCGTTGTACTCTCTCGCGTCGACCAGGAAGCCGTCCTTGGTGAGCAGGACCGCACGCCAGGACTTGGTCTCCTCGCGCTTGTCGGGGTACTCGTACCCCTGGAAGACCATCAGTCGGGCGCCGTTCGGCAGCCGCTCCTCGGTGCAGGCGTCGTACGGGACGAAGGCCTGGCTCGGGCAGGTGACCTGGTTCGATCCCCCCTCGCCGCCGCCGGAGGCGCGGTAGAGGCCGACGGAGACGGCCGCCTTGCCGCGGCCGTCGTCGTAGACGCCGCCGGCCGCGTTGCCCTTGCCGTCGAGGTCGGCGATCTCCCACTTCCCGGCCGGGGCGTGGGCCTTGAGGACGGCGGCGATGTCCTTGACGGGGATCTGCGGCTGCGCGGCCCTCTTCGGGTCGGGGACGGCGGACGCGGTGCCGGGGGCTTCGGTCGGCTTGGGGGCGGCGGCCACGGAGGCGGTCGTCGCCTGTCCGCCGGATCCGACCAGGGATCCCCCGTACACGCCGCCGACGCCGACGGCGGCGAGCGCGAGGGCGCCGCCCGTCACCGCGAGGCGGCGGCGCACGAGGCGGCGCCGGCCGCGGGAGAGCCCGCCCGCGACGAGCTCGCCGCGGCCCTCGACGGAGAAGCCGTCGCCGGCTCGGCGCAGGACGGCGCCGAGTTCCTCCTCGAAGCCTTCGTGCTGGGAATCGTCGTTCTGAGGCATGCCGAAATCACCGTCTCCGGTTCGTGGGTGAAGAAGTCCAGTGGTCAGTCGCCGATGGGCGACGGTCTGCGTCTGCGTCTGCGGATGGCGGGCGGTGGTCAACCGGCAGCCGGCGGCGGTCAGCGGGCGGCGAACTCGGCGATGTTGCCGCCGAGTCGTTCCCGCAGCTTCGCCAGCGCCCGTACCGAGCGGGTGCGGACCGCGGCGGAGCTGACGTGCAGGGCGTCGGCGGTCTCCTCGATGCTGCGGTCCTCCCAGTACCGCAGCACCACGACCGCCCGGTCCTTGGGTGCGAGTCCGGCCAGCGCGTCGAGCAGGGCGATCCGGAGCGCGGGGTCCTCGCCGTCGTCGGGGGCGCGGTCCGGCAGCTCGCCGAGCGGGCGCTCGGTGGCGGACCGTCGCCGCTGGTGGCTGAGGAAGGTGCGCACCAGTACGGTCTGGGCGTACGCGGCGGGGTTGCCGATCCGGGCCATGCGCCCCCACAGCGCGTACATCCGGCCGAGGGTCTCCTGGGTGAGGTCCTCGGCGAGGTGGGTGTCGCCGCTGGTCAGCAGGCAGGCGGACCGAAAGAGGTGCCCCGTGCGTGCGGAGGCGAACTCCAGGAACTCGTCCGCGCGGGACTTTCTCATGCCCCTCCCTTCCCTCGTGGTCACGTGGTGTGGTCGCCGTACACCTCATTGACGCGATGGGGTCGGATAAATGTTTCAGGGGGACACGGACGAATTCCGAGGGGATCTCCCGCCCGACGTATCCGAATAAGCGGAATCGGGTAATCCTGAAGGTATGAACACTCTCAGCGCAGCAGAGATCCTGGCCGCTGGGGTTTGGCAGTCAGGGCTTGGACAGGTTCTCGGCGGACTGGTCGTCGTCGCCGTACTCATCGGCGCGGTCTGGCTCGGTTTCCGCGTCCGGGACCGCGAATCCGCGCCACCCAAGCCAGACGAGCAGCCGCACCGGCCCGACACCGGCGCCCTGCCGGGCGAGGCGTCCGAATACCGCAGGGCCGAGGAGATGCCGCAGAACGACGGCGAGCACCGGCTCATGCCGTACCAGCTGAAGGGATCCGGCGGTACGGAGAGCTCGCCCGACCCGCCCAGCGAGGAGAAGCGCAAGTGGGGCGGGATCTCCAGCGGTGGCTTCGGCAGCGGGGGCACCGGACACGGCGACTGACGCCGGGCGAACCCAGGGCCGCCGCCGGGGCACCGACGGCGGCCGCACCCCGCGTCGCGGAGGTCACACCCCGTGGATGACGACACGCACGACAGGGACGACCGGGCCGTCGCCGCCCGCTTCGAGGAGGAGCGGCAGCGGCTGCGGGCCGTCGCGTACCGCCTGCTCGGCACGTTCGACGAGGCCGACGACGCCGTACGGGAGGCGGTGCTGCGCGCGGCACGGGAGGCGGTACGGGCCTCGGTGCGGCGCGGCGACCCGCCGACCGAGATCGTCGCCCGGGTCTGCCTGGAGCGGCTCCGGGCCCGCGAGACCCACCGGGGGAAACCCTGGGACCCCTGGGACCCCTGGGCCGTCCGCCCGCCGCACCGGCCGGACCGGCCCGAGGAGGCCTCCGACCCCGGCCGGCGGGCCCTCCTCGCCGCCGACCGCGACTCCACCGCCCCGGACCTCCCGCAGGTCCTGGACGGCCTGACACCCTCCGAACGGCTGGCGTACGTCCTCCACGACCTGTTCGCCGAGCCCTACGAGGAGATCGCCGGGATCCTGGACCGCTCCCCGTCCGCCGCCCGCCAGCTGGCCGGCCGGGCCCGGCACCGGGTGGGCGGCGCGGAGGAGATGCCGCACCCCGATCCCGACCGCGGCCGCGAGGTCGTCGCGGCCCTCCTGACGGCCGCCCGCAACGGCGACCTCGACGGCCTCCTCGCCCTGCTCGACCCGGACGTGGTGCTTCGCGCCGACGCCGCCGCCGTCCGTGCCGGGACGGCCGCGGCGCACGGGGCCCCGGCGGTCGCCCGGCCCGTCGCCCGGCACGCGCGCGCGGCGCGTCCCGCCCTGGTGGACGGCATGGCGGGCCTGGTCGAGGGCGACCCGGCGGGGAGCGGCGACACCACCGCCGTCCTCGGCTTCACCGTCCTCCACGACCTGATCACCTCCGTCGACCTCCTGGCCGACGCGGACCACCTCAGCCGCCTGGACCTCCAGCTCCTCGACGGCACGCGCCTGCCGCCGGCGGCGTGAGACCGTCCCCGGCGGCGTGAGACCGTCCCCGGCGGCGGCGTGAAACGGTCTGCGGAGGCGTGAGACCGTCCGGGCCGGGGACCATCCCCGGGCCGGATGGCGCTGACCACCCCGGACCGGACCGCGCGGGGCCACCCCGGACCGGACCGCGCGGGCCACCCGCGAGTCGTCCGGCCGGGCCCCCAGGCCGGCCGGCACGGGTGTCACGCCGGACTCAGCGGGCGTCCGTCGGTCGGCCCGCACGGGAGGAGACGTGGGCCGGCGGCACGGAGTCCGCCGGGAGGGCGGGGTCGGTGACGGGGTCGCCGAAGGTGGTCACCACGGGGAGGACCCCCGCCCACAGTCCGAGCGCCGCGTCCTCGGAGTCGCCGTCGTCCGGCGGGCCGCTGCGGGTCTTCACCGAGGCCTCGGTGAGGTCGAGCGCGAGGACGGAGGTCGCGGCCAGCTCCTTGCGGCTGGGCCGGCGCACGTACTCCCACTGCCCCGGGGAGCTCTGCTCGGTGAGCGCCCGCAGGCCGCGCAGCTTCTCGTCCGGGTCGGTCACGACGCGGGGCACGCCGTAGACCATCGCGCAGCGGTAGTTGACGCCGTGCTCGAAGACGGAACGGGCCAGGACGAGGCCGTCGACGTGGGTGACGGTGACGCAGACGGTGGTGTCCGGGGCCTGGACCAGGCTGCGGCTGGCGACGGACCCGTGCAGGTAGAGCCGGTCGCCGTCCACGCCGTACGCGGTGGGCACCACCATCGTCGTCCCGTCGACGGTGACGCCGAGGTGGCAGAGGAAGCCCGCCGCGAGCACGGCGTCCAGGTCGGCGCGGCGGTGGCTTCCCTTCTCCCGCATGCGACGCAGCCGGGTCCGCTCGGTGACGGCCAACTGGTCGTCGGAAGTGGCGGTGGTGGTGCTCATGGTTCCCTCTCGCTCCGAATCCCGGTGTGCAGGTGCAGACGTGCAGACGTGCAGACGTGCAGACGTGCAGATATACAGGTGTGCAGGTGTTGTACGGGGTCTCAGCCCGTCACCGCCACTGGCGCCCGCCTGTCGGAACGGCGGTGCTCCGCAAGGGAGTCGCAGATCTCTCCGGCGCGGACGGCGGCCATCGACAGCAGGTTGGCGGTGATGCCGTGCGAGTGTTCGGTGCCGCCCATCAGGTAGATGCCGGCCCCCATCTCCGGAGCGGTCTCCACCCGGTAGTCGCGGCGCACCCGCAGCCGGCCGGCCTCGTCGCGCAGGCAGGCGGCGTCGAGCTCGCCGAGCAGCAGGGTCGGGTCGGGCTCGCCGTAGCCGGTGGCGTACACGACGGCGTCGGCCGTCATCGTCTCCGTCTCGTCCGTGGCGAGGTTCCGCACCTCGACGCGGACGCCGTCGGGGCCCTCCTCGACGGCGGTGAGCCGGGTGACGCCGAGGATCCGCAGCCGCTGCTCGCCGCGCACCTTCTCCTGGTACGAGCGGCGGTAGAGCTCCTCGATGAGGTCCATGTCGACCACGCCGTAGTTGGTGTTGCGGTGGTAGTCCATGAGCGTGCGGCGGACGGACGGATCGGCGCCGTGGTACAGGTCGACGGCCTCCGGGTCGAAGATCCGGTTGGCGTACGGGCTGTCGTCGGCCGGGCTGTACCCGTACCGGGTGTGCACGGCGACGACCTCCGCGTCCTCGAACGTGCGGTGCAGGTGGTCGGCGATCTCGGCGGCGCTCTGCCCCGCGCCCGCCACCACGAACCGGCGCGGGGCGTCGCTCGGCAGCGCGGCGAGCCGGTGCAGGAACTCGCTGCTGTGCCAGAGGCGTTCGGACGACTCGACGCCCTCGGGGAGCCGGGGCACGAGGCCGGTGCCGATGACCAGGTTCCGCGCCCGGTAGGTGACGGCCTCCGCCTCGGCGCCGCTGCCGGCTCCGCCGAGCGCGGCGACGTCGACCTCGACGACGGGGCCGCCCCGGCCCGCCCGGTCCGCGGGGCGGATGGCCGTCACTTCGAGGCCGTAACGGACCATGTGGTCCACGCCGTTGGCCGCCCACTGGAGATAGTCGTGGAACTCCTCCCGGGTCGGGAACAGCGCCTTGTGGTTGATGAAGTCGACCAGCCTGCCCCGGTCGTGCAGATAGGGCACGAACCCGAAGCGGCTGACCGGGTTGCGCATCGTGGCCAGGTCCTTGAGGAACGAGACCTGCATCGTGGCGTCCGGGATGAGCATGCCCCGGTGCCAGCCGAACGCGGGCTGCTTCTCCAGGAAGACCGCCGTCAGCTCCTCGCCGGGCGCGGCCTGCTCGTTGTGCTCCTCGATCGCGATGGCGAGGGCGAGGTTGGCGGGCCCGAAGCCGACACCGACGACGTCGTAGACGGGAGTGGTCTCGTTCGTGCTCATGGCGGAAAACCTTTCGGAATCGGAGAAACCTGATCAGGACGTACGAGCAGGAGTGCGGGGGTTACGAGGGTCACGAGGGGTACGGGGGAGTCCGAGGGGGACGAGGGGTACGGGTGCGGCCGGCCGTCAGCGCCACGCACCCGGCGGCGAGGACCAGCGCGAACAGCAGGCCCGTACCGGCGAAGGACAGGAACACGACCGCGATCAGCAGGGTCACGACGGCCGTCACGCGCAGCGGGCGCCCGGTGCCGCGCGCCCTCAGCGCGGCCGCGGCGGCCGCCACGTACAGGAGCAGGAAGGCGCTGCTGGTGACGACGAGCACCGGCTCCTCGCCGGTCCCCGCGACGGTCAGCGCACCGAGCACCGCCGCGTAGGCGAGGGCCAGGGCCACCGTCGCCCACACCGGACGGCCGGCCAGCCGCCCCGGCAGGATCCGCTCACGCGCCGCCGCCCGGACGACCCGCGTCGCGCCGAGGACCCACGCGTTGGTGGCGACCACCGCGAGTCCCAGCGCCAGCAGGTCGCCGGCGACGGCACCGCCCTCGCCGAGCGAGGCCCCCAGCAGGGCCGTGATGACGACCGGTTCGTCGCCCGGGACGGCGAGGTACGCCGCCGTCACCGCCACGTACAGCAGGCCCACGATCGGGACCGCCCAGCGGATCGCCCGCCGGTAGCTCCGGGCCGGGTCGTCGACCTGCTCGGCGAGCGTCGACACGTTCTCCCAGCCCAGGAACGAGAAGAACGCGGTCACCACGGCGATCCCGACCCCGCCCCAGCCGTGCGTGACGAACGGCGTGTACTCCCCCGCGTCGAAGCGCGGCACCGCGAGCACCACCGCCCCGCCGAGCCCCAGCAGCAGCACCACCAGCGCGGCGGCCTGGACCCGGGCGCCCGCCGTCAGACCCAGCAGCGTGAACGCCGCCGACACCGCCATGAACCCGATCGCGATCGGATACACCGGCCCGTCCGGCTCACCCAGCAGCCCCAGCAGGCACCGGGCCGACACGATGCCCATCACCGGGTTCCCGATCACGTACGTCGCCACGAGCAGCAGCCCCGCCGCCCGCCCCGGCCTCCGCCCGAACCCCGCCTCCACCATCGCGGCCAGCCCCGCCGCGTCCGGCCGCCACGCCGACATCTCCGCGAAGAACCGCGCGAACGGATACGAGCTCACCGCCAGCGCCAGCCACGCGAGCAGCGCCGCGGGGCCCGCCTGCCGCTCCGTCAGCCCCGGCACCAGCAGAATCCCCGTCCCCACCAGGCTGCTGACGTAGAACACCACCAACGCCCTGACGCCGAGCCCCTCACGGCCCCCCTCGACCGCCTCCGGCCGAGCCACCACATCCGTCACACCGCCACCTCCCCTTCCAACCATCCAGAACATCCAACTCACCAGTCCGACCCACCTCGTTGTGGGCACAACGGACGCCTCACCCCTGTCCAGCCCACCCCGTTGTGGGCAATCGCTCCTCCCCCGGACTCCGTCCGGGGGGACCCCCGGCGGAACGGCTGGGCACAACCAGGGAGGGCGCGCGGGCTCGGCGCGGGGGCAAGGTCCCGCGTGGGGTCAAAGGCCCGTGAGGACCTCCAAGGCTTCGGCGGCGGCGAGCTCGGCCGCAGCGGGCGCGGTCTTGAACCCCGCCCCGGACCACCCCGTCGCGAGGACGACGCGGCTGCCGGCATGGGAGCGCCCGAGGTGCGGCCGGGACCGGGGCGCGTAGAGGTCGACGCCGCGGCGCCCGGCGAGGAAGCGGGTGGCGGGGTCGGCGAGCCAGGGCCAGCGGACGGCGGCCCCCTCGCGGATGTACGCCACTTGCTCGTCGGTGAGCGTGTCGTCGCCCCCGGGGGGCACGTCCCATTCGTCGACGGGCCGTCCGGCCATGTACCCGCCGGCGGCTTCACCGCTGAGCTGGGGTCTGCCCCAGACGCCGGTGACGAGGTCGACGACGGTCGGCAGGCCGGCCGTGGCGGGGTGGTGGAAGAAGCCGTAGCGGATGCTCTTGGTGCGTCCGGCGTCCGCGCCGCTGAGCCGGTGTCCGGCGATGTGCCCGGTCCCGCCGCCGGCGGCGAGGACGACGGCGCGGGCTTCGACGGGGCCGCCGGGTTCGAGGAGGACCCGGACGCGGTCGGCCCCGGGCGGGGCGACGAGTTCGCGGACGAGCGCGGGCAGCAGCCGGGCCCCGTGGGCGAGTGCGCGGTCGCGGTAGGCGCGGGCGGCGCGGGGCGGGTCGGCGTAGCCGGCTTCGGGTTCCCAGACGGCGGCGGTGATGCCGTCGACGGCGAGTCCGGGGAAGCGGGCCGCGATCTCGCCGGGGGCGAGGAGTTCGGCGGGCACGCCGGCGCCGTTGAGCTCGGCGACGCCCTTGCGGGCCTGTTCCATGTCGGGGTCGCCGCAGAGGACGAGCGATCCGGTGGTCATGAAGCCGTACGGGCCGGGGGCGAGCGCGGCCGGCCCCCAGGCGAGCTGGTGGCTGCGCAGGGCGAGCCCCCGCAGGTACGGGTCGGGTTCGTAGGACCGTACGAGCCCGCCGGACATCGCGGTGGCGTGGTCCTGGCTGCCGTCCATGGGGGCGACGAGCGCGACCCGGGCGCCGTGCCGGGCGAGTACGGACGCGGTGGCGGCGCCGACGACCCCGGCGCCCACGATGATCACGTCGTAGGCCCGGCCGCGGACGGGCGCGGTGGTGCGGGGCGCGTCCGGCACGGGCGTGAAGTCCCATCCGACGCTTCCGGCCTCCGGTTCTCCGCGCGCGGTGAACCCCCGGTCGGCATGGGCCCGTACGGCGGCGAGCAGGGTGCGTCCGGTCCGCTCGGGGTCCTCGGTGAGCGCGGCGGTGGCGGCGGCGAACGCGGCGTCGACATGGGTCTCGGGGCCGCCGCGCATGCGGGCCACGTGGGCGGCGGGGCGACCGGGCGGCTCGGCGAGCAGCGCGGCGAACTCGTCCACCGCGCAGTCGTCGGTGAAGTAGAACGCCCCGCCGAACCCTGCGGCCCGCCACTCCCGCCCGATCCGCGCCGCCCCGGCGTGGGTGCCGCACACGACGAGCGCGGTGATCGCGGCGACGGTCCCCGCGGTCGGCCCGTCGCCACCGTCGATCACCTCGACGGCGGCGACGGGGCCGCCGGTACCGGTACCGGAGCCGAGGCCGGTCCCGGCGCGGGAGCCCGTACCAGGCGCAGTGCCGAAACCGGTGCCGAGGCCCGTACCGGCCCCGCGGCCCGCCGCCCCACCGGCGGGCCCGGACGACGCGTCCGTTCCCGGAAGCCGCCCCGCCGGCATCGCCGGTACCGCTACCGGCACCGCGCCGGTGGCGGGACCGCTGCCGTCCGAGACGACGGCGCCGAACGGAAGGGCGGGCCTTGCGGGGGGTGCGGTGGGTCGGGGTGCGCGGACGAGTCGGGCGAGGCAGGTTCCGTAGGGGGTGCCGTCGTGGGCGACGGCGATGCGGGTGTGCCCGGCGGAGCGCACGGCCGCCAGCAGGTCGGCGGCCTGGGCCCGGTCGTCCGGGCACCAGCGCAGGATGGTGCCGGTGCTGTCGGCGAGCAGGTCGGGCGTGGTGGCGAGGGGCAGGAGGACGGGGAGGCCGGCGGCACGGTAGACGGGCAGGGCCACGCGCGCGCCCGCGCTGTTGAAGTGTCCGACGACCAGCGTGTGGCGGCCTTCGGCGACGACGGCCTCGGCGATCTGCAGGGCGGTCTCGGTCTCGCCGCGGTCGTCGTACAGCTCCCAGGTGACGGCGGATCCGTAGTGGGCGGCGGCCCGCTCCAGGTGTTCGCCCCAGGCGGCCCGTTCGCCGGAGAACGGGCCGACGACCGCCCCGCGCGGCAGCGCGTCCGCCGCGGCCTCGGCCTCGGCGGACCGCAGGCCGGTCACGGCGCCGGCCCAGGTGCCGAGGGCGGACACGACGCCGCCCGGGGTGACGACCGCGGCCGCGTCCCCGGAGACGGCCTCGGTCTCGATCGGGCCCGGCGCCGTGTCCTCGGCGCCGATCCCGGCCTCGCCTTCCCACAGCAGGTCAGGCACTGAAGACCGCCCCGGGCCAGGCGGCCACCGGCGTCCCCGGGGCGAGGGGGGCCAGGGCGTCCAGGTCCACCCGCCGGGGCTCGGACGGGAGCGCGAGCAGGCCGGCGAGGCGGGCGGAGCCGTACGGAAGGGCGGGCGCGGCCCAGGCCGACAGGGCGGCGGCGACGGCGAGCTGGGCGGCGAGGGCGGACCGGTGGGCGGGGCCGCCGGCCGGGCGCTCCCGCTCGAAGCCGGTGACGTGTCCGAAGTCCTCGGCGAGGGCGACGATCTCGTCGAGGAGGGCGACGGCGCGCCGCGCGTCGTACCCCTCGACGCCGTACGCGTCCCTCAGCTGGTCGACGGTTCCGGCGAGCCGGTCGCGGAGCCGTTCCCAGGCGGGGCCCTGCGGCGCCTCGGCGGGTGCGGCGCCGTCCGCGTCCTCGGCGACGGCGGTGAGGAGGCGGCCGAGCCAGCCGTCCCAGCGGTCGGCGAGACGGGCGCGGCTGAGTTCGAGGGCCTGCGAACTGAAGCTGGTCTGGCGGCCGTTGGGCCGGTCGGACAGGACGTGGTAGCGGAGCACGTCGGCGCCGGTGCGGTCGAGCTCCTCGTGCGCCCAGATGGCGTGGCGGCGGCTGGTGGAGAACTTGAGGCCTTCGAGCCGGTAGAACTCGTTGACCACGAAGGCCTTCGGCAGCGCGATCCCGGGGTCGTACGCCCGGAACGCGGCGGGGAACAGCAGCGCGTGGAAGTAGCCGTTGTCGAAGCCGAAGAACTGGACGGGGGCGGGCGCGGGCCCGGTGCCGCCGGCGCCGGTCCACTCCAGGAGGTAGCCGGGGGCCATCTCGAACCAGACGTAGATCCGCTGCTCGGTGAAGCCCGCGACGGGCACCGGCACGCCCCACTCGGAGGGGTGGCTGACGGCGATCTCGGGAAGCCCTTCGGCCCGCATCCGTTCGCACAGCGACCGCAGGTGCGGCGGCATGTCGACCTGCTCCCAGAAGTCGGCGAGCTCCTGCTCCCAGGGGGCGAGGGGGAAGTAGAGCCGTTCGCAGTCGCGGAGTTCGGGGGTGGCGCCGCAGCCGGTGCAGACGGGGTCGGCCAGGTCGGCGCAGTCGTTGGGGCGGCCGCAGGGCTCGCAGGCGTTGCCGTTGGAGCCGGATCCGCAGTGCGGGCAGTCGCCCTTCAGGTAGGCCTCGTACAGCCACCGCTCGCAGCCGGTGCAGTACGGCAGCGGTGCCGTACGGGCGACGATGTGCCCGGCGTCGTACAGGCGCTGGAAGAACTCCTGGACGGCCGTCTGGTAGCCGATGTCGCGGCGCGGGCGGACGATCGCGTCGAAGTCGGCGCCGGCCCGGTTCCACACGGACTCGATGGAGGCGCCGTAGCCGTCGGCGACCTCCTCGCCCTTGCGTCCGCCGTCGTTGATGCCGCGGACGGGCACGTAGCTCTGGTGGTCGTCGAGGCCGGTCGTGTAGAGGACCGGCCCGGCGCCCTCGGCGGCGAGGAAGCGGCGCAGGACGTCACCGGCGAGGTACGGGCCGGCGAGGTGGCCGATGTGCAGGTCGCCGTTGGGGGTGGGCGGGGTGGCGGTGATCCACTGGGCCGTCGTCCGGGTCGTCCGGTGCGTCACGTTGTCGCTCATGCGGCAACCTCCTCGTTCTCGTCGGTGCTTGCGGTGGCGTCGGTACGGTGGGCGCCGGCGTCGGCGCTGCCGGTACCGGCGGTGCTGCCGGTGCTGCCGGTGCTGCCGGTGCTGCCGGTGCTGCCGGTGCTGTCATCGCTGTCACTGCTGTCGCCGGTCCGCGCGGGCTCGCGCAGCGGCCAGTACAGGGAGACCCAACTCAGCTCGGTGTCGCCGGTGTTGTGGACGACGTGCTCCTGGTTGCGCGGCAGGACGACGACGTCACCGGCGCGGAACGGCGGTTCGAGAGCACCGTCGAGCGTCACCGACCCCGAGCCCGCCAGGATGATCATGACCTCGTCCTGGTTGTGGCAGTCCGGGTCCGAATCGCCCCCGGGCCGCAGGAAGCAGGCCATCGCCCCGACGGGCGTCTCCTCCCCGCCGGACCACGGGATCAGCCGCTGACAGGCGAGCCCGAACTCATCCGTGGCGGAACTGCGGTCGATGCGGAAGCGGTTGGCCATGGCGGCGGCTCCGGTGGTCTCGGCGAGATCGCTGTACGGGGTCGGGGCGAGGGGCTGCTCCCCCGGCGGCGGGATGGGCGCGGTGAACGGCATGGGATCTCCTCGGACGGGACGACGGCGGCGGGCGCGACAGGCGCCGGCGGCGGGCGGCGGGCAATGGCGGCGACGGGCAGCGGACGACGGGCAGGGGGAATCACGGCACGGCGGCACGGCGAGGCGGCGCCACCACCGCACAGCGAGGTGGCGAGGCGGCGATGCGGGGCGGGCGACCCCCACGACTCAGGCCCAGCCCCAGGCCCAGGCCCAGCCCCAGGCTCAGACGCCGACGTGCGGGTCCAGTCCCCGTACCGCCGAGACCGGGATGCGGGCGAGGCCCGCCATGACCTGGCGGGGCCCGGCGCCCCACCCGTACCGCCGCTTCAGCGGGGCGACATGGGTGGCGATGAGCGCGAGCAGCGGGGTGAGGTCGGCGGGGGCGGCGCCGAGCAGGGCGAGGAGCTGCTCGGTGCGGGTCAGTCCGGCGCCCGGGCCGATCCCGTGCACGGCGGCGTCCTGCCAGGTGGCGCCGGCGCTGCCGGCGACGACGGTGTTGTGCAGGGCGAAGCCCTGGTTGTCGTGGGCGTGGATGCCGACGGGAGCGGTGACGGCGGCACGGGTGGACTGGACGAGTTCGATGACCCGCTCCGGGCGGAACGAGCCGAGCGAGTCGACGAGGAACACGGCGTCGAGGGGGCCGAGCGCCGCGGCCTCGCCGAGACAGCCGTCGAGTTCGCGGTGGGAGGCGAGGTCGATGTCGGTGAGGAAGAGGCAGACGCCGAGCCCGGCCTCCCGCAGCCGCCGCAGCGGGGCGGCGGCGCGGGCCACCCGGTCGTACCGGACGGAGAGCCGCACCAGGCCGACGGGGACGGAGCCTGCGGCGAGCGCCTCGGCGATCCGGCCGGCGGCGGCCGTGGCGGCGGTGTCCGTGACGGGCAGGGCGGCGGTGTCCAGCAGGACGGAGAAGCGCGGCCCGTACCGCTCGTCGTGGTCGCCGGGAAGGGGGACCGGCAGCAGGTCGCCGAAGGGGGCTCCGGGGCCGGCGGGGTCGTGGACGGTGCCCAGCTCGACGATGTCGACGCCGATCCGCGCGCAGACCGCGAGGTAGTCGGCGGCCAGCGCGGGGGGTACGGAGCCGCCGGTGAGCTGCCCGCCGGTGCGCAGGGTGCAGTCGAGCAGGGTCATGTTCATCCCCAGCCGGTGTCGTGGGTGCCCGGACCGCCGACGGTCGTGCCGGTTCCGGTGCCGTCGGTGCCGTTCGGGCCGCTCAGGACGGCCGCGCCCCATCCGGTGTCGTGCGTTCCGGCGCCGCCGGCGGCCTGGGTCGCGGTGACGGTGGCCAGACCCGCGAGGCCGGTGATCAGCGTGGTGGCGAGGAGGCTGGTGCGGATCCGCCGCTTCATGTCGGGTGTCTCTTTCCGCGAGGGGGCGTCGCGAGGACGCCGCGAGGAGGTCACGAGGAGGTCGTGATGGATTGAGCGGGATGACGAGCTTCACGGGCTGTGCGAGCTTGGTGAGCTTTGACCTTCTGGGCGGTGGGATGAACGTATCCCCGGCTGCATGCCTATGGGTCCGACCGCATGGCTCATGAGCCTGCATGGCAGCAACAGGACGCCATGACAAACGGGGGACAACGTGTCGACAACCGACATAAGGCAGGGCTCCGGCAGCACTCGAACACCCCGGAAAGCCGACCCGGGAACCACCTTCCCCACACCTCCCGCCTCCGCACCGGCCGCGCCCACGCCGGCCACCACCGCACCTCCCGCCCCCGCACCGGCGCCGGCCGCCACCGCACCTCCCAAGCCCACGCCCACGCCCACGCCGGCCACCACAACCCACACCGCAGCCACACCCGACGACGACCCGCTGACCCGCGTCTACGGCCGCGTACTCGACCGCGACCCGGCGCGGCCGGCAGCACACCCCACCGAGCTCGCGGAGGAACTGCACCTCCCGCTGGCCCGGGTGGAATCCGCCGTCTCCGCCCTCCTCGACATGGGCCTGCTCCGCCGCACCCCGGAACGCGCCGTGCTGCCCGTGGCACCCGACGACGCCGTCCAGCGCACGCTCGGGCCGCTGGAACGCGAGATGCGCGCCCGCCGGCGGCACATGGAGCGCAGCCGCGAGCAGCTGATGGCGTTCATGCCGCTGTACGAGTCACACCTGCGCCGGCAGACCCACCTGCGGCAGACCGAGCACGTCGAGCTGCTCACCGACCTCCGCTCGGTGCGGGAGGCGATCACCGAGCTCGGCCGCACCTGCGAACGCGAGGTCCTCACGGCCCAGCCCGGCGGCGGCCGACGCGCCGAGGTCCTGGAGGAGGCCGTGGCCCGCGACGAGGAACTCCTGCGCCGCGGCGTCCGCATGCGCATGCTCTACCAGCACACCGCCCGCTTCTCCGCCGGCACCTGCGCCTACGTCGAGCGGGTCGGCCGGCTCGGCGCCCAGGTCCGCACCCTCGACGACGAGTTCATGCGCCTCCTCGTCTTCGACCGCACCACCGCGGTCATCCCGGTGCCCGACGACCCCCAGGCCGCCGTCCTCATCCGCGAGCCGCACGTGGTCGCCTTCATGGTCGGCGCCTACGAACGCCTCTGGCTCGAAGGCCTCCCGTTCGAGACCGAGTGGGACCGCCAGACGATCATGGACATCTCCGACGAGCTCAAGCAGACCATCGTCCGCCTCCTCACCGAGGGCCTCACCGACGCCGCCATCGCCCGCCGCCTCGGCCTCTCCGTCCGCAGCTGCCGCCGCCACGTCGCCGACGTCATGTCCGCCCTCGGCGCCGAAAGCCGCTTCCAGGCCGGCTACCTCCTCGCCCAGCAGGAGGCCACCGCCCTCCGCACATGAAAAAACCCCAGGTCACGGCGAGTGAGTCCTGGGGTAATTCCGAGCCGCCTTCGGGATTCGAACCCGAGACCTACGCATTACGAGTGCGTTGCTCTGGCCAACTGAGCTAAGGCGGCATGCTGTGCAGACACATCGTGGGTGCAGCAGCGCGGCCAAGTCTACACAGTTTCCGGGGGTGGTCCGACCACCCCCGGATCAGGGCTATGAGCAGCGCTTTCCGTCCTGGGGAGGGGTGCCTTCGAGGAGGTAGGTGTTGATGGCGGTGTCGATGCAGTCGCTGCCGCGTCCGTAGGCGGTGTGGCCGTCGCCCTCGTAGGTGAGGAGGGTGCCGGAGGAGAGCTGGTCGGCGAGGGAGCGGGCCCACCGGTACGGGGTGGCGGGGTCGCGGGTGGTGCCGACGACGAGGATGGGGGCGGCGCCGTCGGCGGTGATGCGGTGGGGGTGGCCGGTGGGCTGCGCGGGCCAGTAGGTGCAGTTGAGGGCGGCCCAGGCGAGGCCCGCGCCGAAGACCGGGGAGGCCTTCTCGAAGGCGGGGACGGCCTTCGAGGCGTCGGTGGGGCCGGCGTAGGCGGGCGGCAGGTCGAGGCAGTTCACGGCGGCGTTGGCGAACATCAGGTTGGCGTAGGTGCCGTCCGCCTCGCGTTCGTAGTAGCTGTCGGCGAGGGCGAGGAGGCCGGAGCCCTCGCCGCCGATGGCCCGGGTGAGGGCCTCGCGCAGCTGGGGCCAGGCGCCCTCGTCGTACATGGCGGCGATCACGCCGGTGGTGGCGAGGGACTCGCCGAGCGCGCGGCTCTCGCCGGTGGGCACCGGCTCGGCGTCGACGTCGCGGAAGAACGCCTTCAGGGCCTCGCCGGCCGCCGCGACCGACTCGGTGCCGAGGGGGCAGTCCGGCGTGCGGACGCAGTCGGCGGCGAAGGCGCGGAAGGCGGTCTCGAAGCCCGCGGTCTGGTCGCGGTTGAGGTCGACCGCGGAGAGCGAGGGGTCCATCGCCCCGTCGAGGACGAGGCGGCCGACCCGGGCGGGGAACAGCTCGGCGTAGGTGGCGCCCAGGAAGGTGCCGTACGACGCCCCCACGTACGTGAGCTTCTCGTCGCCGAGCACCGCCCGCAGGATGTCCATGTCGCGGGCCGTCTCGACGGTGGAGACGTGGGGCAGGATCGTGCCGGACTTCTTCTCGCAGCCGGCCGCGAAGTCCTTGAACGCGGCGCTGAGCGCGTTGACCTCCGCCGTGTCGTCGGGGGTCTGGTCGACCTGCGTGTACGCGTCCATCTGCGGGCCCGTCAGGCAGTCGACCGGCTCACTGCGGGCGACTCCGCGCGGGTCGACGGCCACCATGTCGTAGCGGGCGCGGACGGGTGCGGGGTAGCCGATGCCCGCGTACCCCTGGAGGTAGCCGACGGCGGAACCGCCGGGCCCGCCGGGATTGACCAGCAGCGAGCCCAGCCGCTTCCCGGGCCCGGTGGCCCGCGCCCGCGAGACGGCCAGCTTCACGTCACCGGCCTCCGGGTTCGCGTAGTCGAGCGGGGCGAGCAGCGTCGTGCACTGGAAACCCGTGACCCCGCAGTCGCGCCAGGACAGCTTCTGCGCGTAGTACTTCTTCAGCGCCGCGGCCTCCGGCGAGGCGGCGGCGGAGCCCGCGGCCGAGGCGCCCGGCGGGGTGCTCCGCGACGCGGCGGCGTCGCTTCCGCCCGAGCAGCCGGAGAGGATCAGCCCGGCGGCGGCGAGAGCCGTGGCGGACGTGCGGAGCAAACGCCTGGAATCCATTCCCGGAGCGTATCCGGACGAGTACGGAACGTGTCCAATCGCGCTCCCCGCAGGGAGGCTCCCCGCCGTACGCTCCCTGCCGTGCGCTCTCAGCCGTGCGCTCTCAGCCGTGCGCTTCCCGCCGTGCGCTTCCCGCCGTACGCTCTCCGCCGTGCGCTTCCCGCCGTGCGCTTCCCGGATCCCGTCCCGGGACTGGGCGCAATCCGTCGGGCGTCCTCCCGGACGGGTCCCCGATCCCGTCCGGAGAGCGGGGCGCGATCCTTCGGACGACCCGAAAGGGGCCTAATCGCGCAGGGCCAGTGTCATCGCCTCCATGGCGAGCAGCGGGGCCACGTTGCGGTCGAGGGCGTGGCGGCAGGCGAGGATCGACTCGATGCGGCGGAGGGTGCGCTCCGGGGTGGTCTCGCGGGCGATCTGCTCGATCGCGTCCCGCACGTCCGTGTTGGCCAGGGCCGTGCGGGAGCGGAGCTGGAGGGCCAGGACGTCGCGGTAGAAGCCGGTGAGGTCGGTGAGCGCGAGGTCGAGGCTGTCGCGCTGGGTCCGCGTCCTGCGCCGCTTCTGGTCCGCTTCCAGGTCCTTCATCACGCCGGCCGTGCCCCGCGGCAGCCGACCGCCCGGGGCCACGCCGAGGGCGGTCTTCAGCTCCTCGGCCTCCTTGGTGTCCAGCTCCTCGGCGACCTGCTTCGCGTCCTCCTCCGCCACGTCGAAGAGTTCCTGGGCCGCCTTGAGGCAGCCGCCGACGTCCCCGACGCGCAGCGGCACCTTGAGGACGGCGGCCCGGCGCGCGCGTGCCCGCTCGTCGGTGGCGAGCCGGCGGGCCCGGTCGACGTGCCCCTGGGTGGCGTGGGCCGCGGCGTACGCCGCCTCCGGCTCGATGCCGTCGCGCCGTACGAGCACGTCGGCGACCGCCTGCACCGACGGCGTGCTCAGGTTCAGGTGGCGGCAGCGGGACCGGATCGTGGGCAGCACGTCCTCGATGGAGGGTGCGCAGAGCAGCCAGACGGTCCGCTGGGCGGGTTCCTCCACGGCCTTCAGGACGGCGTTGGCCGACTTCTCGTTCAGCCGCTCGGCGTCGGCCACCAGGATCACCTGCCAGCGGCCGTTCGCCGGCGCCGTGTACGACTTGCGCACGGTGTCGCGCATGTCCTCCGCGCGGACCACGGCACCGACGGCCTTGACCGTCGTCACGTCCGCGTGGGTGCCGATCAGCGCGGTGTGGCAGCCGGTGCAGAACCCGCAGCCCGGCGCACCGCCCAGCGCCCGGTCGGGGCTCACGCACTGCAGCGCGGCGGCGAACGCCCGCGCCGCCGTCTCCCGGCCGGCTCCCGGCGGGCCGGTGAAGAGCCACGCGTGGGTCATCTTCGAGGCCTCGGGGCCGGGCTCTCCGGCGGCATGGGCGGTCACGAACGCGTCGGCGTCCCGCGCGGCGGCGGCGAGCTGCTCCTCGACCCTCGCCTGTCCGACCAGGTCGTCCCATACGGCCATGTCTGCCCCTCCTCAGGTACGCCCTCCATTGTGGGGCAGTCCTCTGACAGCCCCCGCCGGGCGACGGCGCGACGGTTCTCCGACGACCCCGCCGGACAAGCCCCATCGGGGGGCGGCGGCGCGGCACTCCGCGTCACACGCGGGCCCGGTCCCCGTCCCGGTCACGCGGGCGGGTCAGCCACAGGCCGACGGCGGAGCCGATCAGGACGGCGCCGGTGCAGACGCTGCCGGCGATCCTGAGGCCGCCGGTCCACCCGGAGAAGGAGCTGATGAAGACGTTGGCCAGGACGCTCGCGGTGAGCAGCAGCCAGAGAAGGGCGCGCACGGGGTGCCTCCGTGAAGGGGGTTCGGGGTGGGCCGCCGGTCGTTCCCGGCGACCCTCCGCCGCCGGTGGTTCCCGGCGACCCTCCGATCCTCGTGCGGGCCGGGCCCGCGCACAGCGGTGCCCGCTCCCGGAGCGATGGTGTAGCCCGCTCCACCGTCCACCGTGCGACCGCCGCCTAGGCTTGCCCCATGCGTGAGGCGATCAAAGAGGCGGCCCGGGCGTGGCTCCATCTCGCGATCGGGGCCGCGCTCTCGCTCCTCTGCCACCTGATGGTGGGCGTCGCCCTGTTCACGGCGCTCCTCACCGCCACGGTGATCGGCGCCGGGGTGCTTCCCGAGAGCGTGCTGCTGCTGCGCCGGATCGCCGGCTGGGAGCGGCACCGTACGGCCGCGTGGACGGGTTCGCCGGTCCCCGAGGCGTACCTGCCGTTGGAAGGGCCGCTCCCCGCGCGCGTGCGGACGGCCGTCACCGACCCCGGCACCCGGCGGGACCTGGTCTGGGCCGCCGCGCAGCTGCTCTACGGCTCGGTGCTCTGGTACCTCTCGCTCGTCCTGTGGGCGCCCGCGCTGCTGGTCGACGGGGTCTGGACCGGGCTCGCGGGGCGGCGGCCGGTGGCGCTGCCGCTGATCGCCGGGCTCGCCGGGCTCGCGGCCGAGTGGTCGCGCGCGCTGCTCACGCCGACCCCGTCGGCGGCCCGGGCCGCCGCGTTGGCCGCCCGTATCGAGCAGCTGACGGCGACCCGGGCGGGCGCGGTCGCCGCGCACGGCGCCGAACTGCGCCGGATCGAGCGCGACCTCCACGACGGCGCGCAGGCCCGCCTGGTGGCGCTCTCCATGCGGATCGGCCTTGCCCGGCGCGCGTACGCATCCGATCCCGCGACCGCGCGCAAGCTCCTGGACGACGCCCAGACGCAGGCCGAGGAGGCGCTGGCCGAGCTGCGGCACGTGGTGCGCGGCATCCACCCGCCGATCCTCACCGACCGCGGTCTGACCGGGGCGGTACGGGCCCTCGCCGCGAGCAGCGGCCTGGACGTGGCGGTCACGGTGACGGGCCTGGGCGACGTCCCCGCCGCCCGTACGGACCCCTCCACGGTTACGGACCCGTCCACCGGCACGGACACCACCCCAGGCACAGCCCCGTCCACGGTTACGGACCCCACCCCGGGCACGGACCCCACCCCGGGCACGGACCCCAGCCCCGGTACGGATCCCAGCCCCCGCACAGCCACCGCAGCCCCTGCCGCTCCCGCCACCTCCGCAGACCCCCCGACCCCCTCCGACGAGCCCCGCGCGCCCGCCGCCGTCGAGGCGGCGGCGTACTTCGTCGTGGCCGAGGCGCTGACGAACGCGGCCAAGCACAGCGGAGCCGCGCGGGCCTCCGTGGCGCTCGCCCGTGAGCGGACCGGGCTACGCGTGCGCGTGCAGGACGAGGGGCGGGGCGGGGCCGAGGCGGGGGAGAGCGGCGGCTCCGGGCTGACGGGCATGCGCCGGCGGGTGGCCGCGCTGGACGGCACCGTACGACTGACCAGCCCCGAAGGGGGCCCGACCGTGATCGAAGTGGAGCTTCCGTGCGTGTGGTGATCGCCGAGGACAACGCCCTCCTGAGGGAGGGCCTGGTGCTGTTGCTGACCTCCTCCGGCCACGAGGTCGTCGGGGTCGCGGCCACCGGGCCCGAGATCCTGCCGCTGCTCCTGGAGCACCGCCCGGACGTGGCCGTCCTCGACGTGCGGCTGCCGCCCGGCTTCCGCGACGAGGGGCTGCGGGCGGCGCTCGCGGCCCGCGAGCGGCTGCCGGACCTGCCGGTGCTCGTGCTCTCCCAGTACGTGGAGGAGACGTACGCGGCGGAGCTCCTGGGCGGCGGCGCGCGGGGCGTCGGCTACCTCCTGAAGGACCGGGTGGGACGGGTCGACGAGTTCCTCGACGCCCTGGAACGGGTCGCCTCCGGGGGTACGGCCCTGGACCCGGAGGTCGTCACCGAACTGCTGGCCCGCCGCCGCGACGACCCGCTGGACTCCCTCACGCCCCGCGAGCGCGAGGTCCTGGAGCTGATGGCGCAAGGGCTCGACAACGGCACGATCGCCCGCTCGATGGTGGTCACCGAGCGGGCCGTGCACAAGCACATCGGCAACGTCTTCGCGAAGCTCGGCCTGCCGCCGAGCGACGGCGGCGGCCACCGTCGCGTCCTCGCCGTCCTGGCGTACCTCGACGCATGACGGGCCGGGCCGGCGCCGGCCCGGCATCCCCACCCACCACCAGGTGGGACCCACCCACCACCGGGTGGGACCCCGCCCGCCGACGGCCTGACCAAGGCCGCGTGCCGGCGCCCCGCCCGCCCCCGCCACCCACCGCACACCGCACACCGCACACCGCCCCACAACGCGCGGGACCCGCCCCCGACGCCTCCCCCAGGCCTCGTCAGCCCCGCACCCCCCGTCCCGCGACGGGCAGGAGCACCCCGGCCGCCACCGTCACCACCACCGTTCCCGCGATGAGCGCGGCCTGGGCGGGCGGCAGGTACGGGAGGCCTCCGGTGAGGGCCCAGGCGAAGGCGGTGAGCGGGAGCGCGGCCACCACGGCTCCGAGGACCAGGCCCGTGGCGGTCAGGAACCCGGCCTCCAGGCCGAACATCCGGCGCAGTTGGCCGGCGGAGGCGCCGACCTGCCGGAGCAGGGCCAGCTCGCCGCGCCGTCCCGCGCCGATCAGGGCGAGGGTGCTGAGGACCGACAGGAGGGTGAGCCCGCCGATGGCGCCGACGACGGCGGCCGAGACGATCCCGTTCAGCTCGGCCCCGGGGAGCGTCACCTGCTCGGGGGCGACGGACGTGGCCGCCGGGGCCAGGCCGGGCGTCGGGGGGCCCAGCGATGTCCGGCCGGTCGACGCCAGTACGCGCGCGGGGTACGGATCGCTCATGTGCGGGGCCAGTTCGGACTTCGGCAGCAGGAACTCACCGAGGGCGAGAGAGCGTTCGTAGACCGCCACCACCCGCAGCCGCTTCGGCGTGCCGTCGCCGAGCCGCAGCTCGACGGTCGAACCGGGCTTCACCTCAAGGGAGTCGGCCGTACTCGCGCCGACGGCGACGGTGCCGGGGCGGCCGAGTCCGGCCAGGTCGCCCGCGACGACACCGGGGTCGAGCGTGCCCGCGAGGCCGGCGGCGTCGACGCCGAGGACGGGGAGCCGGTCGAGGCGCGGCGAGCCGGCCTGTGTGCGGGCGAGGACGACCGTCGAACGCAGCACGTCCGTGGCCGACTCCACCCCCGGCAGCCGCCGCACCCGCTCCGCCGTCGTCCCGGAGAACGCGAGGTCGGCGGTGGTCGCCGCCCGCGCCTGCGCCCCCGCGGCCCGTTCCATGGTCGTGCCCGCCGAGAGCTGTACGACGGCGAAGGCGGTGACGAGGACGACCGGGACGAGCGCGGCGCCGAGGCGGCGCGAGTGCGCGGTCGCCCCGGCCGCCGTGAGCCGGCCGGGCACGCCGCCGAACCACCGGAACGGCCGGTCGAGGACGGTCATCGAGGCCCGCGCGATCCACGGGCCGAGCAACGCGCACCCGACGACCAGCGTCACCGTGGCCGCCCCGGCGGCGGCCGCGGCCGCGTCGCCGCCCTGGGCCGCGGCGGTGCCGGCCGCCGTCGCGCCGAGCACGAGCAGCGCGATCCCGGAGACGCGGCGCGCGGCGCCCCTCCCCGGCCGCCCCGGCCGCCGGGCGGCGAAGAGGACGACGAGCCGGGCGATCCCCACGACGACCGCGGCGACCACCAGGACACCGGCGAACAGCCAGGACGGAACGGGCAGTTCGAGCCCCTCCGGCACGACTCCCGCACGGCCCCGCAGCGCCGACCACAGCGCGGGGAACGCCGGTACGGCCGCCAGCCCGCCGACCAGCGCCGCCGCCCCCGCGACCCGGGTCACCTCCCGGCCGGCCGCCGCCCGCACCTGCCGGGGCGTCGCGCCGACGGAGAGCAGCAGGTCCCGCTCGGCGGAGCGCTGTCCCAACGCCTGGGCGACCAGCGACGCGAGGACGAGTACGGCGACGAGGACGACCGTCCCGGACACGGCGGCGAGCACCTGGAGGAGGTCTCCCCGTGCGGGGAGCGCACCGAGGTGCTCGGCACCGCCTCGCCCGTCACCGGTGAGCGCCCGGAGCGGCCGACCCGCGGCGGTGTCCTTCAGGCCCGCGGCGTCCAGGGCCGCCCGCACGCGCGCGTGGAGGGTCCCCACCGGCACACCGGGTTCCCCGAGAACCCCGACGGCGTCCACGGTCCCCGGATGCCCTGCGAGCCTCCGCGCCTCCCCCGCCGTGAAGTACAGCGCGGTCGGCCCGTTCGCCAGACCGACGACCGTACGCCCGGCGATGGTGTCCCCGACCCGGACACCTCCCCCGGACGCGGACGCGGACACAGACGCGGCCCCGGATCCGGGGCCGGCCCCGGCCCCGCCGTCGCCGACTCCCGCGACGACCTCTCCGGCCCGCCGGGGCTCCCGCCCCTCGACCAGCCGGTACGGAGCGAGCTCGGCGGCCTCCCACGACCGCCCGGTGTAGGTCCGCGCCCCGACACCGGGGGCGGCATCGGAGACGGCACCCGTCCCGGCACCCGTCCCCGCGCGTCCGGCGGCTCCCTTCCCCGTACCGGAGGCGGCACCCGCCCCGACACCAGTGACGGCACCCGTACCCGCGCTGCCGCCGGCACCCGCTCCCCGTTCCCGTACGACGAACGTGTCGTCCGGCACGGCGGCCCGGACGCCGGGGACCGTGCGGAGGACGTCGGCGGTGGCCGCCGGGATCCGTACCCGCTCGGTGAGGCCGGCCGTCACGGTGGTGGGCTCGCTGCCCCACGGGGTGGCCCGCCAACGGACCTCCTGGTCGCCGGCGACGACGACGGGCGCGGCCGCGAACCGCTCCACGCGCGCGTGGCCGAGTCCGGCCGAGCCGAGGGCGAGGGCCAGGGCGCCGAGCAGCGCGGAGGTGACGGCGACGGCCGCGAACACGGCCGCCCACGCCTTCCGGTGCGTCCGCAGCGACCGGCCGGCGAGCAGTCCCACCGCGGCGTTCCCCCTCCGGCTCATCGCGCCACCGCCGCGAACCGCCCGGCCCCGCCGAAGCCGCCCCGCCCCTGCCGCACTCCGGCCTCGGCACCAGCCCCGGCCCCGGCACCCCGCCCATCCCGCACACCGGCCCAGCCGAAGCCGCCCCGCCCGTCCCGCGCCCAGGTCCCAGCCCCGCTCCCCACCCCAACCCGTACCCCCAGCGCCTCCCGTACCCCGGTCTCGTCCGGTTGGTCGAGGCGGCCGACGAGGCGGCCGCGGTCCAGGAAGACGGCTTCGTCCGTCCAGGCGGCGGCCACGGGGTCGTGGGTGACGAGGACGACGGTGCGGCCCCGCTCGTCGACGGCGCGGCGCAGGAGGGCGAGGACGCCGGCGGCGGTGACCGGGTCGAGGGCGGCGGTGGGTTCGTCGGCGAAGACGACCTCGGGTTCGTTGACGAGGGCGCGCGCGATGGCCACCCGCTGCCGCTGGCCGCCGGAGAGGTGCTCGGGAGTGTCGTCGGCGCGGTCGGCGAGCCCCACCGCGTCGAGGCCGGCGAGGGCTCGGGCGTCGAGTTCGCGGCCGCCGCGGGCGCCGGCGAGGAGCAGCGGCAGGGTGACGTTCTCGCGGACGTTCAGGGCGGAGACGAGGTTGAGCGACTGGAAGACGAAGCCGATCCGGTCCCGTCGGAGGCGGGTGAGGCCGGACGCCTTCAGCGTGGCGAGGTCGGTGCCCCCGATCCGTACCGTCCCGGCCGTCGGTCGTTCGAGCCCGGCCGCGCAGCGCAGCAGCGTGGACTTGCCGGAGCCCGACGGGCCCATCACCGCCACGAACCGGCCGCGTGGCACGGTCAGGCCGACCCCGTCGAGCGCGGGGGTGCCGCGTCCGTACGTCCGGGTCACCCCGTCCAGCGCGAGGGCCGGGCCGCTCTCCGTCACTGCTGTCGTCATCATGCCGACAACGCTAGGAAAGCGCAGGTCACAGCGGTATGGGGCTGGCTGCCCGGTGGGGGGTGGAGCTGGCTACACCCCCCACCGGGGGCGACCACCGGCGGAGGCCCCCACCGGGGGGACCCGCGTCGAAGGCCCCCACCGGGGGAGGTCAGCCGCGGCGGGCGTCGTCCTCGTCGTCGTGCGGGCCGAACAGCTCGTCGGCGAGGGTCGGCAGATCGTCGAGCGGGGTCTCCTCGGCCCAGTCGGAGCGGCGCGGGCGTCCGCTCTCGTCGAGCTGGGGCAGCTCGCGGGTGCGGTCGTTCGCGCCGTGCGGCTCCGCCTCCGTACGGTGCGCGGCGGGCTCGTCGCGGAAGATGCCCTGCGGGACCCGGTCGGCGGGGTCGGACGCACGGGGGCGTGCGGGAGCGGTGTCGCGTACGGGCGGCAGGACCGCGGTCTCGTCGATGCCGCGGGTCTCGCGGACCACGGGCAGGACGGCCGTCTCGTCGGCGGCCGGGCGCACGATCGGGGTGGCCACGGTGACCTCGTTCGCCGAGACCTCGGGCTCGTCCGGCTTCGCGATCGGGGTCTCGACGGTGACCTCGTCCGGCTTCACCATCGAGGTCTCGACGGTGACCTCGTCCGGCTTGACGATCGGCGTCTCGACGGTGACCTCGTTCGCCGAGGCCTCGGCGGCGGCACGCGCGGCGGCTGCCTTCGTCGCTGCGGCCGCCCGCTCTCCGGCGGCCTTCTCCGCGGCGGCCTTCTCCGCGGCGGCCTTCTCGGCAGCCGCCTTCTCCTGCGCGGCCTTGGTGGCCGCGGCCCGCTGGGCGGCGGCCAGCTCGGCGGCGGCACGTTCCGCAGCGGCCTTCTCGGCGGCGGCCTTGGCCGCGGCCTCGGCGGCGACCTTCGCGGCGGCGGCCCGCACCGCGGCCTCCTCGGCCGCCTTCGCGGCGGCGGCGGCCTCGGCCGTCCGGCGGGCCTCCTCGGCGCGGAGCAGGGCCTCCTCGGCCTTGCGCTGCTTCTCCAGGCGGCGTTCCTCGGCCTCGGCGCGCAGCCGGGCCTCCTCCTCGGCCTCCTTGCGGAGCCGCTCCTGCTCCTCCTGGCGGGCCTTCTCCTCGGCCGCGAGGCGCTTGCGCTCCTCCTCGGCGGCGAGCTCCGCGGCGATCCGGGCCTCCTCGGCCTGGCGGCGGGCCTCCTCCGCCTGCCGTTCGGCCTCCAGGCGGCGCGCCTCTTCCTCCTCGCGCCGCTTGCGCTCCTCCTCCTCGGCGCGGAGCTTGGCGAGCTGCGCCTGCCGCTCGCGCTCCAGGCGCTCCTCCTCGGCCTTGCGGGCCGCCTCTTCCTCGGCCTGGCGGCGCGCCTCTTCCTCTGCCTTCCGGCGCGCCTCCTCGGCGGCCTTCACCTCGGCCTCGGAGAGCGGCAGCATCCGGTCGAGCCGGTGGCGGACGACGGTGGTGACGGCCTCCGGCTCCTGGCCGGCGTCGACGACGAGGTAGCGGCTCGGGTCGGCGGCCGCGAGGGCGAGGAATCCGGACCGTACGCGCGCGTGGAACTCCGGCGGCTCGGACTCCAGGCGGTCGGGGGCCTCGGTGAACCGTTCCCTCGCGGTCTCCGGGGAGACGTCGAGCACCACGGTCAGGTGCGGGACGAGTCCGCTGGTCGCCCAGCGGGAGATGCGGGCGATCTCGGTCGGGGACAGGTCGCGGCCCGCGCCCTGGTAGGCCACGGACGAGTCGATGTACCGGTCGGAGAGGACGATCGCGCCCCGCTCCAGGGCCGGCCGGACCAGCGAGTCGACGTGCTCGGCGCGGTCGGCCGCGTACAGCAGGGCCTCGGCCCGGTTCGAGAGCCCCGCCGACGACACGTCGAGGAGGATCGAGCGGAGCCGCTTGCCGATCGGGGTGGCGCCGGGCTCGCGGGTGACGACGACCTCGTGGCCCTTGGCGCGGATCCACTCGGCGAGCGCCTCGACTTGGGTCGACTTGCCGGCCCCGTCGCCGCCCTCCAGGGCGATGAAGAAGCCGGTCGGCGAGGGTGCCTGGGCCGGGTCGGAGCCGCGCAGCGCGTCGCGCAGGTCGCGGCGGAGCGGTACCCCGGCGCGGTCGTCGGTCTTGGCGAGGACGAGTGCGGCGACCGGCAGCAGCAGCGCGCCGACGAGGACGAGCGTGAAGGCGGCGCCGCCGTGCTCGAAGACGAAGTCGCCGGAGGCGAGCCGGTGCGGCCCGATCGCGGCGGCGAGGAGCGGCGCGGCGAGCGCGCCGACGGCCATGCCGACGCGGGCGTTGGCCTGGAGGTGCTCGGTGGTGCGCGCCCGGCGGGGCTCCTCGGTCTCCTGGTCGACGAGGTGGTGGCCGGTGTTCGCGGCGACCCCGGCGGCGTATCCGGCGAGGGCGGCGAGGAGCAGCACGGTCGCCGTGTCGGGCACGAGGCCCATGGCGATGAGGGCGACGCCGGTGACGGCGGTCACGAGGGCGAGCAGCCGGCGCCGGGACAGGACGGGCAGGACGGAGCCCGCGGTGCGGATGCCGACGGCGGTGGCGCCGCTGAGCGCGAGGACCAGGAGCGCGTACGTGACGGGCCCGCCGCCGAGGTCGTAGGCGTGGAGGACGGCGACGGACGCGGCGGCGGCGATGGCCCCGGCGACGGTGGCGCAGGTCAGGACGAGCAGCGGCAGGGCGCCGGTGCGGCCCTTCTCGGCCGCGGCCTTGCCCTCCTCCGGGGTGCCCTTCCCGGCCGACGGCCGGCGCAGGCCTTCGAGGGGCGAGCGGGGTCGGGGGGTCTCCCCGCCGGGCAGCGCCATCGCGTACACGACGGTGACGGAGGCGGCGAAGAGCCCGGCGGCGACGTACGAGCCGAGGGCGGCCTGGTGCAGGGAGAACCAGTCGAGTCCGGCGCCGAGGAGGTTGCCGACCAGGGTGGTGACCAGCAGGGCGGCGGCCGCGGCCGGGACGGCGAGGAAGCCGGTGCGCTGGGAGAGCCGGCGCAGCGCGCCGAGGTGGTCGGGCAGCGGCCGCACGGCGGCGCCTTCGAGCGGCGGGGCGGGCAGCAGCGCGGGCGCGGCGCCCTCGCGGCCGATCGTCCAGAGCCGCTCGGCCGCACCGGTGACGAACACGGTGCCGAGCACGTACCAGAAGGCGTCGCGGGGGACCCAGTCGATCCACAGGGGGGCGGCGACGAGGAGCGCGATCCGCACTCCGTCGGCGCCGATCATGGTCCAGCGCCGGTCGAACGCGCCGCCGGGGCCGGTGAGCGCGGTCAGCGGCCCGAGGAGCACCGCTCCGAAGACGACCGAGGCCAGCAGGCGCACGCCGACGACGGCGGCCACGGCGAACGCGGCCCCCCGGTAGCCGCCCCCGAGCGCGCCCTCGGCGACGGCCGCCTGAAGGCCGAGGAGGACGAGGACGAGGAGGGCGAGGACGTCACCGGTGCTGCCGAGCGCGTGGGCGCTCCACAGCCGGCGCATCGGCTGGTGGCGCAAGAGGGCGCCGACGGCGCGCTCCCGGGAATCCGCGACGAGTGCGGCGTCGGAATCGCCGAGGCGGTCTGGCTGCTCTGCTCGCGTCATCCGTCCACCCTATCCGGACGGCCTCCCTCGTCGCGGCCCCCGCCCGAACATCCGGACGAGGCTGTGACGGTACGGCGACGGGGGCGGAGACAGCCGGTCTCCGCCCCCGTCGTCCCGCGTGGTGCGGTACTACTCCGGCTTGGCCGCGGCCGTCTTCTTGGCGGCGGTCGTCTTCTTCGCCGTCGTGGTCTTCTTCGCGGCCGTCTTCTTGGCGGTGGTGGTCTTCTTCGCCGCCGTCTTGGTGGCCGTCTTCTTCGCGGTGGCCTTCTTGGCCGGGGCCTTCTTGGCGGCCTTCTTCGCCGGTCCCTTGGCGCGCTTCTCCGCGAGGAGCTCGTAGCCGCGCTCGGGCGTGATCTCCTCGACGCTGTCGCCGGTGCGCAGGGTGGCGTTGGTCTCGCCGTCGGTCACGTACGGGCCGAAGCGGCCGTCCTTGACGACGACGGGCTTCTCGCTGACGGGGTCGGTGCCGAGCTCCTTCAGCGGCGGCTTGGCCGCGGCGCGGCCCCGCTGCTTCGGCTGGGCGTAGATCGCGAGCGCCTCTTCGAGGGTGATCGTGAAGAGCTGCTCCTCGTCGGTGAGCGACCGCGAGTCCGTGCCCTTCTTCAGGTACGGGCCGTAGCGGCCGTTCTGGGCGGTGATCTCGACACCCTCGGCGTCCGCGCCGACGGTCCGCGGCAGGGACATCAGCCGGAGGGCGTCCTCCAGGGTGACGGTGTCGAGGGCCATCGACTTGAAGAGGGAGGCGGTGCGCGGCTTCACCGCGTTCTTGCCGGTCTTCGGGGTGCCCTCGGGCAGGATCTCGGTGACGTACGGACCGTAGCGGCCGTCCTTGGCGACGATCTGGTTGCCGCTGACCGGGTCGGTGCCCAGCTCGAAGTCGCCGCTCGGCTTGGCGAGCAGTTCCTCGGCGTGCTCGACGGTCAGCTCGTCGGGCGCGAGGTCGTCGGGGACGTCGGCGCGCTGGTGGCCCTCGGCGTCCTTCTCGCCGCGCTCGACGTACGGGCCGTAGCGGCCGACGCGGAGCACGATGCCGTTGCCGACGGGGAACGAGGAGATCTCGCGGGCGTCGATCGCGCCGAGGTCGGTGACGAGCTCCTTGAGGCCGCCGAGGTGGTCGCCGTCGCCGTTCCCGGCGTCGGCCGCGGCGCCCTGGCCGGTGCCGTCGCCCTCGCCGAAGTAGAAGCGCTTCAGCCACGGCACGGACTGGGCCTCGCCCCGCGCGATGCGGTCGAGGTCGTCCTCCATGCGGGCGGTGAAGTCGTAGTCGACGAGCCGCCCGAAGTGCTTCTCCAGGAGGTTGACGACGGCGAAGCTCAGGAAGGACGGCACGAGGGCCGTGCCCTTCTTGAAGACGTAGCCGCGGTCGAGGATGGTGCCGATGATCGACGCGTACGTCGACGGGCGGCCGATCTCGCGCTCTTCGAGCTCCTTGACCAGCGAGGCCTCGGTGTAGCGGGCCGGCGGCTTGGTGGCGTGGCCGTCGACGGTGATCTCGTCGGCGGTCAGCGCGTCGCCCTCGGCGACCTGCGGCAGGCGCCGCTCGCGGTCGTCGAGCTCCGCGTTCGGGTCGTCGGCCCCTTCCACGTACGCCTTCATGAAGCCGTGGAAGGTGATCGTCTTGCCGGAGGCGCTGAACTCGGCGTCGCGGCCGTCGGCGGCGCGGCCGCCGATCTTCACGGTGACCGAGTTGCCGGTGGCGTCCTTCATCTGGGAGGCGACGGTCCGCTTCCAGATGAGCTCGTAGAGACGGAACTGGTCGCCGGTCAGGCCGGTCTCCGCCGGGGTGCGGAAACGATCACCCGAAGGACGGATCGCCTCGTGCGCCTCCTGCGCGTTCTTGACCTTGCCCGCGTAGACGCGGGGCTTCTCCGGCAGGTAGTCGGCACCGTACAGCTGCGTGACCTGCGCCCGGGCCGCCGCGACGGCGGTGTCCGAGAGGATCGTGGAGTCCGTACGCATGTAGGTGATGAAGCCGTTCTCGTACAGCTTCTGCGCCACCTGCATGGTCGCCTTCGCACCGAAGCCCAGCTTGCGGCTCGCCTCCTGCTGGAGGGTGGTGGTCCGGAAGGGCGCGTACGGCGAGCGGCGGTACGGCTTCGACTCGACCGAGCGCACGGCGAACGCCGTGTCGGCGAGCGCGGCGGCCAGGACCCGCGCGTTCGCCTCGTCCAGGTGGAGCACGCTGTCGGTCTTCAGGCGGCCGTCGGCGCCGAAGTCGCGGCCCTGCGCGACGCGCTTGCCGTCGACCGTGTTCAGCCGGGCGACCAGCGAGGACGGGTCGGAGGCGTCACCGGTACGGCCGGTGCCGAAGGTGCCGGTGAGGTCCCAGTACTCGGCGGAGCGGAAGGCGATGCGCTCGCGCTCCCGCTCGACGACGAGCCGGGTGGCGACGGACTGCACGCGGCCGGCGGACAGCCGCGGCATGACCTTCTTCCACAGGACCGGCGACACCTCGTAGCCGTACAGCCGGTCGAGGATGCGGCGGGTCTCCTGGGCGTCGACCATGCGCTGGTTCAGCTCGCGCGGGTTGGCGACGGCCTCGCGGATCGCGTCCTTGGTGATCTCGTGGAAGACCATCCGGTGGACCGGGACCTTGGGCTTCAGGACTTCCTGGAGGTGCCACGCGATGGCCTCGCCCTCGCGGTCCTCATCGGTGGCGAGGAAGAGTTCGTCGGACTCGGCGAGGAGCTCCTTGAGCTTCCTGACCTGGGCCTTCTTGTCCGCGTTGACGACGTAGATGGGCTGGAAGTCGTGCTCGACGTCGACCCCGAGCCGGCGCACCTCGCCGGTGTACTTCTCCGGCACCTCGGCGGCACCGCTGGGGAGGTCGCGGATGTGCCCGACGCTCGCCTCGACGACGTAGCCGGGGCCGAGGTAGCCCTTGATCGTCTTCGCCTTGGCAGGCGACTCGACGATGACGAGTCGGCGGCCGCCGGGTGCGGTCTCGCTGGTCGGGGACAACTTCGCTCTTCTCTCCGGGGTCGACACTCTCTGGCACGTACGGCACTGGCACGCACGGCAGCGGCACGGACGGTGACGCTCCCGTCGCTGCGGAGTGTGACGGTACAACCCGCCCCCGTGTCAAACGGCGAAAGCCCGCAACGGCCACTCGAACGGTAACCCGAGTTTTGGCATTCCTGCCGCCCGGACTCCCGGACGGGTGGGGCGGGCGGTCGGGCCGGTGCCGTCGCCGGAGGGACCGGGGCCGGACCCCGGGCGGGATTCAGACGCGGCCGAAGCACCAGAGGCCGAGGGCCAGGACGGCGGCACCGGACAGGGCCGTCAGCGCGACCGCGGTACGCGGCGCGACCCCGTACACCACGGGCTCACGGTGCAGTGAGCGCACGGCCGTCCACAGCAGCAGCGCGCCTCCGAACAGCGTGAACGCCGCCCCCGCGAAGATCGCCGGCCCGCTCTCCATGCCCGTACCCCGTTCCGTCCACGTGCGGTGTTCGTCTCCCGGGGCCGAGGCTGGCACCTCCGGGCGTCATGGGTGCGAATTCCGGGTGAACGACGCGGGGCGCCCCGGAGGGTTTCACGAAGATGGCCGGTAGTGACCCATTCCTCACCCTTCTTTTTTCCCGTTCCGTTCCTCCCCCACCCCCGCCCCACCCTCCCCACCCCTCCCCAGTCCTCTCAGCCCCTCTCCCCCATCTCACGTCTCTTCCGTCACATCGTGTCGAGCGTGGCCCGGCGTCGGCTGCCGCGCTCGAAGACGCCGAGCAGGGCGACGGCGAGCAGCGCCCACCCGGCCCCGACCGCGAGCTCGGCACCGAGCAGCGCCCCGTCGAGACCGGCGCCCGCGGTCAGCCCGCGGGCCGCGTCCGCCGCGTGCGTGAGCGGCAGCAGCTCACCGGCGGTCCGCATCCACCCGGGCAGCGTCTCCCGGGGCACGGCGGCTCCCGTCAGGAGGAGCAGCACCGAACTGGCCACGTTCGACACCAGGAACACGTCACGGAAGCGGAGCCCGAGCGCCCCCAGCGCGAGCCCGAACGCCGAGCAGGCGCCCGCCGCGACCAGCAGCACAAGGCCGAGCCCGGGCAGCGCCCCGGCGGGCACGGGCAGCCCGAGCACGAGCGAAGCCGTGGCGAGCACGAAGGCGCTGACGAGCAGTCCGTTGAGGACGTACGGGAGGGCGCGCCCGATCCACAGCGGGACCCGGTGCCGGGGCGAGAGCAGGACGGCCCCGAGGGTGCCGTACCGGCGCTCGTTCGCGACGGCCATCGTGCCGCCGTACACGCAGGAGGCGGAAGCTGCGAGGACGGCGTTTCCGACGAGGTGGAAGCGGTCGTCGGCGACACCCAGTTCCCTGCCCAGGAAGACGAAGAAGAAAACCTGGAGCAGCGGCCCGACCAGCAGGGTTCCGATGAACATCGGCGGGGTGGTCCAGTTGAACAGCGCCCGGTAGGAGATCGCCCCGCCGACGACGACGAGCCGGGCGGTGCCGAGGAAACGGAACATGTCTCTCTGGCCTTTCAGGTGAGGGCGAGGGTGGCCGCGGCGCGCGCCCGGCGTTCCACGCGGCCGAGGACGAGGACGGCGGCCAGGGCGTACGCGGCGCCGAGCGCGACGGCCGCGAGCAGCGGTGCGCCCACGTCCCCGCCGGAGGTCGCCGCGTGCACGGCCCGCGCGCCCCAGGTCGTGGGCAGCGCCCAGGAGATCGGATGCGTCCAGGCGGGCAGCACCGTCACCGGCACGAGGAGCCCGGACAGCAGCCAGACGGGGGTGTCGAGCGGGTTGGCGAGGGCGTTGGCGTTGCGCAGCAGGACGAAGGTGGCGGCGAGCAGCAGCCCCGTCATCCCGAGCGCGAGGACGCAGACCGGGACGGCGACCAGGAAGAGCAGCGGGTGCGCGAAGTCGAGCGGCACGTCGAACAGCAGCACGCCCCACAGGACCGTCGCCCCCATCGCGTACGTGCCGATGACGGCGGTCGCGAGGGTGATCGGGAGCAGCACGAGCGCGAGCGGTGCCGGTGCCACGACCAGGGTCTCCAGGGTGCCGAGCCAGCGCTGGTTCTGCACCGCGCCGCCCGAACCGAAGAGCACCGACCCCCAGATGCCCATGAGTCCGGCCCCGACGGAGGCGGTGAGCAGCCGGTCCGGGTCTCCGGCGGCGCGGAACAGGTAGACGGCCAGGGTCGCGTAGACGAGCGGGACGAGGACGGCGAAGGTGATCTCGATCGGCGAGCGCGTCATGTACGCGACGTGGGTGCGCACGCCGACGAGGATCAGCCGGGTGACTCGCCTCATACCGGCACCTCCGCGGAACCGCCGGCCTCCGCCGGCCCGGCTCCGAAGCCGGACGTGGGGTCCTCCGCCCCGGTCCCGGCACCGGACGCGATGCCCGCCGCCCCGGTCCCGGCGGCGCCCGCGCCCGCTCCCCCGCCCGCCGCGTCCTCCACGATCGCGATGTAGGCGTCCTCCAGGGACGGTTCGCGGCTCGTGACCCGTCCGACGCGGATGCCTTCCAGCGCGGCGAGGACGGGTCCGTGCAGGTCGGAGGCGCCGCGGCCGGTCTGCACGGTCACGGTCTGGAGCGCGCCCCGGTCCTCGGCGGAGACGCCCCGCACCCCGGGCACCCGCCGCACCCGGTCGAGCCGCTCCTCGTCCACCCCGTAGGCCTCGATCTCCAGCACGTCCCTCTCCCGCACGAGGGACTTGAGGCTGTCGGGGGTGCCGAGGGCGCGGATCCGGCCGCCCGCGATGACGGCGATCCGGTCGCAGAGCTCGTCGGCCTCGGCCATGTAGTGGGTGGTGAGCAGCACGGTCGTGCCGGCCGCGGCCAGGTCGGCGACGGTGCGGCGCAGGTCGCGGGCGGCGACCGGGTCGACGCCGATGGACGGCTCGTCGAGGAAGAGGACGTCGGGCCGGTGCAGCAGGCCGCGCGCGATGTGGAGACGCTGGCGCATGCCGCGCGAGTAGCCCTCGACGCGTTCCTTCTCCCGGCCCAGGAGGCCGACCAGGTCGAGGAGTTCGGCGATGCGCCGCTTCTGCTCGCGGGGCGGGACGCCGTACAGCTCGGCGAAGTAGCGGAGGTTGTCGAGCGCGGAGAGCCGGTCGTAGAGGCCGCGGTCGCCGCCGAAGACGTACCCGATCCTGCGGCGCACGGCGACGGGGTCGCGGGCCACGTCGTGGCCGAACACCCGGGCCGTGCCGGAGGTCGGCAGGAGCAGGGTGTTGAGCATCTTGATGGTGGTGGTCTTCCCCGCGCCGTTGGGCCCGAGCAGGCCGAACAGCTCCCCCGGCGCCACCTCGAAGGTGACCCCCCGCACGGCATCGGTCTCGGTGCGCCGGGACTTCGGCCACCCGGTCCTGCTGGTGTAGGTGCGGCGCAGCGCGTCCGCCTCGATTGCGAGCATGCGGCGGACGTTAGGAGCCCCCGCCGGGCCGCGGCCATCGATTCGGGACCCCCCGAATCGTCCCGCGCGCGGGCGTCACGCGACCGCGCTCAGCACGCCCTCCCCCGTGAGCAGCGCGAGCAGCGAACGTCCGGTGTCGGTGAGTTGGTAGTACACGGAGCGTCCGACGCGGTGCCGGGTGACCACACCGGCCTCGGAGAGCACGGAGAGGTGCTCGGAGACCGTGCTGGGTGCGAGTCCGAGCCGGTCGGCGAGGCCGGCCGTGGTCAGCGGCCCGCCGAGCTCGCGCAGGACCGCCGCGCGGCCCCGGCCGAGCATCAGGCCGAGCCGGTCCTCGGCAACGGGCTCGGGCGGTTCGCGCAGCGCGGCGGCGCCCCGGGCCTGGAAGCTGAGCGCGAAGACCTCGGGGTCGTCGGTCGAGTAGAGCCGGCAGCCCTCGGCGAAGACGAGCGGCACGAGGACGAGCCGCCGCTCCCCCGGCGCGTACTCGGCGTCGACGTGCTTGGTCAGTTCGAGTACGGGCGGCTGCCACCGGCCCCGCGTCTCCAGGCCGGCGAACAGCGCGTCGACGCCCTCGGTCGCGAACGTCCTGGCCCGGACGAGCACTTCGTCCTCGACGAGTCTCCGCATCGTCGGCCAGTAGGGCTCGATCGCGCCCTCCCAGTAGGCCGCGTACGCGTCGGCGAGGGCCGCGCAGGCCGCCTCCGGGTCCTTCAGGTAGGGCCGCAGGAAGGGCGCGTCGGCCATGCCGGGGTAGCAGGCCGCCGCCTGCTCGCGGACGAAGTCCGGGGCGGTGGCCCGCAGCGCGGCCAGCTCCTCGTGCACGTGGACCGTGCCGAACGGCCGGGGCAGCAGGAAGTCGGAGACGTCGTACCGCCCCTCGGCGAACAGGTCCCACAGCGGGCGGAGCCGGTCGTCCTCGCGCCACACCTCGCGCGCCTGCCCGACCCACTCCTGGTACGGCCAGGAGGGGTGCCGCCAGGGCAGCGCGAGGTGCATCGAGCAGAACGCGTCGCGCAGCGGGCTGATCGCGATCCGGGTCGCCCCGAGCGAGGCCTCGTCCAGCTCGATCCGTATCAAGCGCCGCCCTCTTCCCCGTACTCCCCGGAGGTCTCCGCGCCGGCGGGCAGGAGGAAGCCCTCCTCGACGAGCAGCCGGATCGCCTGCGGGGTGCGGTCCCGCAGGACGACCGGGTCCTCTCCCATCAGCTGCCCGATCGCGTCGAGGATGCGGCCGGCGCTGAGCGTGCCGTCGCACACGCCGGCGAACCCGGCGCCGACGTGGTCGACCTTGGTGGCGCGGCGCATGCCACGGTTCTGCCGGAGCACGACGTGCTCGGGGTCCTCGGCGCCCGGCAGCCCGACCTGCTCCTGCATCACCTCGGGCGCGAGCGTGAACCGGTCGGCGAGGAGGGCGGCGTCGTCGTGGGTGCGCAGGTAGTCCTGGCGCTCGAAGTGGGCGCGGACGGTGGGTCCGAGGGGCTGCTCGACGGGGTGCGGCCACTCCTCGACGAGGATCGACGGCTCGACCGCTCCGGACGCCACGGCGTCGTTCCGCCGGATCGTGATCCAGCCGAAGCCGACCGCGCGGGTCTTGCGGGCCTCGAACTCGTCGAGCCAGCGGCCGTACGCCACCCGGTACGCGTCCGGGTCGCCGCGGTGGTCGCCGCTGTCGCGCAGCCAGAGCTCGGTGTACTGGGTGACGTCCTGGACCTCGCGCTGGACGATCCAGGCGTCGCAGCCGCGCGGCACCCAGGACCGCAGCCGCTCCTGCCAGTCCTCGCCCTCCACGTGCTGCCAGTTGGCGAGGAACTGGGCGTATCCGCCGTCGTTGAGCCGCTCGCCCGCCTCCTGCACGAGCGTGCGGCACAGGTCGTCACCACCCATCCCGCCGTCCCGGTAGGTGAGTCGGGCGCCGGGGGAGATCACGAACGGCGGGTTGGAGACGATCAGGTCGTACGTGTCGCCGTCGACCGGCTCGAAGAGCGAGCCTTCGAGCAGCTCGGCCTCGCGGGCCCCGGAGAGCGCGAGCGTGAGCCGGGTGAAGTCCAGGGCGCGCCCGTTGAGGTCGGTGGCGGTGACCAGGGTGGCGTGCTGCGCGGCGTGCAGCGCCTGGATGCCGGAGCCGGTGCCGAGGTCGAGCGCGGAGGAGACCGGGGTGCGGACGGTGATGCCGGCGAGGGTCGTGGAGGCGCCGCCGACGCCGAGGACGACGCCCTCGTCCTTCTGGCCGATGCCGCCCGCGCCGCCGACGGCGCAGCCCAGGTCGGAGACGATGAACCAGTCCTCGCCGTCCGGGCCGCCGTACGGCCGGACGTCGACCGTGGCGAGCACGGCATCGTCCTCGCGGACCACCCAGCCGTCGTCGAGGGCCTCATCCAGGGGCAGTGCGGCGGCGGCGACGTCGTGCGCGACGGGTCGCTGGAGCAGGAAGAGCCGGACGAGGGTCTCCAGCGGCGAGTCGCCGCGCGTGGCGCGCAGGGCGGGCACGGTCTCGCTGCGGGCGAGCGCCGAATAGGCGGGGGCGCCGAGCAGGTCGAGCAGTCCGTCGGCGGTGAAACCGGCGGCGAGCAGGGCCTCGCGCAGACGGGCGGCGTGCGCGGGCACCGGGAGGCGGGGGGGCAGGCTGGTCGTACTCACCGTTCCATTGTGACCGCCGCCACCGACATCCGGACCGCCGACCCGGCGGCGGACGGCCGATCGCCGCCGCCACCGGGCCGGGGGCCTACTCCTCGGACTTGGTCGCCGCGGCCGTCTTGGTGGGCTTGGCGGAGGCCTTCCCGCTCGGGGTGGAGCCGGGGTTCGGGGAGGCGGAGGTCTTCGGCGGGACCGAGGCCGTCGGCTTCTGGCAGCCGGGCTGCTTGGCCATGGCCTGGCCCAGCTCACCCTCCTCCAGCTTGGACAGGGCGTTCTGGTCCATCTTCTCGATCTTGGTGAGGCCGTCGGCGACGCCCTGGAGGCCGTCCGCGAACTTCTGCTGGTTCGTCGGGTCGAGCGCGTCGACCTGCTTCTTGAGCCCCTCGTAGGCCACGGCGGTGGCGTTGAGCTCCTTGATCGCGTCCTGCTGGACCTTCGCGCCGTTCTCGACGGGCGGGGCGCCGGCGGCCTCGACGGCCTTGGCGAGGGCCCTGTCGGCGTCGGCGATGTCCTGGAACGCCTTCGAGTCGGCGGCCTGGATCTCGGCCGGCTTGCTGTCGGCGGCGGTCGAGATGATGATCTGGTGGGCGTCGGCCCGCTTCTGGATCTGGGGCTTCGCCTGATCGCAGAACGCCTTCGCCCAGTCACCCACCTTGTCGCCCTCGTCGTCGCTGCATCCGGACAGCGCGAGCACCAGTACCGCGCCGCCGGACAGTGCGGCCGCAAGCTTCTTGTTCAACGGATCGGTCCCTTCCAAGGGTCTCGGCCCCGGAACATACACGCCGAACGGGCTACTTCCACCTTTCGTGGGACTGATTCATCCCATATTGCAGCCCTTTGAACCAAGCGATGACTCTCACACCCACCCCCGAGACCCGCGGGAATGAGACGGACGACACGTCGGACGTCCACGGATCAGACGTCAGGAGACCGTCACCGAGCGCCTCTTGGAGACCCGGACCGCGGCGACGACCACGGCGAGCGCGATCACCGCGACCGCCGCCCGCAGCCAGGGGCTCGCGTCGTCGCCGTATCCGAACCGCACGACGGCCGGGGCGATCAGCAGCGCGACCAGGTTCATCACCTTCAGGAGCGGGTTGATCGCCGGGCCCGCCGTGTCCTTGAACGGGTCGCCGACGGTGTCCCCGATGACCGTCGCCGCGTGCGCCTCGCTGCCCTTGCCGCCGTGGGTGCCGTCCTCGACCAGCTTCTTCGCGTTGTCCCAGGCGCCACCGGAGTTGGCGAGGAACACCGCCATCAGCGCGCCCGCGCCGATCGCCCCGGCGAGGTACGCGCCGAGCGGGCCGACGCCGAGCGCGAAGCCGACCGCGATCGGGGCCATCACGGCGAGCAGCCCGGGCGTGGCGAGTTCGCGCAGCGCGTCCCTGGTGCAGATGTCGACGACCCGTCCGTACTCCGGCTTCTCGGTGAAGTCCATGATCCCGGGGTGCTCGCGGAACTGCCGCCGCACCTCGTACACCACAGAACCGGCCGACCGGGACACCGCGTTGATGGCGAGTCCCGAGAAGAGGAAGACGACCGCCGCGCCGAGGATCAGCCCGAAGAGGTTGTTGGGCTGCGAGATGTCCATCGAGAGGGTCAGCGCGTCCGCCTTCCCGCCGAGCTCCCCCACGTCGGCGATCGCGGTGGCGATGGCGTCCCGGTACGAGCCGAAGAGCGCCGAGGCCGCCAGGACGGCCGTGGCGATGGCGATGCCCTTGGTGATGGCCTTCGTCGTGTTGCCGACCGCGTCGAGGTCGGTCAGCACCTGCGCGCCCGCGCCCTCGACGTCCCCGGACATCTCCGCGATGCCCTGCGCGTTGTCGGCGACCGGGCCGAAGGTGTCCATGGCGACGATCACGCCGACGGTGGTGAGCAGGCCCGTCCCGGCGAGCGCGACCGCGAACAGCGCCAGCATGATCGAGCCGCCGCCGAGCAGGAACGCGCCGTACACGGTGAGCCCGATGAGCAGGGCCGTGTACACGGCGGACTCCATGCCGAGGGCCACGCCCGCGAGCACGACGGTCGCGGGCCCGGTGAGCGAGGACTTCCCGACGTCCCTGACCGGCCGCCGGCTCGTCTCCGTGAAGTAGCCGGTGAGCTGCTGGATCAGTGCGGCCAGCACGATGCCGAGGGCGACCGCGACCAGCGCGAGGACCCGCGGATCGCCGCCGTGGTCACGGATGCCCGGCTCGGTGACGCCTTCGAGCTCGGCGTACGAGGACGGCAGGTACGTGAAGGCGGCGACGGCGACCAGCACGAGCGAGATCACCGCCGAGACGAGGAACCCGCGGTTGATCGCGCTCATGCCGCTGCGGTCCGCGCGCCGCGGGGAGACCGCGAAGATGCCGATCACCGCGGTGACCACGCCGATCGCCGGGACGATCAGGGGGAACGCGAGCCCGTGGTCGCCGAAGGCCGCCTTGCCGAGGATGAGCGCGGCGACCAGGGTCACGGCGTACGACTCGAAGAGGTCGGCGGCCATGCCCGCGCAGTCGCCGACGTTGTCGCCCACGTTGTCGGCGATGGTGGCGGCGTTGCGCGGATCGTCCTCCGGGATGCCCTGCTCGACCTTGCCGACCAGGTCGGCGCCGACGTCGGCGGCCTTGGTGAAGATGCCGCCGCCCACGCGCATGAACATGGCGATGAGCGCGGCGCCCAGACCGAAGCCCTCCAGGACCTTCGGCGCGTCGGCGGCGTACACGAGGACGACGCACGCGGCCCCGAGCAGTCCGAGGCCGACGGTGCACATGCCGACCACCCCGCCCGTACGGAAGGCGATCCGCGTGGCCCGGTGCGCGACCTCCGTCAGGTCCTTCTCGGGTTCGCCCGGCGCCGGAGTGGCCTCCCTGGCCGCCGCGGCGACCCGCACGTTGGCCCGTACGGCGAGCCGCATGCCGATGTACCCGGTGACCGCCGAGAAGAGCGCCCCGACCAGGAAGAACAGCGAGCGGCCGGCCCGCTGGGACCAGTCGTCCGCGGGCAGCAGCATCAGCAGGAAGAACACGGCGCCCGCGAAGACGGCGACCGTCCGCAGCTGCCGTGCGAGATAGGCGTTCGCCCCCTCCTGCACGGCGGCGGCGATCTCCCTCATCCGCTCGGTGCCCTGGCCGGCCGCGAGCACCTGGCGTACGAGGAGCCGCGCGACGACCAGCGCGGCGAGGGCGACGCCTGCCACGACGACCACGATCGTCCTGTTCCCGCTCGTGAGCACCGCGGCGGCGAGGGATGTGGGGTACATGGGGACGGATCATAGGGAGACGAACCCTCCCAGATGGGGATGCCGCCGAGCCACCACACGAATGCACCCATCCGACACGGGACGGGGTACGGGGCGGGGGTACGAGGCAGGGCGGGGCTGTGCGGAGTACGGGGCGGGGGGCGGGCGGCCGGGCGGGCGGCTCCCGGCTCCCGGCTCCCGGCTCCCGGCTCCCGGCTCCCGGCGGAACGGAAAGAGGCCCCGCGGGTGCGGGGCCTCTTTCCTTCTGCGTGTAACGGGTCAGGACAGGACGTCCGCCGGGCTCACCGGCCAGCTCATCCGGATGGTGCCGCCGTCCTCGCCGGCGCTCACCTCGACGTCGTCGACGAGCCCGCGGATCACCGCGAGCCCCATCTCGTCCTCACCGTCGGCGTCGTCGAAGTCCTCGGCCGGGGCCGAGGCACGCGCGCCGGGGACACCGGCGGCATCGGCCGCCGCCACCCCCGCACCCGGCACCTCGTCGCCGACCTCGATGGAGAACGTCTTCTCCTCCTCGATCAGCACGACCCGGATGGGCGTGGTGACGTCGTTGCTGCGATGCAGCCCGACCGCACGGGAACACGCCTCGCCGACGGCGAGACGCACCTCGTCGAGGACCGCCTCGTCCACCCCCGCCCGGCGCGCCACCGCGGCCGCCACCAGGCGGGCCGTGCGGACGTGCTCGGGCTGAGCGCTGAAGCGGAGTTCAACGGTGGCCATGCGAACCCCCTGGGCTCAGTCGACGGCGTTGACGGCCTCGTCGACCGAGGTGTGGATCGGGAACACCTTGGTGAGGCCCGTGATCCGGAAAATCTTGAGAATGCGCTCCTGGTTGCAGACGAGGCGCAGCGAGCCCTCGTGCGCGCGCACGCGCTTCAGGCCGCCGACGAGCACACCGAGGCCGGTGGAGTCGAGGAAGTCCACGCCCTCCATGTCGACGACCAGGTGATAGCTGCCGTCGTTCACCAACTCGACCAACTGCTCGCGCAGCTTGGGCGCGGTATACACATCAATCTCGCCACCGACCTCGACGACCGTACGGTCGCCACCAGCGCCGGACACATTGCGAGTCGACAGGGACAGGTCCACGGATCCTCCAGCACCTTGCTATCGGGCGATCGCCCCCTCGGGCCTCCCGGGCGGAGCCAGGGAACTGATCGCCAGCCGCGATGGCATTCAATCACTTACCAGCAGCCATGCACGACGCCTTGGAAGCATTGTCCGTCATGGCAGTGACACACTCGGTGCCGATGGCCAAGAATCAGCGCCCCAGTCGACCGGCCGGGGACACGGGCAGTCGCCCCTCCCCCGGCGTGGTCCTCGACCGGCTCGCCGCAGGCGAGAGCCGGTCTTCGCGCATCACCCATACGGAGCACATGCCCGCCCGGGAGGGCCGTCATGCCGTCTGGCCGCACCGGATCCGCCCGGAGGTGATCGCGGCGATCCAGGCGGCCGGGATCGACCATCCGTGGGAACACCAGGCGACGGCCGCCGAGCACGCCCTGGACGGCGAATCCGTGGTGATCGCCACGGGCACCGCCTCGGGCAAGTCGCTCGCCTACCTCGCCCCGGTCCTCACCACCCTCCTGGACGGCTCCGAGGCCGCCAACGGGCGCGGGGCCACCGCCCTGTACCTCTCGCCCACCAAGGCCCTCGCCGCCGACCAGCGGCGCGCCGTGCGGGCGCTGGCCGCCCCGCTCGGCAACCGGATCCGCCCCGCCGTCTACGACGGCGACACGCCGGTCGAGGAACGCGAGTGGGTCCGCCAGTACGCGAACTACGTGCTGACCAACCCCGACATGCTGCACCGGGGCGTACTCCCCTCCCACCCCAGGTGGTCCTCCTTCCTGCGCGCCCTGCGCTACGTCGTGATCGACGAGTGCCACACCTACCGCGGCGTCTTCGGCTCCCACGTCGCCCAGGTGCTGCGCCGCCTGCGCCGGATCTGCGCCCGGTACGGCTCCGAACCGGTCTTCCTCCTCGCCTCCGCCACCTCCGCCGACCCCGCCCTGGCGGCCGGTCGCCTCACCGGCCTGCCGGTCACCGAGGTCTCCGACGACGCCTCCCCGCGCGGCGAGCTGGTCTTCGCCCTGTGGGAGCCGCCGCTGACCGAGCTGCACGGCGAGCGCGGCGCCCCGGTGCGGCGCACCGCCACCGCGGAGACCGCGGACCTGCTCACCGACCTGACCCGCCAGGGCGTCCGCTCGGTCGCCTTCGTGCGCTCCCGGCGCGGCGCCGAGCTGATCTCGGTGATCGCCCAGGAACGGCTGGCCGAGACCGACCGCGCCCTGGCCCACCGGGTCGCCGCCTACCGGGGCGGCTACCTCCCCGAGGAGCGGCGTGCCCTGGAGCAGGCCCTGCACTCCGGCGAGCTCCTCGGCCTGGCCGCCACGACCGCCCTGGAGCTGGGCGTGGACGTCTCCGGCCTCGACGCGGTCGTGATCGCCGGCTATCCGGGCACCCGGGCCTCCCTGTGGCAGCAGGCCGGCCGCGCCGGCCGCTCCGGCGAGGGCGCCCTCGCCGTCCTGGTCGCCCGCGACGACCCGCTGGACACCTTCCTCGTCCACCACCCGGAGGCGATCTTCGACCAGCCGGTCGAGTCGACCGTCCTCGACCCCGACAACCCCTACGTCCTCGCCCCCCATCTCTGCGCCGCCGCCGCCGAACTCCCGCTGACCGAAACCGACCTGACGCTCTTCGGACCGGCCGTCCCCGACCTGCTGCCCCAGCTGGAGGGGGCCGGGCTGCTGCGCCGCCGCGCCACCGGCTGGTACTGGACCCGCCGCGAGCGGGCCGCCGACCTCACCGACATCCGGGGCGGCGGCGGAAGCCCCGTCCGGATCGTCGAGTCCGGCACCGGCCGACTGCTCGGCACGGTCGACGAGGCCGCCTCCCACACGGCCGTCCACGAGGGCGCCGTCCACCTCCACCAGGGCCGCACCTACCTGGTGCGGGAGCTCGACCTCGAGGACTCCGTGGCCCTCGTCGAGGAGGCCGCCCCGCCGTACTCCACCACCGCCCGCGACACCACCTCCATCGCCGTCCTCGAAACCGACACCGAGATCCCCTGGGGAGCCAGCCGCCTCTGCTACGGCTCCGTGGAGGTCACCAACCAGGTCGTCTCCTTCCTGCGCCGCCGGCTGATCACGGGCGAGGTCCTCGGCGAGACCAAGCTCGACCTGCCGCCCCGCACCCTGCGCACCCGGGCCGTGTGGTGGACGGTCACCGAGGACCAGCTCGACGCCGCCCGGATCGACCCGGAGATCCTCGGCGGCGCCCTGCACGCCGCCGAGCACGCCTCCATCGGCATGCTGCCGCTCTTCGCGACCTGCGACCGCTGGGACATCGGCGGCGTCTCCGTCCCGCTCCACCCCGACACGCTGCTGCCCACCGTCTTCGTGTACGACGGCCACCCTGGCGGTGCGGGCTTCGCCGAGCGCGCCTTCCACACGGCCCGCGCCTGGCTGACCGCCACCCGAGAGGCCATCGCCTCCTGCGAGTGCGAGGCGGGCTGCCCCTCCTGCATCCAGTCCCCCAAGTGCGGCAACGGCAACGACCCGCTCCACAAGCGCGGCGCCGTACGCCTCCTCACGGAACTCCTGAGGGAAGCCCCGGAAGCCCCGCCGTCGGTCTCTCCACCGGATGGCCGGGAGACCCTTCCGGCGGTCTCCCCGGCGGACGGCCGGGAGACCCCTCCGGCGGTCTCCCCGGCGGAAGCTTCAGAGCCCCCACCGGAAGCTCCGGAAGCCCCACCAGTGGCCTCTCCCCCGGAAGCTCCGGAGGCCACGCCGTCGGCCTCTCCCCCGGAAGGGGAGCCCCGGGCGACGCCGCCGGCGGAGGAGCCTCCTCCGCCGGTCCCGCCCGCGAGCTGACCTCCGGCCGGTACGGGCCGCGTACGACCCGGGCGGTCACCTCGGCGACCTCGCCCCGCAGCGCGCACACCGCCAGCTCGGCACCCTGCGCGGCCGCCACCCGGGACGCGGCGGCACACGCCTCTCCCTCGCCCCAGAGCGCCCGGTCCGCGGCGGCCAGGGCGGCCAGATCGGCCGCCCCGCCCGCCCGGTGCCTGGCTGCCACGGCCTGCCCGAGCGCCAGCACCGACCCGAACACCACGCACAGCGCACACGCCGCGAACGCCACCCAGACGGTCGCCGCGCCCCGATCACGGCCCGGCTGCCGACGGCCCGCCGTCACGGCGGCCCTCCGACGGCAGCCGCGTCCTCCGCGAGGGCCGCCGCGTCCGCGTGCAGGGTGAGGCCCATGCCCCGGGGCCCGGGGGCCTCCGCGTCCACCGTCACCCGCCACAGCTCTCCGGAGCGCGTCACCGCCACCCGGGCGCCCTCGGGCGCGGCGGCGCGGGCCGCCGCCTCGGCGGAGGCGAGCGGTTCGGAGCGGGCCGCCGCCCGCGCCCCCGCCCGTGCCGCGTCCACGCACCGGATCTGCGCCGCCGCGGCGGCGAGCGCCCAGAGCAGGGTCACGGTGAGCAGCGCGAGCACCGGCAGGACCATCGCCGCCTCCACGGTCGCGAAGCCCCGGTCAGAACGGCGCATCGAGGGCCTTCCCGATCACCGATTCCAACGCTCCGGAGACCGTGCCACTGGTCACGATCTTGTAGAGCACGGCGGCGAACGCCGCGGCCGCGATCGTCCCCACCGCGTACTCGGACGTGGTCATCCCGGCGTCGCGGCGCGCCGCGGCCCGCCGGGCCCGCCACCACCCGCTCACCGACACCGCCACCTTGCCCACCACACCTGCTGCCGCCCCTGCCACCTTGACCGCCATACCTGCCTCCTCGCCCCGTCCTGCCGTACCTGCCGCACGTGCCGTGTTCGTCCTGACTGCGGTGCCTGCCTTACCTGCCGCACGTGCCGTGCTCGTCCTGCCTGCCGTGCTCGCCCTGCCTGCCGTGCTTGCCATGCCTGTCCCGCCTGTCGTGGTCGTCGTGTTCCGCCGCTGTCGTGCCATGCCCTGGTCCCGTCATCCGTCGAGCAGTCCCGTCGCCAGTCCGATCACCACCGGGGCCACTCCCACCGCGAGGAAGGCGGGCAGGAAGCAGAGCCCCACGGGGGCGCTGATCAGGACCTGGGCCCGGCGGGCCCGGGTCGCCGCCGTGCGGGCGCGGGCCGCGCGGAGGGCGGTCGCGTGCCGGGCGACGGCCTCCGCCGCGGGCGCTCCCGAGGAGCCGGCCCGTTCCATGCAGCGGGCCAGTCCCGAGGCGCCCGGTATCGCGCCGAACCTCCGCCACACCTCGGCCGGTTCACCGCCGAGGCGCAGCTCGGCCGCCGTGCGGGTCAGGCGCTCGCCGAGCGGTCCGCCCAGTGACCGGCCCACGGCCTCCGCCGCCTCGCCGGGCCCGGCGCCGGAGGCGGCGCAGGCCGCCAACAGGTCGGCGGCGAGCGGAAGGTGACGGTTCGCCTCCTCGATGTCGGCGGGGGAGGACGCGCGCCGCGCGGCCCCCTGTCGCAGGCCGGCGGCCACCAGGACGCCCGCGCACAGACCGCCGACCGCGCCGAAGAGCGCCCAGCCGAGACCGACGGCCACGAGCGTCGCCGTCCCGTGCGCCAGCCACGGCGGAGGCCCGGCCCGGACCGTGCGGGTGGGCGGCGCGGGCTCCGGGAACAGGTCTCGCAGTCTCCGTCGCTGCGTCCGCACCCGCCGCCCGAGCACCAGCAGCGCCCAGAGGATCTTCGCGGCCCCGTACACGACGAGGGTCAGGAGCGCCGACGTCTGAAGTGCGTTCAGGGTCACGGCCGTTCCCCTCCCTTGACGATCCGGGCGGCCCACCACAGGCCGGTCGTTTCCAGGGCCCCGCCCACGACCAGGCAGCCGAGGCCCGCGGGCGTGTGCAGGAGGACCCGGAGCGGGTGGGCGCCCAGTGCGGCGCCGAGGGCGAGGCCGGCGGCCGGGAGCAGGGCGAGTACCACCACCGTCGCCCAGGCGCCGGCCAGTTCGGCCCGCAGTCGCTCCCGCTGCTCGCGGTGGTCGCGCAGGGCCGCCTCCAGGCGGTCGAGGCCCGCGGCCAGGCCGGCGCCGCCGTCGACGGCCACCTGCCAGCAGGCAGCCATGCCGGCGAGACCGTCGGCGCCGTCCTGCCGGGCAGCCCTGCGGAGTGCCTCCGGCACGTCGCCGCCGAACCGGGCCGCCGCGAGCACGCCCGCCTCCTCGCGGTCGAGCGCGCCCGTCTCCCGGGCGGCGAAGGCCAGCGCCTGCGCCGGCTGCCACCCGGCCCTCAGTTCGCCGACGACGGCCGCGCACAGGGCCACCACCCGCTCGGCCCGCGCCTCGCGTTCCCTCCTGCGTCCGGCGGCCCGCAGACGCCGCTCCACCACCGGCACGGCGACCGCTCCCAGTACCAGCGGCACCGGCGACTCCCCGAGCAGTGCGAGCACTCCGGCCGCCGGCAGGCACAGCCAGGCGCGCCGCCCCCGCAGCACGGCCCACCACCGCGCGGCCATCTCCGGCCACGCCGCCCCGGCGCCGGACCGGACTTCACGGCTGCCGGAAGCGCCGGCCGGGAGCAGCGCCCGCGCCCGGCCCAGGCCGCGCCGCCGTTCGACCGCCCACCACAGGGCGAGGACCGCGCAGAGCACCGCCGCGCCTTGTGCCGAGTCCTGTGCGAGCACCGCTCGCCCCGTCATCACGACCCCTCTCCGATCAGGGCCCTCAGCCGCTCCCAGCCCTGCTCCCGTTCGAAGCCGGAGGCGCTCCACCGCAGCGCGGGAACCGTGCGGACGAGGCCGTCCCGGTCGCGCTCCAGGACGTGGACCTCGGCGATCCGCCGCCGTCCGTCCCGGTCCCGTACGAGGTGGAGGACCGCGGAGAGTCCGGCGCCCAGTTGGCTGTGGAGGGCGGCCCGGTCGAGCCCGGCCGCCGTTCCGAGGGCTTCGAGGCGGGCCGGTACGGCCGCCGCCGTGTTGGCGTGGAGCGTGCCGCAGCCTCCGTCGTGGCCCGTGTTGAGGGCAGCGAGGAGGTCCACTGCCTCGCCGCCCCTGACCTCGCCGACGACGAGCCGGTCGGGCCGCATCCGCAGGGCCTGGCGGACCAGGTCCCGCAGGGTGACGAGTCCGGCGCCCTCCTGGTTGGCGGGCCGTGCCTCGAGGCGGACCACGTGCGGGTGGTCCGGTCGCAGCTCCGCCGAGTCCTCGGCGAGCACGATCCGCTCCCGCTCCCCCACCAGGCCGAGCAGGGAAGCGAGCAGCGTGGTCTTCCCGGTCCCCGTGCCGCCGCTGACGAGGTACGACACGCGCGCGTCGATGAGGGCCCGGAGGACCGGGGCGCCGCCCGGCGGCACCGTGGCCGCCGCGGCGAGCTCGTCGAGCGAGAAGGCGCGCGGGCGCACCACCCGCAGCGACAGGCAGGTCGAGCCGACCGCCACCGGCGGCAGCACCGCGTGCATCCGGGTGCCGTCGGGGAGCCGCGCGTCCACCCAGGGGCGGGCGTCGTCGAGTCGGCGCCCGGCCACCGCCGCGAGCCGTTGCGCGAGCCTGCGGACGGCGGTGGCGTCGGGGAAGGCCACCGGGGCCCGTTCGAGCCCGGCGCCGCGGTCCACCCAGACCCGGTCGGGCGCCGAGACCAGGACGTCGGTGACCGCCGGGTCGGCGAGCAGCGGCTCCAGCGGTCCGGTGCCGATCAGTTCGCACCTCAGTGCCTCGGCCGCGCCGAGGACTTCCGTGTCGCCGAGCAGTCGGCCCTGCGCCCTCAGCGCGGCGGCGACCCGCGCCGGGGTGGGTTCGGCGCCGCTCGCCGCGAGCCGCTGCCGTACGGCGTCGAGGAGCCCCGCGCCGCCGCCCCCGCCGCCGGGCCACGTGCCGGTCATGCGGCACCGCCCGGGGCGAGCGCGCGCTCCCAGAACGCGCCGCAGAACCGTCCGAGCGGCCCGCGGGGTTCGGCGCCCGGCGGCACTCCCGCGTCCTGGTCCGTCACGATCCCCGGGTCGTAGGGGAGTTCACCGGCGAGCGGCAGCCGCAGCGCGTCGGCGACCCACCGCTCGTCGAGTCCGGCCGCGTAGGGTCCGCGGACCACGGCCCGCACGTCGCGGACGGCCGTGCCGAGGGTGGTGGCGACCCGGTGGGCGGCCGCGACGGCCCGCAGCTCGCCCGGTACGACGAGCAGGCCGAGGTCGAGCTGGGCGAGCGCCTCGGCCGCCGCCCCGTCGGTCGCCCGCGGCAGGTCGACCACGACGACCCCGCCCCGGCGGCGCGCAGCGCCGAGCACGGACCGCACCGCCTCGGGCGGCACCGGCGCGGCGGGCTCCCTGCCCCAGCTGAGCACCCGGACCCCCCGCACCGACGGCAGGGACTCCTCCAGGGCGCCGCCGGCCAGGCGGCCCTTCGAGGCGGCGAAGTCGGGCCAGCGTCTGCCCTCCTCGCGTTCGCCGCCGAGCAGTACGTCGAGCCCTCCGCCCAGCGGGTCCCCGTCGACGAGCAGGGTGCGCCGCCCGGTGCGCGCGGCGGCGAGCGCGAGGCCGCACGCCAGGGTGGAGGCGCCGGCGCCGCCGCGGCCGCCGACGACCCCGACGGTCAGCGCCTGCCGGCCGGCTCCCTCCGCCGCGTCGGCGATCCGGTCGACGAGGAGGCCCTCGGCGTCCGGCAGTCGCAGCACGCTCTCCGCGCCGATCTCGACGGCCAGTCGCCACACCCCCGGGTCGTCCCGGTCGCGGCCGACGAGGAGGGTTCCCGGCCGTCGCTCGGCGCCCCGGCAGCGGGCCGCCGCGTCGTCGCCGACGAGCACGAGCGGCGGTTCGGTCCAGCTCGCGCGCCGCTCCGGCACGCCGTGGTGCACCTCGGGCTCGACGCCGGCCGCGGCGCACAGCCGGAGGAGGTCGTCGAGCAGCCCGAGGTCCTCGGTGACGATCAGCGGCCCGGCACGGCGCGGTTCGTCCGGAGCCGTCGACTCCGTCCGGCGCGATTCCGTACCCGTCCTGGATGCCTCCACGGCACGCCCCTCTCGTGATTCCTGCCGTCCGCGAACTTCGCGTCGGGAATCACCGTGGGGCCCTCGGGGAAATCGTGCGGAAGTCACCTAGAAACTGGGGATAACCGAAGCCCTGTGAATAACTTCGCCACCCCTCGGAGGACTCCCCGGAACGCATCCCGCCGGTTACTGTGGGTGATGAATCGAGCGTCCGGCGAGCCGCGCACGGACGGGCGGCCGAAGGCCGGAGAGAAGGGAGCAGGCCATGTCCCACGGGACCGAAACGGCTCCGGACATGCGACGACCCCCGCCGGGGGGGAGAGCGGGGGTCGTCTTTCCGGCCGACTCGGGGGGGGAGGAGCCGGACCGGGTTAGCACGGTCGCGAACGATCCGTGACTTCCATGGTGTACCCGAGAGCCTTCTCAGGCAAACCCACGCGCCCCAGCGTACGCCGAATGGCGGGCACCTATGCTCAGCCTTGTGGAAAACCACTCCTTGCCGCGCACAGCCGCCTTCTTTGACCTGGACAAGACGGTCATTGCGAAGTCATCGACGCTGACCTTCAGCAAGTCCTTCTACCGAGGCGGACTGATCAGCCGCCGCGCCGCCCTGCGGACGGCGTACATCCAGTTCGTCTTCCTGGCGGGCGGGGCCGATCACGACCAGATGGAGCGGATGCGCGAATACCTTTCCGCGCTCTGCAAAGGCTGGAACGTCGCCCAGGTGAAGGAGCTCGTCGCCGAGACCCTTCACGACCTGATCGACCCGATCATCTACGACGAGGCCGCCTCCCTCATCGAGGAGCACCACGCCGCGGGCCGGGACGTCGTCATCGTGTCGACGTCCGGAGCCGAGGTGGTCGAGCCGATCGGCGAGATGCTCGGGGCGGACCGTGTCGTCGCCACCCGGATGGTGGTCGGCGACGACGGCTGCTTCACCGGCGAGGTCGAGTACTACGCATACGGCCCGACGAAGGCCGAGGCGGTCAGGGAGCTCGCCGAGTCGGAGGGCTACGACCTCTCGCGCTGCTTCGCGTACAGCGACTCGGCGACCGACATCCCGATGCTGGAGGCCGTCGGCCACCCGTACGCGGTCAATCCCGACCGGACGCTCCGCCGCGAGGCCACCGCCCGGGAATGGCCGGTTCTCTCCTTCGAGAAGCCGGTCCGGCTCAAGCAGCGGCTGCCCGAGTTCCGGATGCCGCCCCGGCCCACGCTCGTCGCCGCGGCGGCCGTGGGCGCGGCGGCGGTGGGCGCCGGCCTCGTCTGGTACGCCGCCCGGCGCAGGCAGGCCGCGCTCGCCCACCGGCTCGCCGATGACTTTGCCCGAATTTGAGCAATGCGCCAGAGAAGTGAGGCCAGCACTTTCGCTTCCTCACGGACAGGAGTAAAAAGGAATCAGGCCCGCGAGACCGAGGACATCCGAGAGGATCACCTGTTGAGCATGAAGGCCCCACGGACCTAAGCACCGAAACCGGGCACCCACGCGACGTCGACCCGTCGATTACGGGCCAGCCGCACCAGGCCACGGGCAAAGTTCCCGGCCTGATGGGCACATATCGAGGACGCTTGGTAACTGGGTGGAAGTGCCAGCGGCGGTACCAGGACTGGTGCCGCCGCAACCCGTTCCGGGCCCCGCGCGGGGCCCGGAATCTTTTTGCCGCCTCACCCGAGTCCGAGCCCACCCCGAGCCCGGCCCACCCCGAGCCCCGGCCGGGCGCGGACCGTTCGCGGACCGTTCGCGGAGGCGACGGCCCCGGGTCCGGCCCCGGCCGTCTCAGGCGGCGCCGCGCTGGAGCGCCTCGCAGACGGCGGTCGACTCGCGGACTCCCAGTTCGACCGAGCGCCCGCAGTGGGCGATCCAGGCTCCGACGCCCTCCGGGGTGCCCGACAGGTAGCCCTCGAACGCCGACACGTAGGCGGCGCGCCCCTGCTCCGCGTGGCCGACCTCGGCCGGGCAGATCGCCTTCGGGTCGAGGCCGCTGCCGATCAGCGCGATCCGCTCGGCCGCGCGCGCGACCAGACCGTTGTACGAGGTGAAGGGGCGCAGCGCGAGCAGTTCGCCGTGCACCACCGCGGCCGTCACCAGGGCCGGGGCGTCGCCGCCCGCGACGATCAGTTCCGCGAGGCCGTCGAGACGGCCTGCGACCTCGGCGGGGGCGGGCACGGGCGCCTCGATCAGCGGCTCGTCGACGGTCTCGCCGTCCAGCCGGGGCCGCCCCACCGACGCGCCGGGGTCGCCCGCGGCGACCAGGTGGAGCCGGGCGAGCACGCGCAGCGGCGACTGACGCCAGATGGAGAGCAGCTGCCCGGCCTCGGCGCCGAGGCGCAGGGCGGCGCCGACGGTGCGGGCCTCGGGGTCGGCGCTGAAGTCGCTGCGCCGGCGGACCTCTTCCAGGGCCCAGTCGGCGCCGGCGAGGGCGGCCGAGCCGCGTGCTCCGCGCAGTGCCGCCTCGGAGGAGATCTCGTTGCTGCGGCGGCGCATCACGCGGTGGCCGTAGACCCGGTCGACGGCCTTGCGTACGGAGTCCACCGCGTCGGCGACGCCCGGGAGCGAGCCGAGGGCGGCCAAGGGGTCAGAGGCGTGCGTACTCATAAGTAAGGAGGCTACGCGCCCCGGGGGCCCGCCCCACGAAGGAGTGGTCTTCTTCACGCTCCTTGACCACGGCAAGCGATCGTGCCACTACGCTAGGTGAACATGAAGATCGCTTTCGTCGGGAAGGGCGGCAGCGGCAAGACGACGCTGTCCTCGCTCTTCATCCGCCATCTCGCCGCCAACGAAGCCCCGGTCGTCGCCGTCGACGCCGACATCAACCAGCACCTCGGCGCCGCGCTCGGCCTGTCCGAGACGGAGGCCGCCGCGCTGCCCGCGATGGGCGCGCACCTGCCGCTCATCAAGGAGTACCTGCGGGGCTCCAACCCCCGGATCGTCTCCGCCGACACGATGATCAAGACGACACCGCCCGGGGAGGGTTCGCGGCTGCTGCGGGTCCGCGAGGACAACCCGGTGTACGAGGCGTGCTCCCGGCCGGTGCCGCTCGACGACGGCGACGTCCGGCTGATGGCGACCGGCCCCTTCACCGAGGCGGACCTCGGAGTGTCCTGCTACCACTCGAAGGTCGGGGCGGTGGAACTCTGCCTCAACCACCTGGTCGACGGCGCCGACGAGTACGTGGTCGTCGACATGACCGCGGGCTCGGACTCCTTCGCCTCCGGCCTCTTCACCCGCTTCGACATGACGTTCCTGGTCGCCGAGCCGACCCGGAAGGGCATCTCGGTCTACCGCCAGTACAAGGAGTACGCGCGGGACTTCGGCGTCGCGCTGAAGGTCGTCGGGAACAAGGTGCAGGGCCGGGACGACCTCGACTTCCTGCGCGAGGAGATCGGCGAGGACCTGCTCGTGACGGTCGGCCACTCGGACTGGGTCCGCGCGATGGAGAAGGGCCGCCCGCCCCGCTTCGAGCTCCTGGAGGCGGACAACCGCATGGCCCTCCAGGCCCTCCAGGACGCGGCCGACGACTCGTACGCCCACCGCGACTGGGACCGCTACACCCGTCAGATGGTCCACTTCCACCTGCGCAACGCGGAGAGCTGGGGCAACGTGAAGACCGGGGCCGACCTGGCTTCGCAGGTCGACCCCGGGTTCGTGCTGTCGGAAGGGCTCAGCGCCGTTCAGCCTGCTTGACGGCGGGCGCCGGGACCGCCGGGACGCCTCCCGCCGGGGCGCCGGCGGGGGCCGCGGGCTGGGGGGCGAGGAAGGTCTTCCAGCCGCCGGCGGGGGCCTCGCCGACCTTGAGGGTGCGCATCTTGGCGATGACGTCGGGGTCCTGGGCGTCGAGCCAGTCGGCGAGCTGGCGGAAGGAGACGCACTTGACGTCCCGCTGCACGCAGACCGTGGCGATGGTCTCCTCGATGGCCCGCATGTACGTGCCGCCGTTCCAGGACTCGAAGTGGTTGCCGATGATCAGCGGCGCCCGGTTGCCCCGGTAGGAGCGCTCGAAGGCCTGCACCAGGCCGTCGCGCATCTGGTCGCCCCAGTAGGCATGCCGGGAGGGGTCGCCCTGGGTCGTGCCGGGGGACTGGTTGACCAGGAAGTTGTAGTCCATGGAGAGCGTCTGGAAGGCGCGGCCGGGGACCGGTACGAGCTGCATCGACAGGTCCCAGAGGCCCAGGTCCTTCTTGGGCCAGATCTGGTCGTTGACGCCGCTGGTGTCGTAGCGGAAGCCCATCTGCGCCGCCGCCTGGACGAAGTTCGTCCGGCCTTCCAGGCAGGGGGTGCGGGCGCCGACGAGCTCCTGGTCGTAGTCGAAGGGGAGCGGCTGCTCGGAGCGCAGTCCGGCGTTGGTCTTCCAGTTCTTGACGAAGGACTTGGCCTGCTGGATCTCGCTCTTCCACTCCTCGACGGACCAGGTGCCGACGCCGCCGTCGGCGCCGCAGAAGTGCCCGTTGAAGTGGGTGCCGACCTCGTTGCCCTCCTGCCACGCGCCGCGCAGTTCGCGGACGGTGGCGCGGATGCCCTCGGTGTCGTTGAAGCCGATGTCGGAGCGGCCGACGCCGTGTTGCGGCGGGTCGTAGAGGTGCTTCTTCTCCTCGGGCAGCAGGTACACGCCGCTGAGGAAGTACGTCATCTTGGCGTCGTACTTCTTGCCCACCGCGCGGAAGTGGGAGAACAGCTTCTGGCTGTCCTCGCCGGCGCCGTCCCAGGAGAAGACCACGAACTGCGGCGGGGTCTCCCCCGGCTTGAGGCGCTGCCAGACCGGCTGGTGGGGCTGGGCACCGGTGAAGGCGGTGGAGCCGTCGCCGATCAGCCGGGGCGCGGCCTGCGGGGCCGCCGCGGGGGGCTTCTTGGCGCCGCTGCCGCCCGGCGTGCCCTTCGTGGCCGTGTCGCCGGAGCCGCCCGAGCAGCCGGCGAGGCCGGTGGCGAGAGCCAGCGCGAGGGCGCCGGTGGCGAGCGCCCTCTTCTGGACAGTGGTCGTTCTCCCGGCGGCTGTCATCCGCGCACCTCTCCTCGGATCCTCAGATTTCCCTACAAGCGGCGTCAACGTCGCACCGCCGGGACCGGAGCGCGTCAACGACAAGCGGCATAGGCACGTTCTGTCACCGGAACCGGTGAATCATTGCCCTATTTGCCCTGAAAATAATGCCGGACTCTTTACTCTCCATTACTCTTCATTTACCAAGAGTTAGCTCATCGGTGTCCCCGCCGCACCACCCCGCACGAGCCGCGACCGCGCTGCCCCGGAGGAGACGGGAACATGACCCTCTGCCCCCCTGCCCGCACGACCACCCGGCCGCGAGTCCAGCGGCCCCACAGTCCGCCGGACGGACCACGCCGCTTCCGCATCGCCGGCGCCGACCTGTCCGCCTCGATCGCCGTCTTCCTGATCGCGCTGCCGCTCTCCCTGGGCATCGCGCTCGCCACCGGGGCCCCGCTCCAGTCCGGACTGGTCGCCGCCGCCGTCGGCGGCCTCGTGGCCGGCCGGTTCGGCGGCTCGCCGCTCCAGGTGAGCGGCCCCGCGGCCGGTCTCACCGTCGTGACGGCCGAGCTCATCCAGCTGTACGGCTGGCGCACCACCTGCGCCATCACCGTCCTCGCGGGCCTCGCCCAACTGGGGCTCTCCGCCCTGCGGGTGGCCCGTTCCGCGCTCGCCGTCTCCCCCGCCATCGTGCACGGCATGCTGGCCGGCATCGGCGTCACCATCGCCCTCGCGCAGCTCCACATCGTGCTCGGCGGCACCCCACAGAGCTCCACCGTGGACAACGCCCTGGGCCTGCCCGCCCAGTTGGCGCACGTCCACCCGGCCGCGCTCGGCATCAGCGCCCTCACCGTGGCCGTCCTGCTCTGCTGGCCGCGGCTGCCGGGCCGGGCCGGACGTCTCCTGCGGAAGGTTCCGGCCGCGCTCGTCGCGGTGGCCGGGGCGACGGCGGTGGCGGCGTTCGCCGGGCTCGCCGTCCCCCGGGTCGACCTGCCGTCCTGGAGCAGCCACGCCCTGCCGGGACTGCCCGAGGGCCCGGTCCTCGGCATCGCGGCCGGCGTGCTCACGATCACGCTGGTCACCAGCGTGCAGTCGCTGCTCTCCGCCGTCGCGGTCGACAAGCTCGTCGCCGGCCGTCCGGGCGGCGCGCAGGGCGTCCCGCGTTCCCGCCTCGACCGCGAACTCGCCGGCCAGGGCGCGGCGAACGTGCTCTCGGGCGCCCTCGGCGGGCTCCCGATCGCCGGGGTCGCGGTCCGCAGCGTCGCCAACGTCTCGGCGGGTGCGGTGAGTCGGGCCTCGACGATGCTGCACGGCCTGTGGATCGTGCTCGCGTCCCTGCTGCTCGTGCCGCTGCTCGACCTGATCCCGCTGCCCGCGCTCGCCGCCCTCGTCATGGTGGTCGGCATCCAGATGGTCAGCATCACCCGCATCCGTACGGTCACCCGGCACCGCGAGGTCGTGGTCTACGCGGTGACGCTGACGGGTGTCGTCCTCGTCGGACTCCTGGAGGGGGTCGCCCTCGGCATCGTCGTGGCCATCGCGGTGGCCCTGCACCGGCTCGCGCGCACCCGCATCACGCAGGAGGAGCGGGACGGGCGCCAGCTGCTGCGCGTGCGGGGCCAGTTGACCTTCCTGGCAGTCCCCCGGCTGAGCCGGGCGCTGCACCAGCTGCCGCACGGCTCCGACGTGGTGGTGGAGCTGGACGGCTCCTTCATGGACCACGCGGCCTACGAGACGCTGACCGACTGGACCGCCGGGCACCTCGCCCACGGCGGCACCGTCGAAACCACCGGTCCCTCCGGTGCCCGGATCGCCGAACCCGCTCCGGGCCCCGCCTCCGCCTCGCACTCCTGCTGCCGCCCCTGGACGCCCTGGCACAACCACCAGTGCGGGGAGGAGCTGGTCGAGCGGGCCGCGAGCGACGCCCCCGAGCGGACGACGGGGCTGCACCTGGCGAGCGGCATCGGCAAGTTCCAGCGGAACACCGCCCCGCTCGTCCGGGACGAGCTCGCGCGGCTCGCCCGCGAGGGCCAGAGCCCCTCGCAGCTCTTCCTGACCTGCGCCGACTCCCGACTCGTCACGAGCATGATCACGTCGAGCGGCCCCGGCGACCTCTTCACCGTGCGCAACGTCGGCAACCTCGTGCCGCTCCCCGGCGAGGAGAGCGGTGACGACTCGGTGGCGGCGGCGATCGAGTACGCGGTGGACGTGCTCCGGGTCGACTCGATCACCGTCTGCGGCCACTCCGGCTGCGGCGCGATGCAGGCCCTGCTGAACGGCGGCCCCGACGACCCGCCCACACCGCTCCGCCGCTGGCTGCGCCACGGCCGGCCCAGCCTGGAGCGGATGGCGAGCCGCCGGCACGCCTGGGCCCGGATCTCCGGGCGCCTGCCGGCCGACGCGGTCGAGCAGCTCTGCCTGACCAACGTGGTCCAGCAGCTGGAGCACCTGCGGGCGTACGAGCCGGTGGCGCGCCGGCTGGCCGAGGGGACGCTCACGCTGCACGGCGTGTACTTCCACGTGGGCGAGGCGCAGGCCTATCTGCTCGCCGACGCGGACGAGGTCCACAGCTACGACGACGTCTTCACCCAGGTACTGCCGACGGACCACCTGGAGGCGGCACGGGCGTCCTGAACCGGCGCTCGGGATCGCGCCACTCCCCGGCGCGGGAACGCGCCACTGCGCGTCCTGAACCTTCGGCCCCGGCCGTCCGTGAGACTGTGTGGCCCCTTTCTCCCACCGCTCGGGAGCAAGGGGCCACCGCACGTCTGGCGACTCACAGGTCTAAACCAATTGCCTGGAGGCTCTTGTCACCCGGGCATCTGACTGGTGAGCTATGACGCGGGACACACAAGTACAGAGGACGCCCTGGGAAAGGGAGATGTCGTGAGCAACGAAAGCCTGGCCAATCTGCTCCGGGAAGAGCGCCGCTTCGCGCCGCCCGCCGAGCTGGCCGCGCACGCCAACGTGACGGCGGAGGCGTACGAGCAGGCCAAGGTGGACAGGCTGGGCTTCTGGGCCGAGCAGGCCAAGCGTCTGACCTGGGTCACCGAGCCGACCGAGACCCTCGACTGGTCGAACCCGCCGTTCGCCAAGTGGTTCGCGGACGGCGAGCTGAACGTGGCGTACAACTGCGTCGACCGGCACGTCGAGGCCGGCCACGGCGACCGGGTCGCCATCCACTTCGAGGGCGAGCCGGGCGACAGCCGCGCCATCACCTACGCCGAGCTCAAGGACGAGGTCTCCAAGGCCGCCAACGCCCTGACCGAGCTGGGCGTCGGCAAGGGCGACCGGGTCGCCGTCTACCTCCCGATGATCCCCGAGGCGGCCGTCACCATGCTGGCCTGCGCCCGCCTCGGCGCCGCCCACTCGGTGGTCTTCGGCGGCTTCTCGGCCGACGCCGTGGCCTCCCGCATCCAGGACGCCGACGCCAAGGTGGTCGTCACCGCCGACGGCGGCTACCGCCGCGGCAAGCCGAGCGCCCTGAAGCCGGCCATCGACGAGGCCGTCGCCAAGTGCCCGCAGGTCGAGCACGTCCTCGTGGTCCGCCGTACGGGCCAGGAGACCGCCTTCACCGAGGGCCGCGACGTGTGGTGGGACGACATCGTCACCCGCCAGTCCGCGGAGCACACCCCGGAGTCCTTCGACGCGGAGCACCCGCTCTTCATCCTCTACACCTCCGGCACCACCGGGAAGCCGAAGGGCATCCTGCACACCTCCGGCGGCTACCTCACCCAGGCCGCGTACACCCACCACGCCGTCTTCGACCTCAAGCCGGAGACCGACGTCTACTGGTGCACCGCCGACATCGGCTGGGTCACCGGCCACTCGTACATCGTCTACGGCCCGCTGGCCAACGGCGCGACGCAGGTCATGTACGAGGGCACCCCGGACACCCCGCACCAGGGCCGGTTCTGGGAGATCGTGCAGAAGTACGGCGTCACCATCCTCTACACGGCGCCCACCGCGATCCGCACCTTCATGAAGTGGGGAGACGACATCCCCGCGAAGTTCGACCTGTCCAGCCTCCGCGTGCTCGGCTCGGTGGGCGAGCCGATCAACCCCGAGGCCTGGGTCTGGTACCGGGAGCACATCGGCGCGGGCAAGACCCCGATCGTGGACACCTGGTGGCAGACCGAGACCGGCGCGATGATGATCTCGCCGCTGCCCGGCGTCACCGAGACCAAGCCGGGCTCCGCCCAGCGCCCGCTGCCGGGCATCTCCGCCACCGTCGTGGACGACGAGGCGAACGAGGTCCCGAACGGCGGCGGCGGCTACCTGGTCCTCACCGAGCCGTGGCCGTCGATGCTCCGCACCATCTGGGGCGACGACCAGCGCTACATCGACACGTACTGGTCCCGCTTCGAAGGCAAGTACTTCGCCGGTGACGGCGCCAAGAAGGACGACGACGGCGACATCTGGCTGCTCGGCCGGGTCGACGACGTCATGCTCGTCTCGGGCCACAACATCTCGACGACCGAGGTCGAGTCGGCCCTGGTGTCGCACCCGTCCGTCGCCGAGGCGGCCGTCGTCGGCGCCGCCGACGAGACGACCGGCCAGGCCATCGTCGCCTTCGTCATCCTGCGCGGCACCGCGAGCCAGGACGAGAACCTCGTCGCCGACCTGCGCAACCACGTGGGCGCGACGCTCGGCCCGATCGCCAAGCCGAAGCGGATCCTGCCGGTGGCGGAGCTGCCGAAGACCCGCTCGGGCAAGATCATGCGCCGTCTGCTGCGCGACGTGGCGGAGAACCGGGAGCTCGGCGACGTCACCACGCTGACCGACTCCTCGGTCATGTCGCTCATCCAGACCCAGCTGCCGGACGCCTCCAGCGAGGACTGAGCCGCAGCGGCCGTACGACGTGAGCGCCCGTACGACGTGAGCGCCCGTACGACGTGAGCGGCCGCCCCGAACCGTTCGGGGCGGGCGCTCACGCGTCCCCCCAGGGGCAGGCGACGGGTACCCCCAGGCGCGCGGGCGCACCCGGGGCGGGCGCTCAGGCTCGCCCCTCACCCCCGTCCGGCGGGACGAAAGCGATGATTCTCCCTAAAGTGAATCTCGCCGGACACAACCCTTCGCTCGTTAGGTAAGGTAAAGATCGCGTCAGGAACGCGTCAGTAACACCTAGGTGCGCCGGGAAGTCTGGTCGGCATGTGCTTCGCCCTGCCTGCCCGACGGAGGACCCCCACGTGTCTGCGCCCACCGACCGCAAGTTCCTCGGACTGCTCCCCCTGCCCGAGCGGCGGTACCTGACCGACGCCCTGCGCACCGAGACCGTCGGCGGCGTGCTGCTCCTCGTCGCCGCCGTCGCCGCCCTGATCTGGGCCAACTCGCCGCTGAGCGAGAGCTACGAGTCCGTGCGGAACTTCCACATAGGACCGGCCGCCCTCGGCCTCGACCTGTCGATCCAGCACTGGGCCGCCGACGGACTCCTCGCGGTCTTCTTCTTCGTCGCCGGCATCGAGCTCAAGCGCGAACTCGTCGCGGGCGAGCTGCGCGACCCCCGGGCCGCCGCGCTGCCCGTCGTCGCCGCGCTCTGCGGCATGGCCGCGCCCGCCCTCGTCTACACCCTGGTCAACACCCTCGGCAACGGCTCGCTGGACGGCTGGGCCGTGCCCACCGCGACCGACATCGCGTTCGCGCTCGCCGTCCTCGCCGTCATCGGCACCTCGCTGCCGTCCGCGCTGCGCGCCTTCCTGCTGACCCTCGCCGTCGTCGACGACCTCTTCGCGATCCTGATCATCGCGATCTTCTTCACCGGCGACCTGAACTTCGCCGCGCTCGGCGGCGCCTTCGCCGGCCTCGCCGTCTTCTGGCTGCTGCTCCGCAAGGGCGTCCGCGGCTGGTACGTGTACGTGCCGCTCGCCCTGGTCGTCTGGGGCCTGATGTACAACAGCGGCGTCCACGCCACCATCGCCGGCGTCGCCATGGGCCTGATGCTGCGCTGCACCCCCCGGGAAGGCGAGGAGCACTCCCCCGGCGAGCACATCGAGCACCTGGTGCGGCCGGTCTCGGCGGGCCTCGCCGTCCCCCTCTTCGCGCTCTTCTCCGCCGGCGTGAGCGTCTCCGGCGGCGCGCTCCGCGACGTCTTCACCCAGCCGGTCACCCTCGGCGTCGTTCTCGGCCTCGTCGTCGGCAAGGCGGTCGGCATCTTCGGCGGCACCTGGCTCACCGCCCGGTTCACCCGTGCGGAGCTCAACCCCGACCTGTCGTGGCCGGACGTGTTCGCCGTCGCCACGCTCGCCGGGATCGGCTTCACCGTCTCGCTCCTCATCGGCGAACTCGCCTTCGCCGGGGACGCCGTCCTCACCGACGAGGTGAAGGCCGCGGTCCTGATCGGCTCGGCCGTCGCCGCCGTGCTCGCCTCGGTCCTGCTGAAGCTGCGGGTCCGGAGGTACCGGGCGATCTGCGCCGACGAGGAGCGCGACGACGACCAGGACGGCATCCCCGACATCTACGAGCAGGACAATCCGGAGTACCACCTCCGGATGGCGGAGATCTACGAGAAGAAGGCCGCCGAACACAGGGAGCGCGCCGAACTGGCGGGGGCATCGCGCGACCGGGCCGACGGTCCGGCATGATCTGAGTCGGACCGTAGACAGAAGGAGAGGGAGCAGCGATGAGCGACCCGTTCGACGGCACGGAGCGCAGCCTCGGCCAACTGGTCGCCTCGGCGACCGCCGAGATGTCCGCATTGGTGCACGACGAGATCGCCCTGGCCAAGGCCGAGATCCGACAGGACGTCAAGCGGGGGGCCATGGGCAGCGCGGCGGGCATCGCGGCCGCTGTGGTGCTGCTGTTCTCGCTGCCGATGCTGAGTTTCGCGCTGGCGTACGCCATCAACACCTGGACCGGCGGGCACAACGGCAACGGGGGCTGGAACCTCGTCTGGTGCTTCCTGCTGTCCTTCGCCTTCAACGTGCTGCTCGCGGTGCTGCTCGGCCTGATCGCATACGCCAAGTTCAAGAAGGTCAAGCCGCCGGAGAAGTCCATCGCCTCCGCCAAGCAGACGGCGGCGATCATGCAGAACGCGAAGCCGCACCCCCGTCCGGCGCGCAGGCCGGCCCTCGACAAGGCCCCCACTGTGGCACGCTCGTCCGTATGACCCTCCCCGAGAGCAGCAACGGCAACGCCGGGCCCGTACGGCTCGACGGGCCGTGGACCCATCGCGACGTGGCGGCCAACGGCGCCAGGTTCCACATCGCCGAGATGGGCGACGGCCCGCTGGTGCTGCTCCTGCACGGCTTCCCGCAGTTCTGGTGGACCTGGCGCCACCAGCTGCCCGCCCTCGCCGAGGCGGGGTTCCGGGCCGTCGCGATGGACCTGCGCGGGGTGGGCGGCAGCGACCGCACGCCCCGGGGTTACGACCCCGCCAACCTGGCCCTCGACATCACCGGTGTCGTCCGCTCCCTCGGCGAGCCCGACGCGGCGCTCGTCGGGCACGACCTGGGCGGCTACCTCGCCTGGACGGCGGCCGTGATGCGGCCCAAGCTGGTGCGCCGCCTGGTGGTCTCCTCGATGCCGCACCCGCGCCGCTGGCGCTCGGCGATGCTGTCGGACTTCGCCCAGTCGCGGGCCGGCTCGCACATCTGGGGCTTCCAGAGGCCGTGGATTCCGGAGCGTCAGCTCGTCGCGGACGACGCGGCGCTGGTGGGCGAACTGATCCAGGACTGGTCGGGGCCGAAGCCGGCCGACGACGAGGCGATCGAGGTGTACCGGCGGGCGATGTGCGTCCCGTCGACGGCGCACTGCTCGATCGAGCCGTACCGCTGGATGGTGCGGTCCCTGGCCCGCCCGGACGGCATCCAGTTCAACCGGCGCATGAAGCGGCCGGTGCGGGTGCCGACGCTGCACCTGCACGGCTCGATGGACCCGGTGATGCGGACCCGCAGCGCCGCCGGTTCGGGCGAGTACGTGGAGGCGCCGTACCGCTGGCGGCTCTTCGACGGCCTGGGGCACTTCCCGCACGAGGAGGACCCGGTGGCCTTCTCCACGGAGCTCGTCAACTGGTTGAAGGACCCCGAGCCCGACCGCTGACGCGCCCTCACCCTCCGGGAGGGGCACGGATGTCCCTCGAACGGCCATGTGCCCGGCGCATACTCCAATTGGCGGGCCCCCGGGCGGTTACCGACCTTGGGGCCCGGGCAGAGGTCGGAGTATGGGCTGGACGCACGACTACAGTGACACAGCACGCGACCGCCGCTCGGCCACGGGGCCGGCCTCCCGGGAGAGGGGTGGCCCGCAGGACCAGGGCCGCGCGCACGCCGTGCCAGAGGTGGGGATCTCGCGCATCCTGCGCCGCCGGGCCCGCTGGGTCTCGGCCCGGCTCCGGCATCCCCGCGACTGACCCGAAGGCCCCCTGGGGGCCTACAGGGCGCAGGCCTGGGTGTCGACCTGCTGGTTGGCGGTCCGGCCGCGCTCGATGTCCTCGCGGATCTCGTCGACCGTCAGGGCGTATCCGGTGTTCGCGTCGTCGAGGGAGCGGGCGAAGATCACGCCGTACACCTCGCCGTCCTCGGTGAGGAGCGGGCCGCCGGAGTTCCCCTGCCGGACCGTCGTGTACAGCGAGTAGACCTCCCTGCGGACCTGGTCGCGGTGGTAGATGTCGGGCCCGGTGGGGCTGATGCGGCCCCGGACGCGCGCCGACCGGACGTCGTACGAGCCGTTCTCCGGGAAGCCGGCGACGATCGCGCCGTCGCCGCTGCGGGCGTCCTCGTCGGTGAAGGTCAGCGGCGTGGCCTTGAGGTCGGGCACGTCCAGGACGGCGATGTCGCGCTGCCAGTCGTAGAGGACGACCTTGGCGTCGTAGAGCCTGCCCTCGCCGCCTATCTGGACGGTCGGCTCGTCGACGCCGCCGACGACGTGGGCGTTGGTCATGATCCGGCGGTCGGCGAAGACGAAGCCGGTGCCTTCGAGGACCTTGCCGCAGCTCTGGGCGGTGCCGACGACCTTGACGATGGAGCGCTGGGCGCGTTCGGCGACGGGGCTGCGGGCGAGCGCCGGGTCCGGGGGCAGGACCTCGGTGATGGGCTCGTTCGCGAACGGGCTGAAGACCTGGGGGAAGCCGCTGCGGGCGAGCGTCGAGCTGAAGTTGGCGAACCAGGTGGAGGCCTGATCCGGCATCACCCGGGACACGCCGAGGAGCACCTTCGAGTTGCGCACCTCCTTGCCCAGGGTGGGCAGTGTGGTGCCGGCCAGGGCGGAGCCGATGAGCCAGGCCACCAGGAGCATGGCGACCACGTTGACCAGGGCGCCGCCGGTGGCGTCGAGGGCGCGCGCGGGCGACCAGGTGATGAACCGGCGCAGCTTGTTGCCGAGGTGGGTGGTGAACGCCTGGCCGATCGAGGCGCAGACGATGACGATCATCACGAAGACGACCGTCGCCGAGGTCGACACCTCGCTGTTGTCGGTCAGCTGGTCCCAGAGGATCGGGAGCAGCAGGACGGCGACGAGACCGCCGCCGAGGAACCCGAGCACCGAGAGGATGCCGACCACGAATCCCTGGCGGTAGCCGATGACCGCGAACCAGACGGCGGCGACCAGCAGCAGGATGTCCAGCACGTTCACCGTCAGTAGCCTCGCAGATTCGTTTCCGGTCGCCCGGGGCGAGCTCGACCGAGGCCGGGACCCGCACCGAAGGTCAGCCTGTCATGAGCGCCAGTCGAGCGGGACCTGTCTCGTGCGGTCCCAGGGGCGCTCCCAGCCGGCGAAGTGGAGCAGCCGGTCGATCACTCCGGCGGTAAAACCCCAGACCAGAGCGGATGCGACGAGGAACGCGGGGCCCTGGTGGCCGCTCGGGTGGAGGGTGGTCGCGCGGTTCGCGGGGTCCGTGAGATCCGCCACGGGCACGGTGAAGACCCGGGCGGTCTCGCCGGGGTCGACGACCCCGACCGGGCTGGGGGTGCGCCACCAGCCGAGGACGGGGGTGACGACGAAGCCGCTGACCGGGATGTAGAGCCGGGGCAGTACGCCGAAGAGCTGGACGCCCGAGGGGTCGAGGCCGGTCTCCTCCCGGGCCTCGCGGAGGGCGGCGCGCAGCAGTCCGCCGTCGGCGGGGTCGCCGTCCTCGGGGTCGAGGGCGCCGCCGGGGAAGGAGGGCTGTCCGGCGTGCGAGCGGAGGCTGCCGGACCGCTCCATGAGGAGCAGCTCGGGTCCGCGCTCGCCCTCGCCGAAGAGGACGAGGACGGCGGACTGGCGTCCGGCCCCGCTCGCGGGCGGCAGGAAGCGGCTCAGCTGCTCGGGCTCGACCGTGCGGGCGGCCCGGTCGACGGGGCCCAGCCAGGCGGGCAGGCCGTCCCGGCTGAGCAGGCCGCCGGTGCCGGTCCCGTGGATGTCTTCGTCAGTGCGCGTCATAGGCACCCCCGTGGTTCACAACGCGATCGGTGGACGGGTTCGTTCCCGTGACCCCCGTTCGGGGGCCCGGCTCCGGGGGTGGGGCCGCGGCCCCACCCCCGGGGAGGCGTCAGTCGCTCGCCCCGGGGGGCGGCGCCGGGCGTCCGGGGTAGCCGGGCGGCGGGTTCAGCCGCTGGCCGGGGAGGCCGCCCATCTCGTACTTGAGCAGCTTCCTGGCCTTCTCGGGATCGGTCTCGCCCTCGCCGTACGAGGGGCAGAGGTGGGTGATCGGGCAGGCGCCGCAGGCGGGCTTGCGGGCGTGGCAGATCCGGCGGCCGTGGAAGATCACCCGGTGCGAGAGCATCGTCCACTCGCTCTTCGGGAAGATCTCGGCGATCTCGGCCTCGATCTTGACCGGGTCCTCCTGATCGGTCCACTTCCAGCGCCTGGCCAGGCGCATGAAGTGGGTGTCGACGGTGATGCCGGGGACGCCGAAGGCGTTGCCCAGGACGACGAAGGCGGTCTTGCGGCCGACTCCCGGGAGCTTGACGAGGTCGTCGAGGCGGCCGGGGACCTCGCCGCCGAAGTCGTCCCTGAGGGCGGTGGCGAGCCCCATGATCGACTTGGTCTTGGCGCGGAAGAAGCCGGTGGGGCGGATGAGCTCCTCGACCTCCTCGGGCACGGCGGCGGCGAGGTCCTCGGGCGTGGGGTACTTCGCGAAGAGGGCGGGGGTGGTCTGGTTGACCCGCAGGTCGGTGGTCTGTGCCGAGAGGACCGTGGCGACGAGCAGCTCGAAGGGATTGCGGAAGTCGAGCTCCGGATGGGCGTACGGGAAGACCTCGGCCAGTTCCCGGTTGATCTTCCGTGCTCTGCGGACCATCGCAAGCCGTGACTCGGGCTTCGACGCCTTCCGATTCGGGGCTTTCACCCGTTTCGACACGCCGTGTTCGCCCACGGCGGAATTACCTTCGGCCGACACTCTTCCAGCCCCCTTGGCCTGCGCTCTCACCGGCGAGTTGGACACCCGGCCAGCCTAGGGGCCACCGCCGACATCCGCCCCGGGCACGGCCGATCGGAGTCCAATCGGGCCCCTGACGTACGGACGGGTAGCTCTGTGGGTCAAACTTGCTGTGATTGATCGCACGGTTTTGTGCGTCCGGCATCATGGGACCCAGGTCCTTTGAGCAGGTCGACAGTAGGAGAGAACTCGTGGACGACGTTCTGCGGCGCGCCCCGCTCTTCGCGGCGCTCGATGACGAGCAGGCAGCCGAGCTGCGCGCCTCGATGAGTGAGGCGACGCTCGCCCGTGGCGACGCGCTCTTCCACGAGGGCGACCCCGGTGACCGCCTGTACGTGGTCACCGAGGGCAAGGTGAAGCTGCACCGCACCTCCCCCGACGGGCGCGAGAACATGCTGGCCGTCCTCGGCCCCGGCGAGCTCATCGGCGAGCTCTCGCTCTTCGACCCGGGCCCGCGCACCGCCACCGCCACCGCGCTGACCGAGGTCAAGCTGCTCGGCCTCGGCCACGGCGACCTCCAGCCCTGGCTGAACGCCCGCCCCGAGGTCGCCACCGCGCTGCTGCGCGCGGTCGCCCGCCGGCTCCGCAAGACCAACGACCAGATGTCCGACCTGGTCTTCTCCGACGTCCCGGGCCGTGTCGCCCGCGCGCTCCTCGACCTGTCGCGCCGCTTCGGCGTGCAGTCGGAGGAGGGCATCCACGTCGTCCACGACCTCACCCAGGAGGAGCTGGCCCAGCTGGTCGGCGCCTCCCGCGAGACGGTCAACAAGGCGCTCGCCGACTTCGCCCAGCGCGGCTGGCTGCGCCTGGAGGCCCGCGCCGTGATCCTGCTCGACGTCGAGCGCCTCGCGAAGCGCTCGCGCTAGCACCCCGCCGTACGCGGAAGGCCGCCCCGGTCCGAGGACCGGGGCGGCCTTTCACGTGTCCGCCGGGCGGGCGGTCAGCGCTTCGAACCGTCCACGATCACCGGGGTCGAGGTGCCGTCGCCGCAGGGCACCGCGTAGACGGCGTTCTTCGCGGCGGCCTCCTTGAAGGCGTCGATGCACTGGTTCATGAGGACCTTGTCGGTCAGCGAGTCGTTGAGGATCTTGTTGGCGCGGGCGATGCCCTCCGCCTCGATGCGGCGCCGGTCGGCCTCGGCCTTGGCCGTACGGGAGGCCTCGATCGCCCGCTCGGTGGCCTGCTGCTGCTGGATCTTGCGGTCGATCTGGCCCTGGAGGGCGTCCGAGGGCTTCACGTTGCGCAGGTTGACCGTGGTCACGACGATGCCGCGCGGGGCCAGGCGCTCCTTGATCAGGTCACCGATCTCGGCGTTGATCTTCTCGCGGTCGGAGGCGTACCCCTGCTCGCTCGAGTAGCGGGCGAAGACGTTGCGGACGATCTCTCGGCTGTCCGGGTAGACGAGCCGCTGCTGGATGGCGTCCTCGGTGCCCGCGAGCTTGTAGAGCTCGACGGCCTTGGACGGGACGACGGCCCACTTCACCGTCACCTCGGCGTACATGACACCGCCCTGGGAGGAGCGGACCTCGACCACGTCCTTGTCGGAGAGGTTGAGGTCGACCGGGCGGGTCGAGAACGTCGTGACGTTCGTGAACGGCGACTTCACGTGCATGCCCGAGGTCATGGGCGAGCCCACCTTGCCGAAGGCGACCGGCACGCCGACCTCGTACGCGCTGATCACGTACGTCATGCTCACGATCAGCGAGAAGACGCCGGCCAGGACCGCTCCGAGGGCGCCGAACTTCAGCCCGTTGGAGTCGTTGGCACGACCGACGAAGTAGAGCACCACTGCGGCGATGACCAGCAGGATGGCGATGACGAACACGGGCGTTCCCCCCGAAAGCTACGGCCAGAAGTAAGCGGAGCGTAAAACACGGGTCAAGAAGACCGAAGGGTCGGGGGCCCTCTCGGTTCAGGATCGTGACAACTCCGCCGCTCAGACCTGTCCGCGCTCCCTCAGGTACTCCAGCTGCGCCCGGACGGACAGCTCCGCCGCAGGCCACAGCGAACGGTCCACGTCCGCGTAGACGTGGGCGACGACCTCCGACGCCGTCCGCAGGCCGCCCGCGACCGCCGACTCGACCTGGGCCAGCCGGCCCGCCCGGTGCGCGAGGTAGAACTCCACGGCCCCCTGCGCGTCCTCCAGGACCGGCCCGTGCCCCGGCAGGACCGTGTGGACCCCGTCGTCGACGGTCAGCGAGCGCAGCCGCCGCAGCGAGTCCAGGTAGTCGCCGAGCCGCCCGTCCGGATGCGCGACCATCGTCGTCCCGCGCCCCAGGATCGTGTCGCCCGTCAGCACCGCCCGGTCGGCGGGCAGATGGAACGAGAGCGAGTCCGAGGTGTGCCCGGGCGTCGGGACGACCCGCAGCTCCAGACCGCCGACGGTCACCACGTCCCCCGCGCCGAGCCCCTCGTCGCCGAGCCTCAGCGCCGGGTCGAGGGCCCGTACGGCCGTCCCCGTCAGCTCGGCGAAGCGCCCGGCGCCCTCCGCGTGGTCCGGGTGGCCGTGGGTCAGCAGGGTCAGCCCGACCCGCTTGCCGAGCTTCTCGGCCGTGTCGACCACATGGCGGAGGTGGCCCTCGTCGAGCGGACCCGGGTCCACCACGACGGCGAGCTCCGAGCCGGGCTCCGAGAGGAGCCAGGTGTTGGTGCCGTCCAGCGTCATCGCGGACGGGTTCGGCGCCAGGACGTTCACGGCGCGGTCCGTCGCGGGCCCGGAGGCCACCAGACCGCGCGGCTGCCCCGGCAGCGCCGCCGCGTCGCTCATCGCCCGTCCCCCGTCGGAATGATCTTGGTGAACTCCTCGTGCCCCGGCCAGCTCAGCACCAGCTCGTCGCCCTCCAGACGGGCCCGGGCGAGCACCGGCGCCATGTCCTGGCCGCCCGCCGCCGCCGGCACCTCGGCCGCCGTGCCGTACCGCTCCAGGGCGCGCAGCGTCGAGATCGTCGGCGGCATCATCATCAGCTCGCCCCGGTCGTAGCCCGCCGCGGCCTCCGCCGGACGGATCCAGACCGTGCGGTCCGCCTCGCCGGAGACGTCCCGGGTGCGCTGCCCGGCCGGCAGCGCGGCCACGAAGAACCAGGTGTCGTACCGGCGCTGCTCGAACTCCGGCGTGATCCAGCGGGCCCACGCGCCCAGCAGGTCCGAGCGCAGGACGAGCCCGCGCCGGTCGAGGAAGTCGGCGAACGACAGCTCACGGGCGACCAGTGCCTCCCGGTCCCGCTCCCACTCCTCGCCGGTCGTGTCGCCGACCACCGTGTCCGCGGTCTCGCCGGCGAGCAGGACGCCCGCCTCCTCGAACGTCTCGCGCACGGCGGCGCAGACCACGGCCTGGGCCTGCGCGGCGTCGTCGAGGCCGAGCCGCCCGGCCCACTCCTCCAGCGGCGGGCCCGCCCAGCGGACCGGCTGCTCGTCGCGCGGGTCGACACCGCCGCCGGGGTAGGCGTACGCGCCGCCCGCGAAGGCCATCGAGGTGCGGCGGCGCAGCATGTGGACCTCGGGGCCCGCCGCGCCGTCCCGCAGGAGCATGACGGTGGCGGCACGCCGGGGCGTCACCGGGGTGAGCTCACCGGCGGCGAGGGCACGGATGCGGTCGGGCCATTCCGGCGGGTACCACTGACCGTTCGTCTGATTCGGCTGACCATTCGGCATGGCCGGATGCTATGCGCAAGCATCGGAATGCACGAGAGCCGGCTTCCCCGGAACGGGGAAACCGGCTCCACGCGGGTGCGTGCGGGTGATCAGGCCTCGACGAGCTCGACCTGGACCTCGACCTCGACCGGGGCGTCGAGCGGCAGCACGGCCACGCCGACGGCGCTGCGCGCGTGCACGCCCTTCTCGCCGAGCACGGCGCCGAGCAGCTCGCTGGCGCCGTTGACGACGCCCGGCTGGCCGGTGAAGTCGGCGGCGGAGGCGACGAAACCGACGACCTTCACGACGCGCTTGATGCGGTCGAGGTCACCGGCGACCGACTTCACGGCCGCGAGGGCGTTGAGCGCGCACGTGGCGGCGAGCTGCTTGGCCTCCTCGGCGGTGACCTCGTCGCCGACCTTGCCGGTCACCGACAGCTTGCCCGCCACCATCGGGAGCTGGCCCGAGGTGTAGACGTACACGCCCGACTGCACGGCCGGCTGGTACGCGGCCAGCGGGGGCACGACCTCCGGCAGGGTCAGGCCGAGCTCGGCGAGCCTCGCCTCGACGGCCCCGCTCACGACTTGGCCCGCTTCAGGTAGGCCACGAGCTGCTCGGGGTTGTTCGGCCCGGGCACGACCTGGACGAGCTCCCAGCCGTCCTCGCCCCAGGTGTCCAGAATCTGCTTGGTCGCGTGCACCAGAAGCGGCACCGTGACGTACTCCCACTTGGTCATGGGGCCGACTGTATCCGCTGCCGCGGGGCTGCCCTCCGAGGCGGCCCCCGCAGCCGCCCGACGGCTCCTCGCCGCATCCCTGCTCGTGCCCTCCGCCGCGCCCCTCCTCGTGTCCCCCGACACGTCCCCTAGGGAGCTTCTCCGGGGCGGTCCCCTGATTGGGCACGGCCGCCAGTGGTTAGGCTCGACAGCGTGAGCAGGCTCCAGGTCGTCAGCGGCAAGGGTGGTACCGGTAAGACGACGGTCGCCGCCGCCCTCGCCCTCGCCCTCGCGACGGAGGGGAAGCGAACCCTCCTCGTCGAGGTCGAAGGCAGACAGGGCATCGCACAGCTCTTCGAGACGGAGGCCCTTCCGTACGAGGAGCGCAAGATCGCCGTCGCGCCGGGCGGCGGCGAGGTGTACGCGCTGGCGATCGACGCCGAGCGCGCGCTCCTCGACTACCTCCAGATGTTCTACAAACTGGGCAGCGCGGGCCGGGCCCTGAAGAAGCTCGGCGCGATCGACTTCGCGACGACGATAGCCCCGGGCGTCCGGGACGTGCTGCTGACCGGCAAGGCCTGCGAGGCGGTCCGGCGGCGCGAGAAGCACGGCGGCCACACCTACGACCACGTCGTCATGGACGCCCCGCCCACCGGCCGCATCACCCGCTTCCTCAACGTCAACGACGAGGTCGCCGGCCTGGCCAGGATCGGCCCGATACACAACCAGGCGCAGGCCGTCATGCGGGTCCTCAAGTCCCCCGAGACGGCGGTCCACCTGGTGACCCTCCTGGAGGAGATGCCGGTCCAGGAGACCGCCGACGGCATCGCCGAGCTCCGCGCCGCCGAACTCCCGGTGGGGCGGGTCGTGGTGAACATGGTCCGCCCGCACGTCCTCGACGGCGCGGCCGTACGGGCCGCCTCCGGCGACCACCGGGACGCCATCGCACGGACCCTGGCCTCGGTCGGCGTCGCGGGCGGCGCGGGCCTGGTCGAGCCGCTCCTCGACGAGGCGGTCGAGCACGCCCGCCGGGTGGAGCTGGAGCGGGACCAGCGCGCCGTCCTGGACGGCATCGGGGTCCCGGCGTACGAACTCCCCTTCCTGGGGGACGGGGCGGACATCGCGGGGCTCTACCGGCTCGCGAAGGAACTGCGGAAGCAAGGGGTGGGCGCGTGACGCAGCAGGCAGCCACCGGCGGTCCCGACACAGTGCCCGCCGCGGACGCCCCCGACCGGACCGCCCCGGCGCCCGGCCCCGGCGCGGCCACCGCCGCGGACGGCCCCGGCGCGGCCACCGCCTCGGACGGTCCCACCCCGGCCGTCGCGAGCGGGCTCGATGCTGTGCCGGTGCTGGACCTGGATCCGCTGATCGACGACCGGGGCACCCGGATCATCGTCTGCTGCGGTGCCGGCGGGGTCGGCAAGACGACCACGGCGGCGGCGCTCGGCGTGCGGGCGGCGGAGCGCGGACGGCGGGTGGTGGTCCTCACCATCGACCCGGCCCGCCGACTCGCCCAGTCCATGGGCATCGACTCCCTCGACAACACCCCGCGCAAGGTCGACGGGATCAAGGGCTCCGACGGCGGCGAACTGCACGCGATGATGCTCGACATGAAGCGGACCTTCGACGAGATCGTCGAGGCGCACGCGGATCCCGAGCGGGCGCGGGCGATCCTGGGGAACCCCTTCTACCAGTCCCTGTCGGCCGGGTTCGCCGGTACGCAGGAGTACATGGCGATGGAGAAGCTGGGGCAGCTCCGGGCCCGCGACGAGTGGGACCTGATCGTCGTCGACACCCCGCCGTCCCGGTCCGCGCTGGACTTCCTCGACGCGCCGAAGCGCCTCGGGTCGTTCCTCGACGGGAAGTTCATCAAACTGCTGATGGCCCCGGCGAAGGTGGGCGGCCGGGCCGGGATGAAGTTCCTCAACGTCGGCATGTCGATGATGACGGGCACGCTCGGGAAGCTGCTCGGGGGTCAGTTCCTCAAGGACGTCCAGACGTTCGTGGCGGCGATGGACACGATGTTCGGCGGTTTCCGGACCCGCGCCGACGCCACGTACAAGCTGCTCCAGGCCCCGGGCACGGCGTTCCTCGTGGTCGCGACGCCGGAGCGGGACGCGCTGCGGGAGGCCGCGTACTTCGTGGAGCGGCTGGCCGCCGACGAGATGCCGCTGGCGGGCCTCGTGCTCAACCGCGTCCACGGCAGCGGCGCCGCCCGGCTCTCGGCCGAGCGGGCGCGGGCCGCCGCGGAAAATCTTGACGAGGGGCGCATTGTGGATCAGGGGGGCGGGAAGGCTGAACTGCGTGGCTCCCCGGCCACCGAGCCCGAGCCGTCCGACCTCGCCACCGCCGCCGCAATCCCCGTTCCACAGGCTGCCCCCACAGCCGAACCGGGCGCACAGCACGACGACGAAGCCGCAGACACCAGCACGGCCCCTGACACGGACGCCGACGTCCGTCATCTCACCGCGGGACTCCTGCGCCTGCATGCCGAGCGCATGCGGGTGCTCGCGCGTGAGCAGCGCACGCGCGACCGCTTCACCGCGCTCCACCCCGAGGTGGCGGTGGCCGAAGTGGCCGCCCTGCCCGGCGACGTGCACGACCTCGCCGGGCTGCGGGCCATCGGTGACCGGCTCACGGCCGGTCGAATGCCCTCGTCCTGAGGGGCGTACGGGTCGGGGTCTAGCCGACCGCCGCGTACGCCTCGTACGTCGCGTCGTCGTCCATCGCGACGGGCAGCAGGCCCGCGCCGCGCTCGTACTCCGTGCGCGCGGTCTCCAGGAGGCGGCGCCACGAGGTGACGGTCGGCCTCCTGCGCAGCAGGGCGCGGCGCTCGCGCTCCGTCATGCCGCCCCACACGCCGAACTCCACCCGGTTGTCCAGGGCGTCGGCGAGGCACTCGGTCCGCACCGGACATCCGGTGCACACCGCCTTTGCCCTGTTCTGTGCCGCTCCCTGCACGAATAGTTCATCCGGATCGGTAGTGCGGCAGGCCGCCTGCGCACTCCAGTCAGCTACCCAGCCCATACCGGCGCCGTCCTCTCCCGAATCGAGGCTCCCCCACGGCGACAGCGGCATATTCACCGCTGCCAGTTGGGACGTTACGGAAGGTGGGCACAGCGCAACACCCCCTTCGGGCCCAATCTTGGATGGCCCGAACGGACTATGCGTGCGCGTCAGATCACCCAGGGGAGTGATCGAAGGACATGCGTGTGATAGCGGACATACCGCACAGATACGCCCTTCCTCGACGGGACCACTCCGGGCACCGCGTGACGCATGAGACGCAATCGGACACGAGCTTCCCGTGTTTCGGGGTCACGGGAATTCATTCCGATGTCACGCATGGGTCTTGATGCGAGACCGCACTGCTGTGACAGTTGTGAGCAGCTTAGGCCAAGGCATATACGCGTGTCCGGCGAATGAGAACGTAGGCTGCCCCCATGGCAAAGAAGCGCTCGGGCGGTGGTCTGACCGGGACCCAGCAAGCCGCCAAGTTCCTCGGTGTCAGTGTGCTCTCCGGAGCCGTGCTGGCGGGCATCGCCCTGCCCGCGGCCGGCGCACTGGGACTCGCGGCGAAGGGCACGGTCGAGGGGTTCGACGAGATCCCCTCCAACCTGAAGACCCCGCCGCTGAGTCAGCGCACCACGATTCTCGACTCCGAGGGCGGACTCATCGCCACGGTGTACTCCCGGGACCGGAAGGTCGTCCCGCTGGAGCGGATCTCCCCGTACATGCAGAAGGCGATCGTCGCGATCGAGGACGGCCGCTTCTACGAGCACGGGGCGATCGACCTCAAGGGCGTGCTGCGCGCGATCAACCGCAACGCGCAGTCGGGCGGTGTCGCGCAGGGCGCGTCCACCCTCACCCAGCAGTACGTGAAGAACGTCTTCGTCGAGGAGGCCGGTGACGACCCCGAGAAGGTCGCCCAGGCCACCCAGCAGACCATCGGCCGCAAGGTCCGCGAGCTGAAGTTCGCGATCCAGGTCGAGGAGGAGCTGGGCAAGAAGAAGATCCTCGAGAACTACCTCAACATCACGTTCTTCGGGCAGCAGGCGTACGGCATCGAGGCCGCCTCCCAGCGGTACTTCTCGAAGCCGGCCGCCAACCTCACCCTGGGCGAGGCGGCGATGATGGCCGGCCTCGTCCAGTCGCCGAGCCGCTACGACCCGATCAACGACATCCAGGAAGCCACCAAGCGCCGCAACGTGGTCCTCCAGCGGATGGCCGACGTGAAGGACATCAGCCAGGCCGAGGCCGACGAGGCGAAGGCGGCGCCGCTGAAGCTGAAGGTGAAGACGCCGAAGAACGGCTGCATCACCGCCGTCGACGGCTCCGGCTTCTTCTGCGACTACGTCCGCAAGACGATCCTCAACGACCCCACCTTCGGCAAGACGGCCGAGGAGCGGCAGAAGCTGTGGAACCTGGGTGGTCTCACCATCAAGACCACGCTCGACCCGCGCGCCCAGGCCGCCGCCAACGAGGCCGCCATCGCGAAGATCAACAAGGACGACCAGGTCGCGGCCTCGGTCGTCCAGGTCAAGCCCGGCACCGGCAAGATCATCTCGATGGGCCAGTCCCGCCCGTACGGCCTGGACCAGAAGCAGCACCAGACCACGCTCAACCTCGCCGTCGGCAGCAAGATGGGCGGCACCACGTACGGCTTCCAGGTCGGCTCGACCTTCAAGCCGATCACCGCGGCCGCGGCCCTGGAGAAGGGCCTGAGCCCGGCCCAGGTCTTCGACACCCCCACCAAGATCAATATCCCGGAGACCGACTACACCCGCTGCGACGGCAAGCCCGCGGGTTACGGGAACTGGGAGGTGAACAACGAGATCGAGTCGGAGAAGGGCGCCTATGACATGACCAGCGCCCTCGGCAAGTCCATCAACACGTACTTCGCCAAGCTGGAGCAGATGGCCGGCCTGTGCGAGACGCTGACGATGGCGAAGCACGTCGGCTACGAGCGCGAGCTGGGCAAGCCCGTGAAGCAGAGCCCCTCCATCACGCTCGGCAGTATCGAGAGCACCCCGCTCGACATGGCGTCCGTCTACGCGACCTTCGCCAACCGGGGCATGTACTGCACCCCGGTCGTCATCGAGTCGATCAAGGCCGCCAACGGCGACAAGCTGAACGTGCCCCAGACGAAGTGCTCGCGCGCGATGTCGCAGCACACCGCCGACGTCATCAACCAGATGCTGAAGGGCGTCGTCGAGGACGGCACCGGCACCAAGGCCGGTCTGAGCGACCGCGACAACGCGGGCAAGACCGGTACCACCAACGACCGCAAGGACGCCTGGTTCGTGGGCTACACCCCGAACCTGTCCACCGCCGTCTGGGTCGGTGACGACGTCGGCGAGAAGAAGTCGATGTACGACATCACCATCGGCGGCGAGTACTACGAGAAGGTCTGCGGTGGCTGCCTCCCCGGCCCCATCTGGAAGATCGCGATGACGGGCGCGCTCGACGCCTCCGAGACCCCGGGCTTCAACACCGTCTCCGTGCCGCGGGCCGAGAAGCCCAAGGACCCGGAGAAGGAGGGCGACGAGGGCCCGAACAAGCCCCGCAAGCCGGCAGACGGCAAGCCGGGCGACACCGACCCGACCAACCCGTTCCCCGGCATCACGATCCCACCGGACATGCTGGGCGGCGGCGACGGTCGACCGGGCCGCGGCAACCGCTGACACCTCGACACGCGAGAGGGCGCCCCCACCTGGTGGGGGCGCCCTCTCGCGCATCGACCGCCGGATCGCGGCGGAGTCGGTCGCCGGATCGGCGCGGCGACCGTCTGATCTCAGCGGAGTCGACCGCCGGATCGGCGCGGATCAGCCCGCCGGATCGGCGCGGATCAGCCCGCGAGCAGCTTCTTGACGGAGGCGGCGACGCGGCCGCCCTCGGCCTGGCCGGCCACCTTCGGGTTCACGATCTTCATCACGGCGCCCATGGCGCGCGGGCCCTCGGCACCCGCCGCCTTCGCCTCCTCGACGGCCGCCGCGACGATCCCGTCGAGCTCCTCGTCGCTGAGCTGCTTCGGCAGGTAGGCGTCGAGCAGGACGCCCTCGGCCTTCTCCCGCTCGGCGGACTCGTGGCGGCCGCCCTGGGCGAAGGCCTCCGCGGCCTCGCGGCGCTTCTTCGCCTCCTTGGCGATCACCTTCTGCACCTCGTCGTCGGAGAGTTCGCGCTTGGTCTTGCCCGCGACCTCCTCCTTCGTGACGGCGGTGATGGTCAGCCGCAGCGTCGAGGAACGCAGTTCGTCGCGGTCCCTGATCGCGGCGTTGAGGTCGGCCTGGAGCTTCTCCTTGAGCGTGGTCATGGGGTCAAGTGTGGCAGGTGCACCGCCCCACCCGCCCGCGCATTTCCACCGCACGGGTCTGCGACGATGGGGGGATGCGCGCACGGTACGGGATTCCCCTGAAGGTCACGGCAGGTCTGACGGCGGCGGCCGCGGCCGGACTCGTCTACGCGGCCGGCTTCGAGGCCCGCTCGTTCCGGCTGCGCCGGGTGACGGTCCCGGTCCTCCCGCCCGGCATGCGCGACCTGCGGGTCCTCCAGGTCTCCGACATCCACATGGTGTGCGGCCAGCGCAAGAAGCGCGCCTGGCTCCAGTCCCTCGCGGGGCTCCGCCCCGACTTCGTCGTCAACACCGGCGACAACCTCTCCGACCCGGACGCGGTGCCGGAGGTCCTGGACGCGCTCGGCCCCCTGATGGAGTTCCCCGGCGTGTACGTCATGGGCTCCAACGACTACTACGGGCCGACGCCCCGCAACCCCGGCCGCTACCTGAAGGAGAAGGCCCAGGGCCGCCACGGGCTCAACGGCAACGGGCCCGTCGTCGGCGCCCGCCACAACCCGTGGGAGCCCATGCGGGACGGCTTCGACGCGGCCGGCTGGGTGGACCTCACCAACACCCGCGGCCTGCTGAAGCTGCCCGAGGCCGACGTGGCGTTCACCGGCCTCGACGACCCGCACATCAAGCGCGACCGCTACGAGCGGGTGGCCGGCGGCCCCGACGCCTCGGCCGACTTCACGGTGGGCGTCGTCCACGCCCCGTACCTGCGCTCGCTCGACGCCTTCACGGCCGACGGGTACGAGCTGATCCTCGCCGGGCACACCCACGGCGGACAGCTGTGCATCCCCTTCTACGGGGCGCTCGTCACCAACTGCGACCTCGACACGGACCGGGTGAAGGGGCTCTCCACGCACACGGTCGCCGACCGGACCTCGTACCTCCACGTCTCCGCGGGCTGCGGCGCCAGCCGGTACACCCCCGTCCGTTTCGCCTGCCCGCCCGAGGCCACGCTGCTCACCCTGACGGCGCGCGCCTGAGCCCCTACGGTGAGGGGCATGATCACGCCCCGCTCCGCGACCGTCCCGGCCGCCGCCGTCGCACCCCCCGCCCCGCGCAGGCCGTACGCGGCGGCGTTCCGGGCCCTGGTCGCCCTGTCGGCGCTGACGGGCCTGGTCGTCGAGTGCGTCCACGGGAACGTGTTCGTCGTCCTCAGCTTCTTCACGATCTGGTCCAACGTCCTGGTCGCCGTCGTCCTCGGCTGGGGCGCCACCCGCGCCTGGACCCGGCGCCCCCCGCTGCCCGCGCTGTGGACCGGCGGGGTCCTGCTCTGCATCGCGGCGGTCGGCCTCGTCTTCCACCTGGTCCTCGACAACCCGGCGAGCGAGTTCAACCAGGCCGCCGAGATCGCCCGCCTCGGCGGACCGCGGGCCGTCGCCAACCAGCTCCTCCACACCGTGACCCCCCTCGGCACGGCCCTCGACTTCCTCCTCCTCACCGCGCCGGGCGCCCTCCGCCTCCGCCACGCCGCCCAGTGGCTCGCCGTCCCCGGCCTCTACCTCGCGTTCGCCCTCGTCCGCGGCGCGCTCCTCTCCCCCGGCTCCGCCGCCCGCTACACGTACCCCTTCGTCGACGTCACCGTCCACGGCTACGCCGGCGTCCTCCTCAACGCCGTCGTGCTCGGCGCGGCCTTCTACCTCCTCGGCCTCGCCATCGTCGGCCTCGACCGCATCCGACCTGCACCGCCGTCCCCCGAATACCGGATTTCGTCTGAGCGCGCGCGTGGGCTAAAGTAAGCGATGTCGCCGCGACGTGGAGAACAGAGCAGCGACATCGGGGTGTAGCGCAGCTTGGCAGCGCGCTTCGTTCGGGACGAAGAGGTCGTGGGTTCAAATCCCGCCACCCCGACAGCCGTAACAGCAGGTGAGGCCGGTACTGATTCCAGTACCGGCCTCATCTGTTTCTGCTTTTTCCGGAGGGGCGGGCTTCCCCGGAGGGAGCCCGCCTCAGGGGTGGGTCAGATGATCGGGGGGCGGCCCAGGCGGGTCATGTGGAGGACGGTGGACCAGCGGATGGGGCGGCGGGGGCCGCAGGGGCGGCGGAGGCCTTCGGCGAAGCCGGCGAACCAGGCGGCGAGGCCGCGGGCGGAGCGGGTGCGGGCCAGGGTGAGGAGGGTCCAGACGGCGAGGTAGACGGGGACGAGGAGGGCCGGGAGGTTGCGCTTGGCGAGCCAGACGCGGTTGCGGGCGGTCATCCGGTGGTAGACGGCGTGGCGGGCCGGGCTGGTCCTGGGGTGCTGGAGGAGCAGCTCGGGCGCGTAGAGGACCTTCCAGCCGTCGTCGAGGGCCCGCCAGGCGAGGTCGGTCTCCTCGTGGGTGAAGAAGAACTCCTCGGGCCAGCCGCCGACGCGGTCGAGCATCCGCATCGACAGGCCGTGGCCGCCGCCGAGGAAGGTCGTCACCTCGCCGCCGCGCAGCGGGTCCTTGGCGCCGAGCCGGGGGACGTGCCGGCGCTGCGTCTCGCCGGTCTCGTCGGCGATGCGGAACGAGACGACGCCGAGGGCGGGGTCGGCCGCGTACAGGTCGGCGAGGCGGCGGAGGACGTCCGTGTCGACGAGGAGGCCGTCGTCGTCGAGGTCGACCACCACGTCCACGTCGCCGAACGCGCGCAGGGTCTCGATCGCGACGTTCCGGCCGCCCGACACACCGCGGTTCTCCGGCAGTTCGACGCCCGTCACGCCCTCGGGGAGCTCCGGCAGCGAGCCGGTGCCGTTGCCGACGACGACGATCCGGGCGGCCGGCTCGTCCTGCCGTGCCACGGCGTCGAGCAGCAGCCGCAGCTCGGCGGGGCGGGTGCCCATCGTCAGTACCGCCACACCCGTACGCGGTCGTGCCACGACCCACTCCGTCCCACACGCGTGAATACTCCGGGCCGCGATGCTAACCGCCGGGCGCCACCTCGCGTTCACCCGGCGTCCAGTGGGGCGCCGGCGGGCCGTCACGCCTGGCGGGTCGTCACGTCCGGGGGGCCGCGGGGAGGGGAGCGCCGCGAGGTGCCGGGGCGGGCGGCTCTACGCTTGTCCCCTTCCGTCAGGTTGATCGATCGTCGAAAGGGTGGTCTCCAGGTGCTGGTCGCGGACCGATATCGGCTTCACGTGTGTATCGGCCGGGGCGGCATGGGCGAGGTGTGGCAGGCCACCGACGAGGTGCTCGGGCGGGCCGTGGCCGTCAAGCTGATGCTGGCGCAAGGGACCGATCCGTCGGCCGCCGACCGGTTCCGCCTGGAGGCGCAGACCGCGGCGCGGCTGAGCCACCCGCACGTGGTGGGCGTCTTCGACTTCGGCACGTGGGACGGAAAGCTTTTCCTGGTCATGGAGTTGGTCGAGGGGGCCAGCCTCGCGGGAAGCCCGTCCGAACCGCTGCTGCTGCCCCCCGAGCGGGTCGCCGCGGTGGCCGCGCACGCCGCCGCCGGGCTCGCGGCCGCACACCGGCAGGGCGTGGTGCACCGGGACATCAAGCCCGGGAACCTGCTCGTCGACGCCGAGGGGACGGTGAAGCTGGCCGACTTCGGCATCGCGCGGTTCGTCGACGACCCTTCGGCGGCGCTCACGACGACGGGCCAGATCGTGGGCACGGGGCTGTACCTGGCACCGGAGCGGGCCCTCGGGCAGCCGGCCTCGCCCGCCTCCGACGTGTACTCGCTGGGCTGCGTGCTCTACCAACTGCTCACCGGCCGAACGCCGTTCCGGGCGGACACCGCGACGGCGCTGCTGTACCAGCACATCGACACCCCGCCGGTGCCGCCGACCCGGCTCGGCGCGGCGCTGCCGCCCGAGTTCGAGACGTACCTGCTGAGCCTGCTGGCCAAGCAGCCGGAGCAGCGGCCCTCGGCCCAGTCGATCGCGGACTGGTTCTCCTCCGGGGCGTGGCGGGCCTACCCGCAGCCCGCCCCGGCGGGCATGCCCCTGCAGACGCGGACGCCGGCACCGTCGCCGATGACCGCCTCGGCGCCGATGCCGGGGGCCGCCGTGCCCGCGCGCGGAGGCGTACCCATGCCGGGGGCCGCGCCGATGCCCGGGTCCGCGCCCGCGCACGGCTCCGCGCCCCGGTCGGCGCCCCGGTCCGCGCCGCGATCGGCACCCCGGTCCTCGACCGGTCCGATGGCCGCGCCCGCCGGTGCCTCGCGCAGGCGGGAGCGTCCGGGCGGCGCCGGCGCCGGGCTCGCCGAGCTGTCCAGACGGCGGCCGCGGAAGACGGCGGCGGTGGCCGGGGCCATCGCGTTCGTCGTCTTCCTGATCATCGGCATGGCCTGGCTCTCCTGAGCCGTGCCGGAACCGCAGCCGAGCCCGGGGCCTGCCGGTGCTCGGTGCTCGGTGCCCGGCTCTCGGTTCAGTACAACCGCGGGGCCATCACCTGCCCCTCTCCGTCCGCCGTGGCGAGGAGCAGGCAGCGCGGGACGCCGGGTCCCGGGGTCGCCCGGACCGTGACGGGGGTCGGCGGGTCGGTGGGGAGTTCGACGGGAACGGTGACGGGCCGGTCGTCCTTGGTGGTGGCGTAGCCGGTCTCCTTGCCGTCGACGAGGACCTCGACGACGGGGGTGTGACCGGTCTGGACGGTCGCGGAGACCGAGTGCCCGAGATAGTCGATGTGGAAGTGGTGGCGTGCCCTCATGGGCCACCTCCGTACCGCCGGAGTGGGACGAGTACCTCCAGAGTAGGTACGGTCCGGCGGTCCCGCCGCTCCGAAGTGCGGTCGTAGTGGCCCGGTGTTCAGATGGGTCGGTACGCCGAACCACCGGCCCGCGCGGAACGGAGCCCACGGACACATGAGCGACACCCTGCCCTCCTTCGAGGACACGACCGACTTCGAGAACGCCGACCGCGGATTCCTCGGCGCGCTCGTCCCAGGCGTCGTGACTGCCGACGACGGCCGTGTGATCTGGGACAACGACGCCTACGACTTCCTCAAGGCCGAGTGCCCGGACACCGCGCACCCCAGCCTGTGGCGGCAGGGGCGGCTCTGCGCGCGGCAGGGGCTGTACGAGGTCACCGAGGGGATCTACCAGGTCCGCGGCCTGGACATGTCGAACATGACGATCGTCGAGGGCGAGCGCGGGATCGTCGTCATCGACCCGCTGATCTCCGTGGAGACGGCGGCCGCCGCCCTCACCCTGTACAAGGAGCACCGCGGTGACCGGCCGGTCACCGGGGTGATCTACACGCACTCGCACGGCGACCACTTCGGCGGTGTCCGGGGCGTCCTCCCGCACGGCAGCGAGGAGGGCGTGCCGATCCTCGCCCCCGAGGGCTTCCTGGAGCACGCGGTCAGCGAGAACGTGTACGCGGGCAACGCGATGACCCGCCGGGCGAGCTACATGTACGGCGTGGGGCTCCCGAAGGCCCCGGACGGCCAGATCGGCGTGGGGCTCGGCCAGGGCGGCTCCACCGGCACCATCAGCCTGATCCCGCCGACCGTGGACATCACGGAGACGGGGCAGGAGGAGACGGTCGACGGCGTGCGGATCGTCTTCCAGCTCACGCCGGGCACCGAGGCGCCGGCCGAGATGAACTTCCTCTTCCCCGACCACCGCGCCCTGTGCCTGGCGGAGAACGCCACGCACAACATGCACAACGTGCTCACCCTGCGCGGTGCCGTCGTCCGCGACTCCCGGATCTGGGCGCGGTACCTGGACGAGGCGATCGAGTACTTCCACGGGCGGTACGACGTCGGCTTCGCCTCCCACCACTGGCCCACCTGGGGCCACGACAACGTGGTGGCGTTCCTCGCCGAGCAGCGCGACCTCTACGCGTACCTGCACGACCAGACCCTCCGCCTGCTGAACGCGGGGCACACCGGCGCCGAGATCGCCGAGCTGATCGAGCTGCCGCCCGCCCTGGAGAAGGCCTGGCACGCCCGCGGCTACTACGGCTCGCTCAGCCACAACAGCAAGGCGGTCTACCAGCGCTACCTCGGCTGGTACGACGGCAACCCGGCCCACCTCTGGGAGCAGCCGCCCGTGGAACTGGCGCGGCGGTACGTGGAGGTGGCCGGCGGGCCCGCCGACGCCCTCGCCAAGGCGCGGGCGTACGCCGAGGACGGCGACCTGCGGTTCGCCGCGACCCTCCTCAACCACCTGGTCTTCGCCGACCCGGGCGACGCGGAGGCGAAGGAGGTGCTCGCCGGGGTGTACCAGCGCCTCGGGTACGGCGCCGAGAACGCCACGTGGCGCAACTTCTACCTGCGCGGCGCCCAGGAGCTCCGCGAGGGCGTCGGGGGCGACATGGTCGACATGACCAACCCCGAGATGGCGATGGCGCTCACCGTCCCGATGCTGATCGACTCGGTGGCGATCGCGATCGACGGCCCGCGCGCCTGGGACGACGACCTGACGATCGACCTGGTCCTGCTCGACGGCCCCACGGGCGCGGGCGAGCGGCGGCGCCTCACCCTGCACAACGGGGTGCTGACGCACCGGGTGGTCGCCGCGCCCCGGACGCCCGCCGGACTCACCCTCACCCTCGGGGGGAAGGCACAGCTCCTCGGCCTCCTCGCGGGGCGGAGCCCCGAGGAGCTCGGGATCGGCGTGGAGGGCGACGCGGCGCTGCTCGCCCGCCTCTTCTCGTACGTGACGAAGCCCGACCCGCAGTTCCCGATCGTCACCCCGTGAGGAGGCCGTGATGGACCGGACGGGCCGCGCTCAGCTCACGACCCACGCCAGGAACCCCAGCAGGATCAAAGTGAGGCAGATCCCGAGGTTGACCACCTTGTACTGGAGGAAGACCGCGGCGAACTCGCGGATGGTCGCCGACGGCCAGAAGTAGGCGGCGGTCGGCGAGCCCACCACCTGGCCGTCCACGCCCGCCTTCCGGGCCGTCAGGGCGGCCCGGAAGGCGTGGAAGTCGTTGGTGACGATGACGCAGGAGGAGCCGGGGCGGTCCCGCTCCATCAGCTCCTTGCTGAGCAGCAGGTTCTCCTCGGTCGTGCGCGAGCGGTCCTCGCGCACGACCGCGTCGGCCGGGAAGCCGCGCTCGACGAGGTAGTCGGCCATCGCGTGGGACTCGGGCAGCTCCTCGTCGGGGCCCTGCCCGCCGGAGGTGATGAGGACGGGCGCGTCCCCGCCGCGCGCGGCCAGCATCTCGTACACCTGCCGTCCCCGGTCGAGGCGGCTCGCGAGGAGGGGCGGCACGCGGCGGCCGCCGATCAGTCCGGAGCCGAGGACCACGACGTAGTCGGCGTCGCGGCGGATCCGCATCCGGCCGTACAGGTGGGCGTAGCCGACGAAGCAGAGGAAGAGGAACGAGACGTAGGCCAGCACGAGCAGGGTGGTGCCGACGAGGACGCCGAGGACCGGTGAGCGGGTGACGGCCGCCGCGACGGCGAGGCCCATCACGGCGAACATGCCGACGCCGACGAGGAGCGCGAGCAGGTTGGCCGGGCGTCTGCCCTCCTTGCGGACCATCTGCACGCCGTTCGCGGTGAGCAGTCCGGCGAGGACGACCGGGCCCAGGCCGAGGGCGAGCAGGAAGACGATCATCACGGTCTCGGCGACGCCGGGCGGGGCGTCGTCGATGCCCGCGAGGAGCCCGAGGCCGAGGAAGGTGACGGCGAGGCCGAGGTACACGGCGTTGCCGAAGCGGCGCCGGTCGCGCCGGACACCGGCCCCGAAGAGCAGCAGGAACACGGCGGCCACGACGAAGGCGAGCATGCCGACATCGTAGGCACCGCGACCGGCGGCGGCCGGGACGCTAGACCTCGCCCGACAGCGCGAACAGGCCTCGCCGCGCGCCCTCTTCGTACGCGCTCCTCAGCTCGGGGTCGTCGAGCAGCGCCCGGAGGGCGGCCTCCCCGCGGGCGCGTGTCACCACGCAGTACTCCGCCGGCCGGTACGAGGAGTCGAAGACCGAGGTGCGCAACAGGTCGACCGCGCCGAGCAGATGGGCCGCCACGTCGTGCCGCCCGTCCATCGCCCTTATGTGGGCGAGGACTTCCGCCGCACAGGCCGCGCCGACGGTGGAGCCGAGCCGCAGGTGCTCGCGCAGGGCCCGCCGGGCGTACTCGGCGGCCCGCTCCCGGTCGCCGTCCCAGGCGACGAGTTCGGCCCGCACGTGGTACGCCCAGGCGTCGGCGAACAGGTCGCGGCCCACCCAGGCCCGGCGGCTCGCGCGGTCCTGGTCGCCCTGGTCCAGCGCCTCCTGCGCGGCCTCCGGGTCGGAGCGGCACAGGGAGAGCGCGAGGCCGACCCAGCACGCCTGGCGGGTCGGACCGAACTCCGGGTGCTCCCCCATCAGGGCCAGCGCGTCCCGGAATTCGGCCGCCGCCGCGCGCGTACGCCCCTGGTAGAGGGCGGTCGCGCCGCGCAGATGGGCCAGGAGCGCCAGGCAGCGGTCGTCACCGTCCCGCACGGCCGCCGCCCACGACTGGGCGAGGAGCGGGTCGGCGTCCTCGGGGCGGCCCGACTCCAGCTCCAGGAAGGCCGCGAGCCACAGGGCGCGGGCGGGCACCGGACCCGGGTGCAGGCTGAGGGCGTGCCGCAGCCGGGCGCGGCCCTCGGCGACCCGCCCGCAGGCCAGCCACAGGAACCACAGGGAGACGGCGACCTCGACGGCGGTGTCGGCCTCGGTGCTCGGCGACAGCGGCGCGGTGGTCGGGTCCATCGCGGCGGCCAGGTCGGGGAGTTCCCGCAGGGCGAGGTCCCTGGCGTCGAGCTGCCGGCCCCGCTGCCACCATTCGGCGGCCCGCCGCGCGCGCTTCACGCACCACCTGCGGTGGTGCAGGACGACCACCCAGCGGTCGCCGCGCGCGGTGAGCCGGCGGGCGCCGACGGCCCGCATGGGGTGCGGCATCCAGTAGCGGGGCAGGCCGTCCTCGCCGTCGAAGAGGTCGTCGACGGGGAGGAGCGCGAGGGGTGCCAGGCGGTCGAGGACCTCCTGGATCTCCGCGGCGGGCAGCGAGCCGGAGGCGCAGACCTCGCGGACGGCGTCCCGGCCGAAGGCGCCCTCGAAGACGGACAGCCGCTCCCACAGGAGCTGTTCGGCCGGTCCGGCGCTCGCGTAGCCTCGTTCAGCCGCGGCGAGCTGGTCAAGGCCGACCGGTTCACCCCACAAGATCTCGGTTTCCGCCGATTCCCCTGTCCACATGTGCCCAGCCCCCGTGTTCCTTCCCCGTCCCTCTCCTGTGACTCAGGACGGATTCAATGGAAATAAGCCACCGTCGCGGCTTGAATGCATTTGCCCCGGTCCACATCCTGGGGCTTCCCGCAGCCCGCACCCAGGGATTGGCCGGGATCGACCAAGGAGGTACATGGATACCGGGGAATCCGTCCTGGGAGAAGCGGATCTGTCGCTGATTCACGCACTCCAGATCGCCCCGCGCGCCAGCTGGACCCAGCTGGCGGGGGTTCTGGGGACGAGCCCCGACACCCTCGCCCGGCGCTGGGAGCACCTCAATTCCGGCGGCTACGCCTGGAACTCGCTCCTCGCGGCCCGGCTGGGCACGGACGCCACGCTGTACGCCTGGGTCGAGCTCGAGTGCGTCCCCGGCGACGCGGAGGCCACCGCGACCCAGGTCGCCGGCGACCCCTGCACCCTCGGCGTCCACCAGGTGACCGGCGAGGCCGACCTCGTCCTGCTCGTCGTCTGGCCCGACCTGTACGCGCTCGACGCCTACCTCGCGGACCGCATCCGCCGACTGCCCGGGGTGCTCCGGACCCGCACCCAGGTCGTCACACGGCTGCACAACCGCCCCTACCGGTCGCGGATCGAGCAGCTCCCCCCGTCGCAGGCCCAGTTGCTCGCCGACGCCGTGAACGGCGACCGGCGGCCCCGCTCCACGCACGCGCGCGCGTACCCGTGCGTGACGGAGCTCGACCGGCGGCTGGTCGCGGAACTGGCCGGGGACGCCCGCCGCAGCGCCGCCGAACTCGCCCGGCAGTGCGGCACCAGCGAGTCCACCGTGCGCCGCAGGCTGGAAGCCCTCACCAGCTCCGGCGTGCTCCACCAGCACTGCCAGGCGGCCCCCCGGTTCTCCGGGCGCCCGGTCTGGGCGATGGTCACGGCCGACGTCCCGCCCCTCGACGTGCCGGCGACCGTGGCGGCGCTGGCCCGGCTGCGGCAGACCCGCGTGATCACCTCGGTCACCGGGCCGCACAACCTGGCCCTCGCCATGTGGCTCCGCACCGTCGACGAACTGCACGACATCACGGCGGCCATGGTGCGGGCCGCCCCGGCGCTCCGCGTCGCGGGCACCTCGCTGTCGCTCCGCACCCACAAGATCGGCGCGCAGGTCCTCGGCCCCGACGGCCGCCGCACGCACCACGTGCGGCCCTACTGCGACCCCTGAGGGACGGCTGACAGACGGCCCGGGCCGTGTTCTGATGGCCGCATGGAGTTCGCCGTGTTCGTGACGCTGCCCGGCCTCGTCATCCTGCTGACCGTGATCGCCTTCGCCGATCAGCTGCTGCGCATGACCGGGCGCGGCAAGCGCACCGGCCAGGTCTCCTCGACCGGCTTCGAGCAGCTGCACGCCACCTTCTCGCAGGGCAAGCAGAACGAGCTCAAGGAGCGCCAGAGCTCCCTCGTGATGCGCGACGACGAGGAGGACGGCGCGCCGCCCCACCACTCCACGGTGGACCTGAAGGGCGGGCGCGCCGTCATCAGGCTCGGCGGGTCGTAGGAGCGTCCCCGGGGCGGGCGCGTCGGGCCCGGGCCGGTCAGGCCGGGCGGGAGGCCTTGACCGAGTACATCAGGGGGATGCGGGGACGGTCCGCGGGGAAGCGGTAGTAGCCGTCCTCGTGCCGCTGGAGCGCGCCGTAGCGCGGGAACAGCGACGCGTCGTGCTCGTGCAGGAACTCGATCCGCAGACCGGCCTTGGCGAGCGCCGTGACGACCTCGCCGACCGGGTGCACCCACTCCACGCTGCGGTTGTGGACGGTGGCCGCGTCGAGATCGGCGTACGTGCCCGGGGAGGTGTCCACCCAGGGGTCGCGGACGAAGTAGTCGTGGACGATCCGGCTGCCGGTCTCGTCGTCGAGCGAGTCGGTCAGCGGGTGGAACTCGGCCACGTACAGGAAGCCGCCGGGCGCGACGAGCGCGGCGGCGGTCTCCGCCCAGCGGTCGATGTCCGGGAGCCAGCACAGCGCCCCGCTGCCGGTGTAGACGATGTCGTACGCGCGGTCCGGGACGGCCTCCGCGGCGTCGTACACGTCGGCGGCGACGAACGCGGCGCGGTCCTGCGCGAGGCCCAGGTCGGCCGCGAGCGAGCGGGCCGTCTCCACGGCCGGCTCGGAGAAGTCCAGGCCGACGACGTGCGCGGCGCCGTGCCGGGCCCAGGAGAGCGTGTCGAGGCCGATGTGGCACTGGAGGTGCAGCAGGGAGCGCCCGGTGACGTCACCGACCTCGGCGAGCTCGAAGTCGCGCAGGGCGTCCTTGCCAGCGCGGAAGGCGTCGAGGTCGTAGAACTCGCTCGCGGCGTGGATCGGGACGCGCTCGTCCCAGCGCGCGCGGTTCGCCTCGAGCCAGTCTTCAGGGGTCGGAGAGTACATGTCGGCGAGGTTATCCACAGGCCGGGGAGGACGCGACCCGAATTGTCGGCCGCCCGGAGCATCATGGGTCCATGACTGAGAGCAAGAGCACCGAGCGCACCGCGGAGGCCCCGGCGTGGGAGCGGCGCTTCCGCGCGCCGCGCGTCTCCCTGCCCGAATGGGCCGAGGAGGCCCCCGACCGCTCGCTGTTCGTGTCCAACGCGACGGGGACGTACGAGCTGTACGCATGGGACCGGGCGAGCGGCGAGCAGCGGCAGGTCACGGACCGGCCGAACGGCACGACGGACGGCACGCTGTCCCCGGACGGCGCGTGGATCTGGTGGTTCGCGGACACCGACGGCGACGAGTTCGGGGTGTGGATGCGCCAGCCGTTCGCCGGCGGCCCGGACGAGCCCGCCGTGCCCGGCCTCGACGCCTCCTACCCGGCCGGACTCGCCATCGGCCGCGAGGGCACGCTCGTGGTGGGCCGCTCCACGGACGAGGACGGCTCCACGGTCCACCTCGTACGCCCCGGGGCCGGCGCCCCGGTCGAGGTCTACCGGCACCGGGAGTCGGCCGGGGTCGGTGACCTGTCGTACGACGGCGCGCTGATCGCGATCGAGCACACCGAGCACGGCGACGCGATGCACTCGGCGCTGCGGGTGCTGCGCGCCTCGGACGCGGCCGTCCTCGCCGAGCTCGACGACACCAAGGGCGGCACGGAGGAGCTGGGGCTCACGGTCCTCGGCTTCGCCCCGGTGGCGGGGGACGCCCGGCTGCTCGTCGGGCACCAGCGGCGCGGCCGCTGGGAGCCGATGCTGTGGGACGTGGCGGCGGGCACCGAGACCGACCTCCGGCTCGACCTGCCGGGCGACGTGTCGGCGGAGTGGTACCCGGACGGCTCCGGCCTGCTGATCGTGCACAGCTTCGAGGCCCGCAGCGAGCTCTGGCGGTACGAGATCGCCACCGGCGCCCTGGTCCGGGTGGAGACCCCGGCAGGTTCGGTGTCGAGCGCGACGGCCCGGCCCGACGGCAGCGTCGAGTACCTGTGGTCGTCGGCCGCCGAGCCGCCGGTGGTGCGCTCCACGGCCGGCGGTGTCGTCCTCGACCCGCCCGGCGCGAAGGCCCCGCCGTCGGTGCCGGTGGAGGACGTGTGGGTGGACGGGCCCGGCGGCCGGGTCCACGCGCTCGTGCAGCGCCCCGCGGAGGGCGAGGGCCCCTTCCCCACGATCTTCGAGGTGCACGGGGGTCCCGCCTGGCACGACAGCGACGCCTTCGCGTCGGGACCGGCGGCCTGGGTGGACCACGGCTACGCGGTGGTGCGGGTCAACTACCGGGGCTCGACGGGGTACGGCCGGGAGTGGACCGACGCGCTCAAGCACCGGGTCGGTCTGATCGAGCTGGAGGACATCGCGGCGGTCCGCGCGTGGGCGGTGGCGAGCGGCCTCGCCGACCCGTCGCGCCTCGTCCTGTCCGGCGGGTCCTGGGGCGGCTACCTGACGCTCCTCGGCCTGGGCACCCAGCCGGACGACTGGGCGGTCGGCCTGGCGGCGGTCCCGGTCGCGGACTACGTCACGGCGTACGAGGACGAGATGGAGGCCCTCAAGGCGCTGGACCGGACCCTGCTCGGCGGTTCGCCGGAGGAGGTACCCGAGCGGTACGCGGCCTCGTCGCCGCTGACGTACGTGGACGCGGTGAAGGCCCCGGTGCACGTCTCGGCCGGCGTCAACGACCCGCGCTGCCCGATCCGGCAGATCGACAACTACGTGGACCGGCTGGCGGCCCGGGGCGCGGTGCACGAGGTGTACCGGTACGACGCGGGCCACGGCTCGCTGGTGGTGGAGGAGCGGATCAAGCAGGTCGCCCTGGACCTGGCGTTCGCCGCGAAGCACCTGGGGGTGTCCGGCCCGGCCTGACCGACGGGCCGGCCTGACCGACGGCCCGGGGGACGCCGGGCCGACCGGCCGTCCCCCGGGTACGGCGGCCCGGGGACCCGGCCGACGGGAAGCCGGGGACCCGGCCGACGGGGAGCGGGGCGGGCTTGCGTACCGTGGGGGCGTGTACCGGTTCCTGAGAACGCCCCGCTGGTGGGGGATCAACGCGTTCGTCCTCCTTGCGATCCCGTTCTGCGTCTTCATGGGCACCTGGCAGCTCGGCAAGTTCGAGGACCGCGTCGACTCGCACCAGGAGGCCGAGCAGCGGCCCGCCCCGAGCTCGCTGAAGGCGGAGCCGCTGGCGTCCCTGCTGCCGGTGGACACGGAGACCTCGGGCCGGTCGGCGGAGGCCCGCGGCCGGTTCGGGGAGCAGTTCCTCGTCCCGGACCGCGAGCTGGACGGCCGCCCCGGCTCGTACGTCCTGACGCTGCTCAGGACGGACGGCGGCCGGTCCCTGCCGGTGGTCCGCGGCTGGCTCCCCAGGGGCGCGCAGGCGCCCGCCCCGCCGTCCGGCGAGGTCACGGTGGTGGGCGCGCTCCAGGCGTCGGAGAACGCGGGCACGAAGGGCGTCCGGGCCGCGGGCGGCCTGCCCGAGGGCCAGCTCGGCATGATCAGCGCGGCGTCCCTGGTGAACGTGGTGACGGACGACGTCTACGACGCCTGGATCACCCTCGCCGACTCCCCCGCCGGCCTGACGCCGGTCCCGGCCGCCGCCGCGGCGGGCACCGGCCTGGACGCGAAGGCCTTCCAGAACCTCGGCTACACGGCGGAGTGGTTCGTCTTCGCGGGCTTCGTCGTCTTCATGTGGTTCCGCCTCGTGCGCCGCGAGGCGGAGGCGTCCCGGGACGAGGCACTGGGCCTGTAGCGCCCCGGCCTCCGGGGGACACCAGCCTCCCAGGGACTCCAGCCTCCCGGGGCACCAGCCTCCCGGGGTGTCTCAGGAGGCGTTCAGGATGCCGGTCCGGTAGATGACGCCGGCGCAGGCGTTCGTGACGATCGCCGACGCCGTGGGGCCGCCCGGCTCCGCGGTGTGGCTGACCACGACGCTGCCGTCCGCCGGGGCGCCGTCCTCGTGGAGCAGCTGGGGCGTGGTGCCGGTCCCGGCATCGGAACCCGCGCCCGCCTCCGCGCCCGAGCCCGCCGTGCCGGTGCCTCCGGTGCCCGTGGAGGGGCCGGGGTCGGCGGTGGTGGTCGGCGCGACCGTCGGCGGCTGCGTGGTGGGCTGCTCGGTCGGGGTGGGCGGCGGCGGGGTCGGTGTCGTCCCCGTCGTCGGACAGGTCTCGCTGGGCACCCAGACGAACTTCACCTCGTACGAGCCGTTCGGCTTCAGGACGAGCGAGGACGACTCCTGCGACGGGTCGGGCAGGCCGCTGCCGTTGTCCCCGGAGGTGTGCCGGACCACCGCTATCCGCCCGGGGTCGGCCGCGCCCCGCGCCTCGAAGCCGACGACGCCGCTGCCGTCGACGACGCAGTCCTGGCCCGACACGTTGGCGATGCGGAAGTTGCCGTAGAACCTGCCCTGGTCGTCGGGGCCGTGGGCTCCCTCGCTGCTGACGCCGAGCTGGTCGGGGGCGCAGCGGGACGCGGAGCCGTTGCCCGCGCCCTGTGACTGCTGGGGCCCGCCGGCGGCGCCCGGCGACTGCCCGTCGCCGGCCCCCTGGTCGGCGCCCTGGCTCGGCTGTCCGCCGTTCGCGGGGCCGTGGGTGCCCTGGCCGCCCTCGACGCCGGTCTCGGCGCCGGTGCCGCCCTGGGCGTCCTCGCCGTGGCCGGCGTTCACGGCGTCGGACGCGGAGAGGCCGCCGGAGGAGGCGACGTGCACGAAGGCGGGAACGGCCGTCCCGATGAGGACGACGGCGGCGCAGGCGCCGACGAGGGCCTGGCGCTTGCGGGCGCGGCGCGCGGGGACGGCGCGGCGCAGGTGGTCCAGCGAGCCCGCGGAGGGCTCCAGGCCGGCGACGGCCCCCTGGAAGAGCCGCCGCAGCGCGAGTTCGTCGTCGCCGTCGCCCTCGCCGGGTCCGGGCTCGATGTTCACCATGCGCTGTCCACTCACGTCGTTGCGTTCATCCAGGGCGTCGCGCTCGTCACGAGCACCGCCGTCCTCACGGGCCGTCCGACCCGACACCGCATCGGGTGTCGTGTCCGACACCGGGTCGGGCACCTCGTCGGGTGACCTGCCGGAGGCCTCGCTCATGCCGTCGCTCCCATCGCGACGCGCAGCGCCGCGATGCCCCGCGAGCCGTACGCCTTCACGGACCCCAGGGATATCCCGAGCGTCTCGGCGACCTGAGCCTCGGTCATGTCGGAGAAGTACCGCAGGGCGAGGACCTCGCGCTGGCGCCGCTGGAGGCCGCGCATCGCCTTGATCAGGTCCTCGCGCTCCAGCTGCTCGTACGCCCCCTCCTCCGCGCTGGCCATGTCCGGCATGGGCTTGGACAGCAGCTTGAGGCCGAGGATGCGGCGGCGCAGCGCGGACCGGGAGAGGTTCACGACGGTCTGGCGCAGGTAGGCGAGCGTCTTCTCGGGCTCGCGGACGCGCTTGCGGGCCGAGTGGACGCGGATGAACGCCTCCTGGACGACGTCCTCGCAGGAGGCCGTGTCGTCGAGGAGCAGCGCGGCGAGGCCGAGCAGCGACCGGTAGTGGGCGCGGTAGGTCTCGGTCAGGTGGTCGACGGTGGTTCCGGCGGCCAGGGCGCCCTCGGCGCTGGCGCGGGGCGCGGGGATGGCGTCCATCCCGGTCGCGCGGGGCGCGGCGGGCACGGGGGCGATCACCGGCATCCCGCCGAGTGCGCGCGGGCGTCGGAACGGACGGACCGCGGGGCCGCGCACGGGGCCGACGGCACTTCCGCGCAGGGGGAGCACCGCGGCGCCCCGAACGGGGAGCACGCCTGTGCCCGCGCCGCGGAGCGGGGCGATGGTCGCGATGTCGAGTACGTCTGCCACGCCTGTTGGACACGCGTCCCCCCGACAGGGTTGTACGCGTACGCCACCCTTTTTGACGGTGAGTCGTATGTCCTCATGCGTAACCGTTCTCCCCCTGTACCCCGCTTTCACAGCGTGTTCCGCGCCACACGGTCGTGGGTGAACGCAGAGACGCCTCCGCCCGGCCGTTGGTTGCGGCAGGGGGGAAAAGCATCCTCTTCCACGGCATCGCCGCAGTTCAAGAGATATCTGACGCCTAATTGCTCACAGGGTGTTCACAGATCCTACAAAGCCGTGACAACCGATTCCGCGATCTGAAGGGCGTTCAGGGCCGCGCCCTTGCGCAGGTTGTCGGCGACGACGAAGAAGTCGAGCGCCCGCTCGTCGTCCATGGAGCGCCGGACCCGTCCCACCCAGGCGGGGTCGGTGCCGACGGCGTCGGCGGGGGTGGGGAAGTCGCCGGCGGCGGGATCGTCGTACAGCACGACGCCGGGGGAGGTCGCCAGGACCTCGTGGGCGCGCCCGACCGGCACGGGGTGCTCGAAGCGCGCGTGCACGGTGACGGAGTGCCCGGTCACGACGGGCACGCGGAGGCAGGTGGCGGCGACCCGCAGGGCGGGGAGGCCGAGGATCCGGCGGGTCTCGTCCCGGACGTGCTCCTCCTCCGAGGAGGACCCGTCGGCGCCGGGGGTGCCCGACCAGGGCAGGACGTTGAGCGCGAGGGGTCCGGGGAAGGGGCCGGTGCCCTCGCCGACGGCCCTCCGTACGTCACCGGGGTGGGTGCCCAGGTCGGCGTCGCCGGCGACCAGGCCCAGCTGGGAGCGGAGCGCCTCGACGCCCGCCCGTCCGGCGCCGGCGCCGCTCGCGGCCTGCTGGGCGGTGACGACGAGCTCGGACAGCCCGAACTCGGCGTGCAGGGTGCCCACGGCGACGATCAGCGCGAGGGTGGTGGAGCCGGGGCTCGCGACGATGCCGCGGGGCCGTACGCGCGCGGCGTGGGGGTTGGTCTCGGGGACCACCAGGGGCACGTCGGGGTCGGCCCGGAAGGCCGCGGAGGTGTCCACGACGACGGCGCCCTTGGCGGCGGCGATGGGCGCCCACTGCGCCGCGACCGCCTCGGGTGCCAGGAAGAGCGCCAGGTCGACGCCTTCCAGGGCTTCCTCGCAGAGCGCGAGGATCTCGCACTCCTCCCCGCGCACGGAGGCCTTGCGGCCCGCCGAACGCGGGGAGGCGAGGAGTCGGATCTCGCCCCAGACGTCCGCGTGGTGCGACAGCATCTGGAGCATCACCGAGCCGACGGCTCCGGTCGCACCGACGACCGCGAGCGTCGGCTTCGGCGTCATCGGCCGGTGCCTCCGTAGACGACGGCCTCGTCCGAGTCGCTGTCCAGACCGAAGGCGGTGTGGACGGCGCGCACGGCCTCGTTGACGTCGTCGGCGCGGGTGACGACCGAGATGCGGATCTCGGAGGTCGAGATGAGCTCGATGTTCACGCCCGCGTCGGACAGCGCCTTGAAGAAGTCCGCGGTGACGCCCGGGTTCGTCTTCATGCCGGCGCCGACCAGGGAGATCTTGCCGATCTGGTCGTCGTAGCGGAGCGAGTCGAAGCCGATCGCGCTCTTCGCCTTCTCCAGCTCGTCGAGCGCCTTGCGGCCCTCGGCCTTGGGGAGGGTGAAGGAGATGTCCGTGAGGCCGGTGGAGGCCGCGGACACGTTCTGCACGATCATGTCGATGTTGATCTCGGCGTCCGCGACGGCGCGGAAGATGGCCGCGGCCTCGCCCGGCTTGTCCGGCACGCCGACGACGGTGATCTTCGCCTCGGAGGTGTCGTGGGCGACACCCGAGATGATGGCCTGCTCCACCTTCTGGTCCCCTTGCGGTTCGTTGCTGACCCACGTGCCCTGCAGTCCGGAGAAGGACGAGCGGACGTGGATCGGGATGTTGTAGCGGCGCGCGTACTCGACGCAGCGGTGCAGCAGCACCTTGGAGCCGGAGGCGGCGAGCTCCAGCATGTCCTCGAAGGAGATCCAGTCGATCTTCTTCGCCTTCTTCACGACGCGCGGGTCTGCCGTGAAGACGCCGTCGACGTCGGTGTAGATCTCGCAGACCTCGGCGTCGAGCGCGGCGGCGAGCGCCACGGCCGTGGTGTCGGAACCGCCGCGGCCCAGCGTGGTGATGTCCTTCTTGTCCTGGGACACGCCCTGGAAGCCCGCGACGATGGCGATGTTGCCCTCGTCGAGGGCGGTACGGATCCGGCCCGGCGTGACATCGATGATGCGCGCTTTGTTGTGGACCGAGTCGGTGATGACGCCTGCCTGGCTGCCCGTGAAGGACTGGGCCTCGTGGCCCAGGTTTTTGATCGCCATGGCCAGCAGGGCCATGGAGATCCGCTCTCCGGCGGTCAGCAGCATGTCGAACTCACGCCCGGCAGGGATCGGGGATACCTGCTCGGCGAGATCGATCAGCTCGTCCGTCGTGTCGCCCATCGCGGAAACCACGACGACGACCTGGTGGCCGTCCTTCTTGGTGTCCACGATCCGCTTGGCGACGCGCTTGATGCCTTCGGCATCGGCAACGGAGGAGCCTCCGTACTTCTGCACGACAAGGCCCACGTGCGCTCCTCGCTCAGTCTGTGCCGCAGCCGGCGCTGCGATCGGCTCAGTCTAACGAGCGACCCGGAAACGCCGACCGTATATCACATCCTGAGATGCGGTGCTCAGCAAGTGATCAAGAGGTGGTCCCGCACGGCGGTTACTTCCCGACGGAACGGCCCCGCAGGCCCAGGGGGGCCGCGATCTCCTCGAGCATGACGCGGCCGGCCTCTTCGGCGAGGTCGTCCTCGGTGAGGTCCTCGTCGGTGTCGAGGCCGTCGAGGGCGGCGAGGGGCTGGTCGAGGCGGACGTGCGCGACGAGGGACTGGAGGGCGCGGAGGGTGGCGGAGGCGGTGGGGCCCCAGTTGGAGAAGTAGGAGAACTGCCACCACCAGAGGGCCTCGGTGGTGCGGCCCGCGCGGTAGTGGGCCAGGCCGTGCCGGAGGTCGGTGACGATGTCGGCGAGGTTGTCGGAGATCCGGGCCGGGACGGGTGCCTTGCGCGGCTCGTACGGGTCGAAGACCTCGGAGAAGACGTCGACCGGGTCGAGCATCACCGCGAACCGTTCACGCAGCTCGTCGACGTCCGGCTCGGGTCCCGTGTCGGGCTCGTAGCGCTCGTCGGGGACGATGTCCTCGTGGGCGCCGAGCCGACCGCCCGCGAGGAGCAGCTGGGAGATCTCCAGGAGCAGGAAGGGCACGGCGCTGTCCGGCTCGTCGCCCTTGGCGACCTCGGTGGTCGCGACGATGAAGCTCTCGATCGAGTCGGAGATCTGGACCGCGAAGTCGTCGGGGTCCTGCGTGACGGAGTGCAGTGTGGCGTCAGACATCGAGCATCCTCCCTGAGAGCGCACCGGCCCTGTCGTCATACATCTAGCAGCCTCCGTCCCTCGAAGGCACGGCCGAGGGTCACCTCGTCGGCGTACTCCAGGTCGCCGCCGACCGGGAGCCCGCTCGCGAGCCGGGTCACCTTCAGCCCCATGGGCTTGATCATCCGCGCCAGGTACGTCGCGGTGGCCTCGCCCTCCAGATTCGGGTCGGTCGCGAGGATCAGCTCGGTGACGGCGCCGTCCGCGAGCCGCGCGAGGAGCTCGCGGATGCGCAGGTCGTCCGGGCCGACGCCCTCGATGGGGCTGATCGCGCCGCCGAGGACGTGGTACCGCCCGCGGAACTCGCGGGTCCGCTCGATCGCCACGACGTCCTTGGGCTCCTCCACCACGCAGATGACGGTGAGGTCGCGCCGCGGGTCCCGGCAGATGTTGCACTGCTCCTGCTGCGCCACGTTGCCGCAGACCGCGCAGAACCTGACTTTCTCCTTGACCTCCAGGAGCGCGTGCGCGAGCCGCCGGACGTCCGTGGGCTCGGCCTGGAGGACGTGGAAGGCGATCCGCTGCGCGCTCTTGGGACCGACGCCGGGCAGCCTGCCCAGTTCGTCGATGAGGTCCTGAACCACGCCTTCGTACAACGGAACGCCCTCCTCGGGAGTGCTTGATTCTTACGGTAGTGGCTGGAAGTGCTCGTTAGAAGAGCAGGCTCAGAAGCCCAGGCCCGGCATGCCGCCCATGCCCTGCGCCAGCGGGCCGAGCTTGGCCTGCTGGAGCTGCTGCGCGTTGTCGTTGGCGGCCTGGACGGCGGCCACGATCAGGTCGGCGAGGGTCTCGGTGTCCTCCGGGTCGACCGCCTTGGGGTCGATCACCAGGCCGCGCAGTTCGCCGGAGCCGGTGACGGTCGCCTTCACGAGGCCGCCGCCCGCCTGGCCGTCGACCTCGGTCGCGGCCAGCTCCTGCTGAGCCTTGGCGAGGTCCTGCTGCATCTTCTGGGCCTGCTGGAGAAGCTGCTGCATGTTGGGCTGGCCACCACCGGGAAACACGGTCACTCACTCCTGGGGTTCGTCGCGTCCGAAGTTCGGTACGTCCGTATGTGTCGGTACGCCGAGCCTACGTGGTCCCCGCCCACCCCGCCTCCATCACTCTTTCGGGTGAGAAACTGCGGCCTCCTCTACCTGATCAACACCCTCTTGCGGGCGGAAATCCCGGGATTCCGGGTCCGCCGCCCACCATTCGGCGGTAGGAAGGGCAGGCACCACGTGCACCGCACGTCACAGAAGGACATTTGCACTGAGCTGAACAGAGGAGTCCCCCGGTGAGCCAGCAGCCGGAGATGCAGCCGCCGGGGCCCCCCGGGGGAGACGTCCAGCGCGATCTGACCGGTACGCCGTTCCCCCTGGGCGACTGGGGCGAGCCGGCCGAACGGCTCGACGAGCTGTACCGCTGGGTGGAGTCCCAAGCCATCCGCACGGCGGAGTGGTACCTGTCGGACCGCGTCTGGAAGCGCCGCTGCGCCCGGGCCCTGCGGGTGGGCACGGCCGCCGGGGTGATCGCGGGCGCCGCGCTGCCGCTCCTCGACCTGACCGGGGTCGCCGAGGGCACCGCCGGCTGGGGCTACCTGTCGCTGCTGCTCGGGGCCGCCTGCATGGCCTGCGACCGCTACTTCGGCCTGACGTCGGGCTGGATAAGGAACGTGGCGACGGCCCAGGCCGTGCAGCGCCGCCTCCAGGCGCTGCAGTTCGACTGGGCCTCGGAGAGCGTCCGCGAGGTCCTCGGCCCCACGGAGGGCACGGCCAGCGAGGCCGCGGAGCGATGTCTGGGGGTGCTGCGCCGCTTCTCGGAGGACGTGACGGAGCTCGTACGGGCGGAGACCGCGGACTGGATGGTCGAGTTCCGCTCGGGGCCGACGCCGCTCGCGCTGCAGTCGGTGGGCGTGGTGCCCGCGCGGGCCGAGAGCCACCACCCGGCGGGCCGCTTCCCGCTGCCGCCCGGCACCCGTCCGAGCATGCCGCGCCAGCGGCCCCCGGAGGCCCGCTAGGGCCCGTGCCCGACCCCTGCCCGGCCCCTGCTCCCCCGGACAGGCCCTGGGGCCTTTCCGGGGGGTGGCAGCGGGTGAGCGGCGGGCCGACGGGCTCAGCTCAGGATGATCATCGAGCCCTGGGCGAGGCTGCGGACCGCCGCCGCGTGCAGGCCCAGCCACACGTGGCGCTCCCGGGCGAAGGGGCTGCCGTCGTACGGGACCGGGGCGGCCGGCTCCTCCAGGGAGGTCGGGCGCTCCGGCGGCAGCGGGGCCGCGGGCGGGTTCGCCGGGTCGATGCCGATCGAGGGCGCCACGAACTCGAGCTCCCGGAGCAGCCCGTACGAGGAGCCGAGGGGTCCGCCGCCCTCCAGGAGCTCGTCGGTGGTGAGCGGCGCCGGGAAGTCGACCGGCACGTACGCGCCCGCGTGGTCGTAGTGCCAGACAAGGTGGGACTGCTGGGCGGTCGCCTCGAACATCTCCAGGAGCTGCTCGTAGTCCCCGCCGAGCTCGCCGACCGGCTCGACCGGCAGCCCGCACACCTGGAGCAGGTAGGCGCGGCGCAGGAAGTGGAGGGCCTCGTAGTCGAAGCCCGCGACGGGGGCGACGTCCCCGGAGAGCCCCGGCATGTACGCGTAGACGGGCACGGTGGGCAGGCCGGACGCGCTGAGCACCGAGTCGAAGACGGCTATCTCTTCGGCGAACGGGTTGTCGGGGCTGTGGCACAGCACGTCGACGAGGGGGACCAGCCACAGGTCACAGGCCAAGGGAGGCTCGCTCTCCGTCGGTTGCAGGGACGGCCAGGGTAATCGGCGCGCCGCCGACGACGCCCACCCGCTGAGGAACTGCCCCCGGAGGCCGGGCCTCAACCCGACCTTTCGGTCCGACGGCTCTTCAGCGGGCCTGCTGCTCCAGGCGGTCCGCCCATTCCAGCGAGTGCGCGTTGTAGTCCCGTACGACCGCGACGGCCGCTTCGGCGTCGGCGCGCGTGATGGCGTCGACGAGTTCCACGTGCCCGCCCCACAGCCAGCCGAGGAGGTCGCGCTCGGAGCGCAGGTAGGGCACGGAGAAGGCCCAGGCCTGGACGCGCAGCCGGTGCAGGAAGTCGGCGATGTAGGTGTTGGCGGCGACCAGGCCGCCGAGTTCGCGCCAGTAGCGGATGTCGTAGCCGATGAGGATGTCGAGGTCGCCGGCGCGGGCGGCGCGGGCGGCGGCCTCGCCCCTGCGCCGTACGGAGACGAGCGCGACGCCGATGCCGTGGTCGGGCACGGCGGGGCCGGGCGGGGCGGCCTGCGGCGGGAGGGGCGCGCGGCGGCGGAAGATGCCGTCGACGACGAGCATCCGGGCCTCGACCATGCCCCGGTAGTCGTCGACCGAGTACTGGTGGACGCGGAAGCCGCGGTGCTGGTCGGAGTCGAGGAGGCCCTGTGCGCAGAGGTCGACGAGCGCTTCCCGCACGGGCGTCGCCGAGACGCCGTACTGGTCGGCGATCTGCTTGACGGTGAAATCCTCGCCGGGCTGGAGACGGCCGGCGAGCACCTCGTCACGCAGCGCGTCCGCGATCTGCTGTCGCAAGGTGCTGCGGGTGACAGCTCCGCTCAAGGGCATGGGTCGGCCCCCTCCGTCCGGCTTCGGGACACCCTAGTCCAGACGGAGGAAACCTCCCCGGTACTGCGGTTACGCGGTAGTACTGCGGTTACGCGGTGTGCTCGTCGGCCACCGACAGGGCCGCGTCCAGCGCCGCCAGGCCTTCCTTGACCTCCGCCTCGGAGACGTTGCAGGCGGGAACGGCGTGGGTGCGGTTCATGTTCACGAAGGGCCACAGGCCCTGCTTCTTGGCCGCGGCGCCGAAGGCGGCCATCGGCGCGTTGGCCTCGCCGGCCGCGTTGTACGGGACGAGCGGTTCGCGCGTCTCGCGGTTCTTGACCAGGTCGAGCGCCCAGAAGACGCCCATGCCGCGGACCTCGCCGACCGACGGGTGGCGCTCGGCGAGCGCGCGCAGGCCGGGGCCGAGGACGGTCTCGCCGATGCGGGCGGCGTTCTCGACGACCTTCTCGTCCTCCATCACGTTGATGGTGGCGACGGCGGCGGCGCAGGCCAGCGGGTGGCCGGAGTAGGTCAGGCCGCCCGGGTAGGGCCGCTTGTCGAAGGTGGCGGCGATCTCGGCGTTGATGGCGACGCCGCCGAGGGGCACGTAGCCGGAGTTGACGCCCTTGGCGAAGGTCATCAGGTCGGGCACGACGTCGAAGTGCTCGGCGGCGAACCACTTGCCGGTGCGGCCGAAGCCGGCCATGACCTCGTCGAGGACGAAGACGATGCCGTACTTGTCGCAGATCTCGCGGACGCCGGCGAGGTAGCCGGGCGGCGGGGTCATGATGCCGGCGGTGCCGGGCACGGTCTCCAGGATGATCGCGGCGATCGTCGCCGGGCCCTCGAAGGCGATGGTGTCCTCGAGGTGCTGGAGGGCGCGGGCGCACTCCTCCGCCTCGGTGGTGGCGTAGAAGGGCGAGCGGTAGAGGAACGGCGCCCAGAAGCGCACGACGCCGGCGGAGCCGTTGTCGGAGGCCCAGCGGCGCGGGTCGCCGGTCAGGTTGATCGCGGTGGAGGTGGCGCCGTGGTACGAGCGGTAGGCGGAGAGCACCTTCGTGCGGCCGGTGTGCAGCCGGGCCATGCGGACGGCGTTCTCGACGGCCTCGGCGCCGCCGTTGGTGAAGAAGATCTTGTCCAGGTCGCCCGGGGTGCGCTCGGCGATGAGGCGTGCGGCCTCGGAGCGGACGTCCACGGCGAAGGCGGGCGCGAAGGTCGTGAGCTTCCCGGCCTGCTCCTGGATCGCGGCGACCACCTTGGGGTGCTGGTAGCCGATGTTCGTGTAGACGAGGCCGCTGGTGAAGTCCAGGTAGCGGTTGCCTTCGTAGTCCCAGAAGTACGAACCCTCGGCGCCGGCGACGGCGAGCGGGTCGATCAGGCCCTGGGCGGACCAGGAGTGGAACACGTGCGCGCGGTCGGCGGCCTTGACGGCCGCGCCGGCCTGGGGATCGGGTTCGACGACATGAGGGGTCATGGGGTCGAGGGTAAGGAAGCGCAGGTGGGGCGGGCCATGACCATCTTGTCCACCGAGACCGGGACGGACGCGACACCTTGCTCCTTCCCCGTTTCCCACCTCCCCCTTATTGACAGCATGCTGTCGAAGTGACAGTCTTCTGTCATGGGAACCGAGACTGACACCAGGACCGTCCACCTCGCCGTCTACGACACCCTCGCCGACTGGGAGACGGGCCACGCCACGGCCTGGCTCGCCCGCGCCGGCTACACGATCAGGACCGTCGGCCCGGTCGCCGGGCAGCCCGTCGCGACGATCGCCGGGATCCGGATCGTCCCCGACCTCGCGCTCGCCGACCTCGACCCCGCGGACAGCGCCCTGCTGATCCTCCCGGGCGCCGAGAAGTACGACGAGGGCGACGACCTCGCCCCCTTCACCGCCAAGGCGCGCGCCTTCCTCGACGCCGGCGTCCCGGTCGCCGCGATCTGCGGCGCCACCGCCGGCCTGGCCAAGGAGGGCCTCCTCGACGACCGCCCCCACACGAGCGCGGTCTCCTTCTACCTCGACGCCACCGGCTACAAGGGCGGCGAGCACTACGTCGACGCGGACGCCGTGACGGCCGGGGACCTGATCACCGCGGGCCCGACGGAGCCGGTCGCGTTCGCCCGCGAGATCTTCGCCCGGCTCGGCGCGTACGAGGGCAAGCGGGACGCCTGGTACCGCCTCTTCCAGCACTCGGACCCGGCCGCCTTCCACGAGCTCAACTCGTGAGCCGTGCACAGCAGGACGCCCTCTCCCGCACGGCCCTGGGCGTCTTCCGGCTCAACGGCCAGTTCCTCGCCGTCTCGGAGCGGCTCGCCGAACCGGCCGGCCTCACCGCCGCCTGGTGGCAGGTCCTCGGCGCCGTGCTCCGCGAGCCGCTCCCGGTCTCCGGGATCGCCCGCGCCATGGGCATCACCCGCCAGAGCGTCCAGCGCGTCGCCGACCTCCTCGTACGGGAGGGCCTGGCCGCCTACGAGCCGAACCCCGCCCACCGCAGGGCCAAGCTCCTCGCCCCGACGGAGGCCGGGCACGCCGCCGTCCGCCGCATCGACCCCGGCCACGCCGAACTGGCCGCCGAACTCCTGCGGGAGCTGGGCGGGCAGGAGGCCTTCGACGAGACGGTACGGGTGCTTGAGCGGCTCTCGGCCGCCCTGGAGGCCGTCAGCGCGCGCCACGAGGGCCGGGGGGCCGACACGGAGCCACCGACGCGCGGGTGAGGGCGGGCGGGGGTGGGGGTCGGCCTGGGCGAGCGTGTGGCGGGTCGGCCTGGGCGAGCGTGTGGCGGGTCGGCCTGGGCGAGCGTGTGGCGGGTCGGCCTGGGCGAGCGTGTGGCCGACCCGCATACGGAGCGATCCCCGGCCCGCGTGTGCCACGCTGCGCGCCATGGACACGCCAGGGCGCAGCGCCGCCACCACGATCACCGGCTGGGGCATGGTCCTCAGCGGGGCGGCCGCCGTCGTCGCCGCCGTCTGCGAGCTCTCCCCGTACCCGCCGCTCATAGCCGAGTTGGCCCTCGCCTGGCTGTCGGCGCTGTTCGCGGCGGGCTGGGTGGTCGCCTCGTACCGGGCCGCCGCACGCGCGCGCGACCCGCTGAGCAAGCCGTACCGCGAGACCAGGCGGCCGAACCGGGCCCTGCCGTACCTCATCGCCTTCGGCATCCCCGTCGCCGCCTTCGCAGCCTTCCTGACGGCCTTCACGGTCAGCGCCGACCACGGCCGCGAGACCGAGCGCCTGGAGCGTGCCGGGTACGACCAGTACGAGGTCTCCGTCGTCCGCCTCGCCGGCGAACCCGGGTTCCACGAGGGCGACCAGGACCAGGACCCGTACTACCTCACCGACCTCACCCTCCGGATCCCGTACGAGACCGGTCCCCGCGAGGTCACCGTCCGCGGCATGTACACCCGCCACAAGGCCCCCCGGCCCGGCACCAAGGTCGACGTCTACTTCGCGCCCCGCGACCCCGCCACGCCCGTGGTCGAGGACGGCAGACGCACCTCGACTCGCTGGTTCCTCGTCTTCTTCCTCGGCCTCTGGATCTGGCCCCTGCTCCTGGTCGCGGGCGGCGTCATCAAGGGCCTCTCGGACGAGGACGACGTCCACCGGCTGCGCCGCTTCGACGCCGGCACCCACCTGCCCGCCCTCGCCATCCTGCTGACCGGCCTCGTCCTGCTCCTGCCGAAGGCCGTGGGGTTCGAGGTGGCGGGCTACGACCAACTGCCCGCCCTCCTCGCCACCCTCGCCCCGCCCCTCGCCCTCCTCTGGGTCGTCAAGCGGTACTGAACAGCGCGGTCACCGCGCTGCGGAGCAGCAGCGGATGCACGAACCGGCCCGAGCCCGTCGGCGGGAAGCGCCACGACAGCGGCCACGTCCTCCCCTTCAGCGCCGGCACGGGCACGTAGCTCACGTGCGCGCGCCCGGCGTTGAACCGCGTCACCCCGCGCGGCCACGCCTTGTACGCCGTCGTCCCCGGCGGCACCAGGAAGTACACCCCGCGCCGCCCGTTCGCCTCCATCACCACGGGCCCCGGGTCCCCGCCCGTGAGCAGCTCCATCCAGTCGGCCAGCCGACGCCCTTCCTCGCCGTCGACCCGCACCGCGTCGAATTGCACTCCCGCCTTACGGAGTTGGAATCCGGAAACAGGAATCCAATCCACGTTTACTTCCCGATTCTCTTCATTCACGAGGACATGCTCCCGCGCCGACGCTAGCGTTTTCCACGACTGCGATGGGCGCGTCGGCAACCCCTTGACCTGCATCAACGCACCCCTCGCGCAGTCGAATTCGGCGGGGAGCAGTTGAGACCGGTTGAGATCGGTTGAGTCCGAATGGGGATCGCGATGGCGCGAGCGGAGAACAAGGAATCCGTCGACCCTGCGGCGCGTATGGCAGCCGCCGTGGCCAAGCGATTGCGCGTGAAGAAGGGCCTCACACAAGAACAACTCGGCACCCAGATGGGCTTCACCGGCGCCGCGATCAGTGCGATGGAACGACTGATCCACCCGGTCAGCGACGACATGCTCGTCCACCTCGAACGCGCCCTCGGCGGCGGCACCGGCATCTTCGAGGAGATGCGGGAGCTCGTACGCCTGGAGAAGCTGCCGGAACAGTTCCGCGAGTACGCGCCGATCGAGCAGAAGGCGGTGGCGCTGTGCCTGTACGCGAACCACGTCGTACACGGGCCGTTCCAGACGGAGGCGTACGCGCGCGCGTTGATCGGGGGCGGGTATCCGGAGCCGACGCAGGAGCGGGCGGAGGAGCTGGTCGGCGGGCGGATGGCACGGAAGGCGCTGTTCGACCGGAAGCCGGTGTGCGAGATCGAGCTGGTGCTTGACGAGTCGGTACTGAGGCGCGTGATCGGCGACGAGGAGGTCATGCGGGGCCAGTTGGAGTACTTGGCGGAGTGCGCCCGAAGGAGCAACGTGAACCTTCAGGTGCTTCCGTTGGATGCAGGGCTGGGAGGCAAGTACGCGGGTGCGCGAGGGGAGCTGAACGCCGTGGAGACCACAGCCCATGACCGCGTTACGTACCTGGAGATCGGGGACGGGAGCCTGCTGATCACCGACCGCGCGAAGGTCAGTACGTACATTCAGAGGTATGCGAGGATCCGGGCACAGGCCCTGGATCCGCGCAGGTCGCTGGGCTTCATCGAGGAGTTGGCGGGAGCACGGAGATGAACGACACCCTGCACTGGTTCAAGTCCAGCTACAGCGACGACGGTGGCGGCAACTGCGCAGAGGTCGCCTTCGCCTGGCACAAGTCCTCGTACAGCAGCGACAGCGGCGGCAACTGCGTAGAGGTGGCCGCCTGCCCCCACGCCGTCCACCTCCGGGACTCGAAGGTGCAGGACGGGCCCACGTTCGCGGTGGAGCCGGGGGCTTGGGCCGCGTTCGTGGCCTGGCAGGACTGAGCAAGGGGAAGGGGCCGGTCCGCGAGTGCGGACCGGCCCCTTCCGGTGTGCGTGGGGCGGGTGTCAGCAGTACAGGTTGGCGCCGGTGGGGACGCCGAGGATCTGGGTGAACTGCTGGTACTTGGTGACGCGGCTCTGGACCTGGGCCGGGTTGCGGCCGTCGCACTCCAGGGATCCGTTGATGGAGCGGATGGTCTGGCCGAAGCCGGCGCCGTTGACCATGGCGTTGTGGCCGGTCATGGTGCCGGGGCCGCTCTGGGTGTTCCAGTACCAGAGGCCCGTCATCATGGCGATGGCCGGCTCGCGCTCGACGCGCCAGGGGTTGTTCAGCAGGTCGATGCCGAGGGCGTCACCGGCGGCCTTGTAGTTGAAGTTCCAGGAGAGCTGGATGGGGCCGCGGCCGTAGTAGGCGGCCTGGCCGGCGGGGCAGCCGTAGGACTGGCTGGTGTCGCAGTAGTGGGGGTAGTTGGCGGTGTTCTGCTCGACGATGTAGTAGAGGCCGCCCGTCTCGTGGGAGACGTTGGCGAGGAAGGCCGCGGCCTCCTGCTTCTTCACCGTGTCGCTGCCGGTGTTGGCGAAGGCCGGGTAGGACTTCAGGGCGGCGGTGAGGCCGGCGTACGTGTAGAAGGGGTTCCTGTTCGGGAACATCTGGTTGAACTGGGCCTCGGAGACGACGAATCCGGAGGGGTTCGGGTCCGTGCCGCCACCGCCGGTGCCGCAGACGCCCTCGTCGCGCCAGACGTCGGCGGAGCCGGGGCGCTCGTTCTGGGTCCACCACTTGGCGTACCAGTTGTGGCCGTTGTACGAGGCGGTCATGCCGCCGGTGTAGACGCTGCCGGAGTTCCAGGCGCCGACGCAGGCGGGGGCGGCGCCCGCCGCCGCGTTGGGGAGGAGTACGGCGAGACCGACGGCCGTACAGAGGGCGGCGAAGAGGGTGAGAAGTTTGCGCGTCATGCGCTCGTCCTTCCGGGTGGGGGTCCGGGCGGGGACAGCGAAGCGCGATTGGTCTGGACCTGTCAAGGTCTAGACCAGAAGTTGTGACAGTTGGAATTCCGTTTGGCTCGAAGGGAGTTGGTTGACCTTCACCTTGGGGGAAGCCGCAGCATCGACGGGACCGGGCGATCCGCCCGGGACGAGAAGGCCGAGAAGGCCGAGAAAGGGCCGGGAGGGACGGGCATGGGACTGCTGACCATCGGGGCGTTCGCGAAGGCGTCCCGACTGTCACCGAAGGCACTGCGCCTGTACGACGAACTCGGCCTGCTGCCCCCCGCTCGCGTCGACGCGGTCACCGGCTACCGCCTCTACGCACCGGAGCAACTGGAACGGGCCCGACTGGTCGCCTGGCTCCGGCGCCTGGGGATGCCCCTGGCCCGCATCCAGCGGGTCTGCGCGCTGGACGCGGGCCCGGCGGCCCAGGAGATCCGCACGTTCTGGGCACAGGTCGAGGCCGACACCGCCGCACGGCGGGACCTCGCCACCTTCCTCGTCGACCACCTGTCACGGAAGGAATCCGCCATGCCCACGACCGCCGCACCTCTGGAGATCCGCTACGCCGCCCTGTCCGACAAGGGCCTCGTCCGCGAGAGCAACCAGGACACCGCCTACGCCGGAGCGCACCTGCTCGCCGTCGCCGACGGCTACGGCAGCCAAGGGGCCCCCGCGAGCGCGGCCGCCGTCGACGTCTTCAAGCGCCTCGAAGCCGACGGCATCCCTGCGGGCAGCCTCCTCGACGTCCTCGAAGACGCCGTCGAGGAGGCCCGCCGGGCCGTTCACGGCGTCACGGGGAGCGTCACCGGAGGCGTTTCCGGGACCGGCTCTCCGGACGGCGGGGTCGGCACGACGCTCACCGCGATGCTCTGGACCGGGTCGCAGCTCGCCCTCGTCCACATCGGCGACTCCCGCGTCTACCTGCTGCGCGGCGGGGAGCTGCACCGGATCACCCACGACCACACCCTGGTGCAGTCGATGGTCGACGACGGCCGCCTCGACGCGGAGGAGGCCGCCTCCCACCCGCAGCGGTCCCTGCTGGTCCGCGCCCTCGGCCCGGGCGCGGACGTGACCCCTGACCTGCGCCTCCACGACCCCCGGCCCGGAGACCGGTACCTGCTCTGCTCCGACGGCCTGTCGACCGTCGCACCCATCGGGGAGATCCACCGGATCCTCTCCGGGGTCGCCGAGCCCGAGCGGGCGGTACGCGCGCTCGTCGCCCTCGCCAACGACTCCGGCGGTCCCGACAACGTCAGTTGCGTGGTCGCGGACGTGGTGGAGGCCCGGGGGTAGGGGCGCGACGGCGTCGGCCGTGCGGTGACGGTGGACGGGGGCGTCCGGGGTGTCAGCGGTGTCAGCGGTGTCAGCGGTCCAGGAGGCGCTCCAAGAGGCTGGCGAGCAGCGCGCGTTCGGCCACGGTGAGCGGGCCCATCAGCTCGTCCTGGGCTTCGGCGAGGACCTCGTCGAGGCGTTCGAGGTGCTTGCGGCCGCGCGCCGTGAGGGTGATGACGTTGCGTCGGCGGTCGGCCGGGTCGGGGGTGCGCTCGACATGTCCCTGGTCGACGAGTTCGTTGATGACCGAGACCAGGTCGCTGCGGTAGATGCCCGTGCGGCGGCTGAGGTCGGCCTGGCTGGCGGCGCCGTCCTCGTCGAGCGAGACGAGGGCCGCGTAGTGCCACTTGCGGGCGTCCTCGGCGGCGAGGCCGGCGCTGACGAGGCGGTCGGCCTGCGCGGCGGTGAGGGCGAGGAGGCGGCTGGGGAGGGCGCGGAGGCGCTCCGGGGTCTCGGGCGAGTGCTCGGTCATGTCGCGCAGATTACCCGTTGCGTTAGTGGCCCGAACGATATAACTTCATTCATGGCACTAACGTTAGTGCCGCGAACGTTAGTGACATGAACGCAAGGGGAGTGAACGCCATGCCCGTGATCGACGTCCTCGACTCGACGATGTTCTACGAGTCCCGCGAAGGGACCGGCACTCCCTTCGTCTTCCTGCACGGCAACCCGACCTCGTCCCACCTCTGGCGCCACGTCCTGCCCTCCGTCGGCGGCGGGCGGCGGCTGCTCGCACCGGACCTGATCGGGATGGGCCGCTCGGGGAAGCCGGACATCGCCTTCGACTACGCGGACCAGGCGCGGTACCTGGAGGCCTGGATCGAGGCCATGGGGCTCGACGAGGTCGTGCTCGTCGGGATCGACTGGGGCGGGTCGCTGGCCTTCGACTGGGCCGCCCGGCACCCCGGGCGGGTGCGCGGGGTGGCCTTCATGGAGACGATCGTGCGCCCGATGAGCTGGGACGAGTTCCCCGAGAAGGCGCGGGAGCGCTGGGAGGCCTTCCGCACGCCGGGGGTCGGCGAGCGGATGGTCCTGGAGGAGAACACCTTCGTCGAGGACTCCTTCGACCACACCGTGCTCTCGGGGCTCCCCCGGGCCGACCACGACGTCTACCGCGCGCCGTACCCGACGCCGGAGTCCCGCCGCCCCCTGCTCGAATGGGCGCGCGCGATGCCGCTGGGCGGGGACCCGAAGGAGGTCGTCACCCGCGTCGAGGCGTACGGGGACTGGCTCGCGTCCTCCCCGGACGTCCCCAAGCTCCTGCTGACCTTCTCCGGCTCCCCGACCCTCATGATCGACCCCCCGACGGCGACCTGGTGCGCCGAGCACATGTCCGCCCTGACCACGACCCCCTGCGGCCCCGCGGGACACCAGGCCCCGGAGGACCAGCCCCAGGCGATAGCGGCCGCACTCACGACCTGGGCGGACGCGCAGGGCCTGACGGCGGGCTGACCGCGGACTGACGCGCCTGACGGCGGGCTCGACGGAGGCCCTGTCGCGCCGGGGGCGACAGGGCCTCGCGGTCTCGCGGCCTCACGGTCTCGCGGTCTCGCGGCCTCACGGTCTCGCGGTCTCGCGCTCTCGCGGTCTCGCGGGTCAGATCATCAGGATGATGCGGCCGGGGCGGTGGCCCGCCTCCGCTCGGCGGTGGGCCTCGGCGGCCTCCGCCAGGGGGAGGACGTCGGCCACCCGGGTGATCAGCTCGCCGTCCGCCACCTTCTGGAGGCTCTCGCGGAGCGCGACGACGTCGGGTGTGGCGCGGATCGTCTCGACGCGGATGCCGCGCTCGGCGGTCGGGACGCGGTCGGGGGCGAGGGCGAGGAAGGCGCCGCCGTCCTTGAGGACGGGGAGGAGGGGATCGCCGACGAGCGCGCCGTCGAAGACGGCGTCCACCCGGTCCGGGTCGCCGGCGAGCACCTTGGCGACCATGTCCTCGGGGACGCCGCGGGTGACGACGTGGTCCGCGCCGAGGGCCCTCAGTTCGCTCTCGTCGCCCTCGTGGGAGATGGCCACCACCCGCAGTCCGGCGGCGTGGGCGTACTGGATCGCCAGCCGGCCCACCACCGCGCTGCCGCCGGTCACGAGCAGCGTCGCCCCCGCGGGGAGGGCGAGCCGGCCGAGGCCCTGCTGGGCGGTGGCCGAGGCCAGCGGAAGGGAGGCGGCCACGGTGAATTCCAGGTCGTCCGGCATGGGGGCGATCCAGTCCGGGGCGACCTGCAGGACCTCGGTGTAGGTGCCCTCGCCGGTCAGTTCCTGGTACCAGGGCACGAAGCCGGCCACCCGGGTCCCCGCGGCCATGCCGGGCACAGGATCGAGCAGCTTGCCCGCGAAGTCCGTACCAAGGATGAAGGGAGGCTTGAGCGCGCCGACGGCGTCGGCGTACAGGCCGGCGCGGATCCGCAGATCCGCCTGGTTCACCCCGGCGGCCTTCAGGCCCACCCGTACCCGGCCGGGGACGTCCCCGGCCTCCGGTTCGGGCCGGCGGGCCATTCTGAGGACCTCGGGCCCGCCGTAGGCGATCACTTCGACGACACGCATCGGGTACTCCTCAGACGGAAGGCCCCCTCGTGGCCATTACACCCACGCTCACCACCCCCGGCAACCCCTGCCCGTCCACCTGAACGAACGGAGAAGTCCATGTGTCGGCCCGCTGCACCGCCCCGCCTTCGCACAGGCGTCCGCACCTTCCCGGCCATGGAGTGGATAACCGCGGAGAACGTGATCGCCCTGGGGACGGCGCTCCTCGGTGTCCTGGTCTCGGTCGGCGTCGTCTGGCTCGACCGGTTCTCGCCGCAGCGCAAGCGCCTCGGCTACCGCGTCCAGCTCCACACGCCGCTCCACCGGGAGGACAACCGGGACAGCGAGGTGGTGGGGAGGGCCGCACCCGCCAACGGGTCCACCCTCGTCCTGCACCGCAACGAGCCGGCGAACTCCTCCCAGGACTGCGTGACGCGCGACGACCCCGAAGCGAAGGTGATCCGCTGCGCACTCGACTCCACCGAGCAGGTCCTGCCCACGGTGGCCGCGCTCCCCGGGGCCATCGGCTACGCCGAACTCCGCGCGAGCGACGGCCGGAAGGGCCTCCACAAGGTGGCCGTCGACGGGCGCCGGCCCGTCGTGGAGGAGATCGGCACGTCCGGGTACCCGTACCGGGAGATCGAGTACGCCTATACGTGGGGCCGGCCGCCGGCCAGCTCCCTGACCGCCAGTTTCCTGACCTGTCTGGGCCGGGGCAGCGGCCAGGACGTCGTCCTCGCCCACGGCCACCTGCCCTGCTCCACCCCGAAGGGGCTGCGGGTCTGCGGGGAGGGCTGACGGGCCCGCAAGATCTTCACGGGACGGGTGACGCCCCGTCTGGCATGCTCTTTCGACGTGGAGCCTTTGAACGCGGAAGACCCGGTCGGCATCGGCCCGTTCCGACTGATCGGCCGCCTCGGGGTCGGCGGGATGGGCCGGGTGTTCCTGGCGCGTTCGGCCGGCGGGCGGACGGTCGCGGTGAAGGTGGTGCACGCACAGCTCGCCGCCCAGGAGGAGTTCCGGCTCCGGTTCGCGCGCGAGGTCGCCGCCCTGGAGCGGGTCGGCGGCACGGGCACGGCGCCCGTCCTCGGCTCGGACACCTCCGCCGAGGCGCCGTGGGTGGCCATCGGCTACGTACCGGGGCCGTCGCTGCGGACCGTGGTGGGCGACGAGTTCGGCCCGCTGCCGCCCACGACCGTGCGGTCCCTCGCCTCGGGCCTCGCCCGCGCCCTCGTCCACATCCACGCCGCCGGACTCGTCCACCGGGACCTCAAGCCGTCCAACGTGCTGCTGACCGTCGACGGGCCCCAGGTCATCGACTTCGGCATCGCCCGTGCCGTCGACACCGTCGCCGAGGGCGGCGGTCTGACCAGCACCGGGGCCGTCGTCGGCTCGCCCGGCTTCATGTCGCCCGAGCAGGTGCGCGGCGACCGCCTCACCCCCGCCTCGGACGTCTTCTGCCTCGGCTCCGTCCTCGTCTACGCGGCGACCGGCCGGGCCCCCTTCGGGACGGCCGACAGCGGCGTCCACGCCACCATGTTCCGCATCGCCCACGACGAGCCCGACCTGACCGGCGTGGCGCCCGAACTCACCGGGCTGGTCAAGGCCTGCCTCGCCAAGGACCCGGCGGCCCGGCCGTCCGCCGCCGAGATCGCCGAGACCGTCCAGGTCGCCGACCCCTGGCTCCCGGCGGACGTCCTCGCCCCCATCGGCCGCCACGCCGCCCGGCTCCTGGAGGCGGAGGCGGAGAGCGGGGCCCTCGCCGGGACCGGCACCGGGAGCGCCGCCCTCCCCGCCGGCGACCCGACGCCTCCCGCTCCCCTGCCGTCCACCGCCGCCACGGCCCCCGGGACCCCCGCCCGGCGCCCGCGCCGCACCGCCCTCGTGGCCGGCCTCGCGGCCCTCGCCGTGGCGGCCGCGGCCACCGCCACGTACACCTACTGGCCCGACCCGGACACCGGCCGCGACGCGCAGAAGAACCGGGCCGCCGGCGAGACGGGCGACGTCTCCGCCCGGCCCGCCGGGATCGTTCCCGGCGCCTTCCTCGGCGCCTGGGAGGGCGTCCTCCAGGGCTCGCCCGAGTCTCCCCGGGAGACCGCCCGGATCGAGATCACCCAGGGCGCCGCGGGCTCCAAGAGCGCGGTCTACGTCCAGGTCACCGAGAACCGGATGTGCATGGGCCGCTCCCGGCTCGTCTCGGCCGACGAGGACAAGGTCGTCTACGGCGAGTCCGACGTGACCACCAGCGTGCCCGCCGCCCGCTGCACCCCCGCCGCCCACCAGACCCTCACCCTGCGCTCCCCCGACGTCCTCGAATGGTCCTCGGGCGCCGCGAAGGCCACCTTCCACAAGGCCCCCAGCGGCCCCGCCGTCGTCCCCACCCGCTTCCTCGGCCGCTGGTCGCGCATCCCCGCACCGGAGATGTACGGCGCGGACGACGACCGCTACACCTCGGAGGTCACGATCACCCAGGGCCCGGTCGGCGCCCCCGTGATCAGCGTCATCGACGGCTACCCGCGCACCATCGACGGCGTCACCACCACCGAGGACTGGGCCTGCGGCACCACGGCCGTCCTCGCGGGCGTCGGCGACATGCTGATCCTCGGCCCCAGCACCCGCAACACGAACGCCTGGGACCGCGAGTGCCAGGAGGGCCTCTCCCGCTACCTGGTCGTCGACAAGCTGAACGGCAAGGACCGGCTCCTCGCCTATCCGATGGTCGACGGCGAACCGAACGAGTACCACCGGTACCCCTGACCCTCAGGAGGACCCCGGGGCACCGCCCGATCCCGATCCCGCCCGGTCCGCCCGGCCCCGATCCCGCCCGGTCCCACCCAGCCCCGGTCAGCCGCCGAGCATCGACAGGATCTGGTGGACGAGGGCGAGCGCGGGCGCGCCGGCCGTGCCCACGGACTCGAGGATCCCGCCGACCCGTTCCAGCGCGGTCCGCCGCACCGCCGGGTCCGCGGAGCCGCCGATCTCCGCCTCCGCGGCCTCCACCGTCCGGGCCGCGAGGGGCTGCAGCTGCCCGCGCAGCTCCTGGAGCAGCGGCAGCAGTTCCTGGACGGCCCGCTCCAGTTCGGCACCGGCGGCGGACCCGGCGTTCACGACGGTCCGCTTGTCGATGCCGACGCTGTGCGTGGTGTTCTCCATCCGCACCACGTCGCCGTAGTAGTGGTCCCCGCCGGTCACTTCGCCACCCCCGTGTTGCCGCTGCCGCCGTACATGTTCACGGCGTCCCCGAAGAAGTAGTTGCCGTAGTTGGTGATCGAGAGCGTCCCCACCGCGGCCTGGAACTCGGCGTCCGGCTTGTCGATCGCCTCGGCGATCGACTGGACGAGCCCGTTCAGGTAGGCGCGCTTGCCGGTCACCAGGGCCGTGGACCGGCCGTTCGTCTCGATGGCGAGGACGTCGTGCGGCAAGGCGAAGACCACCGAGCACATGTCGCCGATGAAGTAGATCATCAGGCACGCGACGAGGAACAGCGCGACCCCGAGGAAGCCCTCGGAGTCGCCGCCGCCCGAGTCCCACGAACTCGACGTCGAGTCCTCGAAGTACATCAGGATCAGGAGCACGGCGAGGGTGGCCCCGCCCCGCTTCAGGAACCGGACGAAGGCCTCGCCGCGGCGGGGCCGCAGCACGAAGGTGTAGACCCGGACGATGTTCTCCAGCGGGTAGGCGCCGCCGTGCACCCAGAGCAGCCGCTTGCTGATGACGATCCCGTTCCGCGGCGGCGGGGCGGACGGCGGAGGCGAGTGCGCCGGTCTGGGCACCGGCGTGTGCGTGGGCTTCGGCGGTGGCGTTTCGTTCGTCTGCGTCGGCTTCGGCGGTGGCGTTTCGTTCGTGTCCATGCATCCCCCCGAGGTGGAGCCGCTACGGCGTGCCCCTCATTACGCAGCCGAACCACCCGTCCCACAAGGCGAGTTCAAGCCTCCAGGGAGACGACTTCGGCCGTCGCGCGCGTAGTCGTGGACCAGCGGCCGGGGGTCGTCGGCCCGCCAGGCCAGCGCGAAACGGCTCGGAGCGACCCCGCGGACCGGGCGGGTGACGACACCGCCCCGGGTGAGCAGCGGCGCGTTCCCCGCCGCGACCAGGCAGATCCCGAGTCCGTCGACCAGCGCCTCGTAGGTCTCGTCCGCGCCGGCGATCTCCGCGCCCACGACCGGCGGGCGCCCGCCCCGCGCCTCCACCGCGAGCCAGTGGTCGCGGAGTTCGGGCCCCGTGCCCGGAAGGGCGAGGAACGGCCCGTCGAGGAGTTCGGCGAAGTCCAGGCCGTCACGGGCCGCCAGCGGATGGGACTCCGGAAGCGCGACGAGCCGGGGCTCCGTGGCCACCACCACCCAGCGGAAGCGGTCCGCGCCCGCCAGCGGAAGCCAGACGAACGCCATGTCGCTGCTCCCGTCGGCGAGTCCCGCCGTCGGGTCCTCCCACCCCACCTGCCGCAGCCTCGACCGCGCCTCCGGACGGACCCCGGTGAACCGGGACCGGATCGCCGGCAGCAGCCCGCCCCGCCCGGGGCTGGTGCTCATCCCGACGACCAGGGTGGACTCCGAGGCCTCCCGGGCCCGCCGCCCTCGTCCGCGCCGTCCTGCCGCACATGCGGGCCCGCCGCTCCGGCGCGATCGTGCAGCTCAGCAGCGTCGGCGGCCAGATGTCCATGGCCGGGTTCGGCGCCTACAGCGCCACCGAGTTCGCCCTCGAAGGCATGTCGGAGGCGCTCGCCGCCGAGGTCGGCCCGCTCGGCGTCAAGGTCCTCATCGTCGAACCCGGCGCCTTCCGCACCGGCCTCTTCGGCAACCACGGCCTCAGCGGCGGCACCATCGCCGACCACGCCGACACCGTCGGCGGCACCCGCGCCTTCGTCGAAACCGGCGGCGGCACCCGCGCCTTCGTCGACACCGTCGGCGGCACCCAGGCCGGCGACCCCGCGAAGGCCGCGGCCGCCGTCCTCGCCGCCCTGAACGCCGACGAGACCCCGCTGCGCCTCGCCCTCGGAGACGACTCCATCGACACCCTCTACGCCCACCTGGACCAGGTCCGCTCCGACCTCGCGGCCTGGGAGAAGGTCGGCCGCGACACCAGACTCTCCTGACACGGAGCTCCCCTGACACCGATTTCCCCCGACACCAGGTGTGCGAGGATCCGCCGGTGGACCAACTCCGTGCGGAAGACCCGGCGTTCATAGGCCCCTACCGCCTCGTCGGCCGGCTCGGCGCCGGCGGCATGGGCGTCGTCCACCGCGCCGAGGCGCCCGACGGGCAGGCCGTGGCGGTCAAGCTCGTCCGGGCCGAGGCGGCGGCGGACGAGGAGTTCCGCCGCCGCTTCGCCCGCGAGGTGCGGGCGGCGCGGCTGGTCGGCGACGCGTGGACCGCGCGCGTCCTCGACGCCGACACCGACGCCGACGTCCCGTGGGTCGCCACCGAGTACGTCCCCGGCCCGTCCCTCCGGGCGGCCGTCGAAGGCCGGCTCGGCCCCCTGCCGGCCGCCTCCGTCTTCGTCCTCGCCCACCGCCTCGCCCTCGCGCTCCGCGCCATCCACGGGGCGGGCCTGATCCACCGCGACCTCAAGCCGTCCAACATCCTGCTCACCGTCGGCGGCCCCCGCGTCATCGACTTCGGCATCGCCCGCCGCACCGTGCTCTCCTCCGAGAGCGACCTCACCCGCACCGGCGTCCTCGTCGGCTCCCCCGAGTTCATGTCCCCCGAGCAGGTCCGCGGCGACGAGGTCACCCCGGCCGGCGACGTCTTCTCCCTCGGCGCCGTCCTCGCCTACGCCTCCACCGGCCGCGCCCCCTTCAGCACCGGCGACCCCGGCGTCCACGGACTCCTCTTCCGCGTCGCCTACGAGGACCCGGACGTGGCGGGCGTCCCCGAGACCGTCGCCGAGCTCGTCCACGACTGCCTCCGCAAGAACCCCGCGGACCGCCCCACCGTCGACGCCCTCGTCTCCCGCACCCGCAAGGCCCTCGACGGCAGCTGGCTCCCCCCTGACCTCCTCGCCCGCCTCGACGAGGACGCGGCGGACTTCCTCCGCGCGACGCCCCGCCCCGAGCCGGCCCCGCGTCCGCGCCCGCGGACCCGTCTGGTGGAGCCCGTTCTCACGGCACCCGCCCCGGCCCCGCCCGTACGCGTCCGGCCCGTACGCGTCCGGCCGCCGGCGCGGCGAACGACCGCCCGGGGATCCCTCCGGCGGCCGACGGGGCTCCTCGTGGCCGCCGCGGTCGCCGCCTACGCCTTCTTCACCGGCGCCCCGCCGTTCCTGCGGGCGTCCGACGGGACGCGGGAGGCGGCGCCTTTCGCCGGGGTGTGGCACGTGGACCTGCCCGGGACCATCGCCCCGTTCGTCCTGCGGCTCGACGTCACGAACTCCACCGAGGTCGGACGGCCCTCGGGGGGCTACGTGGCCGCCACGGACAAGGGCGTCTGCCAGGGAGAGGCGACCCTGGCCGGCCGTACGCGCGGGGAGATGGTCCTCGCGGACTTCCGGGTGGTACGCAGCACCCCCGACGGCCTCACCGCGAAGGAGTGCGGGCTCCCGGCGGAGTACACCCTGGTCCAGGGACCCGGGGACTCCGACGTCACGTTGCACCGGGGCGTCGACGTCATTCTGGCGCGGGTGGACGAGCCCGCGGCCGGGATACCGCAGAGGCTCCTGAACGTCTGGAGCTCGGGGAGCGGCCAAGTGGTCGTCATCCGGCGGGGAACCGTGGGCGACCCCGTCGTCAGGACCGTCACCACGCAGGCCGGCCGGCACTGCGAGTCGACGGCCGCGCTTCTGCTCGTCGACGGAGGGCGCCTGGTCACCACGCCGGCGGTGACCGACCGGACGGCCTCGGACGCCGGGTGCCAGGCGGACGCCATCGCCTGGAACTACGCCGTCGACGAGGACCCGGCGCGACCGCTCCGCCTCGTCCTGGAGTCGTCCGCCACGGCTTCCGTCCGACGTCTGGGCCTCGTGCGGTAGGGGCACGGACGCGGGCGCACGCACACCGCCCGCGCCTCGTGTTCGTAGGCGCGGGCGGCGTGCGTCGGGTGCGGCTCCTGCGGGGAGGAGCGGCGGCTCCTAGAGGAAGGAGTTGATCTCGATGGTCTCGGTGCGGCCGGGGCCGACGCCGATGGCGGAGATGGGGGCGCCGGACATCTCCTCCAGGGCCTTCACGTAGGCCTGCGCGTTCTTCGGCAGGTCGGCGAAGGTCTGGGCCTTGGTGATGTCCTCGGACCAGCCGGGGAGCATTTCGTAGATCGGCTTCGCGTGGTGGAAGTCGGTCTGCGAGTAGGGGAGCTCCTCGACGCGCTTGCCGTCGATCTCGTAGGCGACGCAGACGGGGATCTGCTCCCAGCCGGTGAGGACGTCGAGCTTGGTGAGGAAGAAGTCCGTGAGGCCGTTGACGCGGGTGGCGTAGCGGGCGATGACCGCGTCGAACCAGCCGCAGCGGCGGTCACGGCCGGTGGTGACGCCGCGCTCGCCGCCGATGCGGCGCAGGGCCTCGCCGTCCGCGTCGAACAGCTCCGTCGGGAACGGGCCGGCGCCGACACGGGTCGTGTAGGCCTTGAGGATGCCGATGACGCGGCTGATCTTCGTCGGGCCCACGCCGGCGCCGGTGCAGGCGCCGCCCGCGGTCGGGTTCGAGGAGGTGACGAAGGGGTACGTGCCGTGGTCGACGTCGAGCAGGGTGCCCTGGCCGCCCTCGAAGAGCACGACCTTGTCGTCGTCGAGCGCCTTGTTGAGGATCAGCGTCGTGTCGGCGACGAAGGGCTTGATCTGCTCCGCGTACTGGAGCATCTCCTCGACGATCTGCTCGGCCTGGATCGCGCGCCGGTTGTAGAGCTTGGCGAGGAGCTGGTTCTTGCCCTCCAGCGCCGCCTCGACCTTCTGCTCCAGGATCGACTCGTCGTACAGGTCCTGGACCCGGATGCCGACGCGGTTGATCTTGTCGGCGTAGGTGGGGCCGATGCCCCGGCCCGTGGTGCCGATCTTGCGCTTGCCGAGGAACCGTTCCGTCACCTTGTCGAGGGTGACGTTGTACGGGGTGATCAGGTGCGCGTTGCCGCTGATCAGGAGCTTCGACGTGTCCACGCCGCGCTCGTTCAGCCCGCTCAGCTCGGAGAGCAGGACCGCCGGGTCGACGACGACACCGTTTCCGATCACCGGGGTGCACCCCGGCGAGAGGATTCCGGAAGGGAGAAGATGCAGCGCGTACTTCTGGTCGCCGACGACGACGGTGTGGCCGGCGTTGTTGCCGCCCTGGTAACGCACTACATAGTCAACGGAACCACCGAGGAGGTCGGTGGCCTTTCCCTTGCCCTCGTCACCCCACTGAGCACCGAGCAGCACAAGTGCGGGCACAGGCGTACACCCCTTCCGGGTGGGGCATGTCCAAGGTCAGGGGGCGTACGCCGCCTCACCGGTGTGCCCCGGAATAGACGAAGCCCCTGGCGCAATAGCGCAAGGGGCTCTTGCACAAAGATGCTACCCGAGGAAGGACCGAGGTGTCGGATCACGACCAGCTGCTGGTCATCGTCGACCCGGTCGCCCGCCGATGTGACGGCGAGTCCGTGCGGATCGCGAAGGATGTCCTGTGCGCGGGCGCGGAGGCGAAGATCTGCCTGCCGGACGGCCCGGAGGAATTCTCCCGGGCCCTGTCCAGGCGCGGCTCGCGGCGCCCCGTGGTGCTCGGCGACGACCGGGCGCTGCTGCGCACGGTGGCGCTCCTGCACCGGGAGCGGGAGCTCGCCGGGGCGGCTCTCGCCCTGGTCCCGATCGGCCCGCCGGACGCCCGCGAAGTGGCCCACGCGCTCGGCGTGCCGCACGCCACGCCGGCGGCGGCCCGGGCGGTCCTGGACGGGACCGTACGCCGTCTGGACCTGCTGGTCGACGACAGCGACGGGGTCGTGCTCGGCGACCTCCTCGTACCGGCGACGCCCGCCCTGTCGTCGTCGGCACCGTCCGTCTGGGGCACCTGCCGCTCCCTGGTCCGCACGCTGGTCCGCCCGGCGCCCACGGCCCTCGCGGTCCGCACCCACCGGCTGCGCGTCGAGGCGGACGGGATACTCCTCGCCGACGTCGACGACCCCGTCGAGGGCCTCTCGGTGCGCTCGGCCGCCGGTACGGCGCAGGTGACCGTCCATCCGTCCGCCGCCCCGCCGCGCCGCGCCACCGCGCACACGCTCACCGTCTCCGGCCCCGACTTCCGTTACCGCGCCGACGGCCGCCTCGCCGGCCCGGTCCGCCGCCGCACCTGGACGGTCCGGCCGGGCGCCTGGGGCCTGACCCTGCCCCGCGACCCGGCCCGCGACCTCCTGCCGCCGAGCTGAGCCGCCGGCCCGTACGACGGCCGGCTCAGGCGCTCCGTACGACGCGGTGGCCGAGGAGGACGGAGCGGCCGTCGAAGATCCGGGTCTCCACGGTCTCCAGCTCCGTCCGGTGCTCGGCGGGGCGGAAGGCCGGGGTGCCGCCGCCGAGGACGACGGGGTGGACGACGACGCGGTACTCGTCGACGGCGCCGTGCGCGCCGAGGTGGGCGGCGAGCTCGGCGCCGCCGAAGAGCACCAGGTTCTTGCCGGTCGCGGCGAGCGCGGTCAGCTCCGCGGCCACGTCGCCGGAGACGACCGTGGTGTTGTGGCCCGGGTCCGTTCCGGCGAGCGTCCGGGAGACGACGACCTTGGGGGCCGCCCGCCAGACCGGTGCGAAGGCCAGGTCGTGCGGGTCCTGCGAGTACTGCTCGGCGTTCGGCCAGTAGCCGGACATCAGGTCCCAGACCTTGCGGCCGTAGAGGAAGACGGTGTCGCCGTCGATCAGCTCGTCGGTGTACGCGGAGAGCTCGGGGCCCATGGCCGGCCAGTCGAACTCGCCGTCGGGCCCGGCGATGAAGCCGTCGAGGGACTGGTGGACGAAGTGGATGATCCGGCCGCTCATGGGGTCCTGCCTCCCGGTGCCGCGGACCGCCTCTGCGGCCCGCTCTCACCCAGGGGTCGGAGCCCCCGGACACCGCTCGACATCCACCAGGAGGTATTTCAGGTCATCTTGTTTCGGCCACCGCGCGGATGCGGCTTGGCGCGGGCGGCGGGCGGGGCCTAGCGTCAGCGGACATTCACGGGCGGGGGGCATGCGATGACGTGCGCGCTGGACGTCGAGGAGACGGCGGGGGCACTGGAGGGGTACCGGCGGCGGGCCGGGCGGCTGACCGCCGCGGGACCGGTGGTGCTCGCCCTGGCCGCCGGGGCCGGGGCGCTGCTCGGGGAGCCGTGGCGCGAGGACACGGTCGTCCTGCTCTGCGTGGTCGGGATCCTCGCGCTCGGCGCCGGGACCGGTTCGCTCGCCCTGGCGCGGCGGATGCGGCGGGCTCTCGCCGCCGGCACCTGGTCGGCGCACCCCGCGGTGGCCCTCACCCGCACCGGGCACGCGACGACCCTGGTCCTGCGGGCCCCGGACGGCACCGAGACGTGGCCGCTGACGGTGGTCGCGACCCGGCACCGGTACGAGTCGGTGCGGCCCGGCCCGGACGGCGTGCTCTGGTGGTGCGGCGACCCGCGCGTGGGCGGGGTCCTCGCGCCGCCCGGCGGCGGGCCGCTGATCTGGGCGAAGCCGCTCCGGGGCGAGCGCGTGCGCCGCCGGGTCGTCGCGGCCGCGGCGGCGGAGGGCCTGGCGTACCGGCCGGTCCCGAGGCAGCCGCAGGCCCCGTCCCCCGAGCCCGCCACCACGGCGAACGGATCCGCCACCACCGCGAACGGCCCCCTCACCCCGCCGGGCCCGCGTCCCTTCGTCTGGGAGGACCCGCATCCGGTTCTCCACTGCGGCCCGGAGGCCGACGCGGGCCACGACCCGGACACCGGGACCGGGACCGGAAGCGGGACCGGGACCGGAAGCGGGACCGGAAGCGGAAGCGGGACCGGAAGCGGAAGCGGCGAGGCGCGGGCCGCGTCCGGGCCGACGTACGCCGTGCTCGCCGCGCACGCCGAGCGGCAGGCGGTGCCGCGGGGCAGGGCCCCGCGGTGGGAGGCGGACGTGCGGGAGGTGCGGTGGTGGCGGGTGCGGAGCCTGCGGCGGCTGGCGGGGGTGCAGCGGGTACTGGTCGCGCTGGGGTTCTGCGCGGCCGTGGGGGCGGTCGCGCTGACGGGGCCGCCGGAGGAGGACCTTCCGAAGCTGTGGTTCGCGGCGGTGCTGCCGCTGGCCGGACTGGTGTACGCAGGCCACCACGTGCTGACCCACGGGAGGCGCGTCGCGCGGCTGATGGCCCGGGCCGCGACGAGCCACACGCCGGTCCCGCGCCGGTACGTGCTGCTGTACGACCCGCACGGCGGGGCGCCCGTCCTGGTGTTCTTCCCGATGCACGGGGGCCCGGACGACCGGCCCGAGGGGGTGCTGCCGCTCGTGCCACCCGGTCCGCCGAAGGACCCGCGGCGCGGGCTGCCGGAGCGGCCCACGGGCCCCGCGGGGCTGCACGGCTGGCGTGACGTCACGCCGTTCGGCGCGCCGTTCGTGGTGCCGTGGATCGACGGGCGCCCGCTGTGGGCGGCGGGGCCGTACTGGCGGGAGGACGGGAAGGAGTTCCTGGCGCTGCTCGACCGGATCGCCCCGCCGGTGGAGGCTCAGGCCCCCTGAGCGGTGCCGCGCGCGGCCCGGTGGTCGCGCCAGCGGTCCATGATCCCGGCCATCTCGCCGTGGAGGAAGGCGAAGAACTCGGCGGTCTCGGCGGTGCGGCGGCCGGCGGCGGTGTCGGGGCCGAGGGTCTCGGCGCCTTCGTTCAGGACCTTCTCCCAGCGGACGAGGACCTGGTCGCGGCGGGTGAAGGTCTCGTACCAGAGCTCGTTGTGGAGGACGTAGCGGTCGCGGCGGGTGCCGGGGTCGCGCTCGCGGCTGACCATGTCGACCTGGGTGAGGTAGCCGATCGCGCCGGAGACGGCGGCCGGGCTGATCCGGAGCTGTTCGGCGAGTTCGGCCGAGGTCATGGAGGCGGTCTCGGAGGCGAGGAGGGCCGCGAAGACGCGGCTCGCCATGCGCTGCATGCCGGCGGCGGTCATCTCGGCCGCGAAGCGCTCGACGAAGCGGGAGACCGCCTCTTCGCCGCCGGCGTCGGTCTTCGTCATCTGGCTCTCACCCATCCCCTGATTTTATACCGTTCCTTAACTTCACAAATTTGTGAAACTACCGTACGTTCTGAAGCATGACGAAGGCGATCAGCGTCGTCGGACTGCACAAGTCCTTCGGGCGCACCCAGGCGCTCGACGGCCTCGACCTCAGCGTCGAGACCGGCGAGGTCCACGGCTTCCTCGGCCCCAACGGCGCCGGGAAGTCCACCACCATCCGCGTCCTCCTGGGCCTGCTGCGGGCCGATTCCGGCGGCGCCCGGGTGCTCGGCCGCGACCCCTGGCAGGACGCCGTCGAGCTGCACCGCCGGATCGCGTACGTCCCCGGCGACGTGACCCTCTGGCGCAACCTCTCCGGCGGCGAGGTCATCGACCTGTACGGCCGGCTGCGGGGCGCGCCCCTCGACGGGGCCCGCCGCGCGGAGCTGATCGAGCGCTTCGAGCTCGACCCCACCAAGAAGGGCCGCACCTACTCCAAGGGCAACCGGCAGAAGGTCGCCCTCGTGGCCGCCTTCGCCGCCGACGTCGACCTGCTCGTCCTCGACGAACCGACCAGCGGCCTCGACCCGCTGATGGAGGAGGTCTTCCGGAGCTGCGTCGAGGAGGCCCGCGACCGGGGCCGGACCGTGCTGCTGTCGAGCCACATCCTCAGCGAGGTCGAGGCCCTCTGCGACCGGGTCAGCATCGTCCGCAAGGGCCGGACCGTCGAGTCCGGTTCGCTCGCGGAGCTGCGGCACCTGACCCGCACCAGCGTCACCGCCGAACTCGCCGGACCGCCGAACGGACTCGCCCGGCTGCCCGGCGTGCACGGCTTCGCCCTCCAGGAGGGCGAAGGGGGCCGGGGCGGCCGCGTGCGGTTCCAGGTCGACACCGACCGGCTCGACGCCGTCCTCCGCTCCCTGACCGAGGCGGGCGTACGGAGCCTGACCTCGACGCCGCCGACCCTGGAGGAGCTGTTCCTCCGCCACTACACGGACGAGGAGGCGTCATGAGCCTCGCGGGCACCGGGGCCCTCACCCGGCTCGCCCTGCGCCGCGACCGGGTGATGATCCCGGTCTGGGCGCTCGTCGTCGGCGGGATGGTCGCGAGCGGCGCCGGGTCCCTGGAGGGGCTGTACGGCACGGCCGCCGAGCGGGCCGAGCTCGCCGCCTCCATGACCGCCAACAGCTCGATGCGCGCGCTGTACGGGCCGGTCTTCGGCGACTCCCTCGGCGCGCTCGTCGCCTGGCGCTTCGGCACCTTCGGCGCGGTCCTCGCCGCCGTCGCGAGCCTGCTCGTGGTCGTCCGGCACACCCGCGAGGAGGAGGAGACGGGCCGTCAGGAGATGCTGTCCGCCGGGGCGGTCGGCCGCCGCGCCCCGCTCACCGCGGCCCTCCTCGCCGCCCTCGGCCTGAACGCGGCCGTCGCCCTGATCGTCACCGCCGGGCTCGCCGGACAGGGCGCGGCCGGGGCGCTCGCGCTCGGCCTGGCGATCGGCGGCACCGGCATGGTCTTCGCGACGGCCGCCGCGCTCGCCGCCCAGGTCACGGAGAGCGCCCGGCTCGCCAAGGGCCTGTCGGCCGCCGTCCTCGGCCTGGCCTTCGTGCTGCGGGCGGCCGGCGACTCGGGGACCCCCGACGGCTCCTCCGCGGCGACCTGGCTCTCCCCCGTCGGCTGGGCCGAGCAGGTCCGCGCCTTCGCCGGCGAGCGCTGGTGGGTGCTGCTCCTGATCGCCGCGGCCGTCCTGCTCCAGGCGTCGGCGGCGTACGCGCTGGCCGCCCGCAGGGACGTGGGGGCGGGCTTCCTCGCGACCCGGCCGGGCCCGGCCGAGGGGCGCCTCGCGACCGCCGGGGCACTCGCCCGGCGGCTCCAGCGCGGCCCGCTCCTCGGCTGGTCGCTCGGCTTCCTCGTCGGCGGCCTCGTGTTCGGCGGGATGGTGGAGGGCGCGGCGGACATCGTCGGCGACAACGAGCGGGCCCGCGAGATCTTCGAGCGGATGGGCGGGCAGAGCGCGCTCACCGACGCCTTCCTCGCCACCATGGTGTCCCTCTTCGGGATGGTCGCCGCCCTGTACGCGGTCGGCTCGGTGCTGCGGCCGTACGGCGAGGAGACCTCGGGCCGGGCGGAGCCGCTCCTCGCGGGCGCCCTGGGCCGGCTCCGCTGGGCCGCCGGGCACCTGGTGATCGCCTTCGGCGGCTCGGCCCTGATCCTGGTCCTGGCCGGGCTCGGCCTCGCCCTCTCGTACGGGCAGGACGCCGGTCCCGTCCTGGGCGCCGCGCTCGTCCAGCTCCCGGCCGTGTGGGTGCTCGCCGGCCTGGCGGTCCTGCTCTGGGGCGCCGCCCCGAGGGCCGCGACCGCCGCCTGGGGCGTCGCCGGGCTCTGCCTGGCCCTCGGCTGGATCGGCCCGGCGCTCGGCCTGCCGCAGGCAGCCCTCGACCTGTCCCCCTTCGGCCACCTGCCGAGGCTGCCGGGCCAGGACATGGCCTGGACCCCGGTCCTGGCCCTGACGGCGCTGGCCGCCGCGCTGGTCGCGGCCGGCCTCGCGGGGCTGCGCCGCCGGGACCTGGCGGGCTGAGGCGACCGGCTGCCCCGGCTCCTCGGCTCGCCCGGGCCGGCACCTCGGCCCCCGCCGCTCCTCCCGCCCGGACCCACACCCCGGCTCCCGCCGCTCCTCCCGCCCGGACCCACACCCCGGCTCCCGCCGCTCCTCCCGCCCCGGTCCCACCCGGACTCACACCCGGGCTCACACCTCGACGAGCAGTTCCTCGACGCCCCGGATGACGTACCCGGGCTTCCGCACCGGCTCGGCCGCGAGCCGCAGGTCCGGCGCCTGCCTCAGCAACTCGCCGAAGACGGCGGTGAGTTCGAGGCGGGCGAGCGGGGCGCCGAGGCAGTAGTGGATGCCGGCGCCGAAGGTGACGTGGGGGTTGTCGGCCCGGGTGAGGTCGAGCACGTCGGCGGTCGGGCCGAAGCGGGCGGGGTCGCGGTTGGCGGAGCCGAAGAGGAGGGCGACCTCGGAGCCGCGCGGGATGACCCGGCCGCCGAGCTCGATGTCGTCGAGGACCCAGCGCTCGAACATCTGGAGCGGGGTGTCGTACCGCAGAAGTTCTTCCACAGCTGTGGACAACTTTTCGGGGTCCGGACGGACGCCCTCCTTGAGCAGCGTCCACCAGCCGTTGACCGTGGTGTTCACCGTGGCCTCGTGGCCCGCGTTCAGGAGCAGGACGCACGTGGAGACCATCTCCTGCTCCGTCAGCCCCTCCACGGCGACCAGGGACGAGATCAGGTCCTCCCCCGGTTCCCTCCGCCGCCGCGCGATCAGCTCCCGCAGGTAGTCGGAGAACTCGATCGACGCCCGGACCGCCCGCCGGGCCGTCTCCTCCGACGGGTTCAGCTCGAACATCCCGCAGATCGCCGCCGACCAGGGCCGCAGTCGACCCCGCTCCTCGTCGTCCTCCGGCACCCCCAGCATCTCGGCGATCACCGCCACCGGCAGCGGCTCGGCGACCGCGCCGAGCAGATCGCCGCCGCCCGCCGCCACCAGGTCGCCGACGAGCCCGGCGGCCAGCCGCCGTACGGTCGGCGCCAGGTCCTCCACCGTCCTCGGCGTGAACGCCTTCGACACCAGCCGCCGGATCCGCGTGTGGTCCGCCCCCTCCAGATCCAGCAGCCCGTGGTCGTTGAGCGTGTGGAAGGGCTCGTACGCGGCGTCCGGCGCCTCCCGCCCGAACTCCTCGTGCGTGAAGCGGTGCGTGTACGTCCGGCCGAGCCGCCGGTCGCGGAGCAGCGCCGACACGTCCGCGTGGTGCGGGATCAGCCACTGGCGGGTGGGGGCGTGCCAGTGCGCGCGGCCGGCGGCACGCAGCGCGGCGTAGGCGGGATACGGGTCGGCGACGAACTCCGGCGACCAGGGGTCGTACACAGCGTCAACAGCGTCCATGAGCGGACGCTACCCCCGCGCGGCGGCTCAGCCGCCGACCCGCACCAGACCCGCCTCGTAGGCGAAGACCGCCGCCTGCGTCCGGTCGCGCAGGCCCAGCTTCACCAGGATGCGGCTGACGTGCGTCTTGATCGTGGACTCGGCGACGACGAGGTGCTCGGCGATCTCGGCGTTCGACAGGCCCTGGGCGATGAGGACGAGGACCTCCGTCTCCCGCTCGGTCAGCTCCCCGATCTGCGCCGTCGCCGGCGGGCGCGGCGAGGTTCCCGGCGCCTTCGCGAACTCGGTGATCAGCCGCCTGGTGACGGTCGGCGCGAGCAGCGCCTCGCCGGCCGCGACGACCCGCACGCCCTCCGCGAGCTGCCGGGCCGAGGCGTCCTTGAGCAGGAAGCCGGAGGCCCCGGCGCGCAGCGCCTGGTACACGTACTCGTCCAGGTCGAAGGTGGTCAGCACGAGCACCTTCGCGTCCGAGTCGGCGGCGACGATCTCCCGGGTGGCGTCGATGCCGTTCAGCTCGGGCATCCGGATGTCCATGAGGACCACGTCCGGGCGGAGGGCGGCGACCTGGGCGATGGCCTCCCGGCCGTTGACGGCCTCGCCGACGACCTCGATGTCCGGCATCGCACCGAGCAGCACCGAGAAGCCCTCGCGGACCATCATCTGGTCGTCGACGATCAGTACGCGGATCACTGCGGGGCCTCCTCGCGGCTCACGGGGACGAAGGCCGCCACCTCGTAGCCACCGTCGTCGGTCGCCTCGGCCGTCATCTCCCCGCCCAGCATCGTCACACGCTCCCGCATGCCCGTGATGCCGTGCCCGGCACCCGGCGACGGCTTCGCCAGGCCGCGCGCCGGCCCGTTGGCGATCCGGAGCCCCAGGCCGCCGAGGACATAGCTGACCTCGACCTTCGCCGCCGCGCCCGGCGCGTGCCGCAGCACGTTCGACAGGGCCTCCTGGACGATCCGGTACGCGGAGAGCTCCACGCCCTGCGGCAGCTCCCGCACCGAGCCGGTCACCGTCTTCTCGACGTCGAGCCCGGCCTCCGCGACGTTGCGGATCAGGGCGTCCAGGTCTCCGAGGGTCGGCTGCGGGGCGTCGGGCGCCTCGTAGTCCTCGGCCCGTACGACCCCGAGGATGCGGCGCAGCTCGGTCAGCGCGGCGACGGCGTTCTCGCGGATGGTGAGGAAGGCCTGCTCCAGCTCCGGCGGCGGGTTCTCGACCCGGTAGGGCGCGGCCTCCGCCTGGATGGCGACCACCGACATGTGGTGCGCGACGACGTCGTGGAGCTCGCGGGCGATGGTGGTGCGCTCCTCCAGGACCGTCCGCTTGGAGATCTCCTGGGCGGTGACGGTCTGCTGGGCGGTGACCTCGCGGGCGGCCTGGCGGCGGATCTGGATCAGGGAGACGGTGAGCAGCGCGAGGGCCGAGACGAAGAGCAGCGGGATCGAGTCGGAGCTGCGTCCCACGCCGAGGAACATCTCGGCGAAGAGGGCGTAGGCCGCCGTCCCCGTCCACATCCACCCGGCGGTGCGCGGCCCGGTGCGGGCGGCGACGACGGTGAGGACGATCAGGTGGGCGGCGAAGGCGTTGTCCGTCCAGGGCCAGCCGCCCCAGTAACCGCCCAGGAAGGCGAGGAAGGGGGCCGAGCAGAGCGAGGCCCAGTAGGCGAGGACCGGCCTGATGAGCGTGGCCAGCACGATGGCGGGCGACGCCCAGGCGAAGAGGAACGCCGCCGGGCCGAAGTCGCTGTTGACCCGGTCGTACCCGATCAGGAAGACGATCATCGCGAGGAAGGCGACGGTCGCGTGCGGCAGCAGGCCCAGGTGGGCCCGTATCCGCTTCGGCAGGCGACTCACGGCGCCGCTCTCCGTGTCCATGCGCTTCAGCGGCCGGTACGCGAACGCGTCGTGGAAGAGTTCCTGGCGCAGCCCCCCGAGCGCCGCCTGCACCAGGCGGAACTCGGGGCTGCGGCTCGTCTCGGAGGTCTGTGTCTGGGTCACGCGAACCACGGTACGGGGGCCCCGTACCGTGGTCGTCCGGCTCTGTACGGATCCTTCCGGGTCCCTCTTGAGGACTACCGGGCGTTTCTAGAGGACGTTGTTGAACTTGGTGCCCTCGCCCGCGTACAGCGTCGTCGTCTGACGGCTGAAAGCGGAGTTGACGGTCCCCGTCGAGCGGTAGACGTACGTGCCGCCCGCCCCGTACGCGATCATGTCGGGGCGTCCGTCGCCGTCCAGGTCGCCGGCGCCGACGAGCTGGGAGAAGGCGCCCCAGCCGCCACCGATCCGCACGGGCTGCGCGAACCCGCCGGCGCCGTTGCCCTGGTACAGCCACAGGACACCGGAGGTGTCACGGGCGACCAGGTCCCCGGCGGCCGTGCCGGCGACGTCGCCGACGGCGGTGAGGTGGTTGTAGACCTGCCAGCCGCCGCCGACGCGGACCCGGGGCGCGAACGGCTTCGCGTAGCTGCCGGTGCCCTTGTAGAACCACAGGACGCCCGTGCTGTCCGTGGCCACCAGGTCGGAGCGGCCGTCGCCGTCGAGGTCCGAGCCGCCGGCGAGCTTGTTGTAGGTCTGCCAGCCGCTGCCGATCTGCGCGCGCGGCGCGAAGGTGCCGTCGCCCTTGCCCAGGTAGAGCCAGAGCAGGCCGGAGCCGTCGACCGCGACCAGGTCGCCGGAGGCCGCGCCGCCGATGTCGCCGGCGGCCTCGATCTGCTTGTACGTGTTCCAGCCCCCGCCGAGCCGGGTGCGCTGGGCGGACACGAACGTGCCGTCCACCGGGCGGTCCCGCAGATCGTCGCGCCACAGGACGCCGGCGGCGTCCCGGGCGAGGACGTCGGTGGAGCCGTTGTCGTTGTAGTCGTGCGGGTTGGCCGCGCGGACGACGCTGGTGAACCAGCCCTGGTAGGCGGGCTCGCCGGTGCCGTCGAGCAGCGTCGCCTCGGCCTCCACGCCGTACTTGCCGTTCGGCGCGTCGACCCCGCCGATGACACCGTCCCAGTCGAACGAGAACAGGGTGCCGGTCGCGGGAGCGGTCACCCGCTTCCTGAACTCCTTGCCGGTGGCGACGTGCGTGAGCGTGACGTCCAGGTAGGCGTCGGCGCGCGACAGCGTCCAGCCCAGGGTGACCTTGCCGCCGGTCTTGTCGAGCTCCGCCGTGTCGGGGACGTGGACCTGCTGGATCTCCAGCGGCTGCTCGGTCACCGGCGGCGTGCCCGTCTCGGCGACCTTGGTGACCGTCGGGGTGCCGCTGCCGTCGGCCGCGACGCGGAAGAGACCGCTGCCGTCGGCGGCCCGGCTGCCCCGGAGCACCGCGCTGCCGTCGGCCGAGGACGCCGCCCCCGAGGACATGACGCCGAGCTCGACGATCTCGCCGCTGGTCAGGGAGACGGCCCGGGCGGGCTTCTCGGGGTTGCCGTGGACCAGCCAGTCGCCCACGAGCGTGCTGTACCACTCGTCGCCGTGAGGGCCGAGGACGGTCTTCCTCTGCTCGTCCGTCCTGCGGTCCACGGACGTGATGTAGTCACCGGTACCGGCCTCGTAGCCGAACCAGGTCACGTGGGAGGCGGAGAAGTCCAGGCCGCCGTAGCCGTACCCGGACTCGGGAGAGGCGTATGTGGCGGTGACCGTCCCGGCCGCCGCGTCGACCAGGGCCCGGCCGCCGGTCCGCGCGTCCTGGGGTCCGGTCTCGTATCCGACGAGGACCTGGCCGTCGCGGGTCCTGGAGCCGAAGAAGTCGGTGGCGTCCGCCGGCAGGCCTGCGATCTTGCGGCTGGTCGTCGTGGCACCGTCCTTGGTGACGACGTGCAGTTCCGCCTGGCCGACCTGGTTCACGACCTGGGCGAGCACACTCGTGGGGCTCAGCACGGCCACGTAGTTGCCGCCCAGCGCGCCGAGGTCGATGCCGACGCCCGGCGCGGCCGGGTCGGCCATGTTCCGCAAGGTGATCGAACGGAACTCGGCGGACCAGGAGTCGTCGCCGAGGACGACCACGTCACCGGCACCCACGGCCCAGCCGTCGGGGTCCTGGAGCGGGGTCGCGGTGCCGCCGTCGAACGGCGTCCAGAGCAGGTTTCGGGTGCCGTCGGGGGCGAAGGAGTACGTCAGGAAGCCGGAGGAGCCCACGCCTCCGAAGTCGCTGCCTGCCGGGTAGACGGGAAGGTCGGTGTCCTGGGTTGCCGCGACGGCCGCCGGGACGGCCGCGAAGGCCTCCGGGGCGGCGGCCGACGTGCCGGCACCGAGGGCGGTGACGGCGAGGACGACCGTGACAGCCGTGGCGAGTCGGGTGCCGGTGGACCGGATCTGCAAGGTGAAACCCCCACGAGGAAGATCGGACACGGGAGTGCCGCGCCCGATCAGACCCGCCACCGGCTCGAAGGGTTGTACGAGCACCCGGGCAAGGACGGGATTCCGGGTCGCCCGTCACCAGGCCAGTTGGGCGATCTCCTCCGCGACCACCGCGCAGGCGTCGGCGGCCGGGTCGATCAGCGGGAAGTGGCCGATGTCCTCCAGGAGCGTGAGGCCGACCTCCTCGCCCGCCTTGGACGCCGCCTCCGCGTAGGCCTCGGCGACGGCGTGCGGGACGACGACGTCCTCGCGGCCCTGGACGAGGGTGGTCGCGATGCCGGTCGGCAGGAGGACGGCGGGGTCGGCGGAGGCCGCGCGCGCCGCGTAGGCGGCCTCGCCGCCGAGGAGTTCGGTGACCGCGCCGCCGCACACCCCGAGCTCGACGGCCCGCGCGAAGTGGGCGATGGGGGCGAGGGCGACGACGCCGCGCAGGGCGGGCGGGTCGGGGAGGCGCCACGGGGAGCCGGCGGGCAGGACGTGCCGGGCGGCGGCCCACAGGGCGAGGTGGCCGCCGGCGGAGTGGCCGGTGAGGACGATCCGGCAGGTGTCGGCCTGCGGCAGGTGCTCGGCGGCCAGCTCCGGCACGGCGTCGAGGGCGGCGGCCACGTCGTCGAAGGTCTCGGGCCAGCGGCCGGCGACCGGGGCCGTGCCGCCCTGGCGGGGGATGTCGCTGCCGCGCCGGTACTCGACGCTCGCCACGGCGAAGCCGCGGCGGGCCAGGAAGTCCACGAAGGGCGTCAGGTGCCACCGGTCGTACGGGGCCCGCCAGGCGCCGCCGTGCAGGGCGACGACGAGCGGGGCCCTGGTGCGTCCGTCGCGCGGGGCGTAGAAGTCGACCACCTGGTCCGGGTGGTCGCCGTACGCGGCGGAGGCGTCCGGGGGGACGGCCGGGTGCGAGAAGGCCGACGCCTCTTCGGCGGCATCGCGCGCGGCGGGGTCCGGCATGGTGTTCCAACCTCTCGGATACGCGGCCGAATTGGCCTGACCTGCGGGGACGGTACCAGCACCGGAGCCCCCGCAGATCAGGCGTTCATCGGACGGTCGCGCCTCAGCCGGCGAGGTCGGTCAGGACCTCCGCGAGGACCCGCGCCGCCCGCTCCGCGTCCGCGAAACCGACGTACAGCGGCGTGAAGCCGAACCGCAGCACGTCCGGGCGGCGCAGGTCGCCGACCACACCGCGGCGGATCAGCTCGGCCATCACGGCCGGCGCCTCGGCGCAGCGCAGCGCGACCTGACTGCCGCGCTCGCCGTGCCCGACGGGCGTCGCCGGCTCGACCCGGCCCGCGGGCGCGTAGGCGCGCACGCACTCCAGGAAGAAGTCGGTGAGCGCCAGGGACTTGGCCCGCACGTCCTCGATCGCGACCCCGTCCCAGACGTCGAGCGCCGCTTCGAGCGCCAGCATCGAGAGGATGTCGGGGGTGCCGACCCGGCCCTTCAGCGCGCCCTCGGCCGCCGCGTACCCGGGGGTCATGGCGAACGGGTCGGCGTGTGAGTTCCAGCCGGGCAGCGGCGAGTCGAAGCCGGCCTGGTGCCGCTCGGCGACGTACAGGTACGCGGGCGAACCGGGGCCGCCGTTCAGGTACTTGTAGGTGCAGCCGACGGCCAGGTCGACCGCGTGCGCGTCGAGCCCGACGGGCAGCGCGCCCGCGCTGTGGCACAGGTCCCAGACGGCGAGCGCGCCCGCCCCGTGGAGCGCGGCGGTGATGCCGGGCAGGTCCTGGAGCCGTCCCGTCCGGTAGTCGACGTGGTTGACGAGCGCGGCGGCCGTGCGGCCGCTCACCGCGGCCGCCATGTCGGCCGGGTCGCACGGCACGACGACGTGCCCCGTCATCCGCGCCGCCGACTCCGCGATGTACCCGTCCGTGGGAAAGGTCGTCGCGTCGACGAGTATCTCGTCCCGCCCGTCGCCGTTCAGCCGGGCCGCGGCGACGACCGCCTTGAAGACGTTCACGCTCGTCGAGTCGCCGACCACGATCTGCCCGGGGGCCGCGCCGACGATCGGCGCGATCCGGTCGCCGATCCGCTCGGGCGCGGTCCACCAGCCGGACTCGTCCCAGGAGCGGATGCGCAGCTCGCCCCACTCGCGGGTGATGACGTCGGCCATCCGGGCCGGGACGTGGGCGGGCAGCGCGCCGAGCGAGTTGCCGTCGAGGTAGACGGTCCCGGCGTCGAGGGCGAACTTCTCGCGGTGCTTGCCCAGGTCGTCGGCCGCGTCGAGGGCGCGCGCCCGGTCCTTGAGGAGGTCAGACATGGCTGCGGGCCGTCCAGAGCTCCGGGAACACGTTCTTCTGGGCCCGCTTCTCCAGCCAGGCCACGCCGGCCGAGCCGCCGGTGCCGGTCTTGGCGCCCATCGCGCGCCGGGTCGCGACCAGGTGGTCGTTGCGCCAGCGCCAGACGAGTTCGGCGACGTCGCTGAGGGCCTCGCCGAGGCGGACGAGCTCGCCGTTCTGGTCGGCGTCCGCGTAGATCCCGGCCCAGACCGCCTCGACCTCGGGGGACGGCTCGTACCGCTGCGACAGGTCGCGGCCGAGGACCGAGGCCGGCACGGGCAGGCCCCGGCGGGACAGGAACGCGAGGACCTCGTCGTACAGGCTCGGCTCCTGGAGCGCCTTCTCCAGCTCGGCGTGGACGCGGGGCGCGCCCCGGTGCGGCACCAGCATGGAGGCGGCCTTGTCGCCGAGCAGGAACTCCATCCGGCGGTACATCGCCGACTGGAAGCCCGAGCCCTCGCCGAGCGCGGCGCGGTAGGCGTTGAACTGGGCGGGGGTGAGCTGGGCCAGCGGCCGCCAGGAGTGGTTGAGCGCCTCCAGCTCGCGCACGGAGCGCTTGAGCGCGTCCATCGCGACGGGGACGCGGTCCTCGCGCAGCGCGCGGCTCGCGGTCTCCCACTCGTGGACGATCACCGTGAACCACAGCTCCATGACCTGGGTGGTGACCAGGAAGACCATCTCGCCGGGGTCGTCCGAGCGGAGGTGCTGGAGGTGGGTGAGGACGTCCGCCTGGACGTAGTCCTCGTACGGCGTGGTACCCGCGAAGTCGAGGTTCGGGTCGTCGACGACCGAACCGGCTCCGGCATCGGGGAAGGTGGACATTGCTGTCTCCTCGATACGTACTACCGGGTAGCGGTCTGCTCCTCCGTGCGGCGCGTCGTCCGGCACGGGAGCCCCGGTCCCCTCGGGAGGCGTGCTGCGTCGCGCGCCGTCCCAAGCGCATCATGACACGATCGGACCAGCGATGTAGATCCCGTCTTCGTCATACGGAAACACGTTCGAACGCCCTTCCCCCGTGGCGGGGGAAGGGCGTGGCACCGCAGAGCGGGAAGCGTCAGCCGAGGGTCTCGGCGGCCGTCTCCGAGGAGTCCCGCAGGAACGTGGTGCAGCGCTCGAACTCGTCCTTCTCACCGATCTCGCCGGCCGCACGCGCCAGGGCGTGCAGCGCGCGCAGGAAGCCGCGGTTCGGCTCGTGCTCCCACGGCACCGGGCCGTGGCCCTTCCAGCCGCTGCGGCGCAGCGCGTCGAGGCCGCGGTGGTAGCCGGTACGGGCGTAGGCGTACGACTCGACGACCGCGCCGCGCTCGTAGGCGTCGTCGGCGAGCCGGGCCCAGGCGAGCGAGGACGTCGGGTACTTCGCGGCGACGTCCGCCGGCGCCGTACCGCTCGCGAGCAGCTCGCGCGGACCCGGGTCGTCGGGCAGGTGGGTGGGGGCCGGTCCCCCCAGCAGGTTCTCGTGGATGGCCATGGGCCCAGTCTGCCTCAGGGCGCCGACCCCGGCCGCTCCCGCTCCCCCGGCTCCCGCTTCCCCGGGTCCAGGGGCGGCGCCGTCACCCCGCAGTGCACCCGGCACTCCGGATGGCACGCGACCGCCCCGACCGGGGTGCGCATCGTCGTCCAGGCGAGGACCGCGCCGGCCACCAGGAGGGCCGCGCACATCGGCATGGCCCGCCGGAAGGTCTCGTCGAACTCGGCCGCCGAGAGGTACGCCTCCGGGCCCATCCCGGCCAGCAGCGGCAGCGCGGCCACCGCGAGCAGCCCGGCCGCCCGGGCCGCGGCGTTGTTGATCCCGCTGGCGAGGCCCGCCCTGGCCACGTCCACCGAGGCGAGGACGGTCGCGGTCAGCGGCGCGACCAGGGCCGTCATGCCCAGCCCGAGGACGACCATGGCCGGCAGCACGTCCCGCACGTAGGACGCGTCCTCCCCGACCCGCAGCATCAGCAGCATGCCCGCGGCGCACAGCAGCGGCCCCACCGTGAGCGGGATCCGGGGGCCGATCCGCTCCCCCAGCTCACCGGACTTCGCCGAGAGCAGCAGCATCAGCACGGTCGTCGGCAGCAGGGCCGTACCGGCGCCGAGCGCCGAGTAGCCGGACACCACCTGGAGCTGGAGCGCGGCCAGGAAGAAGAACCCGCCGAAGGCCGCGTACACGCACAGGGTGACCAGGTTGACGGCGGTGAAGAGCCGCGAGCGGAAGATCGACGGCGGCGTCATCGCCGCCTCGCCGCGCCGCCGCTCCACCAGCACGAACGCCGCCCCGACCGCGAGCCCGACCACCGCCGCCCACCAGGCCGCGCCGATCAGCGCGTACGTGACGAGCGAGAGCGCCACCGCGCCGAGGAACGCCCCCAGCACGTCGAACCGGCCGTGCGCCGTCTCGTCCCGGGACTCCGGCACGTGCCGCAGCGCCACCGGCACGCAGACGACCGCGAGCGGCACGTTCAGCAGGAACACCCAGCGCCAGCCCGGCCCGTCCACCAGCCAGCCGCCGACAAACGGCCCGATCGCCGCCCCCACCCCGCCGAATCCCGACCACAGGCCGACCGCCCTGGCCCGGTCGTCCTCGTGGAAACTCGCCTGGATCAGCGCGAGCGAACCGGGCGTGAGCAGCGCCCCGCCCACCCCCTGGAGGGCGCGGGCCGCGATCAGCACCCCCGCGTTCGGGGCGAGCCCGCACAGCAGCGACGCGACCGCGAACCACACCACGCCGATCACGAACACCCGGCGGCGGCCGTAGCGGTCGCCGAGCGCCCCGCCGAGCAGGATCAGCCCGGCCAGGGTCAGCATGTACGCGTTCACGGTCCACTGGAGCGCGCCGAGGTCGGCGCCCAGGTCCTCGCCGATGTGCGGCAGCGCGACGTTGACGACGGTGGAGTCGAGCAGCGCCATCCCGGACCCGAGCACGGTCGTGAACAGGATCCAGCGGCCCGTCCCGGAGCTCATCCGGATGTCCATGCCTGCATGATCCCGCGAACGACGGAGCCCCGCCCACCGGAATCCGAGGAAACCGGTGGACGGGGCCTCGCGGACCGGGGGGTCAGCGGGTGACGTTGAAGTACTTCCACCCGCCGTAGTTCGTGGTGTTCACGTTGTCGCCGGACGTGGTGTCCACGTACGCCGTGCGGACCCGGGCGCGGACGCCCTCCGCGCCGTTGGCGTCGAGGTTGACGTACGCCATGCCGCCGCTGGTCAGCGAGACGTAGTCCGTGGCGCCGCTGCGCCAGGCGCCCGCGTACCAGACCTGGAGCTCGACCTTGGTCTTGCGGCCCGGGTACGGGTTGTTCCACGCGGTGACCAGCACGTCGGTGGACTGGTGGTACGTCTGGTACCAGATGGTGCCGATCTTCGACCACTTGTAGTGCCGGGACAGCGCGGTCGTCAGGCCGGCCTTCGTGTACACCGTGGACCCGGCCTTGGCCCAGCCGGACCGGGTGTCACCGGCGAAGATCGCGGTCACCCAGGTGTCGCGGGTCATCTTGGTCGTCACCGACAGCTTGCCCGCCGAGTTGACCGTGCCCCGCTTGAGCAGCCGCCGCGGCTCCGCCCCGTACGGGTCGGCCCAGATCTCCACGACGCGGTTGCGGTACGACCAGCCCAGGGAGGCCGTGTACGTCACGTTGGTGCCGTAGTTGACGGTGAGGTTGTTCCGGTCGAGCGTCAGCGCGGTCTTGAACGGGGTCACGTTGACGACCGCCGTGCCGCTCGCACCGGTGCGCGTGGCGTCGCCCGCGTACGTCACCCGGTACGTGACGTTGCCGGCCGCGGTCGGGGTGTCCGGGAACGAGAACGCGCCGTTCGCCCCGAGCGGCTTCGTCCCGAGCGCCTTGCCCTTCGGGAACTCGGCGTCGTACCGCGTCACGGTCAGCGGCGTGCCGGCCGGCGGCACCAGGGTCCCCGTGACCGTGCCCGAGACGGTGATCGCCTTGAGGACCGCCACGGTGGACGGGACCTTCACGGTGACCGTGGGCACGGACTTGGTGGGCTCGTCCAGGACGTTCAGGCGGACGCCGTTGCCACTGCTGGCGGCGGTCACCGCGAACAGGCGGCTGCCGCCCGGCTCCCAGGCGAGGGAGCTGGGAGCGAGGCCGTCGCCGCTGCTGTAGGTCCCGGTGTTGGGGAAGTCGTACTGCCGCACGGCGGTCGTCTCGCCCGGCCGGTAGACGAACACGTCCGGGTCGTACGGGGCGTCGGAGCCCGCCGCGACGGTGCCGTCGGCGGCGACGGCCACGGCCGCGCCGTGGTACTCGCTGGCGTAGGCCCCCACCTGGGTGAGGTCGGAGACCTGCCAGACCCGGTGCCGGTTGCCCGCGGTGGCCGTGATCAGACGGCTGCCGTCCTGGGTGTAGGCGAGGTCGCTGACCATGCCGCCGCTGCCCGTCTCGGACTCGGGAGAGCGCGCGGTGCGGACCGCGGCGCCCGTGCTCACGTCGTACGCGCCGATCCGGAACGAGTGGTAGTACGAGGACACGGCAGCGAGGGCGTTCGGGTCCGTGGGCGAGGCGACGAGCCGCGGGGCGCCGGAGTAGTTGATCTCCGCGTCCTGGCCCAGGGCCACCACGGGCTGCTCGCCGGAGGTGTCGATCGAGCCGATGTCACCGTCGTAGTCGGTGCCGTAGCCGAACCAGATCCTGCCGCCCGCGGCCGCCACGAACTTCGGATCGGTGCCCTCGCCGGTGGCGTAACGGGTCTTCTCCGTCACCGCCTCGGCGTCCAGGGCGACGATCGCGTCGGCGCCGGGCACCGCGGCGTACAGGCTGCCCGAGTCGGCGGAGAGCGCCAGCCCGGTGACGCCGGGCAGGTCGGAGACGGTGCCCAGGACCGTGCCCGCGTAGTCGGTCGCGACGACCTTCCCGAGGTACGGGTCGCTGATGAAGATCTTCCGGTGGACGCCGTCCACCACCATGTCGCCCACGGACGACATCGGCAGGAGCTTGCTGCTGTCGGCGGACGCCGGGCCCGCCGTGCCCGCGACGAGTGCCGCGGAGCTGATGAGAACCGCGAGTGCGGTCGCAGTCGAGAGAGTGCGCTTGCGCACGATGAAGAGGCCCCCCAAGAACATGGTCTCCGGCCCCTCGATCATGGGGGCACGGTGCAGGGAAGACTAGACCACGTCCATGACAAGGCGCGCACGCGAAAAAGCCCGGCACCCTGAGGTGCCGGGCTTTCGCTCCGTGCTCACCGCGGCGTCACGCCCGCTTCGGCCACCTGCGCGGCTCCGGCTGTCGCCCGCCGCGGCTCGGTGCCTACTTCAGCTTCGTGCCGGTCGAGCGCAGCGCGGCGCACGCCTCGGCCACGCGGGTGGCCATGCCGGCCTCGGCGAGCTTGCCCCAGGTGCGCGGGTCGTAGGTGGACTTCGTGCCGACCTCGCCGTCGACCTTCAGGACACCGTCGTAGTTGCGGAACATGTGGTCCACGACCGGGCGGGTGAAGGCGTACTGCGTGTCGGTGTCGAGGTTCATCTTCACGACGCCGTTCTCCAGCGCGGTGGCGATCTCCTCGGCCGTCGAGCCCGAGCCGCCGTGGAAGACGAAGTCGAACGGGGAGGCCTTGCCGAACTTCTCGGCGACGCCGGCCTGGAGGTCCTTGAGGAGCTCGGGGCGGAGCACGACGTTGCCCGGCTTGTAGACGCCGTGCACGTTGCCGAAGGAGGCGGCGAGCAGGTAGCGGCCCTTCTCGCCCAGGCCCAGGGCCTCGGCGGTACGGATCGCGTCCTCGACGGTGGTGTACAGCTCGTCGTTGATCTCGTGGCTGACACCGTCCTCCTCGCCGCCGGTCGGGGTGATCTCGACCTCAAGGATGATCTTGGCGGCGACGGCCTTCGCGAGCAGCTCCTGGCCGATGGCCAGGTTGTCCGCGAGGGTCTCGGCGGAGCCGTCCCACATGTGCGACTGGAACAGCGGGTTCTCGCCACGGGCGACGCGCTCGGCGGAGATGTCGAGCAGCGGACGGACGTAGCCGTCCAGCTTGTCCTTCGGGCAGTGGTCGGTGTGCAGGGCGACCGTGATGTCGTACTTCGCGGCGACGATGTGCGCGAACTCGGCCAGGGCAACGGCGCCCGTGACCATGTCCTTCTTGTGCTGACCGCCCAGGAACTCGGCTCCGCCGGTCGAGATCTGGATGATGCCGTCGCTCTCGGCCTCCGCGAAGCCGCGCAGCGCAGCGTGCAGGGTCTGGGACGAGGTCACGTTGATGGCCGGGTAGGCGAACTTGCCTGCCTTCGCCCGGTCGAGCATCTCGTTGTAGACCTCGGGGGTTGCGATGGGCATTCGTCCGCTCCTTGTGATGTGCGGGGTGTGTGCGTTTCTGTCCCTGACCTGGGGGCGACGTCATCGTCGACCCCATCCTTTCAGACTCTCGTCCGGGCTCCCACGGGCGCGGCACGACCAAGGGCGGGGTGTTTCACGTGAAACACCCCGCCCTTGGATGAAAACGCAGGTCAGGACCGCTATCACCAGAGTCCGGGACCTAAGTCACGACTTCGCGGCGGTTACGCCAGGTCGAGATCGGCCAGCTGGTAGCCGGTGAGGTAGGTCAGGCCCGCCCCGCCGATCGCGTCGGCGGCACCGCGGTCCACGATCGTGGCCACGGCGACGACCTCGCCGCCCGCCTCGCGGACGGCCTCGACCGCGGTCAGCGGCGAGCCGCCGGTCGTCGAGGTGTCCTCGACCACCAGGCAGCGACGGCCCTTGACGTCCGTGCCCTCGATGCGGCGCTGCATGCCGTGCGCCTTCTGCGCCTTGCGCACGACGAAGGCGTCGAGGCGCTGCCCGCGCGCGGCGGAGGCGTGCAGCATCGAGGTCGCGACCGGGTCGGCGCCGAGCGTCAGCCCGCCGACGCAGTCGAAGTCCAGGTCGGCGGTGAGGTCGAGCATGACCTGACCGACCATCGGCGCGGCCTCGCCGTCCAGCGTGATCCGGCGCAGGTCGATGTAGTAGTCGGCTTCCAGACCCGACGAGAGGGTCACCTTGCCGTGGACCACGGCCTTGTCCTTGATCTGCTGGAGCAGCTCAGCGCGTACGTCAGTCATGGTCAGCAGCTTAAAGCCGCCGCCAGCTCCAGACGCTCTCGACCTCCAGGGGGTCGATCGGGGTGACGAGGCGCGGGAGGGTGTTGAGGCCGTTCGGCGGGCCGGACTGCGGCTCGACGCAGACCGCCTCGGCCGGCTCGTCGTAGATCACGACCCACTCGGCACGGCTCGCGACCTTCAGCTCCAGCTCGTCCGGCCAGGTCAGGGTCACGTCGACGCCGCCGGGCATGCCGAAGCAGTCGTCCCAGGGGCCGGGGAGGGGGTCGATCCGGCGGCCGGTGGGGAGGTGGTTCTCGCCGCGCTCCTCCTGCCAGGCGGGGGCGAAGCCGAGCTCCACGTCCTGGCCGCCCCGGCCGAGGTTGCGCAGGAACCAGGGGTGCCAGCCGGCCTGGGCGGGGAACGAGTCGGTGTAGGTCTCGACCCCGAAGCGGAGCGTGAGGGAGTCCTCGGCCAGTTCGAAGACCTGGGTGACCCGGCCCTCGTACGGCCACGGGTCACCGAGTTCGCAGGTGAACACCGCCTCGGTGGCGGACGTCCTGGCGGTCTTCCAGGCCACGTCGCGGACGGTGCCGTGGATGGCGTGCGGGGCCGCGTTGACCGGCAGCGTGTGCGAGGTGGCGCCGTTGCGGAAGCGGCCGTTCTCGGTCCGCCCGCACCACGGCACCATCGGGAAGCTGCCGTACCGCTCGCCCTGGCGCAGCACCTCGGTGCCGCCGATGCGCAGGCTCTCGATCCGGCAGCCGTGCTCGGGGTTGATGGTCAACTCGGCGGCGCCCGCCGTCAGTCGCGTCTGCATCGTCACGCCCCGACCCTAGCCGCGATGGGCACGTTTCAACGACGGCGCCGCAACGCCCGTCCGACGACGACCGCCGAGGCGAGGGCGAGGGCCGCGGCGGGCGCGATCCAGCGCAGGGTGGCGCCGGCACTGCTCGACTCGGGCGCGGGGACGGGGGCGTACCGGCCGCGCGGCGGGGCGTGGTCGACCTCCTCGGCGCTCCGCCCGATCATCGTCCGGCGGGCGTGGGCGGCCTCCGCGGCGGGCTGCGGGGCGGGGAACTCGATCGGGGTGCCGCCGAAGTCCTCGTCCAGGAGCGGGTCCAGGGAGGACGGCGGGACCGGGGTGTCGAGCAGGGCGCTCCGGCCGGGCTCCTCGGCCCCGTCGTCGACTCCGTCGTCGTCGGCCCCGTCGTCGTCGAGCCCGTCGTCGTCGAGCCCGTCGTCGTCGGTGTCGGCGTCGGCGGTGTCGGCGTCAGCGTCGGCGGTTTCGTCGGTGTCGGTGTCGGTGTCAGCGGTTTCGTCGGTGCCGGTGTCGGCAGGTGCCTCCGCCCCCGCCGGCGCCACCGCGAGGGCGGCCAGCGTGTCCACGAACCTGTCGAGCAGCTTGGCACCGGCCAGGTACCTCGCCCCGTCCGTCGCCTCGGCGAGCCGGCCCTCCGCCGTGAGGGCGCCGGTGAAGCTCAGGCTGGTGCCGTCGGCCACCGGAGTGAGGACGACGGTGAGGGACAGCTCGGCCGAGCCCTTGCCGCGGACCTCGGTTCCCTGGCCCTCGTAGGTGATGGCACCGTCCCGCTCGACGACCTTCAGGGCGCCGCGGTACGTGATGGTGTTGCCGCCGACCCGGACCTTGAGCCGTCCCGTGAGGGGGCCCGCGGACTCGTCGGCGTCGCGCTGGAGGCCGGGCACGCAGCGCACCAACCGGGCCGGGTCCGTGAGCGTCGCGCGCAGGGCCTCGGCCGGGACGGGAACGAACACCTCATGCTCCATGGAAACCGAGCCTACTCAGGCCGGGGCGCGACGTCGCCTGTTTGCCGCCGGGCGTGCGCCCCCGGCCGGCCGCCCGGGGGCCCGGCGGGGCGGGCCGCGGTCCCGCGCTCAGGAGCCGTACCTCGGGTGCACGAGGGTGGACGGGGGCAGTTCGGCGCCCTTGGTGCGTTCGGCGCGGCGGGCCGCGGCGGCCAGGGTGTCGGCGGCCAGCGAGCGCAGCCGGGGCGCGTCGGGGGCGAGGCCGAGGGCGGGCCGCCGACCTCCCCGCACCGCGAGGAGGAAGCCCCAGTCGCACGGCCCCCGGTCCTCGCCGCTGACGCGGTCGGCGCGGTCGGGTCCGGCGGCGAAGCCGGGGGTGCGGCCGCTCGCGCTGTAGGGGCGGGTCGCGAAGCCCGCGGCGCGCAGGGTGGCGTCCACCGTCCAGTAGGTGCGCGGCCGGTCGGCGGCCGATCCGGCGTGCACGGCGAACCGTCCGGCGCCGGTGAGGACGCGGGCCACCAGGCCGTAGAACTCCTCGGAGTACAGCTTGGTGCTGGGGGTGATGCCGGGGTCGGGCAGGTCGGAGATCACCACGTCGTACCGTTCCTGCACACGATCGGCGGCGTCCCTCAGCCAGCCGAACGCGTCCGCGTAGACCACCCGCACGCGCGGGTCCCGGAACGCCTGCGCGTTGAGCGTGGCGAGGGCGGGGTCCGTACGGGCGAGGCGGACGACCCCCTGGTCGATCTCGACGACGGTGACGGCGCGGACCCCCGCGTAGCGCAGGACCTCACGGGCGGCGAGGCCGTCGCCGCCGCCGACGATCAGCACGCGCGCGTGCTCGCCCTTCATCGCGGGGTGGACGAGGGCCTCGTGGTAGCGGTGCTCGTCCTGGCCGGCCACCCTGAGGCGGCCGTCGAGGAAGAGGTCGGGCGGTCCCTCGCGGCCGCCGGTCACGACGATCTCCTGGAGGTCGGTGTGGACGGCGACCCGCACCCGGTCCCCGTACACGGCCCGGCGCGCGGCCTGTTCGAAGTCGGCGACGAGGACGGTCGCGGTGGCGAGGACGGCGAGCACGCACACGTTCACCGCCAGGAGCAGGGCCCTGGAGCGGCGGGTGAGGTCGCGGCGGAACACCCAGAGGACGAGCCCGCCGCCCGCCACCGCGTTCACCGCGCCGGTGACGAGCGCGCCGGTGAGCTGACCGAGCCAGGGCAGCAGCAGGAACGGGAAGGCGAGGCCGCCGACCAGCGCGCCGACGTAGTCGGCGGCGAAGAGGTCGGCGACCGTGCCCGCGGCGTCGTCCTGGTCCCCGGGCGGGGCCTGTCGGCCGGCCCGGCCCGACCGGCCCGCCCGCTGTATCAGCGACATCAGGAGCGGGATCTCGGCGCCGATGAGCACGCCGATGGCCAGCGAGAACGCCACGAGCACGTACCGCGACTCGCCGAGCCAGGCGAAGGACGCGTACAGCACCATCGCCGAGCAGCCGCCGACCAGCGCGAGGCCGGCCTCGACCAGGCCGAAGCCGACGGCGGCGCGGCAGCGCAGCCGCTTGGCGAGCAGCGAGCCGACGCCCATCGCGAAGACCATCACGGAGAGCACGACCGAGGCCTGGGTGACCGAGTCGCCGATCAAGTAGGAGGCGAGCGCGACCAGTTCCAGTTCGTAGACCAGACCGCACGCGGCGCAGACGAACACCACCGCGAGGACCGGGAGCCGCACCGCCCCGGGTGGTCTGACGGGCCGCCGGGGCGGCCGTCGCACCCTCTTGGGTGGCATGGTCACGGTCGGCTCGATCATGGCCGTAACGCTACGTCACGACCGACGGACCCTTTGTCACCCACACGAGTGCACCTGGGGCCCGGCAGGGGCGTATCAGAGCGTTGCAGGCATACGTGCGCCGATACGGGTCCTGGTCACCACCAACTGCCCCTCCTGCGGGTAGGCGTGCCAGGTGCGCCACCGCACCTGGCCCTCCTGGCGGTGCGCCAGCATGGCCGTGAAGGCGTGCGGCGACCCGGGGAAGGTCCCCGCGAGGCCGTTGGGGTGGTCGGCGACGAGTGCGAGCAACTCCTGTGCGCGGCCCGCGAAGGAGCCGTGCGGGAGCGTCTCGACGCGTGCGGCGAATTCGTACTCCCATTCGCCGATGCGCTTGGAGACGCCGAGCGGGAGCGGGGTGCTGCTGCCGGGCATGCAGGCCACGGTCTCCGAGCAGTGGTGTCCGTCCTCGTCGAGGAGGACCTGGTGGGAGGCGCCGAGCAGTCTCAACTGGAGCTTGGCGCCGGAGAGTTCGAGGTCGAGCACCGCGAGGGCGGGCAGCGGCTCGCGCCCCAGCGCCCAGGCCAGGTCGGCCGCGCGCGTGTCGGTGTAGGTGGTCTTCAGGCTGGTGAGCATGGGTCGGCTCCGCAAACACGGTTTGACGGGTGGGCCGGGGGCGCCCCGAGAGGGTCCAGCGGGAGTGGGGGATCGCCGGCTCGGTTCCACACACGGTCCGAGGGCTGTCTCTGTCAGGAGCGAGAGAACCACGGACGCCGGACGACTCGCAGCGTTTTTACCCAACTTGCCGTGTTTTCCAACCCCTTCGGGGAACCCGCAGTTCAATTGTTCAATCAGAATCGATCGAGATGTCGGCACGGAATGCCAACGTCACGTGCCTCCGGAGGCAACGCCCGCTCAGCTGCCGCCACCGCAGCCACCGCCGCAGCTCGACCCGCACGAACTCGCGCAGCCGCCGCTGCCGCCGCCGTCGGCCCAGCCGCCCTTCCGACCCCCGCGCCGCCGGCCCCGCCTGCGGTCCCGCATTCCGGAGACCAGGCCGATGACGACCAGGGCCCCCAGGATCACGATGAAGATCTCCATCCGTACCACCCCCGTTCTTCTGTGCGAGGGGGATGCCCCCTGAGGCCCCCCGTCAAAGCGGATTTGAGCGAATCGAGAGCTTCAGCTGCACGAGGACGACGAGCCCGAGGACGACGAGCACGACGAGCTCGAACACGAGGACGCGGAGCAGGAGAACGACGAGGACGAGGAGCACGAGGAGGAGGAAGAGGACGACGAGGACGAGGTGGCGGAGGAGCCCGCACCCGCCCACCAGCTGTCCCGGCCGCCGCGCCCGCGATCCGTCCCTCGCGTACCGCCCATCCCGCTCGCGACGAGCCACACGGCGAATCCGATCACGGCCGCGATCCCGAGGATGAAGAATGCGATGTCCATGCCAGGGCGATCCCCTCGCCGCGCCCCCGTCAAAGCACACTTGAGCAAGTCCAGAGCTTCCCCGCAGGATGGCTCCCATGACACGACCGCTGCTCAATCGCCGCCTCGCCGAGTTCGGGACGACGATCTTCGCCGAGATGTCCGCGCTCGCCGCCAGGACCGGGTCGATCAACCTCGGTCAGGGCTTCCCCGACACCGACGGCCCGGAGGAGGTCCGGGAAGCCGCCGTCCGCGCGCTGCGGGACGGCCGCGGCAACCAGTACCCGCCCGGCCCCGGCGTCCCCGAGCTGCGGACGGCCGTCGCCGACCACCAGCGGCAGCGGTACGGCCTGGAGTACGACCCCGACACGGAGGTGCTGGTCACCGCGGGCGCGACCGAGGCCATCGCGGCGGCCCTGCTCGCCCTCGTCGAGCCGGGCGACGAGGTGATCGCCCTGGAGCCGTACTACGACTCGTACGCGGCCTGCGTCGCGATGGCCGGCGGCACCCGTGTCCCCGTCACCCTCCGCCCCCACGAGGGCGCCTACGTCCTCGACCTGGACGAGCTGCGGGCCGCCGTCACCGACCGGACCCGGCTGATCCTGCTCAACACCCCGCACAACCCCACCGGCACCGTCCTCACCCGCGCCGAGCTGACCGCCGTCGCCGAGCTCGCGGTCGAGCGGGACCTGCTCGTGGTCACCGACGAGGTGTACGAGCACCTGGTCTTCGACGGCGCCGAGCACGTGCCGATCGCGACCCTCCCCGGCATGCGGGACCGCACGGTCACCATCGGGTCGAGCGGGAAGACCTTCTCGTTCACGGGCTGGAAGGTCGGCTGGGCTACCGGCACCCACGAACTCGTCGCCGCCGTCCGGACCGCCAAGCAGTACCTGACCTACGTCAGCGCGGGCCCCTTCCAGTACGCGGTCGCCGAGGCGCTGCGCCTGCCGGACGCCTATTTCGACAGTTTCCGCGCCGATCACCAGCGCAAGCGCGACCTGCTCGGCGACGGCCTGCGCGCGGTCGGGTTCGAGGTCTACCAGCCACAGGGCACGTACTTCATCACCGCCGACATCACCCCCTTCGGCGAGAAGGACGGCTACGCCTTCTGCCGCGCCCTCCCCGAACGATGCGGCGTCGTCGCCATCCCCAACTCCGTCTTCTATGACGACCCCGGCACCGGGCGCAGTCAGGTCCGCTTCGCCTTCTGCAAGAAGGACGACGTCCTCGTCGAGGCCGTCGGCCGCCTTCGCCGCCTCGTGTCCTGAACGCGAAGGCGGCGCCCGCCGCCGCTCGTCAGCGGTGCCGTCTGCGGCCGCTCCCGCTGGTGCCGCGCCCGCGCTTGTGGGCGCGGCCGTGACGGGCGGCGGGTATGTGCAGCGCTCGGGCAGCCAGTCGCCTGAGCTCCTCCATGCCCGCCCCGTCAGGGTGCGCGGAGGCCGACGCGGCGACGATCGCCTCCCCGACCTCGGGGCCTTGGACGCACAGCGCCTCCTCGGCGCCGCCCGGGCCGCCCGGGCCGCCCGGGCCGCCCGCCAGTTCCACGAGCTGGAGCGGGTTCTCGCCGAGCACAAGGAGGTGCTCGGCGTCGGCCATGTCCTCCGGGGACAGCAGCTCGCGCTGTGCCAGCGCGTTCAACGCCAGCGGGGCCGGCTGGGGCCGCCGCGCAGCCTGCGCAGCAGCCGCTCGCCCTCACCGTCCGGCAACGCCGCCGACAGCACGCCGAGCATCGCCTGCGCACGTAGGCGGAAGGACATGGTCCGTACGGCGTACAAGGCACTGGAGACCGTTCGGTGTCCAGCGGATGCCGAGGGGAGGCGTACACGAGGATCGCGGTCGAGGCTCCCGGGCTGACCAGGTACCGGACGCGGCCACCGCTGGTGATCTCGTACTCCCACTGCTCCAGCTCGGAGCCCTTCCGTTCCCTGGGTGGCATGGCTGCCTCCGGTGCTGATGGTTCCGGTCGGACCGCGGCAGAGGGTCCCGCCCGTGCGGTTCGCGTTCCGCGAGCGCACCGAGGTACTGACGGACGCGGCGGAACGCCTCCGCAAGGCATGCACGGGCTGATCGCCACCCTGCCGGACGGGCGACGCGTCCCCCGCCGCCTGCCACGCCTCGCCTGCCCGGCGCTTCGCGCCGGAGGCCGTCTTTTCGGCTCTTGCCGCACCGACAAAGAGGGACGTACAATTTCCTGTACGTGGAAAGGAGGGTCGACCGTGAAGACCATGACGTATTCCGAGTCGCGCGCGCGGTACGCCGAGGTGCTCAACTCCGTCACCGACGACCGCGAAGAGGTCGTCATCACCCGTGCCGGACATGAGCCGGTCGTCATCGTCTCCCTTGAGGACTACGAGTCCCTGAAGGAGACGGCGTACCTGCTGCGCAGTCCGGCCAACGCCCGGCGCCTGCTCGCGTCCATCGACGAGCTGGAGAACGGCGGCGGCACCGTGCGTGAACTGGCGACCGACGAATAAGGGCTGCGAGTTGAAGATCACCTTCTCCTCCAGCGCCTGGGAGGACTACCTGTGGTGGCAGCTCCAGGACCGGAAGACCCTGAAGCGCATCAACACACTCATCGCGGACATCACCCGGAACGGCAACGAGGGCATCGGCAAACCGGAACCGCTCAAGCACGGATTCCAGGGCTACTGGTCACGCCGCATCAACGACGAGCACCGGCTGATCTACAAGGCCACCGAGGACGGCGTCCTGATCGCGCAGTGCCGCTACCACTACGAAAGCTGACGGGACCTGGGGGGCAGGCGCAGCGCCCTCCCCGCAACTGGCCGGCGCCGCACACACATGGGTGTGCGAACACGCAGTCGGCTGGGCTACCGGCACACGGGAGCTCGTGATCGCTGTCCGAACCGCCAAGCAGTACCTGACGTACGTCAGCTCGGGCCCGTTCCAGTACGCGATCGCCGAGGCGCTCCGCCTCCCGGACGCGTACTACGACGGCCTCCGCGCCGACCTGCGACGCAAGCGCAACCTGCTCGGCGACAGCCTGCGGACGGCTGGCTTCGAGGTGTACCAGCCCCAGGGCGCGTACTTCATTCACCACCGACATCACCCCCTTCGGCGAGAAGGACGACGTCCTCACCGAGGCCGCCGGCCGCCGGCCGCCGGCCGCCTGCAACGATTGGCGTCCTGAACTCGCGTGCCTCCCTCGCGCGTGAGGTCAAGGCGAGGTCATCACCGGCGTGGATGCCGGGTGGTCTGCACACGATCGCGTGCAGACCACCCGATCGACCTCGGCAGCGGACAGCACCCCATGGCGCCGGCCCAGTGAAGTACGGCTATGTCCACCCGGGCACGGTGGAAGACCGATGAGTCCGGCCTCGCCGCCCGGTCTGACCCTATGACTGGTCGATCACACACCGCGTGGAGAGGTAGTTGTCTCATGAGCAAGGTGGTATTGAACGTCACCATGTCGCTCGACGGCTTCATGGCCGGTCCGGACATCAGCGCCGAGCACCCCATGGGCCGGGGCGGTCTTCGTCTGCATGAATGGATCTTTGACACGTCAGGGAGCGAGGTGGACGCCGCGGTCGCACGAGAGGTCTCGGACTCGACAGGTGCGGTCGTACTCGGCAGAAGAACATTCGACGTGGGTGTCGAGGTATGGGAGGACACGCCCTTCCCGGTCCCCTGCTTCGTCCTCACCCACAACGCTCGAAGCCAGGCGGTCATGAAGAGCGGGACCTTCACCTTCATCACCGGAGGCGTGGAAAGCGCGCTTCAGCAGGCACGGGCAGCGGCGGGCGGCAAGGACGTCACGATCATGGGTGCGGACATCGCTCAACAGGCGCTCAGGGCCCGGCTCCTCGATGAGATCAACCTTCAGATCGCACCGGTGCTGATGGGCGACGGCCGCCGACTCTTCGATCACCTGGGAAAGGAACACATCGAGCTGGAGCGGAGCAGAATCCTCGTCTCACCGCACGTCACCCACATGCGATTCCGCGTCACACATGCCCGGAACACGCCGTCCAGCAGAGTGTCGGCCCCAGCCCTTGACGGCTGACGTTCGTGGGGGGTGCAGCTCCTCGTAGGCCGTGAGCGGATCGCCGACGCAAGCGGTGAGGCGGGCAGTCGACGAGAGGCTCCGCCCCCACCGACGCCACTGGTGCGTCGGCAGCAAGTTCACGGGGCACCGACCTGACCCTACGCGGAGCCAGGAAACAAATGGGTGGGTGAACGCGGAGTCGGCTGGACCACCGCGAGCCCCGAGCTGACCTCCGCCGTCCGCTCGGCCAAGCAGTTCCTCACCTACGTCTCCGCCGGCCCGTTCCAGTACGCGGTCGCCGAGGCGCTCCGCCTCCCCGACGGCTACTTCGACGCCCTGCGCGCCGACCTCCAGGCCAAGCGGGACCTGCTGAGCGAGGGCCTCGCCCAGGCCGGCTTCGAGGTCTACCGCCCCTCCGGCACCTACTTCGTCACCACCGACATCCGCCCGCTCGGCGCCACCGACGGCTTCGCCTTCTGCCGCTCCCTGCCCGAACGCGCCGGGGTCGTCGCCATCCCCAACGCCGTCTTCCACGACCACCGCGAAGCCGGCGCCCCCTTCGTCCGCTTCGCCTCCTGCAAGAAGACCGAGGTCCTGGAGGAAGCGGTCTCCCGCCTCAAGCGCCTGGCCTGAGGCGCGGGCCGGACGCGCGAGGGCCCGGACGCACGGGAGCCCGACCCCCCGCGAAGGGGGCCGGGCTCCGTGGCCGGTCGGCGGGGAGGCTCAGGCCTCCTCGTCGCCCGCCGCCTTGTCCTCGGGGGACTCCAGGCCGAACTGCTCGACGATCCACTTGTCGAACTCGATGGAGGCGCGGACCCAGCTGACCGTGGAGGACACGAAGTGCTCCAGGGCGACGCCGGTGCCGATCAGCATCTGCGCCTCACCGATCAGGCGGAGGGTGGCCGAGCCGTCCTCCTCCTCGTGGAGGTGGGTGTAGACCTTGGGCCACAGGGTGCGGCGGTTCCAGTCGTCGATCGCGTCGAGGATCTTCGCGCGGTCGTCGGCCGAGTGCGGACGGTCGTAGAACGTCCGGACCGAGAAGACCTGCTGCTCGTCCTCGCCGCGGAACATGAAGTACGTGCGGAATTCCTCCCACGGCGCCGCGAGGTCACCCTCGTCGTCGACGACGTACTTCAGCTCCATCTGCTCGAGGAGCTGCTTGACGAGGTCCTGGTCGGGGACGACGGGGCCCGCCGGTCCTGCGGCCTGAGGCTGGGGCTGGCCCCCGAAATTCGGAATCGAGGACGGGTCGATGCTCACCGTGTATTTCCCTTCGTACGGATGCTCGCCATCCTCTCCCATGCCGGGCGGTGCGTGGCAAGCCCCGCCGGTCCGGAAGCGGCGAGATCCGCTGCCAGCTGACAGGATCTCGTTCCCATGGGGGAACAGAAGAGGAAATCCCGGTGGTGGATCTGGCTCGCCGTGGGGCTCACGGTGCTCTGCGGGCTGCCGGTCGCGCTGCTGGCCTGGTCGGCGTACTCGTTCACCGAGGCGGGACGGCAGCAGGTGGTGGACTGCGGCGAGGCGATGGAGTTCGCGCGCGGACGCCTTCCCGCGTCCGCCGAGGACGCCCGGTGCACCGGGATGCACTGGCAGGACTCGTACATCACCGTGGACTTCCGCATGCCGCGCGCCGGGGTGGCCGACTGGCTGGAAGCCACCTATCCGGGCGCCGCGCCGGACACGCCCTGCGACGAGGACCTGTGCCGGGAGGTCGACTTCGACCAGGTGCTCTACGTCCGCGTGAAGGTGGTGTACGAGGACGGCGGCCCCGCCCTCGTACACCTGACGTCCTTCGACCTGTAGGCCGCCGGGGGCCCGCCCGGACGGGCCTCAGCGCGCCGGGCCGACGATCAGGCCGTCCTCGAAGCGGTCCACGCGGACCGTGTCGCCGTCGACGACCTCGCCGGCGAGGATCTCCTTGGCGAGCCGGTCGCCGATCGCCGTCTGGATCAGGCGGCGCAGCGGCCGGGCACCGTACGCGGGGTCGTTGCCCTCCTCGGCGAGCCACTCCAGGGCCGCCGGGGTGACGTCCAGGGTGAGCCGGCGCTCGGCGAGCCGCTTGCCGAGCCGGTCGATCTGGAGCTGCGCGATCCGGCCGAGCTCGGCCCGGTCGAGCGCCGAGAAGACCACCAGGTCGTCGAGCCGGTTGAGGAACTCGGGCTTGAAGCTGGCCCTGACGACGTCCAGGACCTGCTGCTTCTTGACGTCCTCCGAGGTCAGCGGGTCGACCAGGTACTGGCTGCCGAGGTTCGAGGTCAGGATCAGGATGGTGTTGCGGAAGTCCACCGTCCGTCCCTGGCCGTCGGTGAGCCGCCCGTCGTCCAGGACCTGGAGCAGGACGTCGAAGACCTCCGGGTGGGCCTTCTCCACCTCGTCGAGCAGGACCACGCTGTACGGGCGGCGGCGGACCGCCTCCGTGAGCTGGCCGCCCTCCTCGTACCCGACGTAGCCGGGGGGCGCGCCGACGAGCCGGGCGACGGAGTGCTTCTCGCCGTACTCCGACATGTCGATGCGGACCATGGCCCGCTCGTCGTCGAAGAGGAAGTCGGCGAGCGCCTTCGCCAGCTCGGTCTTGCCGACGCCGGTCGGGCCGAGGAAGAGGAAGGAGCCGGTGGGCCGGTCGGGGTCGGCGATGCCCGCACGGCTGCGGCGCACGGCGTCGGAGACGGCCCGGACGGCCTCGGACTGGCCGATCAGGCGCTTGCCGAGCTCGTCCTCCATGCGCAGCAGCTTCTGCGTCTCACCCTCCAGGAGGCGGCCGGCGGGGATGCCGGTCCAGGCGCCGACGACGTCCGCGATGTCGTCCGGGCCGACCTCCTCCTTCACCATCGTGTCCTTGCTGGCCTCCTGCTGGGCCTCGGCCTCGCTGGCGGCCTCCAGCTCCCGTTCGAGGGCCGGGATCTCGCCGTACAGCAGCTTGGAGGCGGCGTCGAAGTCGCCGTCGCGCTGGGCGCGCTCGGCGCGGCCGCGGGCCTCGTCGAGGCGCTCCTTGAGCTCGCCGACCCGGTTGAGGGACTGCTTCTCCTTCTCCCAGCGGGCGGTGAGGCCGCGCAGCTCCTCCTCGCGGTCGGCGAGGTCGCGCCGCAGCTTCTCCAGACGCTGCTTGCTCGCCGCGTCCGTCTCGTTCTTCAGGGCCAGCTCCTCCATGCGGAGCCGGTCCACGGAGCGCTGGAGCTCGTCGATCTCGACGGGCGAGGAGTCGATCTCCATGCGCAGCCGGGAGGCGGCCTCGTCGACGAGGTCGATGGCCTTGTCGGGGAGGAAGCGGGAGGTGATGTACCGGTCGGAGAGGGTCGCGGCGGCCACCAGGGCGGAGTCGTTGATCTGCACCTTGTGGTGGGCCTCGTACCGGCCCTTCAGGCCGCGCAGGATCGCGACGGTGTCCTCGACGGTCGGCTCGGCGACCAGGACCTGCTGGAAGCGGCGCTCCAGGGCGGGGTCCTTCTCGATCCGCTCGCGGTACTCGTCGAGGGTGGTCGCGCCGACCATGCGGAGCTCGCCGCGGGCCAGCATCGGCTTCAGCATGTTGCCGGCGTCCATGGCGGAGTCGCCGCCGGCGCCCGCGCCGACGACCGTGTGCAGCTCGTCGATGAAGGTGATGATCTGGCCGTCGCTCTCCTTGATCTCGGAGAGGACGGTCTTCAGGCGCTCCTCGAACTCGCCGCGGTACTTGGCGCCCGCGACCATCGCGCCGAGGTCGAGCGAGACCAGCCGCTTGTTCTTCAGCGACTCGGGCACGTCGCCCTTCACGATCCGCTGGGCGAGGCCCTCGACGACGGCGGTCTTGCCGACGCCGGGCTCACCGATGAGGACCGGGTTGTTCTTGGTGCGGCGGGACAGCACCTGGACGACGCGCCGGATCTCGTGGTCCCGGCCGATGACCGGGTCGAGCCTGCCCTCGCGCGCGGCGGCCGTGAAGTCCGTGCCGAACTTCTCCAGCGCCTTGTACTGCCCCTCCGGGTCGGGTGTGGTCACCCGGCGTCCTCCCCTGCTCTTCTCGAACGCGCCGAGCAGCTTCTTCGCGCTCGCGCCCTGCCGGTCGAGGATCTCACCGGCCCGGCCGCCCTTGTCGGCGATGCCGATGAGCAGGTGCTCGGTGGAGAGGTAGTCGTCGCCGAGCTCCTTGGCGCGCTTGTCGGCGTCGGCGATGACGGCGAGGAAGTCGCGGTCGGGCTGCGGGGGCGCGACCGTGGACCCCGTGACGCTCGGCAGGGCGGCGAGCAGCCGCTCCGCGCCCGCGCGGACGGCGGCCTGGTCGGCCTCGACGGCGGCGAGCAGGTCGGTGATGTTCTCGTTGTCCTGACCGGTCAGCAGCGCGAGCAGAAGGTGCGCGGGGGTCAGGTCGGCGTGCCCCTCGGACACGGCGCGGCTGCTCGCCGCGTTGATCGCGTCCCGGCTCCGGTTGGTCAGTTCGGCGTCCACGTGCGGTGCTCCTCCTGGGTTCTCGCGGGTCCTCTCCTTCTATGACTCCTCCAGGGTACACAAAGTTGAGTCGATTCAGCTCAATGTGTGGGAGGGAGTCCCGTCCCGGTAGTTTCCGGGCATGGCAACGGACCCGAGGAACCCCTCCGACTCGTACGTCGGCTTCTGGCGCGAGTACCACATGAGCACCCTGACCACCCCGCGCCCGGACGGCACTCCGCACGTCGTCGCGGTCGGCGTCACGTACGACCCCGAGGGCGGGTACGCGCGCGTGATCACCAACAAGAACAGCCGGAAGGTCGCCAACGTCCTGGCGGCGGGCGCGGACGGCGCGCGGGTCGCGGTCTGCCAGGTCGACAAGGGGCGCTGGGCCACCCTGGAGGGCGTCGCCCACATCCGCACCGAGGCGGAGGTCGTCGCGGACGCCGTCGCCCGCTACGCCGAGCGGTACGGCCGCACGCCGGCCCCGAACCCGGACCGGGTCGTCATCGAGATCGCCCTCACCCGGGCGATGGGCCGCGCCTGAGGAACCCGCACGGGGCGACGGCCCGCGCCCTGGGAAGGGCGCGGGCACAGCACAGCGGCGCCATCGCGTTTCAGGTCCGCGATGGCGCCGCTGTGTGGGGGAAGTGCCGGAGCGATCTACAACGACGGGGGAATCGCTCAGGCACTGCGGGGGGTGGCGGTGATGGTCTCGGGCTCGATCAGCTGGTGGTCCCGCTGGTCGAGGTTGACGAAGATCATGCCGTACCGGATGGCACAGCGGATCGGCTGCGGTGCGCCCCGGGGGCGCCGGAGACACCGGTAGGCGCGGACGTCCTCGTCCTGCTCGCGTGCGACGACGATCGGCTCCCCGAAGAGAGTGACCTTCAGCGAGTCGCCACGGTGGGGGATGGCCGTGGCGAGATCGACGAAGTGCCATCCGGAGCGGTAGGCCGAGGCCATCTCGCGCCGGAACCTGGGGTCGTCGGGCGGGACACTCACGCGCCCGCACCCTTGGGAAGGATCTCCCAAGACGGCTCGCCGGGCGACGCGAGCACATCGTGCGCCGGAGTGCTCTCCCACGAGGGCTCGCCCGGCTCCGCCACTACGGAGTGCGCCGGGGTGGTCTCCCATGAGGGCTCGCCGTCGAGTGCGAGCACACCGAGAACAGCCGCCGCAACGGCTATGGCGCTAAGTGCACGAACCATCCTGGTCATGGCCGATCTCCACCTCTTTTGATCACTACCTCCCCCCCGCGAGTTAGACGATGACTTACTCATGACCCGTCCACCAGCCAACCCGGGCATCATGTTCCTGTAATTCATGACCCTGAGGGGGGTGCAAATGAGTCTGGAATGTGACGGAACGGGCCATAACCACAGTCACGGTGAACTATGCGACGTGGGAAAGGAGCTGTACGCGAACGCGCTCCGCACGGGTCGAATCGCCCGCTCCGAGGCCGCGGCCGCCCCTTGCCTGAAGGAGCTCTCCCTCCTTCACCCGGACCCCGACGACAGCCAGTGGCTGCACCCGGTGTCGCCCTCGATCGCCCTCAACCAGCTCGTCCACCCCATCGAACTGGAGATACAGGCGCGTCGGCAGCACGCCATCGCGCTCGCCGACGCGTTCGAGCCATTCCTGGCCATCCACACCCCCGACCCCTCCGCCGCACAGGCCATCACGGTCCTCGAAGGCCTCAGCGTCATCAACGCGACGCTGGACCGCGTCATCAACGAGTGCACCGAGGAACTCCTCACCATCCAGCCGGGCAGCGGACGGCGCCCCGAGACCCTCGAAGCGGCCCTGCGGCGCATGGAGCCCCTGCTCAACCGCGGCGTCCGGATGCGCACCCTCTACCAGCACACCGCCCGGCACCACCCCGCCACCCTCGCCTACGTGGAGCGGGTCGCCCCCTACGGGCTCGAACTGCGCACCCTCGAAGAGATCATCGACCGGCTGATCATCGTCGACCGCAAGGTCGCCTTCGTACCCGCGCGCAGCGACCGCCAGGTCGCCCTCGAACTCCGCCACGAAGGCCTCGTCCAGTACCTCGTCGGCGTCTTCGACCAGTTCTGGCTGCACGGCGTGCCCTGGGAGGAGGAGATCCCCTACAGCCCGTCCGTGGACGGCATAGGCGGCGTCCAGCGCTCCATCGCCAAACTCCTCGTCGAAGGCCACGTCGACGAGGCCATCGCGCGCCGCCTCGGGATGAACGTCCGGACGTGCCGCGCCCACATCGCCAAACTCGCCGCCGCGCTCGGCAGCGGGAGCCGGGCCCAGCTCGGCTACCTGATCGCACAGTCCGGCATCCTCGAACGGGACAACTGACCGCCGTGTACGTACAGATCGATCTGGACGGGCCCGCCGGAACGCTCCGGGTCTCCGGCCACGGGCTGCCCGCCGTGGAGCTCGTACGGGCCCCTGGAACGCGCCCCGACGCCCACACCCCGATCGGCACCCGCCGGGCGGAGCTCCTCGCGCTCACCGTGGACGGGGAGCCGGCCGCCGTCCGGCCGGCCCGCGGGCGGCTGCTGCGCTGGTCGTACCGGGTCGACGTCCGCACCGACGGCGTCCACTACCGGCTGGTGCCGTGCGGGCACGACTACAGCCGCTTCACCCGGGACGGCCGGCGCGTGGGCAAGCTGCTGTGCTCGGGGAACGGCCGCGTCATCGACACCTGGGAGCCCGGCGCGACGCCCCGCGACATCGCCGTCGGCACCGCCCTGGCCGCCGCCTTCGGGACCGGCGCGTCCCCCTGGTACGAGACGGTCGGCGAGATCGTCTTAGATTTCATCCCCTGACCCCGGGACGCGCGAAAGCCCCGTCCACAGGCGTGGACGGGGCTTCGACGGGTACTTCGCGGAGCTACTCGCCGCGCTTGGGACGCCACACGACCAGGGCGCTCGTCTGCTGCACGTCCTGGTACGGCACCAGGTCGCGCCGGTACGAGGCGTGCACCTGGGCCTCGCGCTGGCGCATCGCCGCCGCCGCGCCGTCGACCGCGGCCGACAGCTCCGCGATCCGGCTCTGCAGCGCCGCGACCTGGTTCTCCAGTTCGATGATGCGCTTGATCCCGGCCAGGTTGATGCCCTCGTCCTGCGACAGCTGCTGCACCTGGCGGAGCAGCTCGATGTCACGGGCCGAGTAGCGCCGTCCCCGGCCGGCCGTGCGGTCCGGGGAGACCAGGCCGAGCCGGTCGTACTGCCGCAGGGTCTGCGGGTGCAGACCGGAGAGCTGGGCCGCCACCGAGATGACGTACACCGGCGACTCGTCGGTCAGTTCGTACGGATTGCGTCGGCGTCCGTCCATCGGGTCACGCTCCCTTCGCGGCCTGGAACAGCTCCGCCCGGGGGTCCTCGGAGGCGGTCGCCTCGCGATAGGTCTCCAGGGCCTCGCGTGCCTTGTCGTCCAGCTCCTTGGGCACCGCGACCTCGACCGTCACGAGGAGGTCGCCGCGGGTGCCGTCCTTGCGGACCGCGCCCTTGCCCCGGGCGCGCATGGTCAGACCGTTCGCCGAGCCCGCGGGCAGCTTGAGGGTGACCGCGGGGCCGCCGAGGGTCGGGACCTTGATCTCGCCGCCGAGCGCCGCCTCCGCGAAGGAGACCGGCACCGTGACGGTGAGGTTGTCGTCCTTGCGGCCGAAGACCGGGTGGGCGTCGACGTGCACGACGACGTACAGGTCGCCGTTCTGCCCGCCGCGCTCGCCCGGCGCGCCCTTGCCGCGCAGCCGGATCTTCTGCCCGTCGGAGACGCCCGCCGGGATCCGGACCTGCATGGTGCGGGACGACTTGGCGCGCCCGCTGCCCTTGCAGACCTCGCAGGGGTTCTCGGCGATGAGGCCGCGGCCCTTGCAGTCGACGCAGGGGTCGGTGAGCGAGAAGCCGCCGCCGCTGCCGCGCGAGACCTGACCGGTGCCGACACAGGTCGGGCACACCCGGGGCGTGCCGTTCTTGTCGCCGGTGCCCGAACACGCCGTGCACGGCTGCTGACTGGACATCCGCAGCGGTACGGTCGCGCCCTCGATGGCCTCGGTGAAGCTGAGCGTCACCTCGGACTCGACGTCCTGGCCGCGCCGCGGCTGGGTGCGCGTGCCCCCGGCCGCCCCGCGGTTGAACAGCCCGCCGAAGACGTCCCCGATGCCGCCCCCGCCGCCGAAGCCGCCGCCGCCCGCCCCGCCCTGGGCGCCTCCGAAGAGGTCGCCCAGGTCGAAGTTGAACGAGCCGCCGCCGGGGCCGCCGGCCCGGAAGCCGCCGTTCCCGAACAGCGCGCGCGCCTCGTCGTACTCCTTGCGCTTCTTGGGGTCACCGAGGATGTCGTTCGCCTCGGAGATCTCCTTGAAGCGCTCCTCGGCCTTGGTGTCGCCCTTGTTGGCGTCCGGATGGTTCTCGCGGGCGAGCTTCCGGTACGCCTTCTTGATCTCGGCCTCGGTGGCGTCCTTGGGGACGCCGAGAACCTTGTAGTAGTCCTTCTCGACGAAGTCCTTCGTGCTCATCGACGTCCCTCCTCCCGCTTCCGGGTACGGCTGCTACTCGCTGTCCTTCTCGGACTTGTCGGCGTCGTCCGACTCCTCCGCCTTCGCCTGCGCGCCCGGCTGGGGCTCGGCGACGGCCACGCGGGCGGGCCGGATGGTCCGCTCGCCGATCCGGTACCCCGGCTGCAGGATCGCCACGCACGTCGTCTCGGTGACGTCCGGCGCGTACGAGTGCATCAGGGCCTCGTGGATCGTCGGGTCGAAGGGCTCGCCCTCCTTGCCGAACTGCTGCAGACCCATCTTGGCGACGACGGTCTCCAGCGATTCGGCCACCGACTTGAACCCGCCCACGAGCTCGCCGTGGTCCCGGGCCCGGCCGACGTCGTCGAGCACGGGAAGGAGCTCGGACAGGAGGGTCGCGACGGCGATCTCCTTGACCGTGACCCGGTCCCGCTCCACGCGGCGGCGGTAGTTCTGGTACTCGGCCTGGAGCCGCTGGAGGTCCGCGGTGCGCTCGTCGAGCGCGGAACGGACCTGGTCCAGCTGGGCCGTGAGGCCCGCGGCGGCGGCCGACTTCTCGTTGCTTGCGTCCCCGGCCGGGGCCGTCGACTCCTCCTTGGCGGAGGTCTCGACGGCCTCGGCGGCGTCGTCAGGGGTGGCGCCGGAGGGGACGTCGGACTTCTCCTCGAAGCCCGGGGTCTCCTCGGTCACGCCTGACCGCCCTTCTTGGGCTCGTCGTCGATGATCTCGGCGTCGACGACGTCGTCGTCCTGCGCCTGGGCCTGGCCGGCGTCACCGGCGGCCTGGGCGCCCTGGGCGTCGGCGTACAGCGCCTGGCCGAGCTTCTGGGAGACGGCCGCGACCTTCTCGGTGGCGGTGCGGATCTCGGCGGTGTCCTCGCCCTTGAGCTTCTCCTTCAGCTCGACGAGCGCGGCCTCGACCTCGGCCTTGACGTCACCGGGGACCTTGTCCTCGTTGTCCTTGAGGAACTTCTCCGTCTGGTAGACGAGCTGCTCGCCCTGGTTGCGGGACTCGGCGGCCTCGCGGCGACGGTGGTCCTCGTCCGCGTACTGCTCGGCCTCCTGGCGCATCCGGTCGACCTCGTCCTTCGGCAGCGAGGAGCCGCCGGTGACGGTCATCTTCTGCTCCTTGCCCGTGCCCAGGTCCTTCGCGGTCACGTGCATGATGCCGTTGGCGTCGATGTCGAAGGCGACCTCGATCTGCGGGACGCCGCGCGGCGCCGGCGGCAGACCGGTCAGCTCGAACATGCCCAGCTTCTTGTTGTACGCCGCGATCTCGCGCTCGCCCTGGTAGACCTGGATCTGCACGGACGGCTGGTTGTCCTCGGCCGTCGTGAAGATCTCGGACCGCTTGGTCGGGATCGTGGTGTTGCGCTCGATGAGCTTGGTCATGATGCCGCCCTTGGTCTCGATGCCGAGGGACAGCGGGGTCACGTCGAGGAGCAGGACGTCCTTGACCTCACCCTTGAGGACACCGGCCTGGAGGGCGGCGCCGATGGCGACGACCTCGTCCGGGTTGACGCCCTTGTTGGCGTCCTGGCCACCGGTCAGCTCCTTGACGAGCTCGGCGACGGCCGGCATGCGGGTCGAACCACCGACGAGGACGACGTGGTCGATCTCGGAGAGGTTGATGCCCGCGTCCTTGATGACGTTGTGGAACGGCACCTTGCAGCGGTCGAGCAGGTCCGAGGTCAGCTGCTGGAACTGAGCGCGCGTGAGCTTCTCGTCCAGGTGCAGCGGGCCCTCGGCGGAGGCCGTGATGTACGGCAGGTTGATGGAGGTCTCGGTCGAGGACGAGAGCTCGATCTTCGCCTTCTCCGCGGCCTCGCGGAGACGCTGGAGAGCCATCTTGTCCTTGGCCAGGTCCACGCCGTGGCCGTTCTGGAACTGCGTCACCAGGTAGTCGACGACGCGCTGGTCCCAGTCGTCGCCACCGAGGTGGTTGTCACCGTTGGTGGCCTTCACCTCGACGACGCCGTCGCCGATCTCCAGGAGGGACACGTCGAAGGTGCCGCCACCGAGGTCGAAGACGAGGATCGTCTGGTCGTCCTTGTCCAGGCCGTACGCCAGGGCGGCCGCGGTCGGCTCGTTGACGATGCGCAGGACGTTGAGGCCCGCGATCTCACCGGCCTCCTTGGTGGCCTGGCGCTCGGAGTCGTTGAAGTACGCCGGGACGGTGATGACCGCGTCGACGACCTTCTCGCCCAGGTAGGCCTCGGCGTCGCGCTTCAGCTTCTGCAGGATGAAGGCGCTCATCTGCTGCGGGTTGAAGTTCTTGCCGTCGATCTCGATCTTCCAGTCGGTGCCCATGTGGCGCTTGACCGACCGGATGGTCCTGTCGACGTTGGTGACGGCCTGGCGCTTGGCCACCTCGCCGACGAGCACCTCGCCGTTCTTCGCGAAGGCGACGACGGACGGCGTGGTCCTGGCGCCCTCGGCGTTGGTGATGACGGTGGGCTCGCCGCCTTCGAGAACGCTGACGACGGAGTTAGTCGTGCCCAGGTCGATGCCGACCGCACGTGCCATTTCGATTCCTCCAGCTGACCGACTTGAGTGGAACTGACTCAAGGATGCACGACGACGGGGATCGCGTCAACAGACCTGAGTGGAGGTGGCTCAACTCTTCGCCTGCAGTCTCACTCAAAGGAGGGTCCGGAGCGCGTCGATGCCGGGTCGGACGGGGTGCGGCATGAGAGAGTCCGGATGCCCGTGTCCGGGCAAAGCAGGCATATCCCACGAATATCCCATGATTCCTTACGGATCTCGCCGGATCACGGAGGCAGGCGCATGACGGCGAAGCGCACGCTCGACCTGACGGGCGGAGTCACCCTGCTCGCCCTCCTCTCGCCCCTGGTCGTCGCCGTCGCCCTGTCGGTCGCGCTCGGCTCGGCCACCCCGGGCCGCGGCGTGCTGCGCCGGCGGACGGTGGCCGGCCTGAACGGCCGACCCTTCACGATGCTGACCTTCCGCACGAAGAGCCCGCTGGCCGCGCTGCCGCTGCTGCTGCACGTGGTCACCGGCCGGATGTCGCTCGTCGGACCGTGCCCGCTGGCCCCCGCCCACCGCGAGTGCGCGGGCGACGGCCGCCGCCGGCTCTCCGTGCGCCCCGGGCTCACCGGCCCGTGGCAGATCAGCGGCCGCTCGGAGCTGCCGTGGGAGGAGCGGGAGCTGCTCGACCTCCACTATGTGGACCATCATTGGCTGGGGATGGACCTCACCATCCTGGCGCGTACGCTTCCAGCAGTCCGCAGGCGTCGCGCGGCAAGGTTTGCCTGAGCGACACATATCACCGCGAGCGCCGCTACAGCGCGGCGCCGTGACCGGGTAATCTCAGCAGGAACTCAATAAGTTACCGCTTAGTAGGCCCGCCCGAGGAGCCCGTCATGCAACTCGCCGCGATCATCGTGTCGATCGCCATCACGGTGGTGGCCGTCGCGCTGTTCGGCCGCGCCACCGTGCAGATCTACCGCTTCGTGCGGCTCGGTCAGCCGGTGCCCGCCGGTACACGCACCGGTGACCCCAAGCAGCGCACCATCACGCTGGTCAAGGAATTCCTCGGCCACACGCGCATGAACCGCTGGGGCATCGTCGGCTTCGCGCACTGGTTCGTCGCGGTGGGCTTCTTCTCGCTGCTCCTCACCATCGTGAACGCCTTCGGCCAGCTCTTCCAGGCCGACTGGCTGATCCCGATCATCGGCGACTGGCTGCCGTACGAGGTCTTCACCGAGTTCCTCGGCCTCATGACGGTCCTCGGCATCGTGACCCTCATCGTCATCCGCCAGCTGAGCAAGCCGACCAAGGCGGGCCGCAAGTCCCGCTTCGCCGGCTCCAAGACCGGCCAGGCGTACTTCGTCGAGGCGGTCATCCTGATCGTCGGCGTCTGCATCATGACGCTCCGCGCCCTCGAAGGCGTCCAGCACCACGTGACGAGCTGGGAGCCCGGCTTCTTCGCCTCGTACCCGCTGATCGCGCTGCTCGACGGCCTGGACCTGAGCACGATCCAGTACCTGACCTACTTCTTCGCCTGCCTCAAGATCGTCACGTCCTTCACCTGGATGATCACGGTCTCGCTCAACACCAACATGGGCGTCGCCTGGCACCGCTTCCTCGGCTTCCCGAACATCTGGTTCAAGCGCAACGCCGACGGCTCCACCGCCCTGGGCGCGCTCCAGCCGATGACCACGGCCGGCAAGGAGATCGACTGGGAGGACCCGGCCGAGGACGCCGTCTTCGGCGTCTCCCAGGTCGAGCAGTTCTCCTGGAAGGGCATCCTCGACTTCTCCACCTGCACCGAGTGCGGCCGCTGCCAGTCGCAGTGCCCCGCCTGGAACACCGGCAAGCCGCTCTCCCCGAAGCTCCTCATCATGTCGCTGCGCGACCACGCGCACGCCAAGGCCCCGTACCTGCTCGCCGGCGGCGGCAAGGACATGGAGGGCAACGAGAAGGCGTCCGAGGAGCAGCTGAAGGACGTCCCCGCCTCCGCGATCGCCGAGGCCGAGCGCCCCCTCGTCGGCACCGCCGAGGAGAACGGCGTCATCGACCCCGACGTCCTGTGGTCCTGCACCACCTGCGGCGCCTGCGTCGAGCAGTGCCCGGTCGACATCGAGCACATCGACCACATCGTCGACATGCGCCGCTACCAGGTGATGATCGAGTCCGCGTTCCCGTCCGAGGCGGGCACGATGCTCAAGAACCTGGAGAAGAAGGGCAACCCCTGGGGCCTGGCCAAGAAGCAGCGCGTCGAGTGGACCAAGGAGGTCGACTTCGAGGTCCCGATCATCGGGAAGGACGCGGAGGACCTCTCCGAGTTCGACTACCTCTACTGGGTCGGCTGCGCCGGCGCCCTGGAGGACCGGGCCAAGAAGACCACCAAGGCCTTCGCGGAGCTGCTGCACATGGCGGGCGTCAAGTTCGCGATCATGGGCGGCGACGAGAAGTGCACCGGTGACTCCCCCCGCCGCCTGGGCAACGAGCCGCTCTTCCAGCAGCTCGCCCAGGAGAACGTCGCCATGCTGAACATGGCGTTCGGCGAGGACGACGAGGACGAGTCGACGAAGAAGCCGAAGTCGGCCAAGAAGATCGTCTCGACCTGCCCGCACTGCTTCAACACCATCGCCAACGAGTACCCGCAGCTCGGCGGCGAGTACGAGGTCATCCACCACACCCAGCTGCTCCAGCACCTCATCGACGAGGGCAAGCTGGTCCCGGTGACCCCGGTCGAGGGCCTCATCACCTACCACGACCCCTGCTACCTGGGCCGGCACAACAAGGTCTACACGCCGCCGCGCGAGATCATGTCCGCCGTCCCCGGCCTGCGCCAGCAGGAGATGCACCGCCACAAGGAGCGCGGCTTCTGCTGCGGCGCCGGTGGTGCCCGGATGTGGATGGAGGAGCGGATCGGCAAGCGCATCAACAACGAGCGCGTCGACGAGGCCCTCTCCCTCAACCCGGACATCGTCTCCACCGCCTGCCCGTTCTGCCTCGTCATGCTGACCGACTCGGTCAACGGCAAGAAGAACGACGGCAAGGCCAAGGAGTCCGTGACCGTCGTCGACGTGGCCCAGCTGCTCCTCGAATCGGTGAAGACCCCGGTCGACCCGGAGCCGGAGCCGGCCGAGGAGCCGGAGCCGGAACCGGCCGCCTGAGCCTGACCTGACCTGACGTGAGAGGGCCGCCCCGCGATCTCGCGGGGCGGCCCTCTCACGTACGTCTCAGCGGTGCTGGGCCACCGAAGTGTCGCCGAGCGAGCCGTCGGGCGTCCCTTAGGGGATGTCACAGCTCAGTGGCAAGGACCGGCCGGAGGAGCGCCTGCACAGCCCGAGCGGGTACGTTCAAGGCGTGGCTGGATTCAGGAACGGACGCGGCCGGGACAACCGCCCCCCGCAGCAACAGCAGCAGCAACCGCAGCAGGCGCCCTACGGGTACAACGCGGCTCCGCCGTCGTACCCGCAGCAGCAGTGGCCCCCGCAGGGCGGCGGCCAGTACGGCGGTCAGCAGAGCGGCCAGTACGGCGGTCGGCGCGGCGGCCCCCAGGGGCAGCAGCAGCCCTACGGCGAGCCGGAGTACTTCGGCGACCCCTACGGCCAGCAGCAGCCGGCGCAGGCGCACCCCGGCACGGCGAACAACCCGGGCCACACGCAGATGTTCAGCGTCGACGACCCGTACCGCGACGGTGGCGGCGGCTACCAGCCCGCCCCCGTCCCGATCGGCCCCCGCCTCCCCTGGAAGGCCCTCCTGAGCGGCATCGTGGTGCGCCCGGCGGACACCTTCCTCCGGATGCGGGACCACGCCGTCTGGGGCCCGGCCCTGATCGTCACCTTCCTCTACGGCATGCTGGCGATCTTCGGCTTCGACAAGGCCCGCGACGAGGCGATCAACGCGACCCTGTCGACGGCGATCCCGTACGTCCTGATGACGGCCCTCGGCTTCGTCCTCGGCGGACTGATCCTCGGCACGGTCACGCACACGCTCGCCCGCCAGCTCGGCGGCGACGGCTCCTGGCAGCCGACCGTGGGCCTGTCGATGCTGATCATGTCGATCACGGACGCGCCCCGGCTCGTCTTCGCGCTCTTCCTGGGCGGCGAGAACGGCTTCGTCCAGGTCGTCGGCTGGCTGACCTGGCTCGCGCTCGGCGCGCTGCTCACCCTGATGGTGAGCCGCTCGCACGACCTGCCGTGGCCGAAGGCCCTGGGCGCGTCGGCGATCCAGCTGGTGGCGCTGCTGAGCCTGACCAAGCTGGGCATGCTGTAGAGCGCGTACGCAGACAGACGGACTGACGGACAGAGGGAAGCCCCCCACCGCACGACGGTGGGGGGCTTCCCTTCGTCCGCGTCCGGTCAGCGGCTGCGGCCGATGCGCCACCAGTCCTTGCGGGTCGCCGGGTCGGCCTGCTCCGCCGCCTCCGCCCTGTCCGTCGTCCCGTCGGCCCAGAACTCCAGCAGGTCGCCCGGCGCGAGCCCGAGGGCGTGCTCGATCTCGCCGGGGGTGAGTCCGCGCAGGGAGTCCGAGAGCGATCTGGTGAGGTCGTACCAGTAGCCGCGCAGCGTCGACTCGCTCACGAACAGCTCCCGCGCGACCTGCGCGTAGCTCAGGCCTCGGGCACGGCCGTGCAGGATCTGGCGCTGGCGCTCGCTCAGCAGGGTGATGCAGTCGCGCCGGACGAGCACTTCGAGGATGCCGACGACCTGTTGCGGTACGACGGTGCCGCCGGCGGCGACCTCCAGGAAGAGCTCTTCGGCCCGGGCGCGCGGCAGGGCCTTGGAGACGATGCCGCTCGCACCGGCCGCGACGCACGCCGCCAGGACGAACCGGCGTTCCTCCTGGCTGTAGACGCAGACGCGGTAGCCGCAGCGGGTCAGCGTACGGATCGCGGCGATGCCCTGGCGCACGTCGGGCTGCTGTTCCAGGTTGGCCAGGTGCAGGTCGAGCACGACGACGTCCACCGCCGGGCGGCGCCGCACCAGCTCCTCCACCGTCGCGACCGCCGCGACCACGTCGAGGCCGGGCATGAGCGGGCCGATCGCCTCACGGATCAGCGAGGCGTCGTCGACGACCGCCACCGCGGGCCTCACGGCGCGTCCGCGAAGGCGGCCCGTACGGTCGGCTGCGCCGGCCCCGGCGGACCCGCCTCCGGTCCCGGGCGCGAGCGGACCGTCACGGTCGTCCCCTCGCCCACGGCGGACACGATCCCGACGCCGAGGCCCCGTCGGCGCAGCTCTCCGACGACCACCTCGCGCAGCCCGAGCCCGGCGGTCACCGACGCCGGGTCGAAGCCGACGCCGTCGTCGTGCACGGTCAGCGTCCAGGCTCCTTCCGGCTCCGTCGCGTCGAGGTGGACGACGACCTCGTGCGCGCGGGCGTGCACGCGGACGTTCAGCAGCACGCTCCCGAGGGCGCGCTCCAGCGCCTCCGCCTGCGCGGCGGGGATCCGCAGGCCGGTGCCGAGATCGAGCGAGGCGACGACGTTCAGGTCGGCGAACCGCTCGCACACCCGCCCGACCGTCGGGACGAGCCCCGCCGAGGGTCCCTCACCGTCGGAGGCGCACCGTTCCGTGCCCCTCAGATAGGAGCGCATCCGCCGCAGCTCCACCTCGGCCTGGTCGACGAGCCGGGCCCGCGAGACGTCGTCGCCCTGCTCGGTCAGCAGGCGCATGACGGCGACCCCGTTGTGCATCATCACCTGCGCCCGCCGCTCCTCCTCGCGCCGCGCGAGTTCGGCGGCACGCGCGCGTGAGGCGTCGGCATCGCGCGCGATGCGGCGGGTGTACCCGAAGAACATGCGGGCGACCAGCGCGTACACGACATAGGTCAGGACGTTGCCGACGGCGGTCGAGGTCATCTCGCTCCCGACGTCGCCGCCGAGGTAGACCACGTAGCAGACGGAGACGGCGAGCAGGCTGCCCGCCCAGACGCCGAGGCCGCGCACCCCGCCGGCGGTGATGATGACGGACAGCGCGTACCCCGGCTGGAAAGCGGTCCACGTGCCGAAGCGGTCCCAGGGCGCGAGCACCAGGGGGCCCAGGACGAGCAGGGCGCAGGCAAGACCGAAGTCGAGCACGGACACGACCGTGCCCGGCGGCCGGCGGCGTACGAGCGTCACGACGCTCACCGCGACCGCCGCGAGGGCGGCGGCGCCCCAGCACACGAGGTAGCCGGCCTCGTGCGGCGCCCGCGCCGCCCCGAGCTGCACCGCGGGCACCATCTGCGCGACGGTCCCGAGCCGGACCCCCGCGGTGAAGTACGAGAAGGCCCGCTCGACGCCGGCCCTGGTCGTGGGCAGCTCCGCGACCCGCCACAGCCCGCTCAGACTTCTCATCGTCCTCCTCGGCTCCGGATCGGCCCGCTGATCCGCAACGATGAAGATAGTTGAGCGGCATGCCGATGGGCAGGGCCTCGGAAGAGGCCCTGCCCTTGACGGAGCGCGAAGAGTCGGAGAAGTCCGAAGAGTCGGGGACGTCAGACGAGCTTGGCCAGCGCCGCCCAGGTGTAGTCCCCCGGGAGCCCGTCGACCGGGCCGCTGTAGCCACCCAGCTTGGCCATGTTCTGGAGCCCCTTGTACGTGTTCGTGCCGGGCGCTCCGTCGATGGGGCCGGTGTACCCGTGGCCGGTGAACAGCCTCTGCAGGCCCATCCACGAGTTGACGCCGAGCGCGCCGTCGGCCGGTCCCGTGTAGCCGCCGAGCTTGGCCATCCGCTGCATCGCCGCATACGTGTTCGTGCCCGGGGCGCCGTCGACCGGACCGTCGTAGCCGAAGCGCTTGCAGACGTTCTGCACGCCCTTCCACGAGTTGACGCCCATCACGCCGTCGACGATGCCGCCGTATCCGCCCCGCTGGGCCAGGCGCTGGAGCCCCTTGTACGTGTTCGTGCCGGGGATGCCGTCGATGGGGCCGGTGTAGGCATAGCCCTTGACGACGTACTGCACGCCCATCCAGGTGTACGTCCCCGGCACGCCGTCCAGAGCGCCCGTGTAGCCGCCGGCGCCGGCGATCTTCTGGAGCGTCAGCCCCTCGCCCTGGGCGGGGGGCGTACCCCCGCCACCGCCGACGACGGAGAGCGGATTGATCCGGGAGCCGCTGGGGTTGTAGATGTGCCAGTGCAGGTGCGGGCCGGTCGAGTTGCCCGCGCCGGGGGCGCCCGCAGCTCCGCCGGAGTACCCGACGACCGTCCCGGCGGCCACGGAGGCGCCGTTGGACAGCCGGAACTGCGACAGGTGCATGTACTGACTGCGGTAGCCCTCGGCGTGGTAGATGGTGACGGTGTGGCCGCCGGTGCCGTTGTCGTAGATGTTCTGGATCGTTCCGGCGCCGCAGGCGGGCAGCGCGGTCCCGACGGCCATGCCGTAGTCGATGCCGTTGTGGTTCGGCGGGTCCCACGGGCCGGTGACGGCATACGCCTGGAAGGGGTTGTAGAGCGCGGGGACGGCGTACGCGCTCGTGGGCAGCACGAGCCCGCCGACGGTCAGCGCGCCGCCTCCCACCACCGCGCCGCGCAGCAGCGTGCGGCGGCTGACGCCCGCCGGGGCCTGGGGGACGTCATGGTCGCCGCCGCAGCGGTGCGGCCGTGCCTCGTTCTCGGTCAACGCTTCTCCCTGAGGTCGTCCGGTCGTGAATCGATGTGCTCGGGAGGAAGATCGCGAGCCCGCTCATCCCATCGGGGCGCCCGGGGACCGACAACCCAACGAATCCGCGGAGTCGATCCTCAGGTTCCGCGGATTCGTTGGGTTGTCGGCGCGGGACCCGCCGGGTGATCTTGCCCTTCCGATGGTCCGGTGGATTCCAGGAGGTCAGGTGCCCGAGTGGGTTGACGGCGAAGGGCGGGGGCCGTCCCGGCGGTCCCTCCTGCGGACGGCCGGCGCGCTGCTGCCGGCACTGGTCATGGGGGTCGGCGGCGCGGCCGGTACGGCGACGGCGGCGGGCGGCCCGGACAGGGCCTTGCCGGCGGATCCCCGGGGGACGTTCTCGTCACCCGGCTACGACTGGACGGTGGTCCCGGGATCGGGAGTCGCGTCCGGAGTGGTGTTCACGCTCACCGGACCGGACGGCGGGCCGCTGCCCGGCCGGCGCGTCCGCTTCTCCCTGAGCGCGTTCCACACGGTCCGCCCGAGCCTCTGGTTCGAGGCGGCCACGGCACCCAAGGGAGGCAAGTCCCCCGAGCGGTACGGGTACATGGACCTGGACACGGACGCACGAGGCCGGGTCACCCTCGACTCCCTGCTGCGGCACGGAGCCGTGCCGACCGGCGCGGCGGGCCTCGGACTGCGCGCCCAGCTGGTGGGCACCGAGACCCTCCTCGCCACCTCCCGCCTGTCCGTTTCCGACCCGAGGAGCACGCGTTGACGAGAACGGTCGCCGGGGCGGAGCAGTGGGCCCGCCAGCACACGACCGACGGCGGTCCCTCCGGATTCGACAACGGCTACAACTGGGCCGAGATGTGCCAGTCCCTGATGTTCCGGGCCTGTGACCTGAGCGACTCGCGCGGGACGGCGTACGACGCGTGGGTGGCGTCCGGCGAGGGGCACGACGACTGGTCGGCGGCCCCGCGCGGGGCCTTCCACTGGTGGGCGAACCCGGGGCGGCTCAGGCCCGGCCACGTGGCCCTCGACCTCGACGGCGGCGGCACCCGCTGCCTGATGGCGTCGAGCGCCCTGTCGGGCGGTGAGGACTTCGCCCCCGGCGGCTACCGCATCGGCACCCAGTCCGTCGCCCGGTACAACTCGCTCACCGGCCTCGACTACCTGGGCTGGACGCTGGACAACGTCGGTGCGCGGATGGCCGACCTCGGCACCCCGGGCCCCGGTGGCGGCAGCGGCTCGTACACCCTGACCACGGCCGACCAGAAGGTCCTGCAGACGCTCGCGCAGCGCGGCGGCTACACGGGCGTCGTCGACGGCGCGATCGGCGTCAACGGCTGGAAGGGCGTCCAGACCGCCGTCCGCGGCTACGGCTACTCGGGCCCGATCGACGGCCTGCCCGGCACGAACACGTACAAGGCCGTGCAGGAACTCGCCAGGGACGGCGGCTACAGCGGGCCGATCGACGGCGCCCTCGGCCCGAACACGATCCTCGGCGTCTCGCGCTGGCTCGCCGCACACCCGCAGACCACCACCCCGCCGGCGCCGGGTCCCGCGCCCACGCCGTCGCCGACGGACCCGGTGTACGGGATCGACGTCGGCACCAGCCAGGCGAACCTGGACTTCCTGGCCGCGCGCAGCGCCGGATTCCGCTTCTGCGTCGTGAAGTCGGGCGGCTCCAACGACGGCACCCACCAGCCCTACACCTCGCCCTACTACGTCCAGCAGGTCGACGCGGCCCGGGCGGCCGGGTTCTTGGTCGGCCACTACTGGATGACCGGCTGGGGAGCGGCGGCCACCGACGCCGAGTACTTCCTCGCCCATCTGCGGGACTACCGCCCCGGCGAGCCGCTGATGGTCGACGTCGAGGGCGTCGACCAGAGCCCGGTGTGGACGGACGCGCAGACGGCGCAGTTCATCGACATCGTGAAGGCCCGTCTCGGCACGACCCCGTTCCTCTACACGTACTCCTCGCTGCTCCAGTCGAAGTCCTGGCCGCTGACCATCGCGACGGGAGCGAAGCTGTGGATCGCGGACTACGGCGCCGCGGCGGGCAGCCCGCGGATCGGCACGGCGTATCCGAGCTGGGCGATCCACCAGTTCAGTGACGAAGGGTCCGTCAAGGGCGTCGCCGTCGACATGAACCAGGCGAAGCCGGACGCCTTCGGGACGGCGGTCCTGCCGCCCCCGGGCGCGAACCCGGTCCCCGGCGGAACGCCGGCCATCCCGCTCGCCGACGGCGTGACCCTCCAGAAGGTCGCGCAGCTCGGCGGGTACACGGGCCCGATCGACGGGGTCCTCGGGCCGAACAGCTGGAAGGGCGTCCAGACCTTCCTCACCCGGCTGGGGCTGTACACCGGTCCGGTCGACGGGGCCCCGGGCACGAACACGTACAAGGGCCTCCAGCAGCTCGCCCAGCGCGGCGGCTACACGGGCCCCGTCGACGGGATCATGGGCCCGAACACGTACGCCGGGCTGCGGAACTACCTCGCGCAGGCGGGCGGGACCGCGAGCGTGACGATCTCGACGGCGGACGCCATGACGCTCCAGCAGGTGGCGCAGCGCGGCGGCTACACGGGCCCGGTGGACGGCGCCATGGGTGTGAACAGCTGGAAGGGCGTCCAGACGGTCCTCGCGCAGGGCTACTACAGCGGCCCGGCCGACGGGGTCCCGGGCCCGGAGACGTACAAGGGCATCCAGCGCCTCGCCGCCGACTACGGCTACACGGGTCCGATCGACGGCGTGCCCGGCACGAACACCTTCGCGGGCCTCCGGACGTACCTGAGCGTGACGGGCAGCGGCCCGGGCCCGGTCTCGGTGGCGAACGGAACGATCCTGCAGAAGATCGCCAAGGGCGGCGGCTACGAGGGCCCGCTCGACGGCGTCATGGGCGTGAACGGCTGGAAGGGCGTCCAGACGGTCGTCCGGGGCTACGGCTACACCGGCCCGCTCGACGGGGCGCCCGGCACGAGCACGTACAAGGGGCTCCAGACCCTGGCGACGGCCGGCGGCTATGCGGGCGTGATCGACGGCGTCATGGGCGTGAACTCGTGGAAGGGCGTCCAGACCGTGATGCGCCGCTTCGGCTACGGGGGTCCGATCGACGGGCTCCCGGCGACGAACACGTACGCGGCGATGCAGCGGATGGCGGCCTTCGGCGGCTACACGGGCCCGGTGGACGGCGTCCTCGGCTCGTACAGCTGGGCCAGCATCCAGGCGTGCCTGCGCGGCTGGAGCTACTCGGGCCTGATCGACGGGATCCCCGGCCAGGGGACGTACGTGGCGGTCCAGCGCCTGGCCCAGACGGGCGGCTACACGGGCCCGCTGGACGGGGTGCCGAGCACGAACACGTACGCGGCACTGAACACCCTGGTCACCTGAGCCGACTCAGGTGACCAGGTAGGGGGGTGGGTCCTCTTCGCCTGTGACTCTCAGGCGTCGAGAACCTGCCCCTCCCTCTTCACGACGGGCGGCTCGACCGACCAGGGGAAGTTGATCCACTCGTCGGTCTTCTTCCACACGTACTCGCACTTCACCAGGGAGTGCGACTTCTCGTAGATGACCGCGGAACGGACCTCGGCGACGTGGTCGACGCAGAAGTCGTGGACCAGCTTGAGCGTCTTGCCGGTGTCGGCGACGTCGTCGGTGATCAGGACCTTCTTGTCGGAGAAGTCGATCGCGTCCGGCACGGGCGCCAGCATGACCGGCATCTCCAGGGTGGTGCCCACGCCGGTGTAGAACTCCACGTTCACGAGGTGGATGTTCTTGCAGTCCAGCGCGTAGGCGAGACCGCCGGCGACGAAGACACCGCCGCGGGCGATGGAGAGGACGACGTCGGGCTCGTAGCCGTCGTCGGCGATGGTCTGCGCCAGCTCGCGGACCGCGGTCCCGAAGCCCTCGTACGTCAGGTTCTCGCGTACCTCACTCATGCCTGCGACCGCCTCACACCTGGGTCCGATGGAAGTTCACGAACGAACGGGAGGCCGTCGGCCCCCGCTGTCCCTGGTACCGCGAGCCGTACCGCTCGCTCCCGTACGGGAACTCGGCGGGCGAGCTCAGCCGGAACATGCACAGCTGCCCGATCTTCATCCCCGGCCAGAGCTTGATCGGCAGGGTGGCCAGGTTCGACAGCTCCAGGGTCACGTGCCCCGAGAACCCCGGGTCGATGAACCCGGCGGTCGAGTGGGTGACGAGCCCCAGCCGCCCCAGGGAACTCTTCCCCTCCAGGCGCGACGCGATGTCGTCCGGGAGGGTGATGACCTCGTAGGTCGACGCAAGCACGAACTCGCCCGGGTGCAGGATGAACGCCTCGTCGCCCTCCGGCTCGACCTCGCGCGTCAGGTCCAGCTGCTCGACGGCGGGGTCGATGTGCGGGTAGCGGTGGTTCTCGAACACCCGGAAGAAGCGGTCAAGCCTCACGTCGATGCTCGAGGGCTGCACCATGGATTCGTCGTACGGGTCGATGCGCACCCGTCCGGCATCGATCTCGGCCCGGATGTCCTTGTCTGAGAGAAGCACGCCCCCACGATACGCAGAGGGCGCGGACCTGCCCCAATCGGCAGCCGCCCGCGCCCCGCCCCTAGGATCCCCTAGAGGGTGTCCCGCCTCAGCGCCGCCCGGTCTCCACCGGCACCGCATGCCGCAACCGCGCACACCGAGGACAGCGGATCAGCCGCCCGGGCCCGATCCGCGCCGCCCCGAGCTGCTGAAGCGGAAACGACGCGGTACTGAACACGTGCCCCTCGGCACAGCGGACGACAGTGCGCTCCATGGAACCCATCAAGTCCCTTCCCCTACCCATGCGGTGGACGAGACAGCCACATTAGGGGATCAACAGGACACCCTCCACGCGGCACTCCGCACACACCGATGTCCGAGCTTCGCGCTCGGTGACCCATGGGGTAGAGTGTGCAACGATGCGGCCTTGATCAATCAGGCAGCTGCGCGGATGTAGTTTAATGGTAGAACATGAGCTTCCCAAGCTTATAGCGCGGGTTCGATTCCCGTCATCCGCTCTTCCACGAAGCCCCAGGTCGGCGACCTGGGGCTTGTTGTTGTCCAGACCTCACCGGGCTCGCGTGCCATGCAGGCGCAGGGTCCGTTTCGTTTAGCCGCGAAAAGCCGAGCGCCGTCTATGGCTGGTCGCCGCCGGATGTCCCCGACCGGTGGAGCGCGGTGTGCTACCCCACGTCTCAAGCCATCGGCTGACTGAGAAAGCGGCAGGAGGCCGGACACCACGGCTCGTGTCCGGCCTTCTGCCGTCCCGCCGGCCGTCCGGTACATCGCGCGTGGTCATAATGCGCGGGTGAGCAGACCTCCCGTGCCGTTGCCCGCCGAACACATACCGCCCGGCACCGCCGAGTGGCGGAATCTGAACGCCGAGCGTTGGCTCGCTGCCGCGCCGGCCCGGTGGGCGCACCCTCTGTGGACGCTGCCGGCGCTGGTCGCCTCGCTGGTGTGGGACATCGCGGAGGCTCCCGTCGCCCCCTGCACGTCCGCCGCCCCGTGCGGCACCGACTGGCTCGGCCTCGGGATAGCCGTCGTGTTGCTGCTGACCCTGTATTGGGTGTGGCGGCAGCCGCGGCTCGCGCTCGCGGGGCTTGCGGCCACACTGACGGGGTTCGCCGTGGAGGGCGGCTTCACGTCGGCGCTCGGCGAACCGTCCGCGCTCGCGTTCCTGATGGCCGCCGCGTTCACCACCGCCGGGCTCATCCATCGACTCGCCGCCGCCGGACGGCAGCGGGCGCGGGCCCTGGAGGCGGCCGGGCCGGTCGCACAACCGCTGCCCGCCGCCGCGCGGACGTTCCGCCGGGGCCGGCTCTCCTTCGTCCTGGCCGCCCTGCTGCTGGGCGTCGCCGGGTTCGGCTGCTGGCAGGTGCAGCAGGTCGTCGACGCGTACGAGGAGCGGGCCGCGGGAGCCACGCACCTGTCCGCACGGGTCACGGCCCTGGAGCAGGACGACGACGACATCGACATCGTCACAGTGGAGGCCGACGGGCGTACCCATCACTTCGAGACGGCCTACCCCGAGGACTTCCCCGTGGGCAGCCGGGTCGACATCGTCGTGGACGGCGACTGGGCGGCGCTGGTCGCGGAGCCGTACGACGCCATCGGCTGGGAGCTGATGGCGGTGGCCGGCTCCGTCGCAGGGCTGGCGTTCCTCGCCAACGGCGTGGACGGACGGACGCGTTCGCAGCGGCTGCGGCGCGAACCGCTGCCGGTGCTGCACGTGCTGGTGCGCGAGGGTCACGACGACGGCCGCACCTGGGTGTTCGCGGCCGACGACCCGGAGGGCCTTCGGCCGATCCTGCACTTCCATTCGCTGTACGCCTTCGAGGAAGAAGAAGACGACGACGAGGACGGCGGCGACGCAGCCGTCGTTGAACTCGACAAGATCACGGAGATCCTCAAGGGCGAGGATCCTCCCCCGCCGCTGCGGGAGGCCGTTCTGTACGGCGTCCCCTACGCCGGCGCCGAAGTCGCCTTCGTCGCGTTCGACGACGAAGACGACGTCGAGGTGTCGGTGCAGTGCAGTGTCACCGCGGTGAAGCCGGCCGGCCCGGGCTTGATGGAGCGCGGGCAGCGGCGCCGTGAGCGGGAGAACCCGCAGCGGCCCTGCGACGAGATCGCCGCCGGCATGACGCCCTCGGCGGGCCCGCGCACGTGGACGGCTCACGGCCTCTCGCGCGCCGTGGGTCTCGGCCTGCTGCTGGTGCAGGGCGGCGGCATCTGGGCCGCGCTCGAGGACGGACCGTCGTGGCACTGGCTGTGGCTCGCCGTGGGTCTGCCCTGGCTGGTGACGGCCGTGGCGACGGCGCTCACCTGGCGGATCACCGCCGACCGTGACGGGCTGTGGGTGACCGGGGCGTGGCGCGTAAGGCGGGTCCCGTGGAGCGTGATCACGTCCGTGCACCACTCCGACGACGGCATCCGGGTCGGCCGGGCCAAGGACTCTTCCGTAGAGCTGTCCCCCACCGGCTGGGCATGGCTGGAGCGCAGCCTGGGCCGCGAGCCGCATGCGGTGCGCACCGCCGAGGAGCTGCGGGCTCTGCTGCTCCACCCGGAAGTACGGCCGCTGGAAGAGGCACCGGTGGGACGGCAGGGCATGCCGGTCGGACCGCCACTCGTGGCACTGTCGGCGCTGTGGGGTGTGGCGGTGCTGCTCCTCCTGTGACCGGGCCGCTTCGGCGTTCCGGGGGATGCGACCGCCTGTCAGTTGCCGCTCACCGGTCCTGGAGTGCCGGAGCGGCATGTCGACTCCCGCCCCGAAGCTCACGTCGGCGCACGAACCACCAGACCGCGGGCAGCAGAACGAGCCAGGCGACCATCCGAAGCCGCAGCCGGCATGAGTGCCGCGCGTCGGCGAACGAGAGGACAAGACCGCCTTGCTCGTCCGCGGCCTCGGTAGGGTCGCCCTCACACCGGCGTCCGCTGTACGGCGTCATCAAACCTCGGCACAGCTCCCTACACGGCCGCGCTATGCCTGCACCCCAGGAGTCAGCCCCCATGACGTGGCAGTGGATCGGCCTCGTCCTCTTCTCCCTCACGGTGCTGCCGGCGGGCCTGGCCATGGCCACGAACCGAGTCCCCGGGCGGCTGCGCCGCCCTGCCGTGGCCCAGCGCGGGGGCTCCTGACCCCATGCCCGCAGTAGCACCTCGGACCAGCCGCGCGCGACGTGAGGCCGTATCGCTCACCGCTGGGTGGGCCGTGCTCACCCTGGCCCTCTGGCTCCTGGGACACGCGACGGGCCACCCGGTCGGCCTCGCGGCGAGCGCCGCGACCGCCGCCCTCTTCACAGCCATCGGCGAAACCGGCGACTGGGCCCGCCGACGTTGGAAGGCCCGGCGTAACCCACCGGAGAAGCGCGACGCCTCCACCGGCCCCTGAACGGAAGCCCGTGCCACAACGTGCCAGTAGGGGCGGTAAGCAGCGGTGACCAGAGGTTTCGCCAAGTCGACCGAAGCGAGATCGCCGATGACTGTTCTCGCAGGTCAGACAGTATGCACGCACCCAAGTGCCGGGTGATTCCCAAGCTTATAGCGCGGGTTCGATTCCCGTCATCCGCTCTTCTACGAAGCCCCAGGTCAGCGACCTGGGGCTTCGTCGTTGTCCAGCCTCTCGGGGCCGCGTGCCAAACTGCCGGTCCGGCCGGCGTGCCGGACCCACCCCCTGGTAAGTCATCGCCTGCGCACAGCGTCGCCCCCGGAGATGCCGATATCTCGTGACCGTTCACTCAGGCCGTGGCCGAGTCGACCCTCGCGAGGGCGTCGATCTCGACGCGGAAGGACGGGTGAACGAGCCCGGCGACCCGTACCAGGGAGCACGCCGGTGGCCGGGCCGGGTCCAGGTGCTTGTCCCGGATGCGGCGGAAGGCGTCCAGGTCGGCCAGATCGGTCAGGTAGACGGTCAACCTGGCCACGTCGTGAAGCTGAGCTCCGGCCGCCTGAAGGGCGATGGACAGGTTCGTGAAGACCTGCTCGATCTGGGCGGCGGCATCCGATTCGCCGACGGTTCTGCCCTCGGCATCCATGGGGACCTGGCCTGAGACGGCGACCATCGGTCCGCTGAACGCCACCGCGTGGCTGTATCCGTTGACGGGCGGGCTGCCTTGGGGACGGACGAAGTGCTGCATGTGCTCTCCTCAGAGGTTCGTTGTCGTGGTCCGTGCGTGCCGGTCGCGCCAGGCCGGGGCGAGGGCGGTCAGCATCGCCGTTCCGGTCAGGGCGAAGGCCCAGGGGTAGCCGGTGCCCGCCACGAGCCAGCCGAAGGCGACGGCGCCGACGCCCATGCCGGCGTCGTAGGCGAGGTTCCACAGCGCGCTGACAGTGCCGAAGCCGGCTGCGGGAACGCGGGCGTACATCAGCGTCAACGTGGCGTTCTGGGTGATGCCGAAGCCGATCCCGAACACGCCGACCGCGCAGACCAAGGTCACCGGGCTGTTGGTGAGCGCCATCATCAGCGTGCCGGCGGCCGACAGCAGCAGCCCGGGCATCACCAGACCGCCGGGGCCGCGCCGGTCCCCGTACCACCCGGCCAGCCATCGCGCCACCGTGGCCGTCGCGGGCTGGACGAACAGCGCCACGGCGACCAGGCCGGTGGCCGAGGCGGGGGCGGCGAGCGGCAGGAAGGTGACGACGACCCCGGCAGCGACAGCAGTGACGGCGACGACCACTGCCGGGCGCCGCAGTTCGACGGTACGCAGCCCTTCCGCGACGCCGACCGGCCGCCCCGACGCGCGGATCCGGTCGGGCAGGCCGGGCACCGAGACGAGCGCGGCGAGCGCGGCCACAGCCCCCGCCGTGAAGACCGCTCCATAGCCCGCGTGCGCGGCCAGCCACACACCCAGCGGCAGCGCCACCAGGGAGGGCACCCCGCCGACGACGCCGACCAACGCCAGCCCTTCACCGCGCCGTTCGACCGGGATGAGCGACGCCGTCAGCGCGCCGCCCGCGACCACGGTGAACGCGAAGCCCAGCCCGCGCAGCAGGCAGACCACAACGATCCACCACAGCTGCCGGGAGCAGGTCAGCGCGAGCGCCGGCGCGCCCAGCAGGCCCAAGCCGACGGCCAGCACAACGCGATAGCCGTAACGGTTGATGATGACGGGCGTCGCGAGCTCGCCCACCACCGTCGCCAGCATCAGCGCGCCGGTGGCCAGCCCGGCCGTCCCGCCGCCCCCGCCGCCGGCCGTGGCGTAGCCGGGTACGACCGACAGCAGCAGGTAGAAGCTGGTCGAGGCGCCCACGATCGACACGAAGCGCAGCAGCAACGGCCTGCTCAGCAGCGGCGGGCGCGGCGCGAACACCGGAGAAGCCGAGTCGTGGGTTTCGGTCACGGCAGGACGCTAAGCGCCCGACCGGATCGCCGGTAAGCTCCAGTTCCATGCCGCTGGAGTGGTCCAGTTCCCCACCCGAACTACTGTTGGCCGTCGACCGGACCAGCAGCCGGCCGCTGCGCACGCAACTGGAACACGGCCTGCGGGACGCGATCCGCACCCGCCGCCTGGCGGTCGGCGAACGGCTGCCGTCCTCCCGCGAACTCGCCCGCACGCTCGGCCTCTCCCGGGGTCTGGTGCAGGAGTGCTACGCCCAACTCCAGGCCGAGGGCTACCTGGTGACCCGCCCCGGCTCCGCCACCCGGGTCGCGGCAGGCGCCGCGCCGTCGCCCGGCGCCGCGCGGACGCACACCGCGGCCCCACGCCTGGTGGCCGACTTCCGCTGGGGCGTACCGGACTTGGGCTCCTTCCCCGTCCAGGACTGGCTCTGGGCCACCCGCGAGGCGACCCGCTCCATGCCGACGACGGACTTCGACTACGGCGACCCGCGCGGCAGCGCCGTCCTGCGCGAAGTCCTGGCCGGCTACCTGCGCCGGGTCCGCGCCGCCGCGCCCGACCCGGAGCACATCGTCGTCTGCAACGGCTACGCCCAGGGCCTCGGCCTCACGCTCCGCGTCCTCGCGCACGGCGGCGTGCGGACCGTGGCGTTCGAGGACCCCGGATCGCCCGCCACCATCCGCACGGCCGCCACGGCAGCGGGGCTGCGCGCGGTTCCCGTGCCGGTCGACGAGCACGGCATCGACGTGCGCGCGCTGGCCGCGACAGGCGCCCGCGCCGTCGTCGTCACCCCCGCCCACCAGTGGCCGACCGGAGTCGCCCTCGCCCCGGAGCGCCGACTGGCGCTGATCGAGTGGGCAGGAGACCGCGACGCGATCCTCATCGAGGACGACTACGACGCCGAGTTCCGATACGACCGCGAACCCGTCGGCTCGCTCCAGGGCCTGGCACCCGACCGTGTCATCTCCCTCGGCACCGTCAGCAAGTCCCTCGCCCCAGCCCTGCGGATCGGCTGGATGATCTGCCCGCCCGATCTGGCCGAACCGCTCACCGGCCAGAAACACCGGAGCGACCGCGGCACGCCCACGCTCGACCAGCTCGCCCTAGCCGGATTGATCGAGTCCGGACGCTTCGACCGCCACCTGCGCCGCGTGCGCGCCACCTATGCAGCACGCCGTGCCGCCCTGCTCGCCGCACTCGCCGAACACGCCCCCGCACTGCCGGTCACCGGCCTCGCCGCAGGCTTCCACGCCGTCGCCCACCTGCCCGCCGGAGCAGACGAACACCACATCGTCACCGCCGCCCGCGAGCGGTCCATCGGCCTCTACGGCATGAGCGCCTGCCGTGCCTCGGGCTCCGCCACGCCCGCACAACTCGTCCTCGGCTTCGGAAATGTCGGTGAACGGGACATCAGGGAGGGCATCGCGGCCATCGGCGATCTGCTCGTCAACGGGTCGTAGGGGACCGGCCCGTGACCGACACCACCGATCTCGACCATGCCCAGCCCACCGTCCTCGCTTGGCTCGCCGGGCGCGGGCCGGACGCGCGCCTGCTGTCGAACCTTCCGCTGCCGACCCCGCCGACATGGACGCTCCCACCGACGCCCGGCTGGACCTGAGGCCCGCCGACGAAGGACACGCGGCCGGTCCATGGGGACCGTGCCACAACGTGCCAGCAGGGGCGGTGAACAGCGGTCAACAAGGGGTTTGGCCAGACTGCCCAAGCAGGACCATCGGCGGATGTTTTCGCAGGTCAGAAACCATGTGAGGGTCCAAGCACCGGGTGCTTCCCAGGCTTGTGGCGCGGGTTCGGTTCCCGTCATCCGCTCCTCTACGAAGCCCCAGGTCAGCGGCCTGGGGTTTCGTCGTCGTCCGGACCTCTCGGGGTCCAGCAAGCGCCACCGTGAGCTGCGGGGAGGGCCCCGGCCTTCGCCCCGCAGGCACAGATTCCGATGCCCTCGCCGCCACCGCAGTCGGTCGACCGCGTTGCTTCCGAGGCGCTGCGCCCGGAGTACGTGAATACCTGCGCTCGCGGCCTGAGAATTTAACGACCATCGCAGAGAGAGTTTTTTCCGGCGACGCACAGGGAGAAATATTCGACGCACACAGGCTGCGGCAACGTGCTACTGTCGAACTCAGTTGCAGTTTTGGTACCCAAAAACTTCAAGCGCCTCTCGTCGGCCGCACGCCGAACGGAAGCGCTTTGTATTTCCGGTCATTTTCCGGGCAGGGCATCATCGCGGCGACACGGCGTCCGTACGGTACGGATTCCGTCGTACTGCCCCAAGGAGATATGACATGACTGCTGGCACCGTGAAGTGGTTCAACGCGGAAAAGGGTTTCGGCTTCATCGAGCAGGACGGTGGCGGCCCCGACGTGTTCGCCCACTACTCGAACATCGCCTCCCAGGGCTTCCGCGAGCTCCAGGAGGGCCAGAAGGTCACCTTCGACATCGCGCAGGGCCAGAAGGGCCCGACGGCCGAGAACATCGTCTCCGCCTGACACTGACGCGTCATACGTAGCCGGGGCCCGCATCCTTCGGGGTGCGGGCCCCGGCTGCACTCATTTCTCAGGCCTTTTACTCGAACCTGAGCCACCCTCATTTCTTTCGCTCGCCCGCTTGCGCGTCGACAGTCGTTCGACCCGGTCAAAGCCGCTTGCTTTTGCATTTCATTCGGCCCGTGCCTGTGATTCCCAACGCTGTTCATCCGCTGCCGGAATTCCTCGATACGCGCCGTATCAAGGAAGGTTCTGCATGAACCCCACACGCACGAACAACCGTTCCTCCCGCACCCGCCGCAACGGCGGTCACGCGTACGGCTCCACCGCAGGTTCGCCCCGGAGCAGCCGCTTCGCTTCGTCCGCGTCGGGCCGTTCGGGCGCTCCGAGCCGCTCCGGCGGCTACAGCCGTCGGCCTGGAGCGGTGCAGGGAGAATTCGCACCACCGAAGACGATCACTCCGGCGCTGCCCGCCGTCGAGGCCTTCGCCGACCTGGCTCTGGACCAGCGCCTTCTGGCCGCGCTCACCGCACAGGGCGTGTCCGTCCCGTTCCCGATCCAGGGCGCGACGCTGCCGAACTCCCTGGCGGGCCGCGACGTCCTAGGCCGCGGTCGGACCGGCTCCGGCAAGACCCTCGCCTTCGGTCTCGCCCTGCTGGCCCGCACCGCCGGACAGGCCGCCGAGCCCCGTCAGCCGCTCGCCCTGGTCCTCGTCCCCACCCGGGAACTCGCCCAGCAGGTCACCGACGCCCTCACCCCCTACGCCCGCGCCGTGAAGCTGCGCCTGGCCACCGTCGTCGGCGGCATGCCGATCCGCCGGCAGGCGAACGCGCTGCGCGGGGGCGTCGAAGTCGTCGTGGCCACCCCCGGCCGCCTCAAGGACCTCATCGACCGCGGTGACTGCCGACTGGACCGGGTCTCGATCACCGTCCTGGACGAGGCCGACCAGATGGCCGACATGGGCTTCATGCCGCAGGTCACCGCGCTGCTCGACCAGGTCCGCCCCGAGGGCCAGCGGATGCTGTTCTCCGCGACGCTGGACCGCAACGTCGACCTCCTGGTCCGCCGCTACCTCACCGATCCCGTCGTCCACTCCGTGGACCCCTCACAGGGCGCCGTCAGCACGATGGAGCACCACGTCCTCCATGTGCACGGTGCCGACAAGCACCGGCTGACGACCGAGATCGCGGCGCGCGAGGGTCGGGTGATCATGTTCCTGGACACCAAGCACGCCGTGGACCGCCTCACCCAGGACCTCCTCGACAGCGGTGTCCGGGCGGCCGCCCTCCACGGCGGGAAGTCACAGCCGCAGCGCACCCGCACCCTCGCCCAGTTCAAGACCGGGCACGTCACCGTCCTCGTCGCGACGAACGTCGCCGCGCGCGGCATCCACGTCGACCACCTCGACCTCGTCGTCAACGTCGACCCGCCGACCGACCACAAGGACTACCTCCACCGCGGCGGCCGTACCGCCCGGGCCGGCGAGTCCGGCAGCGTCGTCACCCTGGTCACCGCCAACCAGCGCCGCGACATGACCCGCCTCATGACCACCGCCGGCATCGTGCCCCAGACCACCCAGGTCCGCTCGGGCGAGGAGGCGCTCGCCCGGATCACCGGCGCGCGGACCCCGTCCGGCATCCCCGTGACGATCACCGCTCCGCCCACCGAGCAGCGCAAGCGCAGCACGACCTCCCGAGGTCGACGCGGTCCCGCCGCGGCAGCGAGGCGCGCCGGCGCACGGCGTTCCGCCGCCGACGCGGCGGCCTGAGCGCCACGTGATCCGGAAGCCGACCCGTCTCCTCAGGGGCACGTCGTGACGCCGGTCCAGACGCAGCCCCGCCCGACGCGCCCCGCTCCCGCGCACCCGACGGCGGCCGACACCATGGACGCGGCCGGACCGCAGGCCGGCGATGACATGCCCGTCGAGGTGGCCCTCTCGGTCATGGCCGGCGCCCGCACCGGACACCTGCTCGTCTGCGACGACGATCTGCGCATCGGCCTCGTCACCCGGGCCCAGCGCTGACGTCCACGATCGAGACGCGGTACATCCAGCCTGCCTCCGGGATCCCCACCGCGCCCTGAAGGATCCGCGCCCTGTGGAAGTACAGACAGGCGGGCGGCCCGTCCCCCCGCGTCGTGGCGGTGAAGACGGCGGAGAACCCTCCCAAGCGGGCCGAGTCCGCCAGGACCTCTGGCCCCCGCTGCCTCCGCACCGCCTCGGGCGCCGGCCGACCGGGTCGCCCCGCCCCCTCAACCGGTCCTGCTACCGCAAGAGAAGAGCAGACACCGTCTTCCCACCGGAGGCTCGCCGGGTGACCGCGGTCGACGTGGCGAGTCGGTTGACCGGGGGCCAGCCGAAGCCTCCGGCGCCGACGTCGAGGTCGGGGGCGCGCATGCGCGGGGCACGGGGACTGTGGTCGTGCACGGCCACCTCGATGCCGTTCGGGTGCGCGGTCAGGTCCAGGGGGCAGGTACCGCCGCCGTGGCGCAGGGCGTTGGTGACGAGCTCCGAGACCACCAGGACCACGGTGCCGGCGGCCTCGGATGCGAGCGCCGGCACGAGCCCTTCGAGAAAACGCCGGGCGCTGTCGCGTGCGGCGGCGACGGATCCGGCAGGGCGGTCTGTCGCGACGTCGACGCTCATCGTCTCCGTTGGGCCCCCTGGTCTCCGGATCGCCCCGCCCGTTCCTTCCTGTCCGCTGCATCTGCCCCGACATGGGGCGGTCAACCCGATGTGAACGCGCCCCACCCCGCCCCCATCACTGTTCGAGGTCGATTACCTCGCCACCCGACGCTCAAAAATCTACATTGGCTGGAGTAGACATTGAGTGTCGGCGTCGCTATGGTTTCTTTCGTAGCCAGAGAGACAGAAGGGCTCGGCAGAGACGAACTGCCGAGCAGCAGCACCTTTAGTTGCAGGACGGTGCGGCTGTGGAGTTTCGAAGCCAGGTTGGTTGCAGGACGGCGACGGGACTGACGGCCGGACCGGGTGGCCCGCAGTGATCAGGGGCCGCCATGAGCGGGACCGCGGTCATGGCAGATGCGGTACCCGTGCGTGCAGTGCGCAGTACCCAGCAGTGAAGAGTGAGCAGTACCCCGATGGCAGGAAATTGATCACCGAGGGAAGAACGGAGGAACGAAGCACCATAAGGATCGCCCGGACGAAACTCTTGGGTCCGGGTACCGCAGGACATCGATAGCGAGGTGGTCTCCGGTCAAGCAACCGCGATCCCCGCACTCCCGACAGCAGCCAGGTCGGGTCTGCGGACACAGAGGGCCGACGCAGTATCAGGGTCGGCACGTGGTGTAGAAGTTCCTTCGGGGCCCTGGTGCCGTACGGCGCCAGGGCCCCTCAACGCGTTCCATGAGAGAGGTGCAAATGACAGCAGACGACTCCTACGGCCGACTCGACGACGACGACTACCCCGCTTACACCATGGGCCGCGCGGCCGAGATGCTCGGCACCAGCCAGAGCTTCCTCCGCGCCATCGGCGAAGCGCGCCTCATCACCCCGCTCCGCTCCGAGGGCGGCCACCGCCGCTACTCCCGCTACCAGCTGCGCATAGCCGCCCGCGCCCGAGAACTCGTCGACCAGGGCACCCCCATCGAGGCCGCCTGCCGCATCATCGTCCTGGAAGACCAGCTCGAGGAAGCCCAGCGCATCAACGCCGAATACCGCCGCGCCGCCGAAACGGCCGACCCGCCGGCCTCGGCCTGAGACGGTGCCCGCCCGCCGTACCTCGGCGGGCTCCCGCACCGAGGCGGGCGTCTCCTCTGGTGCCGGGGTGTCGGACGTGTGCCGCCCCGGTCGGCTGCCGCGGTTCGGAAGTTCCCTCGCCCATGCCTTCGGTGTGCCCATGCCTTCGGTGTGGGCGTTCTGCTGTGCTGTGCCGCAGGACCGGGGCAATCGCCTCCGCCTCCCGCATGGTGCGGGAGACGTCCATCGACTGGGCGGAACCAGGGGGCCCGGGGCTCAAGACGCACGGCTGCTTCGCGCGTTCCGAATCGGGCGCCCCAGGAACGCGCTCACGGCCTTGCCGCCACCGGCGCGGTCGCGGCCGGGGCCGGCCTGTCCGTCCTGCTGGCCGCCGTGCGGTACGACCCCAGCCAGGCCAAGGGCCTGGACGAGACCTTGCACTCGTTCGCCGCCACGCCCGCAGGGCCTGCCCTGCTGATCGCCGCCGCTGTGGGCCTCCCTGATCTGCCGCACGGGCAGGTCGAGCGCAGACGATCGGCTGCGGCGGCGGTGATTCCCCGGCTTATAGCGCGGGTTCGATTCCCGTCATCCGCTCCACGACAAAGCCCCGGGTCAGTGACCTGGGGCTTGTTCATTGTCTAGACCTGTCAGGGCTGGCGTGCCATTCGCGTGCCACAAGTACCCTCACGGGGCGTCAGATTGGGCACTGAACGATCACTCGCGACCACGGCGCCGAGCGCTCTCGAATATCGAGAAGCATTTCGAGTGACCTGCGACACGCGACAGGGGTGGGGGCCGACTCGCTGCCGGCCCGCACCGCCTGCACCGCCCGCACCGACCGCACCGCCTGCACCGGCATGACGGACTACGAGGCCGGACGCGACGGGGACGGCGGACTGAAGATCCTGGCGACCTACACGATCGCCAGCCTCCTGCTGGACTACGTGCACGGCCTCGTACCGGCCCTGCACACCGACTCGATCCAGTGGGGCCGACTGACCGACTCGAAGCACGCGAACTGGGCTCTTGTCCTGCTGGCGACCTCGCTCCCGGTCGGGTCGATCTGCTTCGGGTCGGACCTCGTGGCCAAGGTGCTGCACCACAGCACCAAGTCGGCCGACTCCCCCGGAGCGGCATCTGCCCAGTCGGCCGGCGACCAGGCCCCACGGTCGACGCCTGACCGGCCCGAATCGGCCTCCGAGCAGCTGACCGAGTCGGCCCCCACGAAGGTCACCGAGGCACCTGCCACGGCGCCGAGGGGGCGCCGGTGTCGGCCGGCCCGGGGGAGCCGAGTTCGCGAGGAAGAACGCGGCTGAGCCGGACTGTGCGAGGGCCGGGTCCGGCCCGCGGTCGTGCCATGGAAACTGGATCGAACACGCTCACGTGTGTCGATCCGGAAGGGCGGCCCCGGCGGAGTGAATGCGCTGGGGCCGTTGCGAGCACCGCCTCCATGAGGCGTATGCGCTCGACGTCGATCGACGCGGCGCAGCGACATCGGCCTGGCCTGGACGGCAGCTCACCCTCGCCGTTCCAGTGCACGTGTCACGCGAGGGAGGCCAGCGTGGAGCAGTCGGCCGGCCGGCGCGCCGCCGAACACGACGAAGCCGACGCCGACCAGCCAGGACTGGATGACCAGAACGGTTCCCACCGGGCCGTAGGCGACCGCGCTGGATGCGATCAGTGGTGAGAACACAAGCCGGGAGAAGAGCCTGAGGCCGAGCAGCCCGACCATGGTGGCGACTGCCCCGGGCAGCAGAGCGGTCCGGGGAACCCGGCCGCCGAGCAGCATCCGCTGGGACCACCGGAAGAACAGGGTGCCGATCGGCACCGTGACCATCCCGCGGGCCGAGGAGCCCGGCCACAGGGGCGTGATCGCGGACAGGAAGAGGCCCCCCGGGCGGCGAACGAACTCGACGTCACGTCCTGGCTCTTGGCCCGGCTGGGGTCGAACCGCACCGCTGCAAGCACGACGAACAGGCCGACGGGTCCGAGGGTGACGAGCACGGCGCGCTCCCCAGGTCTTCTCTCTGCCTCTCCACGGTAGGACTGTCGCGTATACCGGAAGCCACCGCCCGGGGCGGGGGTCACCGGCCTCCATTCCCGCAGGTCATGAGCCATGTCGAGGCCCGAACAGCGGGTGATCCAGACCGTCCCCGAGGTCACCGGAGCGGGCGGTGGCGGGCGGAGCGGCGGGTGCGCAGGGCCATGTAGAGGAGGTCTGCCACGAGTACCGCGATGCCGATGAAGAGCAGGAACAGGAGTCCGTCGGCGACGGCGCCGATGAGGCCCAGGATGATCGCGACGATGATCAGGGCGAGGAAGAGTGTCATGGGGGCCGCCTCCCCGGCGGTCGGGTGCTCAGCGCCGGGCGAGTTGGCGTTCGCCGTTCGCACCGGGTTCGTAGGTGAGGCCGTAGTGGCGGAAGACGGCTTCCTCGTCCTCGAAGGGCAGGACACCGTCCGTGCCGATGGAGGGGCTTCGTTTCACCGTTTTCCTGTCGTGGGCGACCCGCACGTGCCCCGGCCCCACCGTCGCCCCTTCCAGGGGGACGAACACCAGGCGGTGCCGGGTGGGCAGGCCGACGCGGACCGTGGCCATGGCCGGTTCGTCGGTGCTGGTGTCGACGTAGACGGATTCCAGTTCGCCGATCTTGTGGCCGCCGGGGTCCACCACGGCCTGGTTGCGCCACTCGCGGATGTCCGCCGTCTGGATCATGCCGCTCCTCCCTGTTCGGTCGCCGGTGGGGGAAGCGTGGCGACGAGGAGCTCGGTGGCCTGCGTGATGTTGTCGGCGTGGACCGCGCGGGCCATGGCCGTGCGGGCGGCGTCGGGCTTCGTGTCCGGCGGCACCACCATCAGCGCGAAGTGGTCCTTGTCGCCACGGGTGATCAGGACGGTGTCGTCGCCGACGGGGAAGGAGTCGAGGTGGACGACCCGGTCGTCGATGACCAGCCGGGTCGGGATCGCGTCCCACGCGGTGGCGTCCAGGCCAACCCGGGTGATGGGTCCGAGGTGTTCCGTCAGGGCTGCCACCAGCGCGGGAACCTCTTGCTCCACGTCGCGAGTGCGCGGCCACCACGCTCCGTCGAGGACGCCCTGGCGGGAGTGCGTCGTCTCCAGCCGGAGCAGCGCCGTACCGGGCCGCACCGCCTGGTGGATCTCGTCCGGCAGGAGCAACGGGGGCGGGATGTCGGAGTCGGTCATGGTGGATCCGCTCGTCTACGGGTGAGGTACCGCAGCCCGCCACGGCCGCGGCCGGGAGCCACGGCAGGCCGCCGGCGGGGCGACTGTGCCGTAATCTCACGGTAACCCCGGCTCCCGCAGGTCCGCCCGTCGCCGCACACTCGTCCGCACGAAACGGAATCGCCTCCCCGTATCAGGCCGAGAACGGGCTGATCAGACGTACCCTGGAAGTACCGGAAGTACTTCGAGCACCAGCTTCCACGCAGGTGTCATTTCCGGGGAAAACGAAAAACCGGGCTGCCGACGGGCAGCCCGGGGGCAGGTCCGCCATGACCACCACCCCCGACAGGACTGCGAACCGCGCCCTCACCCCAGGACTTCCGGCCCGCTTGTCGCTCACCCCGAAGACCACCCTCGCCGGTCGGCTCGACGGCGCCTGGTGGCCCCGTTCACGCGACCTGGCAGCCGAGCTGCCGGCGCTGGCCGGCGCCCTCGAAGGACGCTGGGGCCGCATCACCCGCGTCCTGGTGAACCCGGGCCACTGGCCCGTCGTCCCGCACAAGGTCGCCGTCACCGGCCGCGTGCTGCACGTGGGCTGGTTCACCGAGCAGGACCCGGACAAGGTCATCCTGCTGTCCTACACGACCGGCCGCTGCGACCTGCTCGTGATTCCGCCCGAGACCGAACCGGCCTCCGCGGCCCGGCTGATGACGGCCGCCGCCCTCCCCGGAAGCATCCTCTCGGCAGGTGGGCTGATGTCCGACGAGGCCGCGACCGGCCGCCGTACGGGGGAGGCGTGGAGCAGCGAAGACGCCTGGGAGACCGACGGCGGGGCCGCCCCGGCGCGCCGGCCGCTCCCCGCGGCGCACCCGGTCGTCGGCGCGCGGATGATCCCGCTGCCGGGACACACGGGGAGGTGAGGACATGGAGATCGTGATCACCCTCGTGGCAGGCGCACTTCTGATCGTGCTCGGCACACGCCTGATCCACCGGCTGAACGCCCAGCACGACGCGCGCATAGCGGCCCGTCACTTCAGCGATCCCTACCCCTCCCTCAGCCGTCCCCCCGGCCACAGCCACCCCAGGCCGCCCGAACGGATCGCCGATCGTCGGCCTACGGGCACCTGGCCCTGACCGGCCTGACCTCAGACCACTCCTCCGGCCGAAGGCCGCGGGTGGGGCACCCGACACCCGGGACAACCCACCCGCCGGCCTCTCGCTTTTCGTCCCGAACGGAGCACTCCGTCTTGCACCCCACCGAGAACGAACCACTGCCGCAGGCCGAACACGCCGAGATCCGTATCGTCTCCGCCACGCCCGAGGCCGCCCGCGCGGTCGCCGAAGTGATCCGCCGGTGCTTCGCCGGCGCGGAGCAGCGCAGCTACCCCGTGTCGGACGGCGGCACCCGGCTCCACCTCACCGTCGACACCGAGACCGCCGCCGGACCCGCCCGCACCTGGCTCGCCACCAGCAGACCTCCCACCGGCACCGGCCCCCACACCGAGGAACCCTGACCGGCCACGAACGACGCCACACGACGACAGGACCACGCGGCCATGGCGACACTCCACGAGCGGCAGCGGTACCGCCGACAGATCCTCCAGGCCCTCTACACGGCCGCCGAAGGCAACCGCCTGCTCGGCATCACCGGAGCCGCGCTCAACCACGACCTGCGCATCCCGGAGCAGGACCTCGCCGCCGCCTGCTCCTACCTCGCGGGCGAGGGACTGGCCACCGTCGACTGGGAGCCGGGAAACACACCCGCGATGGTCTCGCTCACCCACCAGGGCATCCGCCTCATGGAAGCCGAGGAGGAGGAAGAAGGCGACTGAGCCGGTCCGCCCCCGAACCCGGCGGGCCCGAAAGTCCCCGGAGGGGGACCTGCAACCGGTGTCCCCGCACGGTGGCCGGGTGGCGTGACCTGCCGCCGAGAAGCATCCTGGAGGCCACATCGCTGGTGCGGGCCGCTCCGGTACCCGGTCGCCGCGCGGTCGCGGCACCCACCCCGTAAGGCAGGACCGGGCGAGGTCATCGCCGCTCGGTTGGAGGCAACGGGATGACCGTCGGACCGCTCGGAGAACCCGATCGCTCGGAGAGCTTCGGCGAGGGGATCCTGGGAACGATCCTGGACCGGGCACACGAGCTGCCACCTCACCGGGTCGGGCTGGTCGTCGCCGAGACGGTGGGCCGGCTGGGCGGCAGGAATCCGCAGATCCTGCTCCAGGACTATCAGCAGCAGAGGCTCGTTCCCCTGCTCTCCGAAGGGCTGACGGGCGGCGAGCCGCTGTCCATCGACGGTTCGGATGCCGGCAGGTGTTTCCTCACGTCGCTCCCGGTCGAGCTGGCGATGACCGACGGAGTACGCGTCCACGCACCGCTGCTCAACGGCGGCGACCAGGCCGGGGTGCTGGCCGTCACCCTGGACACGGTCGACGACGACGTCCGCCGCATCCTTCGCCGGATCGCGGGCCTGGCCGGCGAACTCCTGCAGAGCAAGAACGGCTACACCGACCTCTTCTTCCGCACCCGCCGCAGCGAGCCGATGAACGTCGCCGCGGAGATCCAGTGGTCGCTCCTGCCGCCGCTGACCATGACCATGCCGCGCGTCGCCGTCGCCGGAGTCCTGGAGCCCGCCTATGACGTGGCCGGCGACAGCTTCGACTACGCCCTGAACGGCGGCACCCTCCACCTCGCCATGATCGACGCCATGGGTCATGGCCTGGACGCGGCGACCATGGCGACCGTGGCCATCGGCGCGTACCGGCACGCCCGCCGCATCAGCGTCGAGCTGTCCGAGATCTACCTCTTCATGGACCGGGCGGTGGCCGAGCAGTTCGCCCCCGACCACTTCGTCACCGCGCAGATGCTGCGGCTGGACACGACAACCGGCCGTCTCCAGTGGGTCAACGCCGGACACCCCGCCCCCGTCCTGATCCGGGAGCACCGTGTCATGGGCCGCCTGGACAGCCCCACCACCCTCCCCGTCGGCTTCGGCGGAGCACAACCACAGGTCAGCGAGGTGACGCTCGCGCCCGGGGACCGGATCCTCTGCTTCACCGACGGCCTGGTCGAGGAACACGAGAGCGGGCAGGAGCAGTTCGGCGAGGACCAGCTGATCGACTGGGTGAACCAGCTGGAGAAGACGGACCGAAGCGTCCGCGCGGTGGCACGGGACCTGTCCCACACGCTCAGGCGAGCACGCGGCGAAGCCACCTCGGACGACGCCACTCTCGTCCTGGTCGAGTGGCGCGGGTGACGCCGGGCCGCACCGTGCGGCGCACGACCCGCCGGCAGAACCGGGCCGGCCCGACGTCTTCGTCCGCCCCCGGCCCGGAGCACGTTGGACGTACCGGGAGCATCCCGTACACCCGCCTCCACGCGTACGTCGTTCCCGGCGATCGATGCGCCGGGCCACTCATGGGCGTCCCGGGGACAGGCCGCCGTCTCATGACCAGCACGACCGATCCCGCCCGCCAGGCACGCCTGGCGCTGACACCGAAGACCTCCCTCGCCGGCCTGCTGGACGGCGCCCGGTGGCCGTACTCACGCGATCTCTCAGCCGAACTCCCTTCCCTGGTAGACGCCTTGGAGGAGCGTTGGGGGCGCATCACGCGCCTCACGGCGAACCCCGCGCCCTGGCCGACCGTCCCGTACGCGGTCCCCGTTCACGGACACACCGTGCACGTCGGCTGGTTCACCGGGCAGGCCCGCGACTGGACGATCCCGCTCTCGTACAGCCCCGACCGCTGCGACCTGCTCGTGGTCCCACCCGAGGCAGGCCCGTCCCGCCGTCGGGGCGCGCATGCTGCCCATGCCGCGGAGCATGCGGTGGTGACGGACGGCGCGAGGGCGGAGCCGGTATCTACCCGCGCCGCATGAGAATTCGGCAGACGGCGCGGCAAGGATTACTGCCACACAAAAGGAGCGGAGGTATTCCACCGACTTTCGGGAAGACATCGTGCTAGTCTCGATTTCAGTTGCAGTTGTGGTTCCCGAAACTTCAAGCGCCCTCAGCAGCTGCCAGGGCAGCGGGAGTGCTTTTTTCGTCTCCGGATTCTCCGGCGGGTCGATCATCACAGCGACACGGTTTCCGCACAGTGCGGACGCCGATGATCCTCGAAGGAGAAAACATGAGCACGGGTACCGTGAAGTGGTTCAACGCGGAAAAGGGCTTCGGCTTCATCGAGCAGGACGGCGGCGGCCCCGACGTGTTCGCCCACTACTCGAACATCGCCTCCCAGGGCTTCCGCGAGCTGCGGGAAGGCCAGAAGGTCAGCTTCGACATCGCGCAGGGCCAGAAGGGCCCGACGGCCGAGAACATCGTCCCCGTCTGATCCTGACGCACACCCGTGGCTGGGGCCCGCATCCTTCGGGGTGCGGGCCCCAGCCGCGTACGCCCCACGGAATCATCCCGAGCGGATCCGCCCGTGGACCCGCTGCGGCCGGCGGCCCGGATATCACTTCCTCGTCGCGCGCCGCCCCCTCCGCCGATCACGTCTTTCGGGCCCCTTTCCGGCGGTTCGGCTTTCATGTTCCATTCGAAACCGTCGGGAAATCATTTCGTTCCGTTCCTTCGCCGCGGAAATTCCTTGACGTGCCTCACACCGAGGAAGGTCCCGCTTGAACAGCACGCACCCGACCGGTCGCCGTTCCACCCCGGACGGCGGGGACTCCCCCACCAGGAGCCGCTTGTGACACCGACACAGACACCACCCCGCCGCCCGTCCACCCCGACCACGGCCGAACCGCACGTCTGGGCGGACATGACGGTCGAAGTCGCCCTGGCCGTCATGAGCGGAGCCCGTACCGCACGCCTGGTCATCCGTGACGCCGACGGAAGGCGCACCGGCCTCGTCACCCGGGCCCAGCTCGCCGGCTTCCGCGCCAGTCCCGCGTACACCGACCGGGTGCGCCTGAGCGAACTCGGCCCCACGGACACCGCACCCCGCCCATGACCACCCGCGCCGAGCGCGGTCACCCGCCGTCCCCCTTCCCTTCTCCCTGTGAGGTCCCATGCGCTGCGTGATAGCACGTTTCCCGTTCGAGCTGACGAAGAACGGCGTCCTGGAGACGATGAAGGGCGTCAAGCCCGAACCCGTGGACGGCCCGTTCGTGACCATCGGGCGCCGTGCCTACCCCGCCATGCAGGTCGGCGCGGTCATCACGCGCCAGGACCGCCGCGACTTCGGCGTCGGCGAGGTCCTGCGGGCCATGACCCGGCTCGGCTTCACGTGCGGCACCCGTCCGGCCGTCCCCTCTTCCCCGGCCGCCGCCTACCCTGTCCCGCGGGAGTCGGACCTCATGGGCGCGCCCCCCGCGGCCTGACGGCCGGAGGGCCGACGGCGGGGCGGGAGCCCCGCCCGTCCAGCTGTCCGACCGTCCTCCGCCCGAGGGCGATTCCCCTCATCCGCCCCTCCAGCCGTCAAGAGCGCCGGTATCGGTGTCGCGGACGGCGGCGTTACCCTCGGTGAACGAGCCGGACCACCGGCCCGCGCACCGGAAGGTCCGCCGGAGAGGTGAGAATGACAGCAGACGATCCGCTCGGCCGTCTCGATGACGACGACTACCCCGCCTACACGATGGGCCGGGCCGCCGAGATGATCGGTACGACGCCCGGCTTCCTCCGCGCCCTGGGAGAAGCCCGGCTGATCACCCCGCTGCGCTCGGAGGGCGGCCACCGCCGCTACTCCCGCTACCAGCTGCGTATCGCCGCCCGCGCCCGCGAACTCGTCGACCAGGGCACCCCCATCGAGGCCGCCTGCCGGATCATCGCCCTTGAGGACCAGCTCGAGGAAGCCCAGCGCATCAACGCCGAGTACCGCCGCACAAAGGGCGAACCCCACCCCCCGGCAACCGACTGAACCAGGTCCCGTCCGGCTTCCTCACGTGAGACCGCGTGCCACAACGTGCCAGCGGAGGCGGTGGACAGCGGGTAGCAGAGGGCCCTCACGGGCAAAGCCGCAGATGCTCCTCGGGAGGGGTTCCCGCAGGTCAGAAGGCATTCTCCTACTCAAGTGCCGGGTGATTCCCAAGCTTACGGCGCGGGTTCGATTCCCGTCGTCCGCTCTTGAACGAAGGCCCAGGTCAGAGACCTGGGCCTTCGTCGTCGTCCGGCCCCCCGAGCGTGCCTGCCGTGCCCTGCGCGTCGACGAGGCGCGCGAGTTCCACCCGCGACGAGATGCCGAGGCGGGCGTAGGTGCCGCGAAGGTGGTGGTCGATCGTGCGGGGACTGAGGACCATCCGGATCGCGATCTCGCGATTCGTCGCCCCGTCCGCCACCATCCTGGCGATCAGGGTCTGCTGGGCAGTGAGCGCGCCGAGGGCCGCCGGGGGCCGGGCGCACCGGGCCGTATCGCCGAGCGCGCGCAGCTCCGCCTCCGCATGCCGCGCGCCGGGCAGGGCCCCGAACTGCTCGAACGCCTGGAACGCCGCACGCAGCCGGTCACGCGCCTCCGTGGTACGCCGCATCCGTCGGAGGGCGATGCCGTACAGCAACTCGGTCCGCGCGCGTTCGAGGTGACGGCCGTCCGCGTCGTGGAGGTCCAGGGCGTCACGGTAGTGGGCGAGGGCCTCCCCGCCGGAGGCGAGCAGCGCCCGGCAGCGGGCCGCGAGGGCCAGATGACCCGGGCTGGCGACGGTGTCCGCCCAGCGGGTGTAACCGACGGCCGCCGCGGCCGCGGCGGCCGGTTCGCCGGCGCGGACGGCGGCCTCCACGTAGTGCGGGGTGGAGAGCAGCCGAATCGCCGGATGTCCGTGCCCGGGACCGAGGCGGGCCAGGGTGCGCAGCTGGGAGGCGGCCTCGGCGGGGCGGCCCTGCGTGAGGTCGAGGTACGCGAGCGCCCAGAGGCTGAGCGCCGTGGCGAGCCCGATGCCGTGCTCCGCCGCGTACGTCCGGGCCTGCCGGGCGCGGTCCCGGCACGTGGTGGCCTCGCCCTGGACCGCGGCCAGCAGGGCGAGGCCGGCCAGGATGTGGCAGGCGACGTTGTCCTGACCGGTTTCGCGGGCGAGGCGGTGCGCGTCGACCCCGGTGGCCGTCGCGGCGCCGAGGCGCCCGTTCCACGCCTCGGCGTACGCGCGGAACTCCAGCAGCCGGGGCAGGACGGCGAGTTCGCCCTGGGCGCGGGCGGCGGACTCGGCCCGGTGCGCCACGGTCAGGGCGAGTTCGTCGTCGCCGAGGTAGAGCGCGGCCAGCGCCGCGTGCACCAGCACGGTGGGGTCGTCGCCGTGCCGGGCGAGGGACACGGCTTCACGGAGCCGGACGGCGGCCTCGGCGTAGCGGCCGCATACGGCGGAGGCGATCCCGGTGAGTCCGGCGAGCAGGGCGCGGGCGGCGGGAGCGGACGGTGGCGGGCTCTGCCGGGCGAGGACCGCGGCCTGGTGGCAGCGGTGCAGGTCGCCGGTGTAGTGGCCGACTTCGGCGGCGTAAGCGAGGGCGTACGCCGCGGTCACGGGGGCGGCGAAGGCGTACTCGGCAGGCGTTCCGCCGGTCGCCGAACGCCCCGCGTCGGTCACGGGGTCCGCCCCCCGCGCGCCGGCGAAAGCCGTGGTCGCCGCCTCGGCGAGGTCGTCGTAGGCATCGGGGGCATGCCCGGAGCGCAAGGTGACCAGGCCGCGCAGCAGCCGCACGCGGGGATCCGTGCCGGGAGCCGTGCGTTCCGCGGCGGCGAGGAGGCAGCGTGCCCGGTCGGGCCGGCCGCCGTGCCAGGCGTGGAGGGCGGCACGGGCGAGGGTGGAGTGACGGACGGCGGTGTCGGGGCTGAGGAGCGCGGAGCGTTCCGCGTGGTGGGCAGCGGTCGCCGGGTCGGGGGCGGGTGCGTCGGCCAGGGCGCGGGCGAGGCGGCTGCTCGGGCCGAGGGAGGCGCAGGCGCGATGCCAGTTCCACGGGCCGGGCTCGGTCCTCGGGTCGAGGACGAGCGCCAGCGACCGGTGGGCGAGGCGCCTCTCCTCGGATCCGGCGCTGTCGTACACGACGTCCCGCACCAGCGGGTCGGCGAAGACGAGACCGGCGGCGGTGGAGTGGATGAGGGCGGCCTCCTCGGCGGGTTCGAGGTCCGCGGGCTCGTGCCCGGCGGCGACCACCGCGCGGTCGAACGCCCTGCTCTCCAGCGGGTGCTGGTCGGCGGCGGCGAGCAGCAGCAGTCGGCGCGTGGCGGCCGGCAGCCGGGCGAGGCGGGCGCGGCGCTGTTCCGTGGCCGGCAGCCGACGGGTCAGCGGATCCGGCAGCGGGTCGAGACCGGCGCGTTCACGCGCGGTGAGTGCGGCGGTGAACTCGGCCGCCGCGCGCGCGTCGCCGTACACCGCGAGCCGGATGCGAACGCTCACGCCGTCCTGCGACAGCCCGGGGGCGCGATCGCCCGGCTGTTGTCCCAGCGCACCCGCGCCGCGTGGCCCAACTGGCATGTCTCGTAACGCTAGAGCTAAGTTACCGGGGTGTAAAGACCGGTGAAACAGCCGATGTCCGCGGCGTCGCGCCGCCCTCACTCTGGGGCTCCCCCGAGAAGTGAGAGGAACACCGATGCGACGATTCACCCGTGCGCTCTCCGCCGTCGCGAGCTGTGCCGCGGCGGCGGCCGTCCTGCTGCCGGCCGCCCCGGCCCAGGCGGCGGTGCCCGATCCGGTCCTGTTCGTCCACGGATACAAGGGCGGCGCGTGGAACTTCAACGAGATGGTCTCGGACTTCAAGGCGTCGGGCTGGCCGGCCGACCGGCTGTACGCGATGTCGTACAACCCGTTCCAGTCGAACGAGACGACCGCCGCGCAGATCCGCGACCAGGTCAACGCGCTGCGCGCCCGCACCGGCGCGGCGAAGGTGGACGTCGTCACCCACTCGATGGGCGGCCTGGGCTCGCGCTGGTACCTGAAGTTCCTCGGCGGCACCTCGTACGTCGACGACTGGGTGTCCCTGGGCGGCCCGAACCACGGCACGAACGCGGCGCAGATCTGCGACTGGGCGCTCGCGTCGTGCAAGGAGATGGCGACGGGCAGCACCTTCCTGACCACGCTCAACAGCGGCGACGAGACGCCCGGGGCCGTCAACTACGGGACCTTCTGGTCCACGTGCGACGAGTTGATCAACCCGGACTCGAGCACGGTCCTGTCCGGCGCGACCAACACCAACGTGGGTTGTGTGGAACACGCGTGGCTGCTGGTCAGCGAGAACGTCTCGCAGCTGACGCGGAACTTCGTCAGATGACGTGAGCCGTCACCGAGTGAGCCCCGGAGGCGAAGGGCGGTCGTCCCGAGGCCGTCCTCCGCCCGGGTGCCCCGGCCCGGGACCAGGTCCCGGTTCCGTCTCGTGCGCAGGACCGGTGGGCGGGCGACGTCGTCCCGCCGGGTCCGCGGAGGCGCCTTCCCGACGTTCCGACACCGTGCGCGGTCGTGCCCTTCGGAGTGGTGAACAGCGGTGACCGGGGGTATCGCCAGACCATCCGGAAGTACCGCCCCGAAGAACGACTTAGCAGGTCAGAGGCCGGGTAGCCGAGATGAGGAGCGGTGATTCCCAAGCTTATGGCGCGGGTTCGGTTCCCGTCATCCGCTCTTCATGACGAAGCCCCAGGTCAGCGACCTGGGGCTTCGTCGTTGTCCGGACCGTCGGCACGACCGGAATCCGGTCAGAACTCCAGCACCTCGCGGTCGAGCGGATACCGCGCACGGTGAGGGCCCTCGTGCGGCGAGGACGTGATCGGCAGGACGCCGGTCGGCTGCAGGCCCAGGTTGTCGTCCCAGATGCGGGGTTCGACCCGTCCGACGACGCGGAACTCCCGGAAGGTGAACGGCGGGCTGTCGGTCGGGAAGAACTCGGCCGTGGTCATCACCTGGAAGTGCAGGTGCGGCGTGGTCGAGTTGCCGCTGTTGCCGATCAGCCCGAGAACCCGGCCGGGTTCGACGCGGTCGCCTTCCCGGACCTTGAGCGAGCCGGGCTTCAGGTGGGCGTAGAGCAGGTAGCGGCCCGGCGCGACCTCCAGGGTGACGTGGTTGCCGACGGTCTCGTCGATCGGCGGGACCGGCGGCGCGACGGGCGGCGTGTTGTCCGGGATCCCGTCCTGGACCTCCACCACTCTGCCGCCGGCCGCGGCGACGACCGGCTGCCGGTAGCTCAGGTAGCTGGTGAGCCGCGTGGGGTCGCCTTCCCAGGTCCGTCCTCGCTCTCCGACCCGGTACCAGTCGATCGCGAAGCGCTGCGGCACGTCGAAGCGGCCGTTGATCGGGGCGAGGCCGCGCCGGTGGTGGGTGTTCCCGCAGCACGACTCGCTGGAGTACCACGTGCCGGGGCGTACCGGCGCGTTCAGGTTCATCGGCGCGGTGCGGCCGGTCGGGGTGACCTGAACCGTCTCCTCGAACGGGGAGGAACCGGAGGCGGCGACGACGGCACCCGAGAGATGGTGCTCGAGGACCTTGGGCACGTGCTGACCGCGGTCGAGGGCCAGGTCGAGCCAGATGACCCACTGCTGGGAGCCCGGGATGACGGTCGGCGTCGGCCCCGGGGGCGCCGGGGTGTACCCGTCCGCACCCGGCAGGGGATCACCCACGGGATTGGCGGCATCGGCCAGCGCCTGGCCACTCAGCGAGCCCACCACCCGGTGTGTGCGGGCGTCCCGGACCTCGACGCGGTCGAGGCGCACCTGCGCGCTGCTGGGCAGTGCGTTCGTGGTGAGCAGTTCGTACGAGAGGTGCGTCCTGCCGTCCGTGGCGTGGAACGGCGTCGGTTCGGTCATCACCGCCGCCGTCAACGGCGTGAACTGTGGGCCGGATGCCGGACCGGCCGTGTCGGTCCCGTATCCGGGTGCCGTTGAAGCCGTCAGCATGCCGGCCGCGAGCACGGCGGTCACGAGCCCGCGACGTAGCGGGCTCCGTCCGGTGCGGTTACGAGGGTCGCGCTCTGCCATGGTGCTCTTCCAGTCGTCGGGTCCCGGGCCGTGAAGGGCACCGGCACGCCCCGCGCCGAGGCGCATGCCCCTGTGTAACCCGGCGACGCGCCGCTCCGAGCCGAGGGCACCGGGGCCACGTCCGAACTGCACCCGTCCAGCCGCATCGACCACCGAGCCCAGGAGGCGCGCGACGGCCTCGGCGCCTTGCGCAGGCGCGTGCCACAACGTGCCGGCAGGACCGGTGACCGGTGACCAGTGGTCGACAGGAGGTCCGGCCAGGCATCGGGGCCGCCTCCCCATGACGGCCGTTCCCAAAGGTCAGACGGCATTCCCACGTCCAAGTCCTGGGGGATTCCCGAGCTCATGGCGCGGGTTCGGTTCCCGTCATCCGCTCGTGGACGAAGGCCCTGGTCAGCGACCAGGGCCTTCGTCGCCGTCCGGGCCTCTCCGAGCCCGCGCGCCATGAGTGTCATGGGGCCCAGGCCAGTCGCTTCCCCGGTCGGTCATCAGTGTTTCGGCGGCGACCGTCGCCACCACCTCGGCGACGGTGGACAGGGCGGGCGAGTCCAGCTTCCACTGCTGCCAGTACAGCGGGACGTCCATGGGCCGGGTCGGAGCCAGTTCCATCAGCCGGCCGGAGCGCAGGAGCGGCTCCGCCTGCGGTTCGGGCACCATGCCCCAGCCGAGGCCGAAGGCCACCGCGTCCCGGAACCCGTCGGATGTGGGTACCAGGTGGCGGATCCGCCCGGCGCCCGAACGTCCCTGGGTGAGGGACCGGACGAACGCGTCCTGCAGGCCGTCGCGCCGGTCGAAGGCCACGGTCGGGGCCTCGGGCAGGTCCTCCGGCAGAGACCCCCGGAGATGGCGGGCAGCGAACTCGGGGGCGGCCACGGCTCGGTAGCGGGCCAGTCCGAGCCGTCGCACCGTGCAGCCGGCCACCGGGTCGGGTGAGGAGGTGACGGCCGCCATCACCTGCCCCTCGCGCAGCAGGGCGGTGGTGTGGGCCTCGTCCTCCCGGTGGAGCTCGAAGCAGATCGGCGGCTCCTGCGGAACCCGGGTGAGCGCGGGCAGGAACCAGGTGGCCAGGGAGTCGGCGTTGACCGCGACCGGGATGCGGACCGGGCCCTGCTCGGCCGCCAGGCCCAGTTCGGTGCGGGCGTCCCGTTCCAGCCGCGCCAGTTGGCGGGCGAACCGTACGACCACCTCCCCGGATTCGGTGGGGCGCACCGGTTTGGTGCGCATCAGCAGGACCCGGCCGGTGCGCTGCTCCAGAGCCTTGACGCGCTGGCTGACGGCGGATGGGGTCACGTGCAGGGCGGCGGCCGCGGCGTCGAAGGTGCCCTCGTCGACCACCGCGAGCAGCGTCCGGACCTGGTCCAGGGGAAGCTCGTCCATAAGTGCGGCTAAGGGTACTTAAGAATCTTTAGCTGTACTCATCCCAGCTTGCTCCTTACGGTCGAAGCCATGACCAGCAGCCTCCTCGCCGCCGTCCTCGCCGGATTCGGGACCGGACTTTCCCTCATCGTGGCCATCGGCGCCCAGAACGCGTTCGTCCTGCGCCAGGGCGCCCGCGGCCACGCCGTCCTCGCCGTGGTCGCGATCTGCGCCGTGTCGGACGCGGTACTGATCGCACTCGGCGTGGCGGGGGTGGGAGCCGTGGTCACGGCGTGGCCGGCGGCGCTGACCGCGGTGGGCCTGCTGGGTGGGGCGTTCCTGCTCGGCTACGGCGTTCTCGCGGCCCGACGCGTACTGCGCCCCGATCCGGCCGCCGCCCTGACCCCAGGTGGACCGGAGGCCGGCTCGGCCCGCCGGGCGGTCCTGACCTGCCTGGCGATGACATTGCTGAACCCGCACGTATATCTGGACACCGTGCTGCTGCTCGGCTCACTGGCCTCCGACCGAGGCGACCTGCGCTGGGCCTTCGGCGCGGGCGCGGTCCTGGCCAGCCTGGGCTGGTTCTTCACGCTGGGCTTCGGCGCCCGGCTGCTGAGCGGCATCCTCTCCCGGCCGAAGGCATGGCGCGTACTGGACGGGCTGGTCGCGGCCACCATGCTCGCGATGGGCGGAATGCTGGTCGCCGGCGCCTAGGACCGGGATCCCGCGAGGTGCGTCTTGGGCACGTGCCCCATCCGTGCCCTTCGAGGCGGTGAACAGCGGTCACCACGGGTGCCGACGGAGCCTCTCGCAAGGCCCGGCAAAGGGGCTTGTCCACCGGCCAGAGGCCATATCGGCAGCAACAGCGGCGGTGATTCCCCGGCTTGTGGCGCGGGTTCGGTTCCCGTCATCCGCTCTTCGTGACGAAGCCCCGGGTCAGGGACCTGGGGCTTCGTCGTCGGCGTTCATCGGCCGTCGGGGTGTGAGGGGGTGACGAGGCCGTGTTCGTAGGCGGTGATGACCAGCTGCACGCGGTCGCGGAGGCCGAGTTTGGTGATGGCGCGGGAGATGTGGGTCTTCGCGGTCAGGGGGCTGATGACCAGGGTGGCGGCGATCTCGTCGTTGGAGAGTCCTTCTGCCACCAGCCTGACCACTTCGTTCTCACGCACGGTCAGGGAGTGCAGGGCGGTGGTGGGGCGGGGGCGGTGGGCGAAGCGTTCGACGACGCGGCGGGTGACGCCCGGTGAGAGCAGGGAGTCGCCCGCTGCCACGACTTCGACCGCCCGGCGTAGTTCGGCCGGTTCGACCTCTTTGGTGAGGAAGCCGCTCGCGCCTGCTCGTAGCGCCTCGAAGACGTGCTCGTCGGTGTCGAAGGTGGTCAGGATGATCACTCTGGTCGCCGGCAGTTCCGTCAGGATGCGGCGGGTGGCCTCGATGCCGTCCATGCCCGGCATCCTGATGTCCATCAGCACGACGTCGGGTGCCAGCAGGGCGGCTTGGCGTACCGCCTCCTCGCCGGAGGCGGCCTCGCCGACGACGGTCAGCGTCTTGGCGCGGACGAGCAGGCTGCGGAACCCCGCCCGTACGAGAGCCTGGTCGTCGGCGAGCAGCACACGGGTGGTCATGGAGCCAAGCCTGTCAGATGGTCCGTCAGCGGCAGGACGGCCTCCACCGCGAAGCCGGCGCCGGTGTCGACGCGCAGGGTTCCCCCGAGGGCCGTGACGCGCTCGCGCATCCCGGTCAGGCCGTGCCCCTCCGTGAAGCCCGCCGCCGGGCGCCCGTCGTCGGTGACCGTCACGACCAGGGTGCGCGGCCGGGCCCGCACCTGGATGGTGAGGCGTCCGGCGTCGGAGTGGCGGAGGGTGTTGACCACGGCCTCCTGGACGACCCGGTACGCGGTGAGCGCCTGGGCCGCCGGAAGGGCGTCGGGGTCGCCCTCCGCGTCGTAGCGCACCTCCAGCCCGGCGGCTTCGGCCTGTGCGATCAGGCCGGCGACGGACTCCAGGCCGTGCTGGGGCACGTCGCGGAGTTCGCCCACGAAGGTCTTCAGGTCGGTCATGGCCTGGTTGCGCACGGAGATCGCGGTGCGGAGGGCGGCGCGCGCCTCCTCGGGCGAATCGTCCAGGGACTCGACGGCGACGTTCAGGTGGACGCCGACGACGGCCAGGGTGTGGGCGACCACGTCGTGGACCTCCCGGGAGATGGTCAGGCGCTGCTCGACCAGTCGGGTCTGTTCCAGTTGCAGGAGACGGGCCTGGTGTTCGGCCCGCCAACGGCCGTACTGGCGCCAGGAGATCGCCGCGGCCGTCACCAAGGCCAGCCAGAGCAGTTCGACGCCTCCTCGGGCGAGGGTTTCGGAGGCGTCCAGTCCTTGCGGGACCAGGCCGCACGCCAGGGCGAGGGCGGCGACGGCGGAGGCCCGGCCCGGGCGGCCGAGCGCGGCGGTGAACAGGGCGACGGACAGGGGCCAGACCCCGCCGCCGTCGAACAGGCCGGCGCTTCGGTAGCCGACGAGCGCGGCCGCGGACAGGACGAGCACCAGCATGGGCCGGCGGCGGCGGAGCAGCAGCAGGCCGCCCAGGATCACCCCCAGGCCGAACGTGCCGTGCCACGACAGCGGCGCGCCCACCGCGGCGGGGCCCGCGCCGATACCCACGGCGGTCAGGAGCGCCAGGGCCGGGTCCACCAGCCGGACGCACCACCCGTTCTGCGGACGGGGGCTCACTGGGATATGTCCGACGTCATGCGGACCATCGTGCCCGACGCCGTGGGCGGGGACTTCGCCGAGGCGGCGGCCAGTGCCAGCCAGGCCAGGTTGAGGGCGATGACGACGCGTTCGGCCAGGCCCAGCGGGGCCGTGTGGGTGAGGGCCGCCTTGTCCACGAATGCCACGGCGAACAGCACGAACGCCACCGCCGACGCCCACGCGAGCGCGGTCAGCCCGCGTGCTTCCGAGGTCCCCGCCGACTCGCGCCGCCGTACGGCGGTCAGCCGGACGATCGCGATCGCCAGCGCCAGGAATCCCGCCCAGGCCGCGACTCCGTGCACGCCGTCGGAGAGCGAGGGGCTGCTCCAGTTGCCCGGTGGGTCCGCCGGAAAGACGGCGGCGACCAGGACGCATCCCGCCCAGAAGCGCAGCAGCCACCCGCCCCACCCGCTGCCGGCGGCCCGGACGGCCACGGCCGCCGATCCGGCCGCGACCGCCAGCAGGCCGACGGTCACCAGCCAGCCGTGCGGCAGGTTGACGTACCTGCTGATCGTCTCGGTCGACGGGTCGTACCCCGTGTTGACCGCGTCGGACACCGCGAAGGCGAGGACGGCTGCGGCGAAGCAGGCCAGAGGGAATGTCTTGTTCATGGCACCGGACAGTAGGTCCGGCCCTCCTCCGGAGGCGTCGTCCCGGACGCGTCATTCGAGCCTGCGTCGACGGAGTACACGACTACTCCGATCGGTGTACGCCCGCGCCCGCCCGGTTCCGTCGGTTCACCACGGGGTCAGGTTCATGCCCCGGTCGACCCACTCGGCGAAGGACACGGGTCGGCCGGCCCAGTGGAGGGGGAGGATCCGGTCGCAGGTGGCGCGGCCGTCGAACCACATCTCGCCGCGGTGGGGGCCCGTGACGACGAGGAGGGTGGAGAAGCCGCAGCCGCCCTCCTGGAGGTACACCGCACCGGCGGTCTTCCGCTCCTCCAGCACCCCGCCCTCGCAGTCCCACTCCTCCCAGGCGTCCGCGTCCTCGCGGGGCGGCTCGCGCTCGTCGAGCTCGTCGTCGTGGGCGTGGTACGAGTCGGGGTGCGGGAACGGCTCGGTCAGCAGGCCGTAGTTGGTGTCGGTGTCGCCGTACCAACCCCAGCCCCGCGGGCCGCGCCACAGCTGCTTGAACCCCCTTTCGGGGTTTCCCCGCCGCAGGAGGTGCTCGCGGTACTCGGCCGGGAACGTGATCCCGAGCTCCTCCTCCGCCTCCCGCAGGTCCGTCTCGGTCAGCCTCCGCTCCAGCGGAAAACCGTCCCGCCGCATGGCCTCGGGGTCCCGGAACCCGTGACGACGGCCGTCCACGAGGCGGAGGTACTCCGCCCGCCAGTCGATCTTCATGCCGCGAGGTTAGACACCCCGCGCGGGGTGGACGGTCGGCCGGTGCGGCAGGCGGGTTTCCCGGTGGGCCTCCATGCTGGAGGGAGTTCTGTCGAGGGCACCGCGGAGTCGGCGGTCGGAAACCTGCTGGAGGCCGGAATGCGCCGAACCGAGGAGGTCGCAGCCCGGAGGAGGGAGCGTCGCGAGCACGCCGACTACACCGGCGCCGTGTACGGATCCATGCTCGCGGCCTCCGTCGTCGTCGGTGCCGGCAGCCTGGGGCAGTTCCCGCGCCTGGAGCTCGTCGCGCTCCTGCTGCTCACCGGCACGGTGTTCTGGATCGCGCACGTGCACGCGACGCTGTTCGGCGAGCGGCTGACGCAGCGGCGGTCCCCGACCCGCCGGATCGTGCTGCGCGCCTGCCGTGACGAGTGGCCGATCCTCAAGGCGGCGATCCCGCCCGCCGTGGCGGTCGCGATCAGTCCACTCCTGGGTCTGGACATGCCCGGAACCCTCTGGCTGGCGCTCGGGGTCGCGATCGCCGGTCAGATCGGCTGGTCCACGGCGGCCGCCCTCCGGGTCGGGGCCTCACGGCGCGAGGTGGGCGCCACCGCCGCGGTCAACTTGCTGCTCGGTCTGCTGATCGTCGGCTTCAAGCTGTTGCTGAAGCACTGAAGCACTGAAGCACTGAAAGGCTGACGGGCTGACGGGCTGACGGGCTGGCGGGCTGACGGCGGGGGGTCAGGGCTTGATGTTCTGGTTGAGGTGGAAGAGGTTGTGGGGGTCGTAGGCGCGTTTGACGGAGACGAGACGGTCGTAGTTGGCCTTGTAGTTGGCCCGGATGCGGCTCTGGTCGTCGTCGGCCATGAAGTTGATGTAGCCGCCTTCCTCCGAGTGGGGGGCGGTGGCGGCGTAGTAGTCGCGGACCCAGGCGATGGCGTCGTCGTTGGCGGCCGGGTCGGGCCACATGCCGGCGATGACGGTGGCGAACGAGGCGTCGCGGTAGGCGAAGGCGGTGGCGTCGGGGGCGACGCGGTGGCAGGCGCCGTTGATCGGGTAGATGTGCATGGTCGAGTTCACGGCGGGGAGCCGGGGACCGTACTCCAGGTGGGCCGCGATCGCGTCCTCGCTGAGGTCGGTGACGAAGTTGGCCTTCCAGTAGTGCTGGAGGCCGGGCGGGACGAGGGCGTCGAAGGCGCTGTTGAGCGCGGGGTAGGGCATGGGGCCGACGTGCTCGGCGACCACCGGGGCGAAGTCGCGGAAGGCCCGCAGGGCGCCCGGGCCCTCGTCCAGGGGGCCGGACCAGCAGGCCACGATGAGGACGAAGGGGTCGCCGTGCCGGTCCTCGGGGATGAAGGGGAGCGGCGGGGCCAGCTGGAAGGCCGGGAAGCCGCCGAGCTGCTCGGGGGCGTCGGCGATGTACTCGGCGAAGGAGCGCAGCACGGTGGCGGCGTCCTTCGTCTCGTAGAGCATCGGCCCGCCGTAGATCTGGTCGACGGGGCTGAGCCGGAACTCGAAGGAGGTCACGGCGCCGAAGTTGCCTCCGCCGCCGCGGAGGGCCCAGAAGAGGTCGGCGTGCTCGTCCTCGCTCGCGACGAGGAACCGACCGTCCGCGGTGACGACGTCGGCGGAGACCAGGTTGTCGCAGCTCAGTCCGAGCCCGCGGGCGAGGTAGCCGATGCCGCCGCCGAGGGTGAGGCCGCCGACGCCCGTGGTCGAGATGATGCCCCCGGTCGTCGCCAGGCCGAAGGCGTGCGTCGCCGCGTTGAAGTCGCCCCAGGTCGCGCCGCCTTCGGCGCGGGCGGTCCGGCGCCCGGGATCGACCCGTACGCCGCGCATGCCGGAGAGGTCGGCCACGACGCCGCCGTCGCAGGTGCCGAAGCCGGGCACGCTGTGGGCGCCGCCGCGCACGGCCAGGTCGAGGCCGTTCTCCCGCGCGTAGCCGACCGCGGCCATGACGTCGCCCGCGTTGACGCAGTGGACGACGGCGGCCGGCCGTTTGTCGATCATGGCGTTGTGGACGGTGCGGGCCTCGTCGTAGGCGTCGTCCTCGGGGGTGGTGACCGTCCCTCGGACCCCTTCGCGCAACTGCTCGGTCGAGAGCTTGCCCATAGCGAATCGCTCCTCGTGCGGTACCCCGCCACGGGGTGAGTGAGCTCGGCTCTCCTTACGCTACGCCGGTGCCGCGAGGCCTCAACTCGATCTCCGGCCGTGCGGAAAGCCCCAGGTCGGGGACCTGGGGCCGGGCCGCGGCGGAGCATCCGGCGCATCCGGCGCATCCGGCGCATCCGGCGCATCCGGCGCATCCGGCGCATCCGGCGGCGCAGACGAGCAGGGCGCCGAAGAGGTACGGGTCGGCGAGGGTGGGGCGGCCGTGGTTGCGGGTGAGCGTGAACGCGATGACGGTCGCCGCGCAGACGGCGCCGGCCCCACCACCCCCACCACCACCCCGGGTACGGGTTCCGCCGGCTGGCGGTGAGCGGCCACGGCAGACGGGCACTGGCAGACCGTCGCTGGCAGACCGGCAGGGACCGACCGGCAGGGACCGACCGGCAGCGGGCGGCCCCCGGTCGCGGTACCCGCGGTCAGTCGTCGACGGAGCGGTCAGTTGTCGATGTAGCTGACGTCTCCCACGGTCCAGGCGCTCACGTCCGCGATGGCGACCCGGTACATGCCGCCGGTCTCCGGGATGCCGACGGTGCCCTGGAGGATGCGGGCGAGGTGGAAGTGGAGGTGGGTGGGCGGTTCGCCCTTGCGTTCGGTGGGGCTGAAGACAGCGGAGAACTCACCTAGGCGGGCGGAGTCCGTGAGGACTTCCGACACCCGCTGTCTCCACAGGGCTTCCGGGGCCAGTCGCCCGGTGAGGACCGCGCCCCCCGTGACCACGGTGAGGGACATCTGATTGCTCCGCCCGGACTCCACCGTGGCGGCGATGTCTACGAGCAGCTCGTCAGGCTTCGACATGGAAGCCGATTCTAGAGCGCGCGGTGGGCCCGTGCGCAGGTACCGGGGACAGGACACCCACAGGTCCTGTCCGGAAAGTCCCACCTGACTCGCGGTGCCTAGCGCGGTGCGGTGTCGTCGGCCGGGAAGGCGGGCCCGTGGCCGGGGACGATGACGTCGGCGGTGTCGAGGACGCGGAGCCGGGAGTCGCGCAGGACGCCGTGGTCCGGGGCGACCGGGTCCTCCACGGGGCCGTCGGGGCGCCACCAGAGGTCGCCGACGAAGGCGACGACGCCGGTCCCGGTGCCGGCGAGCAGCGTGATGTCCTCGGCGCTGTGGCCGGGGGTGCGGATGAGGCGCAGCGACGGGGTGAGTTCGTGGCCCTCGGCGTCGCGGTCGGTCCACTGGTCGTTCTCGTAGATCGCCTTGTGGTCGTGGACGCGGGCGTGGCCGAAGAGGCCGACGTTCATGGTGTTGTCGGGGTGGTGGTGGCTGAGGACCACGTCGGTGATGTCGTCCGGGGCGAGCCCGAGTGCGGCCAGCGGGCCGAGGATGCGGTCGCGGCCGGCCACCATGCCGGGGTCGACGATCACGTGCCGGTCGCCGTCGTGGACGTACGACACGGTGGCGGCGACGCCGGGGCCGGTGGAGAGGGTGTAGCCGGTGGTCAGGACCGTGTAGGCGGCGGTGCGGCCGCGGGGGGCGTCGGTGCTGTTCTTCTTCGTCGTCGTCATGCCCTCAAGTCTTCTGCGGAAGACGCTCCTTCACGAGTGGCCGTGCTGCCACCGATCGCGGGAATCGTGCCACTTGCCGGCGCCGGCGCCGCCGCCCCGCGTGCCAGACTCCCCGCATGCCGCCGTTCACGACCGTCGCCGCGTACGCCCCGACCGGTGTCGGCATGCTCGGGGCCGGCATCGTCTCCGAGGTGTTCGACGCGCGCGGCGGGGGTCTGCCCCCGTTCGACTTCGCGCTGTGCACGGACCGGCCGGGGCGGGTCCGTACGGACGTCGGGCTGCCGCTGGTCGTCGAGCACGGTCTCGACCGGCTGGCGGCCGCGGATCTGGTGATCGCCCTGCCCTGGGCGGGTTTCCGCACACCTCCGGCCCCCGCCGTCCTCGACGCGCTGGCCGCCGCGCACGCGCGGGGCGCGCTGGTCGCGGCCCACTGCGTCGGCGCGTTCGCGCTCGCCGCGGCCGGGCTGCTCGACGGGCGGCGCGCCACGACGCACTGGCGGTTCGCCGGGCTGCTCGCCGAGCGCCACCCGGCCGTCGCCGTGGAAGCCGACGCGCTCTACGTCGACCAGGGCCGGATCGTCACCGGCGCGGGCGCCGCCGCCGGTTTCGACCTCTGCCTGCACCTCCTGCGGCGGGAGTACGGGGCGACCACTGCCAACGCCGTCGCCCGGGACCTGGTGCTCCCGTCCCACCGCGACGGCGGGCAGGCCCAGTACCTGGCCACCCCCGTCCCCGAGGACAGCCGGGACGAGCGGCTCACCGAGGTCCTCGCGTGGGCCCGGGAGCACCTCGACGAGCCGCTGCCCGTGGCGGAGTTGGCCCGCAGGGCGCTGATGAGCCGGCGGTCCTTCGCCCGCCGGTTCGCCGCCTCGACCGGCACCACCCCGCACGCCTGGCTGCTCGGGCTGCGCCTCAGCCGCGCCGAGGAGCTCCTGGAGACGACGGACCTCCCCGTCGAGGAGATAGCCCGCGCGGTGGGCTTCGGCAGCGCGGCGGTGCTCCGCGCCCAGTTCGTGCGCCGCCGTGGCGTGCTCCCGCGCGCGTACCGCCGCTCCTTCACCCGGACGCCGTGACGCGGGCGGCCTGACGGGGTCGTCCTCACACGCACGGCCGGACGGAGCCGTCCCGACACGCACGGCCGAACAGAACCGCCCTGACACGCGCGACCGGACGAGACCGCCCTGACACGCGCGCTCGGACGGGCCGCCTTCACACGCACGGCCGGACGAGGCCGTCCGACACGCGCGACCTGACGCGCGCCCTCACCCGTACGGCCCCGTCCGGTTGCCCGGTGTCAGGGGTCGGCCGAGCGTGAGGAGGAATCGCGCGACCCCCAGGGAGGGCCCATGAGCAGTCTCGATACACCGGCCGAAGTGCCCAGACCGCGGGCGGCGGCGCAGGTGGCTGCTCCCAGCACGATGACGTGGGTGACGCTGGCGCTGATGACGACCGCGTCGGTGGCGAGCCTGCGGGCCGCGCCCACGATGGCCGTCTACGGCCTGGCGTGCGTGTTCCTGTACCTCGTGCCGGCGATCGTGTTCCTGCTGCCGACCGCGCTGGTCTCGGCGGAGCTCGCCTCCGGCTGGAACGGCGGCGTGTACCGCTGGGTGGCCGAGGGGCTGTCGAAGCCGCTGGGCTTCCTCGCGGTGTGGTGCCAGTTCGCGATGACGATCTTCTACTACCCGAGCCTGCTGGCGTTCGTGGCGTCGACCATCGCGTACGTCATCGACCCCTCGCTCGCCTCGAACGGCGTGTACACGGCGATCGTCATCATGGTCCTGTACTGGACCGGCGTCTGGGTGTCCTCGCGGGGCACCAAGGCGCTTGCCGGACTGTCCAGTTGGGGCCTGATCATCGGCACGCTCGTGCCGGGCACGATCCTCGTCGTCCTCGGCATGGTCTTCCTCGGCCAGGGCAACGCCTCGGCCGCGCCGATGAACGCCGACCACCTGCTGCCGCAGTGGACCGGTCTGGCGAGCCTGGTCCTGATCGTCAACAACTTCCTGTCGTACTCCGGCATGGAGATGAACGCCGTGCACGTCTCCTCGCTGAAGGACCCGGCGAAGGAGTACCCGAAGTCGATGTTCCTGGCGATGGGCCTGGTCCTGCTGATCTTCATCCTGCCCGCCCTGGCCATCAGCTGGGTCGTGCCGGCCGACCAGCTCAGCCTCACCGCCGGCGTCATGCAGGCCTTCGACGCCTTCTTCGCGTACTTCGACGTCCAGTGGATGACCCCGATCGCCGCCGTGATGCTGATCTCCGCCTCGCTCGCGGGCATGCTGACCTGGCTCGCCGGCCCGTCGAAGGGCCTCCTGGAGATCTCGCGCGCCGAGGGCTACCTGCCGCCGTTCCTGCAGAAGCTGAACAGGTTCGGCGTCCAGCAGAACATCCTGGTCACCCAGGGTGTGGTGACCTCGGCCATCGCCCTGATGTACGCGCTCATCCCGAACGTGTCGAGCGTCTACTGGATCTTCTCCACGATCACCACGCAGGTGTACCTGATCGTGTACCTGCTGATGTTCGCCGCCGCGATGCGGCTCCGGAAGACGCATCCCGACCATCCCCGCGGCTACCGGGTGCCCGCCCTGGGCCTGGTGTGCACGACGGGCCTGCTGGCCTCGCTCGCGGCGCTCGCGATCGGCTTCGTTCCGCCGTCCCAGTTCGGCGGCGGCAGCGTCCTCGGGTACGTCCTCTTCATCGCCTGCGGTCTGGGCGTGCTGGGCCTGCTGATCCCGTGGCTCTTCCTGAAGTTCCGCAAGCCGAGCTGGCGCGCCGCCGGCGCCACCCTGGAGAGCGAGGGAGACCGGGCATGAGTCCCACCCGCTTCGCCTCGGAGCACAAGGTGATCTACTGGGGCACGATCGTCATCCTCGTCGGCCTCGTCGTCACCGGTCTCATCCGCTACGAGAGCGTGAAGACGAGCAACGAGACGCTCTCCAAGGCCAACCAGCTCCAGGAGGAACTGGTCAAGGCCGGCTACCCCTCCCCCGACACCGACACCATCGAGCGGCTGCTCGGCACCGACGGCGGCCAGGTCTGCGAGGACCCGGGCGAGGCCCTGGCGACGGCGCTGTGGAAGATCCAGCAGGCCAACGGCGCGGCCGGCCCCGGCATGCGGCCCGTCATCTCCGACACCAAGGCCATCGGGGCCGAGCGGATCGTGCTCCAGGTCTACTGCCCCGACAAGGTCGACGACTTCGACGAGCAGGTGGAGGACCTGGACACCGACGACACCGTGCGCCGGTGAGCGGGGAGTGACCGCTCCCTCCACCGGAACCGATCCCGACCCCGACGCCCTCCACGCCTTCCTGCGCGAACTCACCCGGTTCATGCTGGAGTCCAGCGGGGAGGGCGCCGAGGGCGTCGACCGGGTCGTCCGGGGCCTCGCCCGGGCGTACGGGGGGCGGGCCGAGACCGTGCTCGTCGCGGACGGCGCCGTGCTCTCCGTGACGGCCGGCGGCCGCACCCTCACCTCGACCGTCCGCGCCTTCCCCGACCTCGCCCGGCTCGACCGGGTGGTCGCCCTGAAGGAGTTCGTCGAGCGCGTACGGGACACCCGGCCGCCGCTGCCCGAGGCGGCGGCCGGCCTGCGGCGGGTCGAGGACCTGCCCTCCACGGTGCCGCGCTGGGCGCGCGGCGCCGGCATCGCGCTGTTCGCCGTCGGCTTCGCGCCCGCCGTCCAGCCGACCTGGTACGAGATCGGCACCACCGCGCTCCTCGCGACGCCGGTGGCGGTGCTGACCGTGCTCGCGGAGCGGCGGCCGCGGCTGGCGCGGGTGCTGCCGCTGCTCGCCGCCGTCCTGGTCTCCCTGATGACGCTGGGGCTGCTCCAGCCGGGCCACGGCCACGGCGGCCCCGTACTGATCATGCTTCCGGCGCTGTTCTTCTTCGTGCCCGGCGACCTGCTCAGCGCGGCCACCGCCGAACTCGTCGGCGGTTTCCTGTCGACGGGCGCCGTCCGGCTCGTCTACGCCCTCGTGCTGCTCCTCCAGCTGTACGTGGGCGTGCTCCTCGGCGTGGCCGTCACCGGCACCCCGGCGGACGCGCTCTTCGACACCGCGCAGGACGCCGACCTGTCCCGGTGGGTGATCGTCGGGAGCTGGGCGGTGTTCACGGTGGGCCTGGTCCTGGCCTTCGGGGTGCCGTGGCGGATCGCGGGCTGGGTGGCGGGGCTCGTCTACCTGTCGCTGGGCGTGCAGGCGGCGGGCACGGCGCTGGTCGGCGAGGTCGCCGGCACGTTCGTCGCCGCCATGGCCCTCGCGGTCGCCGCCGACCTGCTCGCCCGGCCGGCCGGCCGCCCGCCCCGGCTCGTCCTCCTCCTCGGCGGCTTCTTCACCCTCACCGTCGGCTCCCTCGGCCTGCGGGCGCTGACCTCCCTGGCGGGCGGGCACGTCCTCCACGGCTTCCACGACCTGATGGACTTCGTCACGATCGTCACGACCATCGCGGTCGGCCTCCTCGCGGGCGCGGCGCTCGTACCGTCCCGCGGCGAGAAGGAGTTCCCGGCCTGATCGACGGCCCCCGGAACGGCGGCCCGGTCCACGGGCCCCCGGACGTCGGCCCGGTCCACGGGCCCCCGGGCGTCGGCCTGATCGACGGGACACACCTGGAACGCCGAAGGGGGCGGCCGGCCCGCTGCGGGCCGGCCGCCCCCTCTCCCTCGCGCGCTAGACCTGCGGGGTGGGGGTGCTTCCCCCGGCGGGCGGCGGCTCCTTCGGGGGCCGGCCGCCGGGGGGCGTCGGTGCGGCGGGGGACCGCTCGGCGGGCTCCTCGGCGAGGAAGGCGACGACGGCCAGGGCGAAGAGCAGGGCGAGGGCGATGCCCACGACGACGGCACCGGTGGGGTAGGACCAGAAGACGAGGGCGGCGGCCGCGCCGGCGACGAGGATCCAGGTGATCCAGGTGCGGTGGCGGCGGACGAACGGGCCCACCGGGCCGAGCTTCATGCCCGCGTGGTCGGCGGTGGACCGGGTCGCGGTGATGCCGGAGTGCCAGAGGCCGCGGACGAGGACGGCGGGGCGGCTCGGTCCGGACAGCCAGGCGGCGAGGGCGATCAGGATGCCGAGGGTCGCGAACACCCGGACCGAGGTGCGCAGGAAGCGGACCAGCGTGTCGTAGACGGAGCCCGCGGCGGCCGGGGAGACGGTGGCCGGCAGGGCGTTCAGGTAGACCGTGCGGAAGACGGTGAGGGCGACGCCGAGGACGATCGCCGCGAAGGCGACGCCCAGGGCGGCGGCGACCAGCGTGCGGCGGCGCTTCACGGCGAGCAGCACACCGCCGGCGACGAGCAGGACGGCGATCACCGGCAGCCACACGCCCATGGCCTGGAGCAGCGAGAACGCCGTCTTCACCTTGCCGATGTCGTCGGACCTGACCACGGTGAAGTCGGTGTGGATCTCGGGGATCTTGGCCGCGACCTCCAGGCCGGACGCGACGAGCCGCTCCTTGACCCGCTCGATCACCGGCGCCAGGTCGATGGTGACCGTGTCCGTCTCGATCTTCACCGCGCCTTCGTCGCTGCCGGTCAGGGCCCGGTCGAGGGAGGTGTGGATGGCCCGGTTGGCGTCGGTCCAGATGGTCTCGAAGGCGGGCGAGGCGACGATGTCCTGCGCCCGGTCGTGGACGAAGCTGCTCAGCGCGCTCTCCAGGGAGCCGCCCAGCTTGCCGAGGGCCTTCTCCGCCAGGGGCCGGTCCGCGGGCGCGATGTCCTCCAGGAGCGCGGGGAGGTCGATGTGCTCCATGACGGCGTTCGTCACGCGGTTCGCGACGGCGGCCTGGACGTCGGGGTCGGAGGCGAGCGGCTTGACCGTCTGCACGTAGCGGTCGGTGTCGCCGACGATGCTGGCGGTCCAGGAGGCGACGATGCCCAGCGGGATCAGGATGCAGCCGAGGACGATCAGCACTGCGGAGAAGAAGGAGCGGACGCGGTGGTGGGGCGGACGGGCGGTGGCCTTCTCGGCTTCGAGCGCGGCCAGCCTGGCCCGGAGTTCGGCAAGTTCGTCGGCACTGTCGCCCGCAGCCATGGCACCCGCTCCTCACATCGTGACAATTCAGGGCAATTCTGCGAGCCGGGGCGAGGCCTGTCGCCCCGGGCGGGCCACAAGGGTGTACGCGATCACGGAGCATGGGGGCATGAAGCCGCGCTGCGCCGTACTCGACGACTACCAGGGCGTCGCCCTCGCCTCCGCCGACTGGAGCCCGCTCGCCGACCGCGTCGACGTCCGGGTGCTCCGCGAGCACCTCGCCGACCGGGACGCGGTCGTCGCCGCCGTCGAGGACTGCGAGATCGTCGTGATCATGCGGGAGCGGACACCGTTCGACGCGGAGCTCCTCGCCCGCCTCCCCCGGCTCCGGCTCCTCGTCACGTCCGGGCCGCGCAACGCCTCCATCGACCTCGCCGCCGCCCGCGCCCGCAGGGTCGTCGTCTGCGGCACCGCCAGCAGCCCCGCGCCGCCGACCGAACTGACCTGGGCGCTCCTGCTCGGCCTCGCGCGCCACGTGCGGACCGAGGCGCAGGCGCTGCGCGAGGGCGGCCCCTGGCAGTCCACCGTCGGCAGCGACCTGGCGGGCCGCACCCTGGGACTCGTCGGCCTCGGCAAGATCGGCGCCCGGGTCGCCGCGGTCGGCCGCGCCTTCGGCATGGACGTCGTCGCCTGGAGCCAGAACCTGACGGAGGAGCGGGCCGCCGCGCACGGCGCGCGGCTGGCCGAGAGCAGGCTGGACCTGTTCGCGAACAGCGACTTCGTCTCGCTCCACCTGGTCCTGTCCGACCGCACCCGGGGCCTGGTCGGGGAGGAGGAGCTGCGGGCGATGCGCCCCTCCGCGTACCTCGTCAACACCTCGCGGGCCGGCCTGGTCGACCGCGGGGCGCTCCTCCGGGCCCTGCGCGAGGGCTGGATCGCGGGCGCCGGCCTCGACGTGTACGACACCGAACCCCTGCCGGCCGGCGACCCGCTGCGCACCCTGCCGAACGTGCTGGCCCTCCCCCACCTCGGCTACGTGACGGAGGCCAACTACGCCCGGTACTTCGGCGAGGCCGTCGAGGACATCGAGGCCTTCCTGGCGGGCACGCCGGTACGCGAACTGCCCTGACGCGCACCGGCGCGGAGGGGCCCGGCGGGAATCGTCAGACAGGTCCTAGCCCAGGCTGGTGCGGGCGAGCTCCACGAACTCGTCGTCGCTCAGGCCGAGTTCGCGGGCCTCCGCCGCCGCCTCGCGCAGCCGGGAGACCAGCCGGGCGCGGTCGGGGGCGGTGGCGCCGGGGACGATGAGGGCGCCCCGGCCGCGGCGGAGCTCGATGAGGCCCTCCTCGCGCAGGCGCTGGTAGCCGCGGAGCACGGTGTGGACGTTGACGCCGAGGGAGTCGGCGAGCTCCCGGGCGGCCGGGAGGCGTTCGCCGGGAGCGGCCGAGCCGTCCGAGAGGGCGCCCCGGACGCAGGCGGCGATCTGGTCGCCGAGGGGGACGGGAGAGGCGGGGTCGACACGGAAGAGCACGGTCAGACCTTCCCATGCCGTTCGGCGAGCGTGTTGAGCAGCGCGGCCGCCGTCGCCGCGTCGGGCACGGTGACCGCGAACTCCCGGCCACCGTCCCGCCGTACGACGAGCGCCTCGCCGGAACGCAGCACCACGCCCGTACGGTGCGCCCGGACGCGGTAGCCCCAGCCGCCGAAGTCGGCGACGGCGCGGACGTCCCCGGCGGCCGCGCCCGCGACCTCGTCGAGCGGGATCCGGACGCGGGGCTTGGGGAAGACGCCGGAGCGGACGGTGAGGCCGTGCCGGTCGACGGTGACCCGGACCCGGGCGAGCGCGAGCCCGGGCACGCCGATGACGAGGCCGAGCAGGCCGAACAGCGCGTCCGGCCAGTCGAGGACGAGGAGGGCGACCGGGGCGGCGGCGAGGGCGAGGACCGCGAGGGCGGTCAGCGTCCGGGAGCCGGTGGAGCGGGTCCAGCCCGCGACCTCGCTCGCGCCGAGCGCGAGTCGCGGTCCTTCGGGCGCCCCCGGCCGGCCCGCCGGCTCGTCCGCCGGGACGAGCGAGGTGAGCGCCCAGCCGGCGAGGCCGGCGGCGACCGCCGCCGTCCCGGCCACGGCGAGGTCGACGGCGGGCACGGAGACCTGCACCTCGAACGCGTCGACGAGGTTGTTGCGGAGGGTCCGGACGAGCAGTCCGCCGACGAAGCCCGCGGTCGCCCAGGCGCCCCACAGGACCCGCCGCCGGACGGCTGCGGTCCAGGTGGCGGCGACGCCGGCGATCAGGGCCGTACTGATGAGGACGTAGCCGGCGCGGCTCGTCCAGCCGTCGGCCTCGCCACCGTCCCCGAGGGAGTAGTGGGTGGCGAGTTCGGCGGGCAGCGCGTCCCACCAGCGGGCGAGGAGCAGCAGGTGGACGGCGAGTGCGAGAACGAAGGGGAGCGCGGCGAGCGCGCGGAGACGAGGTGCGACACGGTTCATGAAAACCTCCCTTGTTTGCACTCTACTAGAACAATGCGGATCGAGGGAGCCCCCTCTCGACGTCTCCGAGCACATCGCCGACGCCGACAGAACGGCTGCCCCCTCGCGCACTTGGGCGACAGGGACGGGCAGGGGCCGCGCGCGGGCAGGGGCCGCGCGCGGGATCGAGATCGCGGACGCGGCGCGCCTCCCGCCATGAACCGACGAGGGGGTGAGGCGGCGAGGCGGTGAGGCGGCGAGGCGAGGTCGTGCGGGCGCCGGGTACCGGCTGTCGCTCCGCTACTCCGCGCCGCAGTCGTGGGCGGCGGGGTCGACGACGACGCGGTCCAACAGGCCGCACAGGAGCGCCTGTTCGACTTCGGTGAGGTCGCCGAAGAGTTCGCGTTCGGCGTCGCTCACGGCCTGGTCGATGCGCTCCAGGGCTTCGGTGCCCGCCGAGGCGATCTCGACGATGCGGCGGCGCCGGTCGGCGGGGTCGCGGCGGCGCTCGGCGAGCCCGGCCGTCTCCAACTCGTTGAGGATCGCGACCAGTTGGCTCGGGTCGAGTTCCATCGGTTTTCGTCCCCATACCGTTGGAGCACCTCCATGTTCATCGCCCATGCCGTCGTCGCGGCCCTGCTCGCCCTCGCGGCGACCGGCTCCGCCTTCATGACGTTCACCAAGAATCCGCAGGTCGTGGGCAGCATGACCAAGGCGGGCGTACCGGAGGGCATGCTTCCGCTACTGGCGACCGCGAAGGCGGCGGGCGCGCTCGGTCCGCTCGCGGGCCTCCTCGTCGCACCGCTCGGCGTGGCCGCGGCCGTCGGCCTGGTCCTCTACTTCGCCGGCGCCGCCGTCGCCCACCTGCGGGTGAAGGACTACGAGCCGGCGCCGGCGGCGGTGCTGACCCTGATCGCGGCGGCCGCGCTGGTCCTGCGCACGACCTCCGCCTGAGGTTTCTCAACGAAACGAGACGTCTCGTCTTGCAAATTCCCCTCCCCTGTCGTACCGTCGTCGAGGCGAGACGAACCGTCTCGCCTCCCCGGCGACAGGAGGTACCCCTTGTTCCGTGCCCGACTCGTGGACGTCAGCAAGCGCTACGACGACCGGTACGTGCAGCACAGGACCGTGCTCGACCGGGTCTCGCTCACCGTCCGCCCCGGTGAGCGGCTCGGGATCGTCGGGGACAACGGCTCCGGGAAGTCGACCCTGCTGCGACTCCTCGCGGGTCTGGAGCAGCCCGACAACGGCACCGTCTCCGTCGAGGCCCCCGGCGGCCTCGGCCACCTCGCCCAGACCCTGGACCTCCCCGCGGCGGCCACCGTCGGCGACGCCGTCGACCACGCGCTCGCGGACGTACGGGCGCTGGAGCGGGCCGTCCGGACCGCCGAGGCCGACCTCGCCGCCACCGGGGACCTCGCCGGATACGCCGAGCTCCTCGCCGGATACGAGGCCCGGGGCGGCGCCGACGCCGACCGGCGCGTGGAGACGACCCTGCGGCGGCTCGGCGAGCGCGGACCGCTCGACCGGGACCGGCCGCTCGGCACCCTCTCCGGCGGACAGCGCTCACGGCTCGCCCTCGCGGGCGTGCTCGCCGCCGAGCCCGAACTGCTGCTGCTCGACGAGCCGACGAACGACCTCGACGACGAGGCCGTGGAGTGGCTGGAGGAGCGGCTGCGCACCCACCGGGGCACGGTCGTCGCCGTCTCCCACGATCGGGTGTTCCTCGACCGGGTGACCACCGCCGTCCTCGAAGTGGACGAGGACCGGCACACCGTGCGCCGCTACGGCGACGGATACCCGGGCTACCTGGCCGGGCGGGCGGCCGAACGGGCCCGCAGGCAGCGGGAGTACGAGGAGTGGAAGGAGGACCTCGCCCGGTACACGGCCCTCGCCGACACGCACATCGACCGGTTCTCGGCGATCCCCCGCAAGGCCCCGGCCGCGTTCAGCGGCGCCGGCGCCTTCCGTGCCCGGTCGCGGGCACACGGGGCGATGAGCAGGATCCGGGCCGCCCGCGAGCGGCTCGCCCGGCTGTCCGCGCACCCGGTGCCGCCGCCGCCCGAGCCGCTGCGCTTCCGCGCGGACCTCACCGGCGCCGAGGGCTCCCCCGTCGACCTCGCGGACGTGCGGGTGGACGGCCGGCTCCGCCTGGACGCCCTGCACCTCGGCGCGGGCGAACGGCTCCTGGTCACCGGCCCGAACGGCGCCGGGAAGACGACGCTCCTGAAGGTCCTCGCGGGTGAACTCGTCCCGGACGCGGGCTCGGTGCGCGCACCGGCCCGCGTCGGGATGCTCCGCCAGGAGACGGCCCCGCCCACCGACCCCCGTACGGTGAGGGAGGCCTTCGGGGAAGGCCGCGAGGACGAGTTGCTCGCCCTCGGGCTCTTCGCCGCCCGGGATCTCGCGACCCCGGTGCGTCTCCTGTCGGCGGGCCAGCGCCGCAAGCTGGAGCTGGCCCGGCTCGTGACCTCACCCGCCGGTCTGCTGCTCCTCGACGAGCCGACCAACCACCTGGCTCCCGGCCTGGTGGAGGAGATCGACGCCGCGCTCGCGCTGTACCCGGGCACGCTGGTCGTGGTCAGCCACGACCGGCGGCTGAGAGAGGGTTTCCGGGGCCGTCGTCTCGCACTGGAGCCGGCCCCGGCAAGGGTGGGGAGTCGGGGGGCGTCCTGACCGGCACGGCACCCCCGGTCCCGGCCGGGTCCTGTCCGGAGAGCAGCGCCGTCCGTCCCGGGCGCCCCCGGCCCCGGACGGGGCTCAGTCCTCGTCCGACCCCTCCAGGTCGCCCTCCGTCTCCAGGAACACCTGGCGCAGGGCGGCCAGGGTCTCCGGGTCCGGCTTCTCCCACATGCCGCGGGACTCGGCTTCGAGGAGCCGCTCGGCGATGCCGTGCAGGGCCCACGGGTTGGCCTCCTTGAGGAAGGCCTGGTTCGCCGGGTCGAGGACGTACTCCTGCGTCAGCTTGTCGTACATCCAGTCGGCGACGACGCCGGTCGTGGCGTCGTAGCCGAAGAGGTAGTCGACGGTCGCCGCCAGCTCGAACGCGCCCTTGTAGCCGTGGCGGCGCATCGCCTCGATCCAGCGCGGGTTGACCACGCGGGCGCGGAAGACCCGGGAGGTCTCCTCGACGAGGGTGCGGGTGCGGACGGTCTCCGGGCGGGTGGAGTCGCCGATGTACGCCTCGGGCGCGGTGCCCTTGAGCGCGCGCACGGTCGCGACCATGCCGCCGTGGTACTGGAAGTAGTCGTCGGAGTCGGCGATGTCGTGCTCGCGGGTGTCCGTGTTCTTCGCGGCGACCGCGATCCGCTTGTACGCGGTCTCCATCTCGGCGCGCGCCGGGCGCCCTTCGAGCCCGCGTCCGTACGCGTACCCGCCCCACACCGTGTACACCTCGGCGAGGTCGGCGTCGGTGCGCCAGTCGCGCGAGTCGATCAGCTGGAGGATGCCCGCGCCGTACGTGCCGGGGCGGGAGCCGAAGATGCGGGTGGTGGCGCGCCGCTCGTCGCCGTGCTCGGCGAGGTCGGCCTGCGCGTGCGCCCGGACGTGGTTGTCCTCGGCGGACTCGCCCTCCAGACCGGCGACCAGCCGCACGGCGTCGTCGAGGAGGCCGATGACGTGCGGGAACGCGTCCCGGAAGAAGCCGGAGATGCGCAGGGTGACGTCGATGCGCGGGCGGCCGAGCTCGGCCGGCGGGATCGGCTCCAGGCCGTTCACGCGGCGGGAGGCCTCGTCCCACAGCGGGCGGACGCCGAGCAGGGCGAGCGCCTCGGCGACATCGTCGCCGGCGGTGCGCATCGCGCTCGTGCCCCACAGGGAGAGGCCCACCGAGGTCGGCCACTCGCCGTTGTCGGTGCGGTAGCGCTCCAGGAGGGAGTCGGCGAGGGCCTGGCCGGTCTCCCAGGCGAGCCGGGACGGCACGGCCTTCGGGTCGACGGAGTAGAAGTTCCGGCCGGTCGGCAGGACGTTGACCAGGCCGCGCAGCGGGGAGCCGGACGGGCCGGCGGGGACGAAGCCGCCGTTCAGGGCGTGCACGGCGTGCGCCAGCTCGTCGGTGGTGGCGGCGAGGCGCGGCACGACCTGCTCACAGGCGAACCGCAGCACGGCGTGCACCTCGGGGCCGTACGCGGCGGCGACCGTGTCGATCGCGGCGACGGACCAGCCGGCGGCCTCCATGCCCTCGACGAGCGCGCGGGCCTTCTCCTCCGCCTCGTCGGCGGTGGTGCGGGTGGCGGCCGACTCGTCGAGGCCGAGGGCCTCGCGCAGGCCGGGCAGCGCCTGCGTGCCGCCCCAGATCTGGCGGGCGCGCAGGATCGAGAGGACCAGGTTGACGCGGGCCTCGCCCTCCGGGGCTCCGCCGAGGACGTGCAGGCCGTCGCGGATCTGGGCGTCCTTGACCTCGCACAGCCAGCCGTCGACGTGCAGCAGGAAGTCGTCGAAGCCGTCGTCCTCGGGGCGCTCCTCCAGACCGAGGTCGTGGTCGAGCTTGGCGGCCTGGATCAGCGTCCAGATCTGGGCGCGGATCGCGGGCAGCTTCGCCGGGTCCATGGAGGAGATCTGCGCGTACTCGTCGAGGAGCTGCTCCAGGCGCGCGATGTCGCCGTACGAGTCGGCGCGGGCCATCGGCGGGACCAGGTGGTCGACGAGGGTGGCGTGGACGCGCCGCTTGGCCTGGGTGCCCTCGCCCGGGTCGTTGACGAGGAACGGGTAGACCAGCGGGATGTCGCCGAGCGCCGCGTCCGGGCCGCAGGCGGCGGACAGGCCGGCGTTCTTGCCGGGCAGCCACTCCAGGTTGCCGTGCTTGCCCAGGTGGACCATGGCGTCGGCGCCGAAGCCGCCGTCCTCGGCGCGGGCGGCGATCCAGCGGTAGGCGGCCAGGTAGTGGTGCGACGGCGGGAGGTCGGGGTCGTGGTAGATCGCGATCGGGTTCTCGCCGAAGCCGCGCGGCGGCTGGATGAGGATCAGCAGGTTCCCGCGCCGCAGGGCGGCGAGGACGATGTCGCCCTCCGGATTGCGAGACCGGTCGAGGAACATCTCGCCGGGCGCCGGGCCCCAGTGCTCCTCGACCTGCTCGCGGAGCTCGGCGGGCAGCGTCGCGTACCAGCGCTTGTAGTCGGCGGCCGGGATGCGGACGGGGTTGCGGGCGAGCTGCTCCTCGGTGAGCCAGTCCTGGTCGTGGCCGCCGGCCTCGATGAGGGCGTAGATCAGCTCGTCGCCGTCGCCGGAGACCAGGCCGGGGAGGTCCTCGGCCGGTCCGAAGTCGTAGCCCTCCGCGATGAGGCGGCGGAGCAGCGCGACGGCGGAGGCGGGGGTGTCGAGGCCGACCGCGTTGCCGATGCGGGAGTGCTTGGTCGGGTACGCGGAGAGGACGAGCGCCAGCTTCTTCTCGGCGTTCGGGATGTGGCGGAGCCGGGCGTGCCGGACGGCGATCCCGGCGACGCGGGCCGCGCGTTCGGCGTCGGCGACGTACGCGGGCAGGCCGTCCTCGTCGATCTCCTTGAAGGAGAAGGGGACGGTGATGAGCCGGCCGTCGAACTCGGGGACAGCGACCTGGCTGGCGGCGTCCAGCGGCGAGAGGCCCTCGTCGTTCTCCTCCCACGCGGACCGCGAGCCGGTCAGGCACAGCGCCTGGAGGATCGGCACGTCGAGCGCGGCGAGCGCGCCCGCGTCCCAGGCCTCCTCGTCGCCGCCGGCCTGCGCCTCGGCGGGCTTGGTGCCGCCGGCCGCGAGGACGGTGGTGACGATCGCGTCGGCTCCGCTCAGGACGGAGATCAGCTCCGCCTCGGGGGCGCGCAGGGAGGCCACGTACAGCGGCAGCGCCCGGGCTCCGGCGTCCTCGACGGCGTCGCAGAGGGCGCCGACGAAGGCGGTGTTCCCGCTCATGTGGTGGGCGCGGTAGTAGAGCACGGCGACGGTCGGACCGTCGACGGGCTTCGGGGTGCGCTCCAGCGGGCCCCAGGTGGGGGCGGCGGCCGGGGCCTCGAAGCCGTGGCCGGTGAGGAGGACGGTGTCGGAGAGGAAGCGGGCGAGCTGCTCCAGGTTCTCCGGGCCGCCGTGCGCCAGGTAGGCGTGGGCCTCGGTGGCGACGCCGACGGGGACGGTGGAGGCCTCCATCAGCTGCGCGTCGGGGGCCTGTTCGCCGCTGAGGACGACGACCGGCTTTCCGGTGGCGCGGATGGCATCGATGCCCTCCTGCCAGGAGCGGAGGCCACCGAGGAGGCGGACGACGACGAGCTCGGCGTCGTCGAGGAGGCCGGGGAGGTCGGCGAGGGGGAGCCGGGAGGGGTTGGCGAAGCGGTACTCCACCGGGCCGCCGGCTGAGCCGGCGTTCGCCGCACGGGCGCTGAGCAGGTCGGTGTCGGAGTGCGACAGCAGCAGAAGCATGGCGAGCTCAGGCCTTCCTCGGGGTTGTCCGCGCCCCGGGTGGTCGTGTGGACGGCGGGGAGTTCCTGACTCACCCGTACCGTCGCCGGTACGGGCTCACAGTGGCGGGACCGCGCCGGATTCTCACCGGGCTTCCTCCCCGGGGTCCTGGGACCCCATGCCGATCTGCATCCTAGATCGTGGCGTCGGCGGGGCGGGGCGGGCCGCGGAGTCGGCCGGATCACACTCGGTGGCGGCCCGGTTCCCCGTGGGTATGCTCGCCGCCATGCCGCCCACCCCACCCTCGACGCCCGCGCGGGACGAAGCTCGCATTCGGGACCGTGGCGACGCCTGCCCCGGGGCGCTGCGCCTGCACGCCGCCGACGACGGCGGACTGGCCCGACTGCGTCTGCCCGCAGGTCGTTTGACTCATCATCAGGTCGAGGCGCTGGCGGTCGCGGCGGAGACCCTCGGCGACGGACGGATCAGCCTCACCTCCCGGGGGAACGCGGAGCTGCGCGGCCTCGCGGAGGAGTGCGGGGCGGAGCTCGCCGCGCTGCTCGCGGAGGCGGGCCTGCTGCCCTCCCCCACCCACGAGCGCGTCCGCAACATCGTGGCCTCCCCGGCCGCCGGCCTCGACGGACTCGGCGGCCCCGAGGTCCAGTTGTGGGCCCGCGAGCTGGACTCCCTGCTCTGCGCCGAACCCTGGGCGGCGGCGCTTTCCGGCCGCTTCCTCTTCGTCCTCGACGACGGACGCGCCGACGTGGCGGGCCTGGGCGGCGATGTGACCTTGGTCGCAGTGCGGCCGACCGGGGTGCGGGAGGAGCCGGGCGCCGTATGGGAGCCGGACGCCGTACGAGAGCCGGGCGCCGTACAAGAGCCGGGCGCCGTGCGTCTGTACGTCGGCGGGCGGGCCTGGCTGGTCGCCGGAGCCGACGCGCCCCGCGCCGCGCTCGCCGCCGCCGGGGCCTTCCTCGACGCCGCCCGCGCGGCCGGAAACGGCGCCTGGCGGGTGCGGGAGCTGCCCGAGGGCCACGCCCCGGACGTGGCCGGCACGCTCGACCGCGCGGGCATCGCGGCGGAGCCCGTACCACCGGCGGACTCGCTGCCCGTGCACGCCCCGCCGCTCGCCCCCGGCCCCCTCGGCGCCGACTCCCTCCACGTCCTCGCGCCCCTCGGCCGCCTCACCGCCGCCCAGCTGCGCGCCCTGCTGCCCGCCGAGGAGGTACGGCTGACGCCGTGGCGCGGCGCGGTCGTCGTCGGAGCGGGCCCGTACGAGGAGCGGCTCGCCGCCCTCGACGCCCACGGGCTGATCACCCGCCCCGACTCCCCCTGGGCCGGCGTCAGCGCCTGCACCGGGCGGCCGGGCTGCGCCAAGTCCCTCGCGGACGTCCGCGCGGATGCCGCCCCGGGGTCCGCGCGGGGCCTCCCGGTCCACTACTCCGGGTGCGAGCGCCGCTGCGGTCACCCGCACGGCACCTGGGTCGACGTCGTCGCCACCGCCGACGGCGCCTACCTGGTGGACGGCGCCCCCACCCCCCGTACCGCCCTGACCGAAGCTGTCACCACGGCCCGCACGACGACGAGATGAGCGAGAGCACCAGGATGTTCGACTACGAGAAGGACGGGGCGGAGATCTACCGCCGGTCCTTTGCCACGATCCGCGCCGAGGCGGACCTCGCGGGCCTGCCCGCCGACGTCGCCCAGGTGGCGGTCCGGATGATCCACGCCTGCGGCATGACCGACCTCGTCCAGGACATCGCGTACTCCCCCCAGGTCGTCGCGAACGCCCGCGAGGCCCTGCGCGCCGGCGCCCCGATCCTCTGCGACGCGCAGATGGTCGCCAGCGGCGTCACCCGCAAGCGGCTGCCCGCCGACAACGAGGTGCTCTGCGCGCTCTCCGACCCGGCCGTCCCGGGCCTCGCCGCCGAGCTCGGCACCACCCGCTCCGCCGCCGCCCTCGAACTGTGGCGGGACCGCCTCGAAGGCTCCGTCGTCGCCATCGGCAACGCCCCCACGGCCCTCTTCCACCTCCTGGAGATGATCGCGAAGGGCGCCCCGAAGCCCGCCGCCGTCCTCGGCATACCGGTCGGCTTCATCGGCGCCGCCGAGTCCAAGGACGCGCTCGCCGAGAACGTCCTCGGCCTCGACCACCTGGTCGTACGGGGCCGGCGCGGCGGCAGCGCCATGACGGCCGCCGCGATCAACGCGATCGCCCACGAAGCGGAGATCCAGGCATGAGCACCGCGCACACGACCGGCAAGCTGTACGGCGTCGGCCTCGGCCCCGGCGACCCGAACCTCATGACGGTCGCGGCGGTCAGGGCCATCGCCGCCGCCGACGTCGTCGCCTACCACTCGGCCCGCCACGGCCGCTCGATCGCACGCTCCATCGCCGCCGAGCACATCCGCGAGGACCACGTCGAGGAGCGGCTGATGTACCCGCTCACCGTCGAGACCACCGACCACCCCGGCGGCTACCGGGGCGCCCTGGACGACTTCTACGAGGAGGCCGCGGCCCGCCTCGCCGCCCACCTCGACGCCGGCCGCACCGTCGCCGTCCTCGCCGAGGGCGACCCGCTGTTCTACGGCTCGTACCAGCACATGCACAAGCGGCTCGCCGACCGCTACGACACCACCGTCATCCCCGGCGTCACCTCCGTCAGCGCCGCCGCCGCCCGCCTCGGCGAGCCGCTGTGCGAGGCGGAGGAGGTCCTCACGATCATCCCCGGCACGCTGCCCGAGGACGAGCTGACGGCCCGCCTCGCGGGCACCGACTCGGCGGTCGTGATGAAGCTCGGCCGCACCTTCCCCACCGTGAAGCGGGCCCTGGAGCGGGCCGGGCGCCTCGACGACGCCCGGTACGTGGAGCGGGCGTTCATGGCCGGCGAGCGGACCGGCACCCTGTCCGAGATCGACCCCGAGTCGGTCCCCTACTTCTCCGTCGCCGTCCTGCCCTCCCGCATCGACCAGCAGCCCCCCGTGCGGGACCGCGGCGAGGTCGTCGTCGTCGGCACCGGCCCGGCCGGCGCGCCCTGGCTGACGCCCGAGTCGCGCGGCGCGCTCGTCAACGCCGACGTCCTCGTCGGCTACACCACCTACCTCGACCGGGTGCCGGTGCTCCGCCCCGGCCAGATCCGCCACGGCTCCGACAACAAGGTCGAGTCCGAGCGCGCCGAGTTCGCCCTCGACCTGGCCCGCCGCGGCCGCAAGGTCGCGGTCGTCTCCGGCGGCGACCCCGGCGTCTTCGCCATGGCCACCGCCGTCCTGGAGGTCGCCTGCGAACCGGAGTACGCCGACGTACCCGTACGGGTCCTCCCCGGGGTGACCGCCGCCAACGCGGCCGCCGCCGCCGCGGGCGCCCCCCTCGGCCACGACTACGCCACGATCTCCCTCTCCGACCGGCTCAAGCCCTGGGACGTCATCGAGGCCCGGCTGCGCGCCGCCGCCTCCGCCGACCTGGTCATCGCCCTCTACAACCCGGGCTCCCGGTCCCGCACCCACCAGGTGGCCGCCGCCCGCGACCTCCTCCTCGAACTGCGCTCCCCCGAGACGCCCGTCGTCGTCGCCCGCGACGTCGGCGGCCCCGAGCAGTCCGTCCGCGTCGTCACCCTCAAGACCCTGGAACCGTCCGAGGTCGACATGCGCACCCTGCTCCTCGTCGGCTCCTCGCAGACCCGCGCCGTCGAACGCACCGACGGCCGCACCATCGCCTGGACCCCGCGCCGGTACGGCTGAGCCGACCGCCGCTAGGAGGACGTGCGGGTGAAGGTGCCCAGCCCCTCCTGGTCCAGGTACTCGACGCGGACGGTCTTCCCGTCCGGGGAGAACGTCACGCCGGTGAGGCCGACGGCGTTCTCCCCCCGCGTCGGGAAGCTGAACGTGTCGCCGGAGTAGTGCGTCAGCCGGTACGTCTGGGGCTCCGGCCCCAGCCGCAGCACCAGTCCGCCGTCGACCTCGGCCACCGTCATCCGGCCGTAGTAGTCGTTGGTGTACGTGCCGGCGTACGCGTCGGCGGACTTCGCGGCGGAGGCATCGGCCGGCGGATGCGCGTAGTCCGTCGGCGACCGGCCGGCGTCCGCCTCCTGCTCGTAGAGCGCGTTGACGAGCGGCACCCAGTCCCGGCTGGGCTTCCCCTCCTGCGCGGTGTCGAAGAAGTCCAGGGCGACCGCGTCCGCGACGCCGACCGGCGCCCCGTTCGTGAGGACGACGATCCCCAACTCCTCGCCCGGCAGCATCGTCACGTTGGTGTGCGCGCCCTCCGCGAACGCGCCGGTGTGCGACAGCCGCAGCCGGCCCTCGTCGTCGTACGACACGTTCCAGCCGAGTCCGTAGAAGCCAGTCCTGCCCGCCGGCGCCCGCGCCGGCGAGGCAACGGACTCGGGGTGGTGGGTCAGTTCGAGCGCCTCGGCGTCGACGACCTCCCGCCCGTCGAGCGTCCCGTTCCCCAACTGCAGCCGCAACCACACCGCCATGTCCCGCGCCGAGGAACTCACCCCGCCCGCCGGCGACTGCGCGTCCGGATCCCGCACGAACCGCGCCTTCCACGTCCCGTCGGGCTCCTTCACGTGCCCCACGGCCCGGTCGGGGTTCTCCTCGAAGTCCTGGAAGCTCGAACTGGTGTCGTTCATCCCCGCCGGCCGGTACAGCGTGTCCTCGGCGAGCTTCTCCCACGCCACGCCCTTCTCCGCGGCGACGGCCTCCGCCGCCCCCGTCAGACCGAAGTTCGTGTACGCGTAACTCGCCCGGAACGGCGCCAGCGGCTCGTACCGCAGGTGCGCCAGGATGTAGTCCCGGTCGTAGCCCAGGTCCTCCAGCAGATCCCCCGCGTGGTCCGGCAGCCCGCTCCGGTGCGAGAACAGGTCCGCGACCGTCATGTGCGAGGTCACCCACGGGTCCTTCAGCCGGAACTCCGGCAACTCCGGCGCCACCGGCTTCTGCCAGCCCTCCACCCCGACCGCACCCGACACGATCGTCGACGCGATCGGCTTCGACACGGACGCCAGCTGGAACACGGTGTCCGCGTCGACCCGCGCCGACTTGCCCACCTCCCGCACCCCGTACCCCTCCAGGTGCACCACCTTGCCCTGGTACACCACGGCCACGGACACCCCCGGCACCCCGGTCCGCTTCATCATCGCCGCGACGTCCGCGTCGAGCCGGCCCACCGCCCGGTCCACGTCCGCCCGGTCGAGCAGCGGCGGCGGCTGCGCGGGGGGAGGCTCGGGCGCGGGTGTCGGCGAGGGACTCGGCGCGGCGCCCATCAGCGCCACGAGTCCCGCCGTGGCCAGCCACCGGACGGTACCCACCCCTCCATTGAACGCCGGGAGGAATCCCCTGTCGCGCGGAAGGAACCGGGAGGTAGAGTCCCCTCCCGGCGGTGGACCGGCTCCCACCCGCACCGCCCGGCTCTCTCTCCCCCCCCACACATCACCTGTGTCCCGTAGGTCCGGAAAGGACCCTCCCTCTGTGATGACTCGTCCCCGGCTGAGCGCGCTGGCCGCAACGGCCGCCCTCGCCGCATCCGGCGGCCTCCTCACCGCCACCCCGGCCTCCGCGGCCGTCAGTTGCGCCTCCCCCGTGTGGAAGGCGGAGTACTTCGCCAACACCACGCTCACCGGCACCCCGAAACTGACGGTCTGCGACAGCGCCGTCGCCGAGAACTACGGCTGGGGCGACCCGGCCGGCGTCACCCTCCCCAAGGACAACTTCTCCGTCCGCTGGTCCCTGACCCGCGACTTCGGCTCCGGCGGCCCCTTCACCTTCACCGCCGAGGCCCAGGACGGCATCCGCGTCCACCTCGACGGCGTCCGCCGGATCGACCTCTGGAAGAACACCACCACCACCCAGAAGAAGACCGTCGCCCTCACCGTCCCCGCCGGCCGCCACACCCTCCGCGTCGACTACGCGACCTGGACCGGCGCCGCGAACGTCAAGTTCACCTACACCCCGAACACTTCGGCCACGGTGGACAAGATCCGCCCGCTCGCGCCGACCGGGGCGTCCGTCGCGTACGACCCCGCGCTGAACAAGGCCACCGTGAAGTGGGCGGCCAACAAGGAGATGGACCTCGCCGGCTACCGCCTCTACCGGCGCCTGCCCACCACCGCCTGGGCCAGGATCAGCAGCTCCACCGCCCTCATCACCGGCACCTCCTACCTCAACTACCCGCCCCCGACCGGCCAGTCGTACCTCTACGAACTCCGTGCCGTCGACAAGGCCGGCAACGAGTCCTGGGGCGGCGCCGACCTGACCGTCTTCTCGGTCGACCGGACCCCGACCGCCGCCCCGGCCGGCGTCACCGCGACCGACGGCGCCGACGGCGTCGCCCTGGCCTGGCAGCCCGTCACCGGCGCCGTGAAGTACACCGTGCACCGCCAGCGCACCGGCACCACCGACCCCGCCACCCAGGTCGCGACCGGCGTCACCGGCACCGCCTGGAAGGACACCGCCGCCGCCGAGCGGACCGGCTACACGTACGGCGTCTCCGCCGTCGACGCCGCAGGGAACGTCTCCGCGCGGACCACCGTCGCCGGCGCCCACGGCGACTACGCGCCCGCGGCGCCGACCGGCCTGACCGTGGTGGACGCCTCGGACGCGGTACGCCAGCACATGCTGAGCTGGACCGCCCCGGCGGACACCGATGTCGTCTCCTACCGCCTCTACCGCAACGGCGGCCTCCTCGGCACGTCCCGGTACACCTCGTTCAAGGACATGCAGGCCGTCTGGCACGGCACCACCTACCGGTACACGGTCTCGGCGGTGGACGCCGCCGGCAACGAGTCGCCGCTCTCCGCCGAGGCCTCGATCACGACCGAGGGCGACCTGGACGCCCCGGCGGCCGTCACGGGCGTCAAGGCGACCCCGCGCGAGGACGGCGTGCTGGTCGAGTGGGACGCGAGCACGGAGCCCGACCTCAGGCGGTACGAGGTCTTCAAGGCCGAGCGGTACGACGACGGCGACGGCGGTTATGTCTGGCTCGCCCACCGCGTCGAGTACGTCGCCGAGAGCGCCACCTCGTTCCTCCACCCCAGCCCCGCCGACGGCGAGACCGTCATGTACACCGTGATCGCCGTGGACGACTGGGAGAACACGCTCCGCGTGGGGGACCCGACCCTGAACTGGGTCGAGGTCACCGAACTCGGCACGCCCGTCATCGAGTAGCGACCCACGCGGCGGCCTCCTCCGGGGTCGCCGCCGTCGGGACGCCGTCCGGGACCGGGGGGCGGCGGACGACGACGACCGGGAGGCCGGCCTCGCGGGCGGCCGTCAGTTTGGGGGCGGTGGCGGCGCCGCCGCTGTCCTTCGTGACGAGGACGTCGATGCGGTGGCGGGCGAGGATCTCCCGCTCGTCGTCGAGGGTGAAGGGGCCCCGGTCGAGGAGGAGCTCGGTGCGGGCGGGCACGGGGGTGTCCGGGGCGTCGACCGAGCGGACCAGGAACCACTGGGGGCAGGCCGCGAAGGAGGCGAGGCCCAGGCGGCCGGTGGTGAGGAAGACGCGGTCGCCGAGGCCGTCCAGGGCGCGGGCCGCCTCGTCGAGGGAGGCCACGGAACGCCAGTCGTCGCCCTCGCCGGGGACCCAGCCGGGGCGGCGGAGGGCGAGCAGGGGAACATGGGCGGTGGCGGCCGCCGCGGCCGCGTTGAAGCTGATGCGTTCGGCGAAGGGATGGGTGGCGTCGATGACCGCGTCCACGGCGTGCTCCCGTATCCAGTCGACGAGCCCGTCGACGCCGCCGAAGCCGCCGATGCGGACCTCGCCGACCGGCAGCCGGGGGCTCGCCACCCGTCCCGCGAGGGAGCTGGTGACGCGGAGGCCGGCGGAGCCGTGCAGCAGTCCGGCGAGCGCGCGGGCCTCGGTGGTGCCCCCGAGAATGAGTACGTGCACAGGAGCCCCTTCGTGACTTCAGGCGGCGGGCGTGAGGCCCAACTCAAGCACACCGGTCTCCGCCCGGGCTGGACGACCGGCGCCTGTGCGACGGCGGCGACGACCGCCGCGTACACGGCCCTGCTGACCGGGGACTTCCCCGACCCGGTGACGATCACGCTGCCGAAGGGGCAGACGCCGGCGTTCGCGCTGGCCGCCGAGTCCCTGACGGCCGGTTCCGCCATGGCCGCCGTCGTGAAGGACGCCGGCGACGACCCGGACGTCACCCACGGGGCCGTGATCCGCTCGACGGTACGGCTGCTGCCGCCGGGCTCCGGAGTCGTCTTCCGGGCCGGCGAGGGCGTCGGCACCGTCACCCTGCCGGGCCTGCCCCTGGAGGTCGGGGAGCCCGCGATCAACCCCGTGCCCCGGCAGCTGATGCGCGAGCACGTCGCCGAGGTCGCGGCCCGGCACGGCGGCGCCGGAGACGTGGAGATCACCGTGTCCGTCGACAACGGCGCCGAGATCGCCCGCTCCACCTGGAACCCCCGGATCGGCATCCTCGGCGGCCTGTCGATCCTCGGCACGACCGGCGTCGTCGTCCCGTACTCCTGCTCGGCCTGGATCGACTCCATCCGCCGGGGCGTGGACGTGGCCCGCGCGGGCGGCCTGACGCACGTCGCCGGCTGCACCGGCTCCACCTCCGAGCGCACCGTGACGACGCTCTACGACCTGCCGGAGATCGCCCTCCTCGACATGGGCGACTTCGCGGGCGCCGTCCTCAAGTACATCCGCCGCCACCCCGTCGACCGGCTCACCCTGTGCGGCGGCTTCGCGAAGCTGTCCAAGCTGGCCGCCGGGCACCTCGACCTGCACTCGGCCCGCTCCCAGGTCGACAGGGCCTTCCTCGCCGACCTCGCCCGCACCGGTGGCGCGTCCGAGGCGCTCGCCGCCGAGATCGCCGCCGCCAACACCGGTCTCGCGGCCCTCCGCCTCTGCGAGGCCGCCGCCGTCCCCCTCGGCGACCTCGTCGCCGCCCGCGCCCGCGACGAGGCCCTCGCGGTCCTGCGGGGCGCCGCGGTCGCCGTCGACGTGATCTGCATCGACCGCGCGGGCACGGTCGTCGGACGCTCGTCGGTGGCGGGGCCGTAATCCGGACGACAGCGGGCGCGGCGACCGCCGAGAATCCGGGGATGACCGACTTCTCGTACAAGCCCACGCTGACCGGCGACCTCGTCGTCCTCCGTCCTCTCACCGAGGAGGACGTGCCCGCGCTGCTGCCGCTGTTCGAGGACGCGGAGGTGAGCCGGCTGACCGGCGGGCACGCGCGGTTCGACGAGGCGGCGCTGCGGAAGTGGTACGGCTCGCGGGCGGATCAGGAGGACCGGCTCGACCTGGCCGTCGTGGAGCGGGCGACGGGCCGGGTCGTCGGGGAGGCGGTGCTCAACGAGTGGGACCCGGACAACGAGAGCTGTTCGTTCCGGATCGTGCTCGTGCCGGGGGCGACGGGGCGGGGCCTCGGGACGGAGGCGACCCGGCTGATCGTCGGCCACGGCTTCGAGTCCCTCGGCCTCTACCGGATCTCCCTGGAGGTGTACGCGTTCAACCCGCGCGCCCGCCGGGTGTACGAGAAGGCCGGGTTCACGGCGGAGGGCGTCCTGCGCGGGGCGCTGCTGTGGGAGGGCGAGCGGGTGGACGCGACGGTGATGTCGGTGCTGGCGCCGGAGTGGGGGACCACTCCGGCGTGAGCGCGCCCGGGCGGCCTACGCGACCGGGTAGTCGATCTCCGCGATGTCGTCCGCGAGGGCGGCGAGGTCGACGTCCGGGTTGAGGGCCGCCACGACCTCGGCCGTCAGCGGACGCAGCGCCAGGACGTGGCGGACGGCCTCCGGGTCGACCCGGGTCTCGTAGTAGTCGGACGCCCAGGTGGCGTAGGCCTCGGCCGAGCGGTCCACGAGCAGGTGGAGGAGGCCCTCGGAGCCGTCCGGGTCCTGGTGGCCGTCCAGGTCGGGGAACTCGACCGGGCCGGTGCGCCAGGCGGTGTCCCCGGTCTCGCGCCACAGGCAGGCGGTGGTCACGTGGATCCCGTCCTCGTCGGTGAACGCGGGCTCCGTCAGGTACTCGCGGAAGGCCTCCGGGACCCCGTCGACCACGCCGGGCCAGGTCAGTCCGTCGGCGAGCTCCCCGAACGGGCTCAGCGGCGACTCGTGGGCGAAGACGCGGGCGAACGCCCCGGCGGGGGAGAGGACGATCGTGTACTCGTCGCCCTGGCCGTCCTTCATGGACGCCAGCTGCTCGGTCTCCGACCAGTGCGCGTCGAAGGAGTAGTAGCGGCTCTCCCACTCCGGGCAGAGCACGGCCTCCAGCATCGCGAGTCCTCGGCTGTGGTCGCGCAGTTCCTCGATGCCCGGCAGCGCCCGGGCGACGTCGTAGACGGTCACGGGTCCATTCAAGACCCTCGCACCGACATGCGGGCACCGGGTCCCGAACCTAGGCTCGGCAGCACGGAAACCCCCACGGAAAGGGAGGAGTCACCATGGCGAAGCGCGGCAACAAGAAGCGGGCCCGCAAGAAGAAGAAGGCGAACCACGGCAAGCGGCCCAACGCCTGAGTCGTGGCGATGACGGAGGCCGGACCCGTGTGGGGGTCCGGCCGTCGTCGTGTGCGGGGCCGTCGTGCCTGCCGTCGTCGTGTGCGGGGCCGTCGTGCCTGCCGTCGTCGTGTGCGGGGCCGTGGCGGTGCCGCCGGGCCCGTCAGCAGGTGTGGCGGTCGCGGGCCGGGTCGTACAGGTGGCTGTCGCGGAACTCGGAGGCGGCGAGGGTGCGGCCGACGAGGATGACGGCCGTCTTGGTGATGCCCGAGGCCTTCACCTGGTCCGCGATGTCCTCCAGGGTGCCGCGCAGGACGAGCTCGTCGGGGCGGCTGGCCATCGCGACGACGGCGGCGGGGCAGTCGGCGCCGTAGTGCGGGACGAGCTCGGAGACGATCCGGTCGACGTAGCGGGCACCCAGGTGGAGGACGAGCAGGGCGCCGCTGCGGCCGAGGGTGGCGAGGTCCTCACCCTCGGGCATCGGGGTGGCCTGCTGGGCGATGCGGGTGAGGATGACGGTCTGACCGACGGTCGGCACGGTCAGTTCCCGCTTGAGCGCGGCGGCGGCCGCCGCGAACGCCGGGACGCCGGGCACGACCTCGTACGGGATGTCGAGCGCGTCCAGGCGGCGCATCTGCTCGGCGACCGCGCTGAAGACGGACGGGTCGCCGGAGTGCAGCCGGGCCACGTCGTGTCCGGCCTCGTGGGCGCGGGCGATCTCGGCGACGATCCGGTCCAGGTCGAGCCGGGCGGTGTCGATCAGGGTGGCGTCCGGCGGGCACTCGGCGAGCAGCTCGGTGGGGACGAGCGAGCCGGCGTAGAGGCAGGTGCCGCACTTCGCCAGGGTCCGCGCACCGCGCACGGTGATGAGGTCGGCCGCGCCGGGGCCCGCTCCGATGAAGTAGACGGTCATGCTTCCTCTTCCTTGGTTACGGAGCCTTCGGTCACGGGGCCCTCGGCCGGGGAGCCCTTGGTCACGGACCACTGGGTGACGGGCATCGCCTGGCGCCAGCCGGTGAAGCCGCCGACGGGGACGGCGGCGGAGACCGCGAGCCGGACCAGTTCGCCGCCGTGCCGGCGGTGGCGGTCGGCGAGCAGCGCCTCGGACTCCAGGGTCACGGTGTTGGCGACGAGCCGCCCGCCGGCGGGGAGCGCGTCCCAGCAGGCGTCGAGGAGCCCGGGCGCGGTGAGGCCGCCGCCGATGAAGACGGCGTCGGGGGTGGGGAGCCCGGCGAGGGCGGCGGGAGCGGGTCCGGTGACGACCCGCAGGGCGGGGACGCCGAGCGCGTCGGCGTTGCGGGTGATGCGCGCGGCGCGTTCCGGGGACTTCTCGACGGCGAGCGCCCGGCAGGAGCGGTGGGTCCGCATCCATTCGATGCCGATGGAGCCGGAGCCACCGCCGATGTCCCAGAGGAGTTCGCCGGGGGCGGGCGCGAGGGCGGCGAGCGTGGCGGCCCGCACGTACCGCTTGGTGAGCTGTCCGTCGTGTTCGTACGCCTCGTCGGGGAGGCCGGGCGTCGCGCCGAGCCGCAGCGTGCCCGGGTCGCGCACGCAGTCCAGCGCGAGCACGTGCAGGGCGTCGGTCCGTGCGTGCGGCCAGTCGGCGGCGGTGCCGTCGAGGATCCGCTCGCGGGGGCCGCCGAGCTGTTCGAGGACCCGGATCCGGGTGCCGCCCCAGCCGGTCGCGCTGAGGTGCGCGGCGACGTCGGCGGGGGTGCCGGGGCCTTCGCCGAGGACAAGGAGCCGGCGGCCGGGGTGGAGGGCGGCGGCGAGCGCGGCGAGGGGCCTGGCCACCAGCGACACGGTCTCGACGGCTTCCAGGGCCCAGCCGAGCCGGGCGCAGGCGTACGACACGGAGGAGGGGTGCGGGTGGACGCGCAGGCGGTCGGCCCCGGCGGTCTCCGCGAGGGTGCGGGCGATGCCGTAGAAGGACGGGTCGCCGCTGGCGAGGACGGCGATCGCGCGGCCCTCGTGGGCGGCGAGCAGTCCGGGGACGGCGGGGCGGAGCGGGGTGGGCCAGGCGATCCGCTCGCCGCCGCATTCGGCGGGGTCGAGGAGGTCGAGCTGGCGGGGGCCGCCGATGAGGACCTCGGCGTCGCGCAGGACCCGGCGGGAGTTCCCGGGGAGCCCGTCCCAGCCGTCCGCGCCGATCCCGACGACCGACACCACCGATATCGCAGCGTTCACGTCGGGGACTCTACGTGAGCCCGTGCGGGGCCTTGCCGGACCCTTGCCGGACGGTCACTTCTGGGCGTTCTGTCCCACGTAGAAGAGGAGCCAGACGAAGCCGGCGAAGGCGTGGGTCGCGAAGACGTAGACGAAGACGCGGAGCATGACGCCCCGCTCCTTCCAGCGCTCGTTGTCGTAGGTCTTCTCGGTCATGGCGTCCAGGGTACGACCCGGGAACAGGTCGGGGGGTCGCGCCGTTGGACATAACAGTTTAAGATTCAACCAACAAGCCGCGAGGCACCATCCCGCGAGAGGTGAGCACGATGCAGTTCGGGATCTTCACCGTCGGCGACGTGACGACCGACCCCACCACCGGCCGTACCCCCACGGAGCACGAGCGCATCAAGGACACCGTCGCCATCGCGCTCAAGGCCGAGGAGGTCGGGCTCGACGTCTTCGCGACCGGCGAGCACCACAACCCGCCGTTCGTGCCGTCCTCCCCCACCACCCTCCTCGGGCACATCGCGGCCCGCACCGAGAACCTGATCCTGTCCACGTCCACGACGCTGATCACCACCAACGACCCGGTGAAGATCGCCGAGGACTACGCGACCCTCCAGCACCTCGCCGACGGCCGCGTCGACCTGATGATGGGCCGCGGCAACACCGGCCCGGTCTACCCGTGGTTCGGCCAGGACATCCGCCAGGGCATCCCGCTCGCCATCGAGAACTACGCGCTGCTCCACAAGCTGTGGAGGGAGGACGTGGTCGACTGGGAGGGCAAGTTCCGCACCGCCCTCCAGGGCTTCACGTCCACCCCGCGCCCGCTCGACGGCGTCCCGCCGTTCGTCTGGCACGGCTCCATCCGCTCCCCCGAGATAGCCGAGCAGGCCGCGTACTACGGCGACGGGTTCTTCGCGAACCACATCTTCTGGCCCAAGCAGCACACCGAGAAGATGGTCCGCCTCTACCGGCAGCGGTACGCGCACTACGGCCACGGCACCCCCGAGCAGGCGATCGTCGGCCTCGGCGGCCAGGTCTTCCTGCGCAAGAACTCGCAGGACGCGGTACGGGAGTTCCGCCCGTACTTCGACAACGCGCCGGTCTACGGCCACGGCCCGTCCCTGGAGGAGTTCTCCCGGGAGACCCCGCTGACCGTCGGCTCGCCGCAGGAGGTCATCGAGCGCACCCTCTCCTTCCGCGACTACGTGGGCGACTACCAGCGCCAGCTGTTCCTGGTCGACCACGCCGGGCTGCCCCTCAAGACCGTCCTGGAGCAGCTCGACCTCCTCGGCGAGGAGGTCGTCCCGGTGCTGCGCAAGGAGTTCGCGAACCTGCGCCCGGCCGGAGTGCCGGAGACCGCCCCGCTCCACCCCGCCGTCACCCGCACCACCGAGGAGGTCTGACACCGTGCAGACGTTGAAGCTGGTCGCCGTGTCCGCCGGACTCAGCGCGCCCTCCTCCACCCGACTGCTCGCCGACCGGCTGCTCCAGGCCGCCCGCCACCGGCTCGCCGAGCAGGAGTACGCCGTCGACGTCCAGGTCGTCGAACTGCGCGACCTGGCCGTCGACATCGCGAAGAACTTCGTCACCGGCTTCCCCTCGGAGAATCTCCAGGAGGCGATCGACACCGTGACCGGCGCGGACGGCGTCATCGCGGTGACCCCCGTCTTCACGGCCTCGTACAGCGGTCTGTTCAAGTCGTTCTTCGACCTGATCGACCCGACGGCGCTGACCGGCACCCCGGTGCTCGTCGGGGCGACCGGCGGCACCGCCCGCCACTCGCTGGTCCTGGACCACGCGCTGCGGCCGCTCTTCGCCTACCTGCGCGCCCTGACCGTCCCGACCGCCGTGTACGCGGCGTCGGAGGACTGGGGCTCGGGCGGTGACGAGTACACGGACGGGCTGCCGTCCCGGATCACCCGGGCGGGCCGCGAACTGGCCGAGGCGGTCGCGGCGCGGCCGTCCCGGACGGTCGACGAGGACGAGGTCGTCCCCTTCGAACGCCAGCTGGCGGATCTGCGCCTGGACTGATCCGGCCCGGCGGCCGGACAGCCGCCGGAAGGACCCCGCCTCCCCCGCGCGGCGGAGGAGGAACGGCCCCGCGGCCGACGCCCGAGCCGCGGGGGCGGCGGGACGCTGGACGCATGACGAAGCAGAAGGCACTTCCCGACGTCCCCCGCTGGGCCGTACTCGCCGCGCACGCCGTCCCCCTGATCGTCCTGCCGTCCGGGCTGTGGCGCCTGGCGCTGGTCGCCGGGCTGCCCGTGACACAGGACGCGGAGCTCGGCACGATGGGCCTGGGCGAGTCCGTGTACGTGGTCTCGCTCAGCGTCGTGTCCGAACTCCTCGCCTTCCTCACCCTGGGGCTCGTCCGCTCCTGGGGCGAGGTCTTCCCCCGGTGGATGCCGTTCCTCGGAGGACGCCGGGTGAACGCGACCGCCGCGACGACGGCGGCCTTCGCCGGCGTCGCGGGGCTGTGCGCGCTCGCCGGCTGGGGCGCATACGCCTCCTACGCGGACCTCGGCCCGGGCATCCCGGCCACACCGGCCCAGGACGCCCTGCTGATCACCTGCTACACGCCGCTCCTGGCCTGGCCCGTGCTGCTGGCCGCCGTGGCCGTCGCGTACCACCGCAGGCGCCGGGGCGCCGGACGCCGCCAGTACGGCGCGGGGCGGCCCTGTGCGCCCTCGTGCGTGTAGGGCATGCAGAGGCGGACGAGTGCGCCTGACCGGCGGGCCGGGCACCCCCTGGACGCCCCGTCCGGCCGCTCCGCACGCCGTGCGCCGGGCCGCCGCCCGACGCATGATGCCCTCATGGACATCAAGCTGGAACTGATCGGCGTGCCCGTCACCGACATCGACCGGGCCAAGGCGTTCTACGAGCGGGTCGGGTTCCACACCGACCACGACATCCCGGTGGGCGAGGACGTCCGCTTCGTGCAGATGACCCCGCCGGGCTCGGCCTGCTCGATCGCCTTCGGCAAGGGCATCACGGAGATGGCCCCGGGCTCCCTCGACAACATGCAGGTCGTCGTCGCGGACATCGAGGAGGCCCACGCGGACCTCACCGCCCGCGGCGTCGAGGTCGGCGCCATCGACGACCAGCCGTGGGGCTCGTTCGTCTACTTCGCCGACCCGGACGGCAACCGCTGGGCGGTCCAGCAGACCACCCCGCGGGCCAAGTGACCCCGCCCCGCCTGCGGTTGCAGAGCCGCATCGCGGCCCCGCCCTACCTGCGGTTGTAGAGCCGCATCGTCACCGCGCCGAAGACGACCACGAACAGCGCCGACCAGCCCAGCGTCCAGGCGATGTCGGCGCCCGGCCACTCGCCCGCCATCAGCTCCCGCACCGACGTGGCCAGATGGGTCACCGGGCTGTTGTTCACGAAGGCCTGGAGCCAGCCCGGCATCGTGCGCGGATCGACGAAGACGTTGGACAGGAACGTCAGCGGGAAGATCACCATCATCGAGACGCCCATGACGGACTTCTCGCTGCGCAGCAGCAGCCCGAACATGGTCCAGATCCACGAGAACGCGAACGAGAACACCAGCAGCAGCACGACCCCGAGCGCCACGCCGACGAACCCGCCGTCCGGCCGGTAGCCGATGAGCATGCCGACCGTCAGCATCACGGCCGAGGCGATCAGATAGCGCACCACGTCGCCGAGGAGGTAGCCGACCATCGGCGCGGGCCGCCAGATCGGCAGCGTGCGGAAGCGGTCGAAGACGCCCTTCTCGATGTCGGTGTTGACGGAGATCCCGGTGTACATCGTGATCATCACGACGCTCATCACGAGGATGCCGGGCAGCAGGAACTGGATGTACGAGGAGACCGAGCCGGCCAGCGCGCCCCCGAAGAGGTACGTGTACATCAGCACCATCATGATCGGGAACGCCGTCACGTCGAACAGCTGCTCCGGCACGTGCTTGATCTTGAGCATGGCCCGCCAGCCGAAGGTCATCGAGGCGGCGAGGGCGCTCGGGCGCGGCGGGCGGGAGCGCCCCACGAGCAGGGCGGCGAGCTCGTCGGCCCGGGGGGCGACGAAGTCCGCGGTGTCGGCGGCCCGTTTGTCCTTGCCGGTGGTGACGGTGGTCATGCCGTCGTTCCCTTCCTGTCCGTCAGCGCCAGGAACACCTCGTCGAGGCTGGGTTGTCCGAGCGCGAAGTCGTCGACGGTGATCCCGGCCCGCGCCAGCTCCGCGAGCGCCCGCGCGGCCTGCTCGGCGGCGCCGAGGTCGGTGCCGTGGCCGTCGACGGTGGCGGTGAGCGCGACCGGGTCGGGGTCGAGCTGGACGCCGGCCCCCAGGGCCTCCGCGAGGACCCGCTCGGCCGCCGGCCGCTGCCCGGGGTCCCGGAGCCGCACGTGCACCGACCCGGAACCGACGGACGCCTTCAGCTCGCCCTTGGTGCCCTCCGCGATCACCTTCCCGTGGTCGATGACGGCGATGCGGGAGGCCAGCCGGTCCGCCTCGTCCAGGTACTGGGTGGTGAGCATGACGGTGGTGCCCTGGGCGACCACCGCGCGGACGATGTCCCAGACCTGGTTGCGGCTGCGCGGATCGAGTCCGGTCGTCGGCTCGTCGAGGAAGAGCAGGTCGGGGGTGTTGAGGATGGACGCGGCGATGTCGATGCGCCGCCGCATGCCGCCCGAGTAGTGCTTGACCTGCCGGTCGGCGGCCTCCTCCAGGCCGAAGGCGGTGAGCAGCTGTGCGGAGCGCTCGCGGGCGGCGGGGCGGGTGTGGCCGAGGAGCCGGCCGAGGAGGACGAGGTTCTCGGTGCCGGTCAGGTCCTCGTCGACGGAGGCGTACTGCCCGGTGAGGCTGACCCGGCCGCGCACGGCGTCGGCGTCCTCGACGACGTCCTTGCCGAAGACCCTGGCCCGGCCCCCGTCGGGGCGGAGCAGGGTCGCGAGCATCTTCACCGCGGTGGTCTTGCCGGCGCCGTTGGGTCCGAGGACCCCGTAGACGGTTCCGGCGGGGACCCGCAGGTCGACGCCGTCGACGGCGCGGTTCGTGCCGAAGACCTTGACCAGGCCCTCGGTCTCGATGGCGAGGTCGGTCATCCCGTCTCCTCCCTCAGGCCGCTCTTCCCAGTCTCCGTCGGCCCGCGCGGTCCCGCCAGGCGGGCCGGGCCGCGGCGGGGCGGGCGCGACGGGGGCGGAAACGACGGGGGCGGGCGCGGCGGGGCGCCGGGCCCGCGGGTCCGGCGCCCCGGGGCGGGAGCGGGGTCAGTACGGCGCGGGGCGGCCCTGGGCGTCCTCGTGCGTGTAGTAGATGTAGTAGGCACCGAGCGCGTTGACCGCGCCGAAGGCGAGGCCGAGGCCGCTGGAGGACAGGATGCTGGCGTCGGACAGGCTGAAGAGGAACCCGACCGCGATGCCGGACAGGCTGCCCCAGGCGGCCGCGTGCAGTTCGCGGGGGAGGCGGCGGCCGTGCCGGTGGAGCGTGCGGATCCCCACCGCGAGGACGATCGCGGAGATCAGGCCGAGCCACAGCTGTCCGAGCGTGGTCGGGCCTCCCTGACGGGCGATGGTGGCCGCGTAGAGGCCGTAGAGGATGCCGACGGCGACCGGGCCCGCCCAGCCGTGGGTGGTGATCCGGCGCCCGGCGGGCGCCGCTGCGTGTGCGGCCATGGCAGGAGCTCCTTCGTCTCTCGCCCCCCTGGTTCCCGCACCCTCCAGGGCACACCCCCGCCCGGCGCCCCGCAAGTGGATCAGCCGGCGGGCCGCACGGCGACCGCGTCGACCTCGAAGAGCATGCCCGGCAGGGCCAGTGCCGCGACCCCGCTGAGGGTCTGCGCGGGCAGCCGGTCGCCGAAGCGCGCGTGCAGTTCCTTGCCGAGGACCTCCAGCTTGGCGAGGTCGTGGTCGACGACGTACGAGCCGAGGCGGACGACGTCCGCGAACCCGAGGCCGACGCCTTCCAGGGCCTGCCGCAGCCGCTCGAACGACAGCTCCACCTGGGCGGCGAAGTCGCCGGGGACGGGCGCGCCGGTCGCGTCGGAGGCGTACTGGCCGCCGATGAAGACGAGTTCGCCCGGCGCGGAGACGGCGTGGCTGTAGCCGAAGGGGGTGGGGTCGTGGAGGGTCGCGGGGTTGGTGACGACCCGGTGATCGGTCGGGGCGGTGGTCGCGGCAGCGGTCGTCCGGTCGGTCATGGGTGATCGTTCCTTCCGAGGAGGGCGGCCGCCTCACGGGCGGCCGGAGGGGTGTCCGCGAACTGGATGCGCGGGGTCCGGAATGGGGTGCGCCGGTCGGGTCAGGCGTCCGCGAACCACTGCCGGATCCGTTCGGGTGCCGCCGGCGCCTGGAGTTCGGCCCGTTCCCGCACGTCGTCCAGGGTCTGGGAGACGAGCTCGCGTCGCCAGGCCAGTTCGGCCCGACCCATGGCGCCCGCGATGGCGCACTCGGCGGCGTACGAGCCGGACGGTCCCGCACCGGGGCCCTGCTGCCGGATCTCGGTGCAGCGGAAGGCCTCGTCGGGGCCCTCGACGGCGGTGACGACGTCCATGAGCGTGATCCGGTCCAGGCCGCGCGCCAGCCGGAAGCCGCCCTTGGGGCCGGAGACGGAGGTGACGATGCCGGCCCGGGCGAGCGCCTGGAGCTGCTTGTTGAGATAGGCGGCGGGCAGTTCGTGGTACGCCGCGAGGCGTGCGGCCGGGACCGCGCGTTCGGGCCCGATCCAGGCCAGGTTCAGGCAGCTGTGCAGGGCCCATTCCACGCCCTCACTCATCTTCATAATCTGGACTTTACATATCCAGAATAGGAAGGGCAAGGAGGGGATGAGACGCCTGTCACACGCTCGTGACACGACGACGAAGGCTCCGTCGCACAAGATCCGTAACTTTGTTCACGCAGCCCGCCGAACCTCCAACGGCCCCACCCGAACGAGCAGACGGCATGCGGCTCTCCTCTTCCACACCTGTCGTCCAGGAGTCGTCATGCGCACCGCCCTCCGCACCGCCATCACCACCGCCGCCCTCGCCGGTGCCGTCCTCGCCCCGGCCGCAGGCGCCTTCGCCGCGACGCCCGCCCCGACCGGGACCCCGACCACCGGCCCGGCGGTCACCTCGACCCTGACGCCGGTGGCGCCCACCGCCACCACGGCCCCCGCCACCGGAACCCCGAAGGCCGACGGCCCGGGCACGGGCACGGGCACGGGCACGGGCACGGACAAGGGCACCCGCCCGGCCACCGGGACGGGGACCGGTGCCAGCACCGGCTCGACGGAAGGCTCCACCGGCGGTACGCAGGACGGGCAGCTCGGCGAGCAGGGCCCGGAGGGGACGGCGGGCACCAGCCTCGGCCGCCGCCCGCTCGCCGACGGCGGCTACGCCGAGCTCTACCGCAAGAGCGGCGGCGCCTACCTCGCCGACCTCCACTCCCCCCAGGGCAAGCTCACCGGCCGCCTGAAGGCGGACGGCAGCGGCGCGGGCGACCAGTTCGGCTCCGTCTTCGTCGTCCTGGAGGCCGACGGCACCGTCAAGTCCTGGAACAACCCGCTGGCGGGCGGCGACTTCCACGACGTCCGCAAGGGCTGCACGGTGACCCGGTACGCCGCCTCGCCCTTCCAGGAGGTCGAGCTGGCCCTGTCGAACAGCCCCGAGGGCCCGGTCGCCGAGCTCATCCAGGACGGCAAGGTCATCGCGGTCCTCGACCGCGGCCACGACACGGCCCTCTACGGCGGCGCCCGCATCAAGGGTCTGCTCGACCCGGCCCCGGCGGTGCCGATGCTCCAGATGCGCGTGCACGGCGGCCCGATCCCGTGGGACGGCGTGGCCTTCCCGGCGGTCCCGAAGGACTGCGCCACCCCCTCGGACACGACCCCGAGCACCGGCACCGGCACCCACCAGGGCGCCACCGCCGCGCCCGCCGCGCAGCACGCGACCCAGACCGGCACCGGAGCCGCCGTCGTCGCGCAGACCTCCGTCGTCCCCAAGGGCGCGGTCGCCGCCGGCCCGGAGCCGGTCGCCGCCGACCGCTCCCTGGCCTTCGCGGGCGGCGCGGCCCTGGCGGGAGCAGGCGCGGCCGGTGTCGCCCTGGCCCTGTTCCGCCGTCGCGGAGCCGCCGCCGCCTGACCCTCGCACGGCCCACCCCTCACCAGGGGCCCGGTGCCCCGCCCCGGGCGGGGCACCGGTCGTTCAGCCGCGCTCCGCCGCGAGCTCCGCCAGTCGCGCCAGCGCCCCGTCGAGGACCGCTCGGGGCGGCGAGGCGAGGCCGACGCGGACGGCGTCCGGTGCCGTGCCGGGGCCGACCGCGAAGGCGCTGCCCGGGGTGACGGCCACGCCCGCGCGGTCCGCCGCGGCGGCCGTGAAGGTCTCGGCCCGCCAGGACGAGGGCAGTTCCCACCAGCAGTAGTACGCGTGCGGGGAGGTGCGGAGGGCGAACCCGTCGAGCCGGCGCAGGACCAGGGCGTGCCGGGCCCCCGTCTCGGCCCGCTTCGCCGCGACGGCCTCGGCGACCGTGCCGTCCCCGGCCCAGCGGGTGGCGGCCGCGAGGGCCAGACCGCCCGCCGTCCAGGCGCCGGAGCGCAGGGCGTCGGCGACGGCGGCCCGCAGCCGCCCGGGCACCACGAGGTAGCCGACGGTCAGGCCCGGGGCGAGCCGCTTGGAGAGGCTGTCCACCAGCAGCACCCGCTCGGGCGCGTGGGCCGCGAGCGGCGCGGGCGCGTCGGGCACGAGGAAGGCCCAGGTGGTGTCCTCGACGGCCGTCAGGTCCAGGCTCCGCAGCAGTTCGGCGAGTTCGGCCCGCCGCCCCTCGCCGGCGGTCGCGGACAGCGGGTTCTGCAGGGTCGGCTGGAGGTAGACGGCGGCGAGCGGCGCCGCCCGGTGGGCCGCCGCGAGCGCCCCGGGCCGCACGCCCTCCTCGTCCAGGGCGAGCGGCACGAGCCGGATGCCGAGCCGCTCGGCGACCGCCTTGACCAGGGGGTACGTGAGCGCCTCCACGCCCAGCCGGCCGCCGGGCGGGACGAGCGCGGAGAGCGCGGCGGCGATGGCCTGCCGGCCGTTCCCGGCGAAGAGGACCCGCTCGGGGTCCGGCGCCCAGCCGGGCCGGGCCAGTACGGCGGCCGCCGCCTCCCTGGCCTCCGGGGTGCCGGTCGCGGCGGCCGGACCCGAGACGGCCTGCGCGAGCACGTCGGGCCGGGCCAGCGCGGCGAGCGCGCGGGCCATCAGCTCCGACTGGCCTTCCGCGACGGGGTAGTTGAGCTGGAGGTCGACGGGCGCCGCGCCGGTCGCCTCGGCGAGCGCGGGACCGGGCAGCGGCGGCGCGGAGCGGACGAAGGTGCCGCGCCCGACCTCTCCGACGACCAGGCCCCGGCGCGCGAGCTCCCCGTACACGCGGATCGCCGTCGAGTTCGCGATGCCGTGGCGGCGGGCGAACACCCGCTGCGGCGGCAGTCGGTCGCCGGGCCGCAGCCGGCCCTCCCGTACGGCCGCCTCGACCCGGTCCGCGATCCGCCGGTACTCCTCCACCCGGAACCCCCTCACCGGACGCCGGGGTCCCGCGCCCCGACCCATTGCACCGAGAGCAAAGATCTTATTGCACCGAGTCCGTGGGGCTGCCTAGCCTGCGGACATGCCCGTCGCCGAAACCCTCGCCACCCGCGTCTTCTACGAGGACCGGGGCACCGGCCCCGCCCTCCTCCTCGTCCACGGCCACCCCTTCGACCACACCATGTGGCAGCCCCAGATCGACCGCTTCTCCCGCACCCACCGCGTGATCGCCCCCGACCTGCGCGGCTACGGCGACACCCCGCTCGGCGCCATGACCGAATCCACCGACCTCGGCGAGTTCGCCGAGGACCTCGTCGAACTCCTCGACGAACTGGGCGTCGAGCAGTGCGTCCTCGCCGGCCTGTCCATGGGCGGCCAGATCGCCATGGAGCTCTACCGCCGCCACCCCCGACGCGTCCGCGGCCTCGTCCTCGCCGACACCTTCCCCGCCGCCGAGACCGAGGAGGGCAAGCGGATCAGGAACGCCATGGCCGACCGCCTCCTGCGGGACGGCATGCGCGGCTACGCCGACGAGGTCCTCGACCGGATGGTCGCCCCGTACAACACGCACGCCGCACCCCACGTCCACCGCATGATGTGCGCCACCGACCCGGTCGCCGCGGCCGCCGCGCTCCGCGGCCGGGCCGAACGCCCCGACTACCGGGAGACCCTCGCCGCCGCGACCGTCCCCGCGCTCGTCGTCGTCGGCCGGGACGACACGTACACCCCCGTCGCGGACGCCGAGGACCTGCACGCCCTGCTGCCCGACTCCACCCTCGTCGTCGTCGAACGGGCCGCCCACCTGCCCAACCTCGAACGGCCCGAGGAGTTCGACGCGGCGCTCGACGCCTTCCTCCGCTCACTCCTTCGGCCCAGCTGAAAGTTCGCGATCGTACGAACGCTCGCACGATGGGGCCATGAGCCAGAACACCGCACCCCGCAAACAGAGCACCTCCGGCGCCTGGGCGTCCGGAGGCACCCTCTTCGCCGGCGTCCTCATGCTGGTCACCGGCTTCATGGACGTCTTCCAGGGCATCGCAGGCATCGCCGAGGACGACGTCTACACCCGCGTCGGCGACTACGTCTTCAAGTTCGACCTCACCACCTGGGGATGGATCCACCTCATCCTCGGCATCATCATCGCCATCACCGGCCTCGGGATCCTGAAGGGCGCCGAGTGGGGCCGGATCGCCGGCATCTCCCTCGCCTCGCTCAACATCCTCTTCCAGTTCCTCTTCCTCCCCTACCAGCCCTGGTGGGCGCTCTTCTCCATGGCCGTCTCGATCTTCGTGATCTGGGCCCTGGCCACGGACGACGCGTACGGCACCGAAGAGACGTTCTGAGGCCGCGCCCGATGACCACCACCCGACGCAGCACGGGACTCGCCCTCGCCCTCGCCGCCACCACGGCCCTCGCCCTCACCGGCTGCGACGCCGCCAAGGACGCGGCCGACGACGTCATCTCCTCCGCCACCGCCGCCGTCGCCTCGGCGGCCCAGGAGAAGATGAACGAGGTCAAGGACGGCGTCAACGCCGGAGGCGACGTCAAGGCCGGCGCCACCAGCACCGACGGGGACCGCACCGTCGCCGAGATCACCGCGACCAACCCCAAGGACGCGAACGCCGACTACACGATCATGGTCAACTTCAAGGACGGCGACGGGAACGTCCTCGACGCCGTCGTCCTGAACATCGACGGCGTCGCACCCGGCGCGTCCAAGACCGGCACGGCCCGCAGCAACCGCACCCTCACCGGCGCCACCACGGCCGAGATCGCACAGGCCATCCGCCACTGAACGACGCCCCGCCGGCAGACGCCGCGTCGCACCGGCCCAGGCGCCGCACCGCCGCCTGGGCCGCGGTGCTGCTCCTCGCCGTACCCGCCGCGGTCACCGCCTGCCGGCTGCTCGACACGGACGCCGTCACCCCCGTCCCCCAACTCCTCTCCGCCTTCCCCTGGCTCACCGTCCCCGCCGGACTCGCCGCACTCCTCGCCGCCGCGACCGGCCGCCGCGGCCTCGGCCTCCTCGCCGCCGTGACCCTCGCCGCCACCGCCTGGGCCTCCCTGCCCTACCCCGCGCGGACCACCGACCCCCCGGGCCGGACCCTCGCCCGGATCAAGGTCATCGCCTCCAACGTCGAAATCGGCGGGGGCACCCCGGCGCTGGCCGAGCTCATCCGCCGGGAACACCCCCAACTCGTGTTCGTGTCGGAATGCGACCGCGCCTGCGGGCGGGCCCTGACCACCGCCTTCGCCACCGAGCTCCCCCACCGCGCCGCCGTGGACGCCGCCGGCTCCGCCGGCTCCCTCCTGCTCAGCGCCGCTCCCCTGCGCGACCGGCGTAACGTCCCCGCCACCATGGGCATGCCCGGCGCCACCGCCGACATCGCCGGCGTCCCCGTGCGCCTCCAGCTCGCCCACCCCGTGCCGCCGCTCGCCCACCAGGTCCCCCTGTGGACGCGCGAACTCGACCGGGTCGCCGCCACCGCGGCCCGGTGGACGGGCCAGGCCCTCGTCGCCGGCGACTTCAACGCCTCCCAGGACCACGCCGCCTTCCGCGCCGTCCTCGACCGGGGCCGCCTCCACGACGCGGCCCGGACGGCGGGAGTCGGCCGCACCCCCACCTGGCCCCTGGAGAGCTTCCTCCCCCCGTTCGTCCAGATCGACCACGTGCTGGTCAGCGACGCCTTCCACGTCCGGTCCGTCCGCTTCGCCGACATCGCGGGCTCCGACCACCGCGCCGTCGTCGCCACGCTCGACCTGCGCGCCCCGCCCTGATCCGCCACGCTGGAAGGCATGGACAACGAGGAGATCCTTGACGACATCGGCGCCCTCGTGGAGGAGGAACGCACCCTCCGCCGACGCGCCGGCGGCCTCCTCCCCGAGGAACGCGCCCGCCTCGCCGACCTCGAGGTGCGCCTCGACCAGTGCTGGGACCTGCTCCGGCAGCGCCGCGCCAAATCCGAGTTCGGCGAGGACCCCGACACCGCGGCCCTCCGCCCCGCCTCCGAGGTCGAGTCCTACCGCAACTGACCTCCCCGGGGGCGCCTCGCGGGACGTGACCGGGGGCGGGGCCGAGGACGTGAGGGGAGACGTGGAGCGGGGACGTGGAGGGGGAGGGGGCCGTGGAGGGGGACAAGTACGTTAGGGGCATGGCACGACCCGAACGGGCCGGAAGGCTCGCCCCGCCCGCCTGGCTGACCGCGGGGTGGAAGCTGGCGCCCGCCCCGGTCCCGTGGGCGGCGGTGGTGCGCGCGTCCGTGGCCCTGTCCGCGCCGCTGGCCGCGGGGCTCGCCACCGGGCAGCCGGCGTACGGGGCGCTGGTCTCCATGGGGGCTCTGTCCGGGGTCATCGGGGACACCGCGGACGCGTACCGGATGCGGGTGTACAACATCGCGGTGCCTCAGCTGTTCGGCGCGCTCGGCGTCACCCTCGGCACCCTCGTCTTCGGGCACGGCTGGGTCGCCGTCGGCGCGCTCACGGTCGTCGCCATGGTCTCCGGGATGATCTCGTCGATCGGGGCGGTCGCCTCCGTGTCGGGGCTGCTGCTCCTGCTCAACTGCGTGGTGGGCGCGGGACTCCCCATGCCGGGCCCCTGGTGGAAGGCGCCCCTCCTCCTCACCCTCGGCGGGCTGTTCGTCCTCGCCCTCACGCTCCTCGGTTGGCCGCTGCGCCGCGCCGCCCCCGAGCGCGGCGCCGTGGCCGCGACCTACCGCTCCCTGGCCGCGCTGTACGAGGCGACGGGCACGGACGCGTACGACGAGCGGCGGCAGGACGTCACCGCCTCCCTCAACCAGTCCTACGACCTGGTCCTCGCCCGCAGGACCCGCCAGCACGGCCGGGCGCCGAACCTGGTCAGGCTGCTCTCCCAGCTGAACGTCCTCGTCCCGCTCCTGGAGGCCGCGCCCGCCGCCCATCTGCGGGCCCGGCTGATCGGGCCGCTGCCGGCGGCGATCCCCGCGGCCGTACGCGACCTGGCGGACGCCGTCGAGGAAGGGCGCACGGGGACACCGGACCTGGCCGGCCTGCCCGTGCCGGAGCGGCCCGCGGAACGGGCGGTGGACCACGCGCTGCGGCACGCCGCGGCCGTCGTGCACAAGACGGACCCCGACCCGTACAACGTGGACGACCGGCTCGGACGCCCGGCCGCGCTCCGGGTGCGGGCCCGCCGCACGGCGCGGGCCGTGCTGTTCTCCGAGGCGTCCTGGCGGTACGGGCTGCGGCTGGCCCTGTGCATCGGGCTCGCCCAGGCTCTGGTGTCGCTGATCGCCGTACCCCGCTCGTACTGGGTCGCGCTCACCGTCACGTTCGTCATGAAGCCGGACTTCGGGTCCGTGTTCTCGCGCGCGGTGCTGCGGGCGGCCGGCACGGCGATCGGCCTCGTGCTCGCCGCGTTCGTGCTGTCCGAGGTGCCGCGCGGATGGTGGGACGTGCCCGTGATGGTCGTGCTCGCCGCGCTCATCCCGGCGTTCTCGGCGAAGGGGTACGCCTTCCAGACGGCGGCCATCACCCCGGTCATCCTGCTGCTCTCCGACACCCTCAACCACCAGGGCTTCGACCTGGTCATGCCGCGGCTCTACGACTCGCTGATCGGCTGCGCCATCGCGCTCGTCGCCGGCTACCTCCTGTGGCCCGAGTCCTGGCACACCCGGATCGGGGACCGGCTCGCGGACGCGGTCGCCGACACCGCCGCCTACGTGGCCCGGGCCTTCGGCGGCGCCGAGGGAGCCTCCCGCGCCGACCGGCACCGGGCCCGGCGCAAGCTCTACCGGGACCTGTCGACCGTACGCTCCGAGTTCCAGCGCGCGTTGACCGAGCCGCCGCCCACCGGCACCCGGGCCGCGGCCTGGTGGCCGCTCGTGGTGGCCGTCGAGCGGATCGTGGACGCGACGACGGCGGCCCGGATCCGCGTGGACCACGGCGCCCCCGCCCCCGACCCGGCCGAGGTCGCCGCCGTGGAGCGCGAGTTGCGCGAGCTCGCGGACGGGCTGCGGGCCTCCGACACCCTCGTCGAGGTCCGCTCGGAACTCCCCGGGGACGAGAGCGGAGTCCTCGAACCGCTCCGCCAGGAGGTCCGCGCGGCCCGCGCCATCGCCAGTCCCGACCTGCGGTAAACCTCCCCAAGGGGGCGTACCGGCGGACTTACCGGCGGTCACGGAACGGAACCTTCCCCACCGCCGTTACCGGAAGCCACCCGGGCGACTACGATGCGCTCGAATTCACCGTGATCCGCGCCCACCGCCGTCGGCAACCGGCCCGGCGAACGGGCTGCTTCGCCCTGCCCCCCGCGCCCCGAGGACCCGCCATGCGCACCACCACGAACAGAGGGCTCCAGCCCAACGTCCTCGGCACCTTCGACACGATCGTCATGGCCGTCGCCGGCAGCGCCCCCGCGTACTCGCTCGCCGCGACGACCGCCGTCCTCTTCGGCGCGGTCGGCTACGCCGGCCCCGCGGCCCTGCTGTACTGCGCGATACCGATGCTCGGCATCGTCCTCGCCTACGCCCGCCTCGGCCGCATCGACGTCAACGCCGGCGCCGGCTACTCCTGGGTGGGCCGCACCCTCCACCCCTTCCTCGGCTTCCTCTCCGGCTGGGCGCTGGTCTTCGCCGCCACCGTGTTCATGGTGGCCGGCTCGCTGCCCGCCGGCTCCCTCACGCTCTCCCTGATCGACCCCGAACTCGCCGCGAACACCCCGCTCGCGGCCGCCGTCGGCGCCGGCTGGTTCCTGATGATGCTGCTCGTCGTCCTCGGCGGCGCCCGGCTCACCGTGCGCGCCCAACTGATCATGTCCGGCGTCGAGATGCTGATCCTGCTCGGCTTCGTGCTCGCCGCCGTCGCCCACCGGGGGCGGGCCACCGCCTTCGACTGGTCCTGGTTCGCGCTCGACCGGTTCGACGGCCCCGAGGGCTTCGCCGCCGGCGCGCTGATCGCCGCGTTCTACTACTGGGGCTGGGACGTCACCAGCAACCTCAGCGAGGAGACCCGCAACAGCCGGCGCACCGCCGGACTCGCCGCGCTCGTCGGCGTCGGGTTCGTCTTCGTCCTCTTCGAGGCCTTCACCGTCGCCGTGAACGTGCTCCTCAGCGCCGAGGAGATCCGCACCGCCGGACCCAACGTCCTCGCCGTCCTCGGCCAGGAGATCTGGCCCGGCGTCGGCGGCAAGCTCCTCGTCGTGGCCGTCCTCCTGTCGACCGTCGCCACCCTGGAGACCACCCTCCTCCAGGTCACCCGCTCGCTCTTCGCCATGGGCCGCGACCGGACCCTGCCCGCCGCGCTCGGCACCGTGCACCGCCGCTGGAACACCCCGTGGGTCGCCATCGCCACCGTCGGCGGCGCCGCCCTCCTCATGTTCGCCGCCGCCGCGGCCGCCGGCTCCGTGCAGCGCATCCTCAGCGACGCCGTCGCCGCGATCGGCCTCCAGATCGCCTTCTACTACGGCCTCGCCGGCATCGCCGCCGTCGTCGCCTACAAGTCGCTGCTGCTGCGCTCCGCACGCAACCTGATCCTCGGCGGCCTGTGGCCGCTGCTCGGCTCCGGGTTCATGCTGTGGGCCTTCGTCGAATCGCTCGGCATGCTCTCCTCCACCGCCCTCGCCATCGGCCTCGGCGGACTCCTCCTCGGCGTCGTCCCGCTCGTCGTCCACTGGCGCAAGGGCAGCGACTACTACCGCCCCGCCCGCCTGGACGCCGTCCGCGCCCTCGCCGCCACCCAGGACTCCGGCCCGGCGACCCCCCGCGCCCGCACCGGCGACAACGAGAAGAGCTACGCCACCGACTTCTGACCCCACCCCGCCCCCTGGGCCACGACGACTCCGAAGGAGGCCCCCCGATGGCCCTACGCCGCCGCTCCGCGCGCTCGGCGCGACCGGAGCGCTTCGCGCCCGACTTCGACCCGGACTTCGGGGACCGGGCGCTGACCGAGGCCCGCCACGACATCGTCATCGGCCGCTGGCAGGGCGTACGCGACCTGCTCGCCGCCACCGGGACGGACTGGGCCCGCCGCACCCACCGCCTGCGGCTCCTCTCGCACGCCGCCGCCGGCAGCTCCACCGTCGAGACCTGGCGCGCCGCCGAACCCGGCAACCCCGACGCCGCCGTCCTGCGCGCCGCGACCGAGGTCGTCCGGGTCTTCGACGCGGCCATCGCCGCCGGCCGCGGCGCCGCCCTCGAACGGGGCCGCATCGACGCCGCCGTCGACGCCTGCCGGGGCGCCGCCGAGGCCTCCCCCGCCGACCCCATGCCGTGGGTGTCCCTGCTCTCGGTCGCCCGGCTCTACGAGGGCGGCGTACCGCGCCGCGAACTCCGCCACTGGTTCGACGAGTTGCGCCGCCGCGACCCGTACAACACCGAGGGCCACATCCAGGTGCTGCGCTACTGGTCCGCCCGCTGGCACGGCACCCACGGCAGCATGTACGACTTCGCCCGCGACGCCGCCGGCGTCGCCCCGCCCGGCTCCCCGCTCCCGGTCCTCGTGCAGGTCGCCCGCGTCGAGGAGTACCGGTACATCGCCGACGGGGCACTCGGCCGGGGTCCCGTCCGCGGCTTCGACCAGCACTGGAAGCACGAGCTCGCGGTCACCGAGATCCGCCGCACCCACGCCCGCTGGATCGGCGGCCGCGACCCCGCGCGGCCCGTGGCACCCGAGGAGGTCGCCGACCTCAACTTCCTCGCCCACGCCGCCTGCTACGCCGGACAGGTCGAGATCGCCCGGGACGTCCTCGCCCTGCTCGGCACCCGGGCGGCCTGGGTCCCCTGGGCCTACACGGGCGACCCCGGGGAGCAGTTCGTACGGTTCAGGGAGGGCCTGGGGGTGGTGTGAGACACCGCCGCCAGACCCTCCCGGGCCCCCTCAGGGGGACCTGCCGACATCACACGTCGACGTCACACACCGACGTCACACACCGACGTCACACACCGGCGTCACACACCGATGTCGCGGCCGTCCTTGCGCCAGACGGAGACGACCGCCGGACGGACGATCCTCCCGGGCCCGTCGGGCCACTCCGAGGCCGGCTTCTCGACCGACGCGCCGTCGATCTCACCCGGGTGCTGGACGGCGACCAGGACCCGGCGGTCCTGGATGATCGGACCGCAGGTCTCGGCGCCGCGCGGCACCGTCAGGAACTGCTTCAGCTCACCGCGGCGCTCACCGCGCGTCGCGACGCCGAAGAGGCCGTCGTGCGAGCCGAGCTGGTTGCCGTCGGTGGAGATCCACAGGTTGCCGTGCGGGTCGAAGGCCACGTTGTCCGGGCAGGAGATCGGCGAGACCTTCTCCTTGGGGAAGCCCGCGAAGTAGGTCGCCGGGTCGTTCGGGTCGCCCGCCACCAGGAACAGCCGCCACGCGAACCCGTCGGACGCCGGGTCGTCCCAGTGCTCGGCGAGCTCCAGGATCTGCCCGTGCTTGTTGGAGTTGCGCGGGTTGGCCTCGTCGGCCGGCGCGTAACCCGCCTTGCCGCGGTTCGAGTTGTTCGTGAGCGCCACGTACACCCGGCCGCTGCGCGGCGACGGCTCGACGTCCTCGGGACGGTCCATCTTCGTGGCCCCGACCTTGTCGCCCGCGACGCGCGTGAAGACGTACACCTCCTCGGCCGTCATCCCCGGCACGTGCGACACGTCGCCGGTCGCCAGCGGGATCCACACGCCGGAACCGTCGAACTCGCCGTCGTTCGGGAGCTTGCCGGTGCCGTCGATCTCCGCGGCCGGCGAGTCGCCGGTCAGCTTGGCGACGTACAGCGTGCCCTCGTCGAGCAGGGTGAGGTTGTGCTCACGGGCCGCCCGCGAGCCGCCCTTCTTCATCCGCTTGCTCGACACGAACTTGTAGAAGTAGTCGAACCGCTCGTCGTCACCCATGTACACGACCGGACGGCCGTCCTCGGTGAGCCGGGGCTGCGCCGCCTCGTGCTTGAAGCGGCCGAGCGCGGTGCGCTTCCGGGGCGTCGACTCCGGGTCGTACGGGTCGAGTTCGACGACCCACCCGAAGCGGTGCACCTCGTTCGGCTCCTGCTTCAGGTCGAAGCGCTTGTCGAACCGCTCCCACTTCCGCTCGGTCGCCCCGGTGCCCACGCCGTACCGCTTGTCCGTGGCGGAGCTGCCGTTCGCGAAGTACTGGTTGAAGTTCTCCTCGCCGTGCAGCGTCGTGCCCCACGGCGTCGTGCCGCCCGCGCAGTTGTTCAGGGTGCCGAGCACCGTGCGGCCGGTCGGGTCCGCGGAGGTCTTCAGCAGGTCGCTGCCCGCGGCGGGACCGGTGACCTCGAACTCGCTCGTCGTGTGCAGGCGCCGGTTCAGGTGGTGCCGCGTGACCGGCGTCAGCTTCCCGCTCCGGTGCTCCTCCTGCACCACCACGACCGACAGGCCGTGCGCCGCCCAGGCGATCTCCACCTGCTCGCGCGTCGGGTTCGCGGCGTCGTAGCCGCGGAACATCAGCACCTCGTCGGTGTACTCGTGGTTGGCCACGAGCACCTGCCGGCCGTGCTCGCCCCGCAGCGGCAGCAGCGACAGGAAGTCGTTGTTGTAGCCGAACTGCCCGGCCTGCGCCTTCGCCGTCTGCTTCTCCGCGTCGAACGCCGGCGCGCCCCGCAGGATCGGCTCGCCCCAGCGGATGACCACGTTCTGCGCGTACCCCTCCGGGACCGTCACCCGGTCGTCCGTGTTCGGCGCGACCGGCGCGAACCGCAGCCCGCGCGCCCCGTCGACCGCCCCGGGCTTCCCGTGCCCCGTGGGCGCCGCTTCCGCCGCCGGCGCGTTCCCCAGCACCACGGCCCCGCCCGCCGCCGACGCCACCGTCACGACCGCCGCCGCCCGCAGCGCCGAACGCCGCGAAAGCGCCCCGGCTATGACATCGCCGACGTACTCGTTGGCGCTCGTGTTCGGCACCTCGTGGAAGCAGGCGTCGCCGCACCGGTAACGACACGTGAGAGCGGAACGCCCGCCTCCGTGGTTGTTCATGCTCAGCAGCGGCAGCAGTTTGCGCACGTCGTCCTCCTCCGGCGCACACCGCGCCGACAAGCTGTCGGGAATCCTTCGGCCGCGACGCTATGTGTGGACCTCTGCACACGGACGGCCACCGGATGAACGCCGAATGAATGCGCGGCAACCGCAGGCGACCGGGTCACCGAGGAGGCGGGGACTGGCCGCTAACCTTACGTGTCCGCCCTGGCCAGGGATGATCGTCCCGAAACGCCCAGTACGGACATTCACACCGCACCCCATCTCATGCGAAAGGGTTCGCCCATGGGTATTCGGAGCATGCTGCGCAAGGTGTTCGGCCGGGACCGCGAGGAATCCCCGGCAACCTCCGTCCCGTCCCAGACGCGTGAGACCCCCTCCCCGTCCCCCGACACCCCCGAAGCCGCCGCCCAGCGCAAAGCCGACGAACTCGTCGCCGAAGCCTTCGACAACCCCCAGATCCCGAAGGCCCGCACCGCGGACAGCACCGCGGACAGCACCGCGCCGGCTGCGACGGACGACACGGTGAGCGCGGCTGCCGCGGACGCGGACGCGGGCGACACCGCGGCTGCCGCGGACGCGGACGACGCGGCAAACGCGGCTGACGCCGATGTCGACGTCGACGGCGCTGTGGATGCGGCTTCCGACAACGCGGGCGACACGGCGGACGCGGCTGTCGCCGACGCGAGCGAGCCGGAGGCGGCCGAGGCCGAGGCCGTGGCCGTGGCCGTCGACGCTGAGGCGGTCCACGTCGAGGCCGTGGACACCGAGGTGGCTACGGATGCTGCCGCTCCTGCGGCGGACGCCGCCGACTCGGCGGAGCCGGAAGCGGTCGACGCCGACGCGACCGCCGAGGACGTGGCGGAGCCGGAGACGCCGGCCGGAGACGTGTCGACCACGGCTGACGCCGACGTCGACGCCGACACCGACACCGACGCGAGCGAGGCGGCCGAGGCGGAGGTGGCCACTGACGCCACGAGCCCGGCCGAGGCGACGGACGAGCCCGCGGCTGCGACCGACGCGCCTGTGGAGGCGGAGGCCGAGGCCGAGGGTGCGGCCGACACGGCGGAGGCCGAAGGCGCCGCCGACGCGGTGACCACGGCTGACGCCGACGCGGACGACGCAGTGGTCACGGCTGCTGCCGACGACACGGTGACCACGGCTGCTGCCGACGACACGGTGACCACGGCTGACGCCGACGCGGACGACGCGGTGGAGGCGACCGCCGACGCGGTGGAGGCGACCGCCGACGCGGTGGAGCCGGAGGCGAAGACGGCTGCCGCCGACGAGGCCCCGGAGACGGCTGCCGCCGAGGCGGAGCCGGCGGAGGCGAACGCGGACGACACCGCGCCGGAGGCCGCGCCGGAGGCCGAGGTCGCACCGGAGACCGAGGTCGCACCGGAGGCCGAGGTCGCGGAGGACGCCGAAGCCGCGCCGGAGGCGGAGGGTGTCGAGGGCCCGCAGGAGCCCGCGGTGGCGCTCGCGAAGGTGAAGGCCGTGGCCCCGCACCTGGCGGAGGCGTACAAGGCGGCGGGCGCGGCCCTGAAGAAGGAGGGGCTGGCCGGGGCGCGGGCGGCGGTGTACCTGGTGGTGGACCGGTCCGGGTCGATGCGCGGCTACTTCAAGGACGGCTCGGTGCAGCGTCTGGCGGAGCAGGCGGTCGCGCTGGCGGCGCACCTCGACGAGGCGGCGACCGTGACGACGGTGTTCTTCTCGACGGACGTCGACGGGACCGTCGACCTGGCTCCGGCCGACCTGACGCCGACCCGCGTCGAGGAGGTCAACGGCACGCTGGGCCGTCTGGGCCGGACGAACTACCACCGTGCCGTGGAGGAGGTCCTGGCCCACCACGAGAAGGCCGATCCGACGCGTCCGGCGCTGGTGGTGTTCCAGACGGACGGCGCGCCGGAGTCGAAGACGGCGGCCGCGCAGGCGCTGGCGGAGGCGGCGGACCGTCCGCTGCAGTGGCGGTTCGTGGTGTGGGGCGAGGAGGACAACAAGGCCTTCGACTTCCTGCGGAAGCTCGACGGCACGGCCCGTAGCGGCGTGTACTTCGCGGGCGTGACGCCGGTGGAGACGGCGCACGCCGCGTTCTACCGGGGTGTGCTCGGAGGCCTGGAGTTCTGAGGCCCGTGCCGCGGGCGGGCGGCGGGGGTGGTGGTGACCGGCAGGGTCGCCACCACCCCCGAGCCCGCCCACCGGCCGCCCCCGGCCCTCACCGGCCCTCATCGGCCGCCCCGGGGTTTATCAATGTGAGGGGAGCTTCGTCGGCCCGTTAGGATTTCGGCCATGGCGGCCACTGGAACCGAGAAGCAGGGGTCGAAGGCGTACTACGTCACGACCCCCATCTACTACGTCAACGACGCTCCTCACCTGGGCCACGCCTACACGACCGTCGCAGGCGACGTGCTCACGCGCTGGCACCGTCAGCGCGGCGAGAAGGTGTGGTTCCTCACCGGCACGGACGAGCACGGTCAGAAGATCATGCGCACGGCCGAGGCGAACGACGTCACGCCCCAGGCCTGGTGCGACAAGCTCGTCGAGGAGGCGTGGAAGCCCCTCTGGGAGCACCTGAACATCGCGAACGACGACTTCATCCGCACCACGCAGAAGCGTCACACGGACCGCGTCCAGGAGTTCGTGCAGGACCTGTTCGACAAGGACGAGATCTACAAGGGCGGGTACGAAGGCCCGTACTGCGTGGGCTGTGAGGAGTACAAGCTCCCCGGGGACCTCATCGAGGCGGAGGACGGCACCAAGCTGTGCCCGATCCACAAGAAGCCGGTGGAGATCCTCAAGGAGGAGAACTACTTCTTCAAGCTGAGCGAGTACGGCCCGAAGCTGCTGGAGTTCTACGAGGCGAACCCGGGCTTCATCCAGCCGGAGTCGGCCCGCAACGAGGTCGTGAACTTCGTCAAGCAGGGTCTGCAGGACCTCTCCATCTCGCGCTCGACGTTCGACTGGGGCATCCCGATCCCGTGGGACGACAAGCACGTCATCTACGTGTGGGTCGACGCGCTCCTGAACTACGCCACGGCCGTCGGCTACAACGAGAACCCGGCGAAGTTCGAGGAGACGTTCCCGGCGAACGTGCACCTGGTCGGCAAGGACATCCTGCGCTTCCACGCGGTGATCTGGCCGGCGATGCTGATGGCGCAGGGCCTGCCGGTCCCCGGCCGGGTCGCGGCCAACGGCTGGCTGATGGTCGGCGGCGAGAAGATGTCGAAGTCGAACCTGACCGGCATCAAGCCGCAGGACCTGACCTCGCACTTCGGCGTGGACGCGTACCGCTGGTACTTCCTGCGCGCCATCGCCTTCGGCAGCGACGGCTCGTTCTCGTGGGAGGACTTCTCCGCCCGCTACACGTCCGAGCTGGCCAACGACTACGGCAACCTCGCCTCGCGCGTGGCGGCGATGGTCGGCAAGTACTTCGGCGGCGAGCTGCCGGCCTCGACGGCCGACGGCGACGCGGAGAAGGCGGTCCACGAGGGCCTGGCGAAGGCCGTCGCGACCGCCGACGCCAAGATCGGCGAGGAGCTGGACTTCCAGGGCGGCATCCTGGCGATCTTCGACTTCGTGAAGCAGGTCAACGGCTACATCACGGAGCAGGAGCCGTGGAAGGTCGCGAAGGACGAGTCGGAGGAGGGCCGGGCCCGCCTGGCGACCATCCTCTACACGGCCGCCGAGTCCCTCCGCGCCGTCGCCGTCCTCCTCAACCCGATCATGCCCGAGACCTCCCAGGCCCTCTGGGACTCCCTCGGCGCCGAGGCCTCCCTGGGCGCCCTGGCCGCCCAGCCGGTCCAGTCCTCCGGGACCTGGGGTCAGCTGGCGCCCGGCGCGACGGTGACGAAGGGCGCGGTGCTCTTCCCGCGCCTGGAGGAGAAGAAGGACTGACCACGCACGAAGGCCGCCGCTCCCGTTTCCGGGGACGGCGGCCTTCGTCGTACGCGCTCCCCCGTCACCAGGTCAGGGCCAGGGCGGCGACGGCCGGGGCCATGTAGACCAGCGGGAAGGGCGCGTGACCGTAGGCGCGGGCCCTCAGCACCGTGATGACGGCGCCGGTGAAGTACAGGATGAGCCCGATCGCGGCGAGCGTCCCGATCACAGGGACCCAGATCCCGACGACGAGCCCGACGGCGCCGGCGGCCTTGGCGGCGCCGAGGAGGTTCCACCACGACCGCGGCACGCCGTACTCGGCGAGCGGCTCGACGACGAACCTGGCCTTGAAGAAGATCGACGCCCCCGAGAACCCGGCCATGAACGCGGCGACGGCGGTGACGACGACAGCGGTGGTGGACATCTCGGTGAACATCGCGACGGCTCCTTCAGCCTCTCCGGTGTCCGCCTCGACCGAGCCGGACACAGCGCTGACGGAGCCCGGACGTCATGTGTGACGGTCCGAGCGAGGAACTTCAGTGGACCCAGTTGTTCAAGGGTTCCGTGTCCAGCTCCATCCCGACCGGCTCCGGCAGGGCGACCGTCTTGCCGAAGGGCACGGTCACGACCATCTCGTACCGCTCGCCGTCCGGCTGGGAGTGGACCTTCACCTCGCCCGCGGTCCTGTCGATCAACAGGTAGACGGGAATCCCCGTCTCGGCATAGGCATGCGGCTTCTCCACCCGGTCACGCCGCCCGGTGTCCGAGTCGCCGGACGTGACCTCGACGGTCATGAGGACCCCGTCGGAACTGGCCCATTCACCCTGGCCGACGAAGGTGCCGCTCGGGGCGAGGCAACCGTCGGGACGGGCGTTGCCCTTGCGGTACTTCTCGATCCTCAGCCCTTGATCGGGGTAGAGCCACCAGCCGACATCGACCTGAATGCACAGGCGCGTGAGCCACTCGATGATCCGCCCGTGGTCGCCGTCCGGCAACGCCTTCTCCTCGATCTTCCCGTGGATGAATTCAAGGCGCAGGGATTCGTCCACACGTTCGCCGAGACGGGCGAGTTCCTCGAACCCCTCCTGCGTCAGGACGCTCACGGCAGACTCCTCCTGGATCGGTGGCGCCTTCCACGGTACGGGCTCCCCGGCCCGCGTGGCCGGGTTCGTCGCTGTCGCCATGACGGGCACGTTGGCATATGCCGGCACCCCGGGATCCGGGAATCCTCGGCCTTCACCCCTGTGGGTGACGCCGTGCGTCGGGTTCATCGACCCGCCCCGCGGTGCGCCCCCGATTACGCACCTCGCACCCGCACCGAGGGTTCCGGTCTCCGCGCGGGTAAGGTCCCCATTCGTTCGATCATCTGATCGATTCCTTCACCCCGGGGGGTCTACCAGCCATGTCCACATCGAAGCCCGCGCCGAGTCGCAGATCGGCTCTCGCCGTCCTCGCCGGAGTGGCGGCGGGCGGTTCGCTGCCCTTCGCCGTCGCCCCCTCGGCCAACGCCGCCGCCCCGACCGGCACCATCGCCACCGCCGCCACACCGTCCGGCACCGCCGCCACGTCGGCCGGCACGACGGTCCCCATGGCGCCCGGCGGAAAGCTGCCGATGGTGGCCGATCCCGGCGACCCGTGGCACTTCACCGCCCATCCGTCCGGGGCACTGACCACCCGCGTCCTCTCCGGCACCCCCGCGTGCCTGGAGGTGTCCGACGACGCCGGGGTGCTCGCCACCCTGACCACCGGCGCCAAGACGGTGACGGTGCGCGGCCCGAAGCGCTGGTTCACCGAACAGAAGAAGCCCTTCGCCGACCGCTTCGCCCGTACGCCCACCACCGGCTGGGGCACCTCCCCCGGCGGCGGCACCTGGACCCGTCACAACGGCGTGGCCGGGGACTACTTCCTGGAGTCGGGCCGGGCCGTCGTCAACCTCACCGCGAGCAACGCCAGCCGGCACGTCTTCCTCTCCGACCAGCGGGTCGGGGACTTCGACGCCGCCGCCCGCTTCTCCTTCGACAAGGTCCCCACCGGCGCACCCGTCTCACTGGCGCTCTCGTTCGGGGTCCAGGACGTCGACAACCACTACCGGGCCCGCCTTGAGGTGACCCCGGCCAAGGACGTCCGACTGGTCCTGGAGAAGGAACTCGCCGACGTCTCCGGCACCTTGAGCGCGGCCGTCACGGTCGGCACCGGATTCGCGGCCTTCGACCACTGGTGGGTCCAGGTGGAGAAGAGCGGTCCCGTGATCCGGGCCCGCGCCTGGCGCGACGGCACGCCCACGCCGGACACCTGGCACCACAGCGTGCGCGACCCCGAGCAGCAGCCGGACAAGGTCTTCGACTCGGGCTCCCTCGGAGTCCGCGCCCTCGCCTCCCAGGGGGCCACGGTGCCGCTGGAGGCCCGGGTCTACGACTTCGTGGTCACCTCCGCCGACTGGGCGGACCCGCCGGTGGTCTGCCACGACACCTGGGTACGGGTCCTTCCCGAGCCCTTCGACGGCACCTGGACCCCGGCGCTGGAGCAGCGCGTCCGCGCCTGGGCCGCGGACACCTCGCCCGACGCGCTCGCGTACGCCTCCATGTTCCGTCCCCACGCGCCCGCCGTCACCGACCCCGCGCTCCAGGGCGCCCAGGTGCTGGGCGCGTCCGGGTACAGCGAGACGGACGACGCCGGGCTGCGCTATGTCGGCGCCGACTTCCACGAGTACATGGGACTCGCCTGGACCTTCCCGGCCAGTGGCGAGAGCACCGGGACCCCGGAGGCGCAGTGGAAGGGCAATCTCGACTGCTCGGGCTTCGTCCGCATGGTCTACGGCCACCACATGGGCATCCCGATGGTCCTCTACAAGGACTACGACGGCCGCAACCTGCCCCGTACCTCGAAGAGACAGGCCACGAACGGCCCCGGCACGGTCGTGGCCTCGGGCACCGACGCGCCGCCCTCACTCACCGCGCTGCGCATCGGTGACGTGGTGTTCTTCGACGCCACCACCGACCCCGACGACCCGGAGGCCACCGCCGGTGTGGTCGACCACACCGGCATCTACGTCGGGCAGGACCAGCACGGCGGTCTGCGTTTCGTGTCCAGTCGCAGGACCCCGAACGGGCCGACCATGGCCGACCTCGGCGCCAAGTCGATCCTGAACGGCGCGGCGACCGACCTGTACACCAAGACCCTGCGCGTGATCCGGCGGTTCTGAGCCGGGCCGCCCGCGCCCCGTCTCCGGTGAGGACCGGGGCGCGGGGCGCGGTCGGTCCATGCGATCAGTGGCCCGACGCGTACGAGACGAAACCCGCCCAGGCGGCCGGCGACAGCGCGAGCTGGGGACCGGAGAGGTTCTTGGAGTCGCGGACGTGGACGGTGGCGGGGGTGGGGGCGATCTCGATGCAGGACTCGCCGTCGGTGCCACCGCTGTAGCTGCTCTTGAACCACGCCAGTTCGGAGGCGTCCCCGGCGGAGGCCTTGTGGATCATGTCTCTCCCAGCAGTTGCTCGATGAAGGCCAGCGACTCCCTCGGCGAGAAAGCCTGCGCCCGGATGGTGCCATATCGCAGCTCAAGGATTCGCAGCTGCTTGGGATCGGTGATCGGCCGCCCGCTGAACGCACCGTCGGAGCGCCCCACCGCCGTCCCGTCAGGGAACTTCAGCAGCTCGATCCTGCCGTCCAGACCGGGGTGGGCCTCGGTGTTCGTCGGCATGACCTGAAGCGTGACGTTGCGCAACCGCCCCACCTCCAGCAGATGTTCAAGCTGCCGTCGCCACACCATTGTGCCCCCAACCTGTCGGCGCAGCGGAGCCTCTTCCAGCACGAAGTGGATCGACGGAGCCGGGTCCCGTTCGAAGACCGACTGCCGGGCCAGACGAGCGGCCGCCATACGTTCCACATCGTCCGGCGAGTACGGGGGCTGCGCTGCCTCGATGAGGGCCCGTACGTGCTCCGGTGTCTGCAACAGCCCAGCGATGATGTTGCACTCGTACACGCCGATCTCGACTGCCTTGGCCTCCAACTTCCCGAGCGCCCGGACCTTCTTCGGGTACCGGACCTTCGCCACGTCCTCCTTCATGGCGGAGAGCAGCCCACCCGCTCCCAGCACCTCGTCCGCCTTGTCCAGGAACTCGGGTCGCGGGATCCGCTTCCCGCTCTCGATCTTGTAGATGAGGTCCTCGCCGTAACCGGTGGCCGCTCCGAGCTCAGTGGCCCGCATCCCCACCGCCTCCCTCCGCAGCCTCAACTGCCGCCCCACGGTGGCGACGACGGCCACACCCCAGTCGTCGTCCGGGTCGACCTCCCACCCCGGCTCGTCCGCCTCGGTCTTGAGTCGCTGCGCCCCACCGTCCACCGACATACCGCACCTTTCCCTCGCCCCTTCGTGGCGCGATGCCCCTACCCCTGCGGCGGGTCCGGACAGCCCGGACAGCAGTGGACAAGCTCCGGACAGTGACTCTACGCATCGGCGCCGTCACTGTTCACGGTAGCCGGGGGCGACCACGCTCGGACCCATGAGCCAGCAGATCACCTCCCAAGTCCCAGCCCTCACAACCCACTTCAGCGTGCTCCTGTCCCCCACGCCACGCGGGGCCCGACTGGCCCGGCTGCTGGCCGTCGAGTGGATGCGGGATCACGAGGTGCCGTACGGGGTGACGGAAGCCAGCGCCCAGGTCGTCGCCGAACTCGCCACGAACGCCGCGACGCACGGCCGGGTCACCGGCCGGAGCTTCCGGCTGGCACTCATCGCCCGCGAGGAAGTCCTGCGGATCGAGGTCACGGACACGCGGAGGGAGAGCATGCCCCGCATCCAACAGACCTGCCCCGAAGGCGACTCCGGACGCGGACTGCTCCTCGTCGAGGCGCTGGCCGACCGATGGGGCACCGAGCTCGGTCCGGTACCCCGCAAGACGGTATGGGCGGAGCTCTCCCTGCCACCACGCTCCTGACCTGCGAAGAAGACGTGGTCACCGAACCCTGGGAACGCGGAGTCCGGTGGGGCGGACGATCTCCTCAAGGACGACCACAGCGAGAAAGAACCCGTACCAAACCCCACCCCTCCGCCCCGCTGGGGCCGGACTCACTCGCTTGAGTGAAAAACCCCAAATCGGCTGGCTATAGGGCAGGTTGCTTGATCTACGCTCAGCGCGACACACCACACAACTGCTGACATGCGTCGGCCCCCGCCGGGACGGCAATCCCAATGCGAGGGCCTGACCACCGAGGAAGAGAACGACTTCCCGATGGATACCCAAAACACTAGCGCGCGCTCGTACGCCGAGTCCCGTAACGACGGGAAAAACCACCCCTCCCGGGGTACGGCCGCACGCCCCGGCGGCGTCGTCCACGACAACACCCGCCACACCACCCGCTTCACGGTGGTCGGCAACCACCTGGCCCAGCACGTCGAGCTGTCACTGATGGCGATCGGCCTGGCGGTCCACATCCAGTCGCTCCCCAGCGGCGCACGGGTCGACATCGACACCCTCGCGGCCCGCTTCCCGGAGGGAAAGACCAGGATCGCCAACGCCCTGCGCGAGCTGGAGGTCCACGGCTACCTGCGACGGACGCGGTTACGGACGGAGCAGGGCCGCATGGTCACCCGTACGGTCTCCTGCAACCGGCCGGGCCGGACCGGTGGCGAGGACGGACCGAGTCCCCCGCCCCGGCCCCGGCGGGCCGCAGAGAAACCACCGCGCCGCCGCGTCCTGCCCTCCGTTCCGGAGCCCGTGTACCCGACGCCGGACCTCCTCCAGACCGCCCTCGGCGTGCTCTCCGGCCTCCGCCGCGCAGACCCGCGACTCCTGATCTCCGCAACGGACGCCGAACACCTCGTCCCGGGCGTCGCGGCCTGGCTCGAACGCGACCTCACACCCGAGGCGGTCCACCGCGCCCTGACCCACGACCTGCCGCCGGACCCCCTCCACCGCCCGGCCGCCCTCCTGGCCCACCGCCTCACGGCCCAGCTCCCACCCCTGCCACCGTTCCGCACCCCGCACGAGGACCCGGCCGTCCGGCACCCCCTCCAGAACTGCGACACCTGCGACCGCGCCTACCGCGCCCCAGGCCCAGGCACCTGCGGCGCCTGTACACCCGCAGGCACCACCCTCCCGACCTGACGGGGTCGCACCTTCGTCCACCGGAGCCGCCGGAACCGCCTGAACCGGTCGACGAGACGGCAGTGGCACGACGGAGGTTTGGGCGTCTGCTCGGGGAGTTCCGGCGTACAGCGGTCCTGGTCGAGCGACTTTGACACGTGGCTCGAAGTATCAATTCGCGTTTCGACAAAGTCGCATCCTGCCGAGTCGCAGCAATCCCGGCTTCGTGCCACGATTGTCATGAGCCGAGCATGGGATGGCGCCCCGCCAGGTGGCGTAGGGGATCAAGGCGCCGAAATCCGCATGCCAGGTACGACGCCAGGACTCTGTCGAGCCTTCACTCCGTCGGCCTTCAACCGGCCTCACCGGAACACCTCACGGGCTGCCGCCTCCACGGAGATCGCTCTGGGCCTCCTGCTGGAACGTGCAGCGAGCCCCCACCCATTCCAGTCCCCGAAAGGGGAAATCAATGTTCTTCTACAACGTCAGTACGCGGGCCGGCGGGTCGGGAAAGCTTGAAGCATCCGGCGACTACGCCCACCTGAAGAGCTTCCCGGCCGGACAATTCGGAACCTGGGGAGAGATCGTATCCCCCGGCAGTGGCCGACTGTTCTTCTACAACAGCAACGGGGGAAGTGCGCTCGCCGGGTCAGGCCGGCTCGACGCCACAGGAAACTACGTGAACCTCAAGGACTTCCCCGCCGGCCAATTCGGACAGTGGACCGACATCGTGCCCCTTGATGACGGCCGGCTCTTCTTCTACAACTCGAACACGCGGGCCGCCGGATCGGGGCAACTCGACGCATCCGGCGACTACGCCCACCTGAAGAGCTTCCCGGCCGGACAATTCGGAACCTGGGAGACGATCGTATCCCCCGGCAGCGGTCGGCTGTTCTTCTACAACAGCAACGGGGGAAGTGCGCTCGCCGGGTCAGGCCGGCTCGACGCCACAGGAAACTACGTGAACCTCAAGGACTTCCCCGCCGG
>NZ_JBIVPA010000001.1:364327-596540 GCF_044754405.1 Streptomyces sp. NPDC093089
TCTTCTACAACTCGAACACGCGGGCCGCCGGATCGGGGCAACTCGACGCATCCGGCGACTACGCCCACCTGAAGAGCTTCCCGGCCGGACAATTCGGGACCTGGGGAGAGATCGTATCCCCCGGCAGTGGCCAACTGTTCTTCTACAACAGCAACGGAGGAAGTGCAGTCGCCGGGTCGGGCCGGCTCGACGCCACAGGAAACTACGTGAACCTCAAGGACTTCCCCGCCGGCCAATTCGGACAGTGGACTTCGGTCGTGGGTTGACCGGGCCATCACGGGAATCGGGTCCACGCCGGTTCCATGGATCGCGTACGCCGAAGGCCCCGAACCACTTGACGCGGTTCGGGGCCTTCGCCAGGTGCGGGCTGCATGACAGCATGCGCAAATGAAGGACAACGGCGATGACATGCCCGCACCTCACCCGGTGTCGAGACTTGCCGATCTGGCGGACGCTCCGGCTGAGCGAGCCGTGCCGGACCACCGGAGCCGATCGACGAAGTCGCGGCGGCGCGGGGTACGTTTGCGCGTTTACTGGGCGAGTTCCGGCGTACGGCTGTCCTCGTCCCCTTCCACGACTCCGGGAGCCTGCGGATCGCGGACTTCAGCGGGGCGCACAGGGGAGGCTCCGGGCCCGCAGCCCCTCTCCCCGAATCCGACTCATCATCAGACATGCATAGTCGAGCGGCAAGCAGTGCGAAGGAATCATCGATCGGAGTCCTCGTGGTGCCCGAGCAGGAAGACCCGTTGCTTGCAGATGACGGGGGCTTCGCGCGAGCGTGGCTATCAGGAAAGTGCGTGGCCCTGGTCCCTGCAGGCACCCACCTCGACGGTGATGTGGTTCGCCGCGTCGAAGCGGGGTGTCGAGGGGTGGACGCGCAGCACCTTCTCGACGCTCGGACCGCGGCCGTAGCCCACCACGTCACGGCTTCAACCGCCCCGCGCCAGCCCACCGAGACCGGCCTCATGGCTCCTGTTGCTCCTCCCGTGCTTCTGCACACCCCGGACCTGCGAGGAGCCGTGCTGTTTCCCGAAGCGGGATACGTGCTGATCGCCGGGACCGAGGCGTTCATGAGAGCTGCGGTGCCGGAGGGAATCGATGAGGCGCGTGCTCGGTTCGGGCGCTACGCCCGGGCGATGAAGAAGCGGTGGCCGTACCTCCAGGGGATCGCCGCCGCCTACCCACCCGTACACGAGGCGTGGTCGCGCCCGGGCGATGTCACACCAGGTACGGCTACGGCACACCTCATGTCTCTGCTCAGCGACTTCACTCAAGGAACAATCACCGCGGCGGAGTTCGCGGACGGTTGGTGGGAGGCCCGACGGGCTGCTCGGTCCCATGGCGAACGGGCGAGCGGAGACTTGGCCGAGCTCCTGGACCGGGTGTTCATGGTGCTGGAGGACTACACCCCCGACCCTGAACTCAGAGACCCTGGCGACCTGACGGACGGCGAGCTGCGACAAGGCATCCAAAGCCTCGTCCGGAAGACGCAGCGAGGGGCGGAGCAAGGATGACCGCACCCGGGACCGCTCCCACTCCCTGCGACGGGATCCCCAGGCGGCTCCTCGACGCCCCGTCGCCGGCGGAGCTGGAACGCTACCTGCTGACGCCTGCGACCGAGGCGTGGTCGCAGCGGGACTGGGTGCAGTTGAGGGTTCTCGCGGTCGGCCGCATGCAGTCGCCTGCCCTCACACGCGAGACCAGGCTCCGGTGGGGGCACCTCGCCCTCTCCGCGATCTCGGAAATGGCCCGGAGCCAGACGCCCGAGCAGACGACGGCCGATTCCGCCCGCGTGCGTGCCTACCTGATCCTGGAGTTCGGGGTGAGCGACTCGGATGCGGCGCGGGACCTCCCTGAGCTCTGCTCGGAGATCCTGGGGAACCTGGGAGTCTCGCTGGAGGCGGCCGAGCGGCTCGCCGCAGATTGGCGGTCAGCCCCCGGGGAGCAGATGCTCCGGCTACGCCGTATCAAGAACATGCTGACTCCACTGCTGCCTCTTCAGGCACTCCTGAAAAAGGGTGGCCCTGCGCTCCAGGAGACTCGAGACTGGATGAGGCTCATTCCGGACCTCCCTTGATTGGCGTACCCGTCAGATGGACGAAACAGAATGCGGCGAGCTCCAGATCCATTCCGTGGAGCAGGACGGCCCTGACGGAGGGGTCTGCATCGCTCGGGTCATCGGGGGCGTCGTCCGGACCGGGCAGTCATACGTCCTCGAAGAGGGCGACGATCCGTACAGGGGGAAGTCCACCATCCGAGCCAACATGACGAGATCGGACCTTTGTTCGTTGCTCGTGTGAATGGGCGCGTGGAAACATGCGTGAGTGACGGAGAACAGGGACGGGGACCGCATACCGGAGCCTCAACGGATTTCGAGGCTTGCGGATTTGGCGGCCGGATCGGTCCCCGGGGCGGCGCCCGAACCGGAGGCGATCGCCATGGCCCCGTCCTCATGGGCCGTGCCGCAGCCAGGGGCCGGGCCCGAACCCGAAACTGAGGACGGCGACGAGGTCGCGGTGGCGCGGCGGGAGTTTGCGCGTTTGCTGGGGGAGTTCCGGCGTACCGCCGTGCTGGTGCCGCACGACGACCGCGGGAGTCTGTGGACGGCGGACTTCAACGGGGTCCGGTGGATCTGCGCGTTCTCCCACGAGGAGGCACTGGCGCGGTTCGCGGACGCGCGGGGGGAGTCGGCGCGGGAGTGGACGTACCAGACGATCCTGGGCGCACGGCTCCTTGACGTGATGGTGCCGATGCTGCCCGGCCCGGGCGGGGTCGCGCTGGACGCGGGCAGTACGGACGGGACGCTCTTTCCGCCGGTGGCGGGGATCGTCCCGGACGCGGTGGCGGTGGATCTCGGGGGAACGGGGACGCGATGAGTGGGAACGAGCCGGATCTGGCGGCGCCGGCGGCGGCGCTGACGGAGATAGCGAAGGGCATCGACCTGGCGCACGCCGAGCTGAAGGACCTCGGCATGACCGGCCAGGCGGCGACGGGCCGCGGCTTCTCCGGCCTGGCCCTGTCGGGCATGGAGCTGGGGCACGGCGGCCTGACGGCCGAGTTCGAGACGTTCTGCGACCGGTGGGAGTGGGGCGTCCGCGCCCTGGCCATGCGGGGCAACGGGTTCGCGCAGGGCGTCGGCCTGTCGGCGGGCTCCTTCGCCGAGCAGGAGCAGTACGTCAAGGACTCGATCAAGATCGGCGTGAACTCCCTCAACGGCAACCCGCACCTGTCCGAGGACGAGGTCAAGGGGATGCGCTGGGACGCCGTCCGCGACCAGCACATGTGGGACAACGCCGACTGGAGCGGCGACTCGTTCAGCGAGGCCCACGACGAGGTCAAGCAGAACTGGAAGAACACCGGTTACGACGTCATGGACGCGCAGCTGGACTCCATGGAGCAGTCCGGCCTGATCGACCCGGCGACGCGCGACCGCATGGACGAGGAGCTCAAGAACGACCTCGATCCCGACGAGGCGACCGTCGAGCAGGCCGAGCAGCCGCGCTGGGGGGAGAACCGCTGATGGTGGACTGGGGAGGGCTGGTCGACAAGGGGATCGACAAGCTCGGCGACGGCATCGACAAGGGCAAGGAGCTCCTCGGTGAGGGCGTCGACTATGTGACCGACAAGGCCGGCCAGGGCCTGGAGAAGGTCGGCGCGCACGACTGGGCGGACGCGGTCGAGGACTGGGGCGACGACACCGCCTCCTCGCTGGGCGCGTCGGTCGGGGAGCAGCAGCTCGGGCAGACCGAGGAAGCGGACGAACTGGTCCACGGCAAGCCGGAGAAGATCGCCGAGGCGGTGAAGAACCTCCGCGACTTCCAGGCGGCGTTCGACCTCGTCGGCAGCGGCATGCGGAAGCTGGACTCCGGCCACTGGAAGGGCGAGGCCGCCGACGCCTTCCGGGAGAAGTTCCAGACCCTGCCGACGGACTGGCTGCACGCGGCCGACGCCATGGAGAACGCCGCCAAGGCCCTGGAGACGTACTCCAAGGCGGTCGTGAGCGCCCAGGGCAAGGCACGCGAGGCCATCGCGCTCTACAAGGAGGGCGACAAGGACTCCAAGGCCGCGGCCGACACGTACAACAAGAAGGTCGACGCCTACAACGCCGCCCGCAACGGCGACAGCCCGCTGCCCGACCCCGGCGAGTTCTCCGACCCCGGCAAGGCCAAGCGGCAGCGCGCCCGGGAGATCCTGAACGACGCCCGCAAGGCCCGCGACGAGGCCGGCGACACCGCCAAGGCGGCGGTCAGCGCCGCCCTCGCCCACGCTCCGAAGGAACCCACCGGCCGCGAGCGGGCCAAGCTGGAACTGATGGACCACGCCATGGGCCAGGGCTTCGAGCTCGCCCACTTCGGCGGCGGCATCGTCAAGGGCACCGCCGGCCTCGTCAACTTCGTCCGCTCGGTCAACCCCACCGACCCCTACAACCTCACCCACCCCGCCGACTACTACAAGGGCGTCAACATGACGCTCGCCGGCCTCGTCTCCACCGCCGCCAACCCGGACCGCGCCCTGCAGAACGCCTGGAACGCCGCCAAGGGCGACCCGTCGGAGTTCCTCGGCCGCCTGGTGCCCGAGCTGATCGGGACGAAGGGCGCGGGCCTGGTACGCGGAGGGCTTCGTGCCACCCTGAAGAACGGCACGAAGCACCTTCCCGAGGGGCGGAAGCCTGGCAGCAGCCGTGGGGATCAGGAGAAGGACCCACCCACGGCCTGCAAGCAGGGCAAAGAGACACGGTGCGAACGGGACCCCGTCGACATCGCCACAGGCCGGATGCTGTTGCCGCAGAACGACATCACCCTGCCTGGCTCTCTTCCCCTTGTATTTCGGCGCTCCTTCGACTCCTCACGCCGTTCGGGGCGGTGGTTCGGCCCGACGTGGTCATCGACAGTGGATCAGCGGCTTGAGATCGACTCAGAGGGCGTGATCTTCAGCTGCGACGAGGGCAGCCTCCTCGCCTACCCACACCCTGCTCCCGGCGTCCCTGTCATGCCCACGCACGGCCGGCAATGGCCCCTCAACCGGGTCGAGGGCGGTTACACGATCACCGACCCTTCCACCGAAAAGGTCCTGCACTTCGCCGACCACAACGACGAACTCGCCCTTCTGGCACAGGTCGACGACCGAAACGGTCGGTGGATCGCCTTCGACTACGACGGTACGGGCGCGCCGACCGCCATCGTCCACCATGGCGGATACCACCTGAAGCTCACCACGAGCCAGGGCCGGGTGACAGCCCTGCACCTCGCGGGCGCGGCGGAGGACGGTTCCGACCAGGAGATCCTGCGCTACTACTACACGGACGGGCACCTCACCGACGTCGTGAACTCATCGGGTCGCCCACTGCAGTTCGGCTGCGACGAGCACGGCCGCGTCACGTCATGGACGGACACCAACGGCAGCCGTTTCGACTACGTCTACGACGACCAGGACCGATGCACCTACCAGTCGGGCACGAACGGGCACTTCGAAACCCACTTCACCTGGGACGGTGTCGATGCCGCGACGGGCCTGCGTCTCACCACCGTGACCGACGGCATGGGCAACACGAAGCGCCACCTCGTCAACGAGCACGCCCAGATCGTCGTCGAGATCGACCCGCTGGGCGCAGTCACCCGCTTCGCTTACGACCGCTACAACCGGCTTCTGTCGCGGACGGATCCGCTGGGTCACACCTACTCCTTCACGTACGACGAGCAGGGGCGGGTCGTCGAGGCGGAACGGCCCGATGGACGGCGGGCACGGGTCGAGTACGACGCGCTCGGGAGGCCGGAGCGCATCGTCGGCCCGGACGGCAACGCCATCCGTCAGACATTCGACGAGCGCGGCAACCGCACGTCGATCACCACCGCCGCAGGTACTCGGACCGACTTCGGTTACGACGACGCGGGACGGCTCACCGCGATGACGGATCCCCTCGGATCGATCACACGGCTGGTTCTGGACGCCCGGGGCCTTCCCCTGGAGATCACCGACCCGCTCGGGGCCGTATCCCGCTATGAGCACGACGCCTTCGGCCGCACCGTCCGGTTCACCGACGCCCTCGGCGCGGAGACCCGGATGGAGTGGACGGTGGAGGGCATGCCGGCACGCCGGACGTCACCCGACGGCACAGTGGAGTCATGGGTGTACGACGGTGAGGGCAACTGCCTCAGTCACACGAACGCAGTAGGCGGTACGACCCTCTACACCTACACGGACTTCGACCTGCTGACGTCCCGTACCGGTCCGGACGGCGTCCGGTACGAGTTCTCCCACGACACGAACCTTCTGCTCACGCGAGTGGCGAACCCGCAGGGACTGACCTGGGACTATGTGTACGACGCGGCGGGACGGCTGGTCGCAGAGACGGACTTCGACGGCCGGACGATGAGCTACGGCTACGACCCTGCGGGGAATCTGCGTTCACGGGCGAACGGTCTGGGCCAACGCGTCGACTTCACGCACGACGCCCTGGGCCAGGTGATCCGCAAGGAGGTCGAAGGCGCCGGTGTCACGACGTTCGAGTACGACGTCTTCGACAAACTCGCTGTTGCAGTGGGCCCGGGTGCCGAGTTGGTTCGCCACCGAGATCGACACGGTCGGCTGACATCCGAGACGATGAACGGCCGGACGCTGCATTTCAGATACGACGCGCTGGGCCGCAAAGCTGGACGAACAACCCCCAGCGGTGCCGTGAGCAAGTGGTCCTACGACGCTGCTGGTCGTAGGACACAGCTCATCACATCAGGCCGTGAGATCGCTTTCTCCTTCGACGCACTCGGCCGCGAAGTGCACCGCGCCGTATCGGACTTCGTCTCGCTGACGAGCTCGTTCGACACGATGGGCCGTGTGACGGGCCAGGAGGTCACCTCAGGGAACCGTCGTCTCCAGCGGACGTACACCTACCACCCCGGCGGCGGTCTGATCTCCATCACGGACGGCCTGTCGGGCGCGCGCCACTTCGACGTGGATGGGGCAGGCCGCGTCACGGCGGTGCGGGCGGACCGCTGGACCGAGCGGTACGCGTACGACGAGGCCGGCAACCAGACGGAGGCGCACTGGCCTTCCACCGACCCGGCTCGCTCCGCGTCGGGGACGCGCACCTACAGCGGCTCCAGGCTCGACACTGCAGGTGCAGTGCGCTACGAACACGACGGCCAGGGCCGCATCGTGCTGCGCCAGAAGCCCCGCCTGTCCCGGAAGCCCGACACCTGGCGCTACACCTGGGACGCCGAGGACCGCCTCACGGCGGTGACGACACCGGACGGCACGGTCTGGCGGTACGCCTACGACCCCCTAGGCCGCCGAATATCCAAGCAGTCCCCGTTCGAGACGGTCTACTTCACCTGGGATGGCACGACCCTCTGCGAGCAGACGACCGAGAACGTCATCCTGACCTGGGACCACGCGGGTTCACGTGTGCTCTCCCAGACCGAACGCCGCACCGACACGGACGACGAACGCTTCTTCGCCATCGTGACCGACCTGATCGGCACTCCGACAGAACTCGTCGGCGAATCAGGCGACCTGGCTTGGCGCACCCGCAGCACCTTGTGGGGCACGACTACCTGGAACCGCGACGCCACGGCGTACACCCCGCTCCGCTTCCCGGGGCAGTATTTCGACCCCGAATCGGGTCTCCACTACAACTACTTCCGCTACTACGACCCGGAATCGGCGCGCTACCTCAGCCAGGACCCCCTCGGCCTCGCCCCGGCCCCGAACTCGGTGGCATACGTCCACAACCCGCTCCTGTGGGCTGACCCCCTCGGGCTTCTGCCCTGCAGGACGAACGAGCCGGACGACCCCACGTGGGGCGGCAGGGTTATCTACGGCGAACTCGATGAGTTCGATCGCCCGACGGGAATGCACGCGACACTGGGTGAGGACATGATGGGGAAGAATCCCACCGACCCCCACGGCGATCCCCCCGGTTGGCAGAAGGACAAGGGATACAACCGGGCTCACCTGCTCGGTGCGCAGCTCGGTGGATCGAACTACAACCCCGCAAACTTCGTCACGATGCACGCATACGCGAATTCACCCGTTATGCGGCACATCGAGAACCAGGTCAGGGCAGCAGTCGAGTCCGGAGAGACCATCCAGTACAGCGTGACCCCTCGTTACAACGGCAGCGACAAGATTCCGATAGGGGTGGACATCGAGGCGTACGGCTCGAACGGCTTCACGTTCACCCAGCACAGAAGTACCGGAATCACCGACTCGGGAAATACTGCGTACATACCCAACCAGAAGAGGGGTGCACCATGACCGATGCCCTTGACCGCCTTCTCGAGATCGCCCCGGCGCCGGGCGAGCCCCGCACGAAGGACTGGGACGAGGTGGAGCGCACGATCGGTGTCGTGCTTCCCGGCGACTACAAGGAGCTCGTCGGCGTCTACGGCGGAAGCAACTGGGACGACTACCTGTACGTCCTCGAACCCGGCTGCCCGAACGACAACTACGACCTCGTCGAATGGGCCAGGAACCAGGCCGAGGACCTGGAGGACCTCTGGGAGTTCGAGAAGAAGCCGGTGGAGCTGGAGGCTGAGGGGTCCCGCGTCGTCCCGTGGGCGGTCACGGACAACGGAGAGTGTCTCTACTGGCTTGTCCTACCGGGGGTTCCTCCGGAGCGGTGGACCGTCATGGTGAACGAGGCGCGTGGCGGGCGGTGGGAGCACTTCTCCGTGTCCTGCACGCAATTCCTGGCGGCCTCCCTCGGAGGGGAGCTGCGCTCGGGCATTCTGTCGTCCTCGTTCCCGCTCGCCACTCATGAGTTCCGCCGACTCGAAGCGGCGTGAGCGTCGCTCGGCCGAGCCGCACCGCACTGATCTACGAAACGGGAGAACCGGCCGTGAACGGCGTCGAGTTCCTCGCCTCCTTCATCACCGGCGGAGAGCTGCACGGCCTCCGCATCGGCTCGACGCTCGACGAGGTCGACCGGGCGTTCCGACTTCCCTTCGTCGACGTCGTCGGTGAGGGGAAGAAGTGGCTGCGGCGGGACTACGGGCTCGTCGAGTTCGCCTTCAATCCGGAGCCGGGGCCGGATTGGGTCGTGGCCACCGCGTCGATCCAGTTGCACCGTCTCGCGTCGGACGACGACCTGGCGCGGGCCTGGGCGCGGAGCACGGGCGTGGAGTTTCCGCGGTACACGTCGTGGGAGCAGGTGCGCGCCGAGCTCTCCCGTACGGGGGGTGTCCCGGAGCTGAAGACCACCGACCAGGGCGGGTTCCTCCAGTACCGGGCCGCGTCCTCGAACGTCTCCGTGCTCGTCGTGGACGACGAGGACGAGGAGCGCGGTTACCGCGTCGGCGACGGTGACGTGTGGGCCCTCGACCTGTGGGCGCCGTACCGGGCGGCCTGACGCGCCGACGGAAAGCCGAAGGGCCCGCAACCCCTGGGGGTTCCGGGCCCTGCGTGCTGCTCAAGGCGAGTGACTACCGCGCCGCGTCCGGGTGGACCGCGTCCGTGATGTCGGTGGTCTTCTTCTCGACGGGCTTGCGGAGCTGGATGTTCAGCTCGCGCAGGCGGGACTCGTCCAGCTCGGTCGGGGCGCCCATCAGGAGGTCCTGGGCGTTGCCGTTCAGCGGGAAGGCGATCGTCTCGCGGATGTTGGGCTCGTCGGCGAGGAGCATGACGATGCGGTCGACGCCGGGGGCGATGCCGCCGTGCGGCGGGGCGCCGTACTCGAAGGCGCGGAGCATGCCCGCGAACTCCTGCTCGACCGTCTCGCGGGAGTAGCCCGCGATCTCGAAGGCCTTGAACATGATCTCGGGCTCGTGGTTCCGGATGGCGCCGGAGGAGAGCTCGATGCCGTTGCAGACGATGTCGTACTGCCAGCCGAGGACGTCCAGCGGGTCCTGGGTCTCCAGGGCCTCCAGGCCGCCCTGCGGCATGGAGAACGGGTTGTGCGAGAAGTCGATCTTGCCGGTCTCCTCGTCCCGCTCGTACATCGGGAAGTCGACGATCCACGCGAAGCGGAAGACGTTCTCCTCGAACCGGCCGGCGCGCTTGGCGGCCTCGACCCGGACGGGGCCCATGATCTTGGAGACCTCGTCGAACTCGCCGGCGCCGAAGAAGATCGCGTGGCCGGGCTCCAGGCCGAGGCGCTCGGTCAGGACCTTGACGTTCTCCTCGGTGAGGAACTTGGCGATGGGGCCGGTCAGGGCGTTGCCCTCGCCGACGCGGACCCAGGCCAGGCCCTTCGCGCCGAGGGAGACCGCGAAGTCGCCGAGCGCGTCGAAGAACTTGCGGGGCTGGTCGCCGGTGTTCGGGACGGCCAGGGCGCGGACGTGCTTGCCGGCGAAGGCCTTGAACTCGGACGCCTCGAAGACGTCGGAGATGTCGACGAGTTCGAGGTCGGTGCGCAGGTCGGGCTTGTCGTTGCCGTACTTGAGCATCGACTCGCGGAACGGGATCCGCGGGAAGGGGGAGGTGACGTGGCGGCCGCCGCCGAACTCCTCGAAGAGCTCGGTCATGAGCTTCTCGATGGGCTGGAAGACGTCCTCCTGCTCGACGAACGACATCTCGACGTCGAGCTGGTAGAACTCGCCCGGCGATCGGTCGGCGCGGGCGTCCTCGTCGCGGAAGCAGGGCGCGATCTGGAAGTACCGGTCGAAGCCGGAGATCATGAGCAGCTGCTTGAACTGCTGCGGCGCCTGCGGGAGGGCGTAGAACTTGCCCGGGTTGAGGCGGGACGGGACGACGAAGTCGCGGGCGCCCTCGGGGGAGGTCGCGGCGAGGATCGGGGTCGCCATCTCGTTGAAGCCGAGGGCCACCATCTTGGAGCGGATGGAGGCGATGACGGCGGAGCGCAGCATGATGTTGCGGTGCATGCGCTCGCGGCGCAGGTCGAGGAAGCGGTACTCCAGGCGCCGCTCCTCGTTGACGCCGTCGTCGGTGTTGATGGTGAAGGGGATCTGCTTGGCGGCGCCCAGGACCTCGACCGTGGCGGCCTCGATCTCGATCTCGCCGGTCGACAGCTCGGGGTTGACGTTGTCCGCGCCGCGGGAGACGACCTTGCCGTCCACGCGGACGACGGTCTCCTTGGTCAGCTTGTCGAGGACCTCGGCGGCGGCGGTGCCGGGACGGGCGACGAGCTGCGTGATGCCGTAGTGGTCGCGCAGATCGATGAAGAGGATGCCGCCCAGGTCGCGCCGATTGTGCAGCCAGCCGCTCAGCCGGACGTCGGTGCCGACGTCAGAGGCGCGGAGCTCGCCGCAGGTGTGGGACCTGTACCGATGCATCGTCGTTCATCCAGTCTTCGGGATCTCGGTGGTGGGCGACCGCCCTGTGGCCCCTGTCACGGATGTCACAGGACACGAGGGCAGACCCACCCAGAGTACCGGCCGGGCCAAGATCGGATTTCGAATACTCTCGGTGGCGACCTGCTGTCCGATATTCATAAAGTGGGGCAATGCGCACCGAGGACGTCCTGGCCGCGATCGCGACGGGCCTGTGGCGCTGGGACAACGCGTCGGGGATCGTCTCGCTCGACGCCGAGGCAGCCCGGCTGCTCGGGCTGCCCCCGGAACCGGTGCGCCTCACGGAGGCGGCCGTCCGGTCGCGTTTTCATCCGGTCGACTGGAACGAGATCGACGGGGTGGTGAACCTCGCGGTCGCGGAGGACACGCTCGCCGAGGCGCGGCTGCGGATCATGGACGAGCACGGGCGGGTCGTCCGTACCGTCCGGAGCAGGTCGAAGCCGCTGATCGAGGGGAACGACTACCAGCTGGTCGGCACGATCCAGGAGGTCGCCGAGCAGTTGCCGGGCACGGCCTCGCAGACGCCCGTCACGGGTGACTGGCGCCGTTCACGGGAGGCGTTCCTGCTGGACGCGGGGCGGGCGCTGGCGGAGGCGCGGTCGACGGCCGAGGTGCTGCGGGTGGCGGCGTCGCTGTCGATGCCGGGGTTCTCGCCGGACGGGCTCGCGGTGTTCGGCGTGGCGGGCGACCGGCTGACGGTGATCGGGCACCACGGGCACAGCGAGGGCGACGAGGGGCCGTTCTCGTCGATGTCGGTCGGTACGGACTACCCGGCGGCGGAGGTCGTGCGGACGGGGCGGGCGATCTACCTGCCGTCGCCGGACGAGTACCTGCGCCGCTTCCCGATGACGTGGCCGCTGGCGCAGCGCTTCGGGCGGCGGTCCTGGGCGTTCGTGCCGCTGGTGGTGGCGGGGCGGACGATGGGCGCCTGGATGGCGGCCTTCAAGCACCCGGTGGCGTTCACGCCGGACGAGCGGTCGGTGCTGACGACGGTGGCGCGGATGCTGGCGCAGGCCCTCGCACGCGCGGGCGTGGCGGAGTCGGAGCGGGAGCTGTCGCTGGGCCTCCAGCGGACGATGATGCCGGTGCTGGGGCCGGGGATCCCGGGCATCCAGGTGGCGGCCCGGTACGTGCCGACGGGCGGCGGGCTCCAGGTCGGCGGCGACTGGTACGACATGATCCGGCTGCCCGGCGGCACCTCCCGGACGGGCGGGCGGGGCGCGGGGCGGATCGCCCTCGTCATCGGCGACGTCCAGGGGCACGACGTGCGGGCGGCGGGCCTGATGGGGCAGCTGCGGATCGCGCTGCGGGCGTACGCCTCCGAGGGGCACCGGCCGGACGCGGTCCTGTCGCGGGCCTCGCGCTTCCTGTACGGGATCACGGACGGCGACGACGCGGAGGGGAACGGGGGTCCGCGGTTCGCGACCTGCCTGTACCTGGAGGTCGACCTGGAGACGGGGACGGTCGACATCGCGCGGGCGGGGCATCCGGACCCGGCGGTGCGGATGAACGACGGAACGGTCCTGCTGCGGCCCACGGCCGGCGGTCTGCCCCTCGGCATCGACCCCGACACCGACTATCCGACGACCCGGCTCACCCTGGACCCCGGCGAGACCCTGATGATCTGCACCGACGGTCTCCTGGAGACCGGCGGCCACGACCTGGACAGCGGCTGGGAGCGCGTCAGGGCGCTCCTGGAGACCCATGACGGCCAGGACCTGGAGCACCTCGCCGACACGCTCGTGGAGGCGGTCCACGGGCCGGGTTCGCACCACACGACGGGCCCGCTCGCCGACCGCCGCGAGGACGACATCGCCGTCCTGCTGCTGTCCCGCCGGCCCGCGGGCCCGGCGGTGGAGGCCCCGCGCCGCACCCTGATGACGATCGCGCAGGCGGAGCCGGAGCGGATCGCCGAGGCGCGCCAGCAGCTGCGGCAGCTGCTGCACGACTGGGCGGACGAGGACCAGCTCGACTCGGCGGTCCTGATGGTCTCCGAGATGGTCACCAACGTCCTGGTCCACACGGACGGCGACGCCCTGCTCGTCGCCGAGGTCGCCTGCGCCGAGAAGTCCCGCCGGCTGCGGGTCGAGGTCTCCGACACCAGCGACGAGCTGCCGCACAAGCGCCACCCGGGCGAGATGGCGTCGAGCGGCCGCGGCCTGGTGCTCATGGAGATGCTGGCGCACGCGTGGGGCGTCGACCCGCGCGGCGAGGGCAAGGCGATCTGGTTCGAGCTGAACGAGCCCCCGTCGGAGAACGGCTGCTGCGGCTAGGGCCTGCCGCCACCCGGGCCTGCCGCCCCGCGGGACCTCCCGCCGCACCTGGACCTCACCGGCCCGCGGGCAGCTCGTTCGCCGTGCGCCCCACGCGACCGCGTCGCAGACTGGACGGGTACGGCCGCCGGGGGGACCACGGAGCTTGCCATGGACACCCACAAGGTCGGGAGCGACACCACCGTCCTGGCCGACAGCCTCGAAATACCCGGGCTCGGGCACATCCCCGTCAACGCGTACGTCCTCACCGCCACCGAACCCGTCGTCGTCGACACCGGGCTCTCGATAGCCGACCGGAACTTCGTCAACACGCTCGGCTCGGTCATCGACCCCGCCGACGTCCTCTGGATCTGGCTCACCCACCCCGACCGCGACCACACCGGCGGCATCTTCGACCTGCTCGTGGCCGCGCCCCGGGCGAAGGTCGTCACCACCTTCATCGGCGCCGGGATCATGACGACGGAACGCGCGCTGCCGATGGACAGGTTGTACTTCCTCAACCCCGGTCAGTCCCTCGACGTCGGCGACCGCACGCTGCACGCGTTCCGGCCGCCGCTCTTCGACAACCCCGCCACGGTCGGCTTCTACGACGAGAAGACCAGGATCTGCTTCTCCTCCGACTGCTTCGGCGGGCCGATGCCGACCGCCGAGCTGGCGGAGAGCGGGCACGCGAACGACCTCAAGCCGGAGGAGCTGCGGCAGGCGCAGCTGCTGTGGGCCACCCTGGACAGCCCGTGGGTCCACGTGGTCGACCCGGACAAGTTCCGGGCGACGATCGACCCGCTACGGGACATGGCGCCCGAGATCGTGCTGTCCACGCATCTGCCGCCGGCGGTACGGATGACGTCCTCGATGGCCGACACGATCTCGATGGCCCCGGACGCGGACCCGTTCATCGGTCCCGACCAGGCGGCCCTCGAGCAGATGCTCGCGTCCTTCGAGCCGGGCGGACTGCCGGCGGCGACCTGAGTGGTCCGGGCGTGCCGGGCGACCGTGGGGCGCGGCGCCCGGAGGGGCGCCCTCCTGCCGGACGGCGACGGGCGGGTCCCGGCCGTGCTCAGGCCCGGCTGAGCCCGCCGGGTGGCTGCCCGGCGTCCGGCTTCGGCGGCGGTGGTGCCCCGTACCGGGCTTTCAGTTCGCTGAGGATGCCGGTCGCGGCCGCCGTCAGCGGGACGGCGAGCAGCATGCCCAGGATGCCCGCGACGGACGCCCCGGCGGTGATCGCGAGCATCACCGCGGCCGGGTGCATCTGCACGGTCCGGCTCTGCACCATCGGCTGGAGCAGGTAGCCCTCGATCATCTGGACGGCCAGGACGATGCCGAGCACCCACAGCGCGATGGCGAAGCCCCGGTCGGCGAGGGCGACGAGGACGGCGACCGCGCCGGAGAGGAAGGCGCCGAGGTACGGGATGTAGGCGGTCACGAAGACGAGCGCGGCGAGCCCCACCGCGCCGGGCACGTCGAGGACGACGAGCCCGACGCCGATGAGGACGGCGTCGACGAGGGCGACGAACGTCGTCCCGCGCATGAAGCCCTCGACGGCCTCGAAGGCGCGGCGGGCCATCGCCTCGACGAGGTCGCCGGTGGCGCGGGGGACGAGGGAGCGCAGGGTGCCGACGGCCCGGTCCGAGTCCCGCAGGAAGAAGAAGATCAGGACGAGGGCGAGGGCGGCGGTGGCGATCATCCCGCCGACCACGCTGAGGCCGGTGAGCACGCCGGACGCGGCTGTTCCGCCGAACTCCTTGAGGAGGCCCTCGGCGTTCTGGGCGAGGTCGTCGAGGGAGGTCCCGGCCGGGCCGAGGTGCTCGGCGATGTCGGCGGCGGCCTGCCGGAGGGAGGTGATGATCTGGTCGCCCGTCTTGATGAGCGCGGCGACGACGATGTACGTGGCGCCGCCGACGACCGCGAGGACGGCGACGACGGTGAGCGCGGCGGCGAACGACTTCCTGACCTTGAGCCGGACCAGGTGCCGGTAGAGGGGGCCGAGGAGGGCGGTGCCGAGGATCGCGAGGAGGACGGGCGTGACGACCGTCTTGAAGACGATGCACAGCCAGATCCCGACGGCGGCGACCCCGGCACCGAGGAGCAGGACGACACACCAGGCGGCGAAGCGACGGGCGGGTTCGGGGAGGAGCGGTGCTCTGGTCGTCTGCACCCGTCCACCGGACCACGCCCGTCGGCGTGTCGTCGCGCGCTGACGGCCGTACGGGTGACACCCCGTCAGCGGCCGTCGGCGCGGTGCGCGGACCCTACTCGCCCATGCCGTGGACGGCCGGGATGGTGCCGAGGCGGCCGGCCTGGAAGTCCTCGAAGGCCTGGCGGAGTTCGTCCTGGGTGTTCATGACGAACGGGCCGTAGTGGGCCATGGGTTCGCGGATGGGCTGCCCGCCGAGGAGGACGACCTCCAGGTCGGGGGTGTGCCCGTCCTGCTTCTCGTCGGCGCGGACGGTGAGGGCGCCGCCCTTGCCGAAGACGGCGGTCTGGCCCATGTGGACGGGGCGCCGGTCGGTGCCGACGGTGCCGCGGCCGGCGAGGACGTACGCGAGGCCGTTGAAGTCCTCGCGCCAGGGCAGGTTGATCTCGGCGCCGGGGCGGAGGGTGGCGTGGATCATCGTGATGGGGGTGTGGGTGATGCCGGGGCCCTGGTGGCCGTCGAGTTCGCCGGCGATGACGCGGAGCAGCGCGCCGCCGTCGGGGGAGGTGAGGAGCTGGACCTGGCGGCCGCGGATGTCCTGGTAGCGGGGGGCCATCATCTTGTCGGCGGCGGGGAGGTTGACCCAGAGCTGGAGGCCGTGGAAGAGGCCGCCGCTGACGACGAGGGACTCCGGCGGGGCCTCGATGTGGAGGAGGCCCTGGCCGGCGGTCATCCACTGGGTGTCGCCGTTGGTGATGGTGCCGCCGCCGCCGTTGGAGTCCTGGTGGTCGAAGGTGCCGTCGATGATGTAGGTGACGGTCTCGAAGCCCCGGTGGGGGTGCCAGGGCGTGCCCTTGGGCTCGCCGGGGGCGTACTCCACCTCGCCCATCTGGTCCATCATGATGAACGGGTCGAGGTACTGGTAGTTGATCCCGGCGAACGCGCGGCGGACCGGGAAGCCCTCCCCCTCGAACCCCTGGGGGGCCGTGGTGACGGCGAGCACGGGGCGGGGGGCGGCGTCGGCCGGGGCGGCGACGCGCGGCAGGGTGAGCGGGTTCTCGACAGTCACAGCGGGCATGACCGGACCTCCTAGGTGCGACCTTGTGCGTCCACTTTAGTTGAACAATGAACTTCCTGCCACCCGGAACGCGGAACGCCCGGGAGGAATTCCTCCCGGGCGCCCTCGCGGGTACCAGCGTCGGTCAGCCGTACATCCGCCGCATCGCGAAGTCGACCATCTGCTCCACGGCCTTCGCGTCGAAGACCATGCGGTGGTCGCCCTCCATGTCGAGGACGAAGCCGTAGCCGGTCGGGAGCAGGTCGATCACCTCGGCGCCGGTGATCACGAAGTACTTCGACTCCTTGCCCGCGTACCGCCGCAGCTCCTTGAGCGAGGTGAACATCGGGATGACCGGCTGCTGGGTGTTGTGCAGGGCCAGGAAGCCGGGGTTGTCGCCGCGCGGGCAGTAGACCTTCGAGGTCGCGAAGATCTGCTGGAAGTCCTCCGGCGCGAGCGTGCCGGTGGTGAACGCCCGGACGGCGTCCGCGAGCGAGGGCGGCGACGGCTCCGGATAGAGCGGCGCCTGCTGCTGCCCGTACACACCTCCCGGCATGCCGGCCTGCATGCCCCCCTGCGGCGCGTACTGCCCCTGCGGCGGCGGGGCGTACTGCTGCTGGGCACCCGGATTCTGCTCGTAGCCGTACATGGGCCACGAGCCTACTGCGTCACAGATGACCGGATAGGGGTTGCTCTTATTACCGGCGGGTAGCATCATCGTAGAGAGCGTGTTTGCTACTCGCTGGTACGTGTACGAGGAACCCCTCCCCGAGCCTTACGGAGCCGTCGCCATGGGGCACTACAAGTCGAATCTCCGCGACATCGAGTTCAACCTCTTCGAGGTCCTCGGCCGCGACAAGGTGTACGGCACCGGTCCGTTCGAGGAGATGGACGTCGAGACCGCGAAGAGCATCCTCGACGAGATCCGCCGCCTCGCCGAGAACGAGCTCGCGGAGTCCTTCGCGGACGCCGACCGCAACCCGCCGGTCTTCGACCCGGAGACCAACACCGCCCCCGTGCCGGCCTCGTTCAAGAAGTCCTACAAGGCCTTCATGGACTCCGAGTACTGGCGCCTCGGCATCCCCGAGGGCATCGGCGGCACCACCTCCCCGCGCTCCCTCGTCTGGGCCTACGCGGAGCTCCTGCTCGGCTCGAACCCGGCCGTCTGGATGTACTCCTCCGGCCCGGCGTTCGCCGGCGTCCTCTACAACGAGGGCAACGAGGCGCAGAAGAAGATCGCCCAGATCGCGGTCGAGAAGCGCTGGGGCTCCACCATGGTCCTCACCGAGCCCGACGCCGGCTCGGACGTCGGCGCCGGCCGCACGAAGGCCGTCCAGCAGGAGGACGGCTCGTGGCACATCGAGGGCGTGAAGCGCTTCATCACGTCCGGTGAGCACGACATGGAGGAGAACATCCTCCACTACGTCCTCGCCCGCCCCGAGGGCGCCGGCCCCGGCACCAAGGGCCTGAGCCTCTTCCTCGTCCCGAAGTACGAGTTCGACTGGGAGACCGGCGAGCTGGGCGCCCGCAACGGCGTCTACGCCACCAACGTCGAGCACAAGATGGGCCTCAAGGCCTCCAACACGTGCGAGATGACCTTCGGCGACCAGCACCCCGCCAAGGGCTGGCTCATCGGCGACAAGCACGACGGCATCCGCCAGATGTTCCTCATCATCGAGTTCGCCCGCATGATGGTCGGCACGAAGGCGATCTCCACCCTCTCCACGGGCTACCTCAACGCCCTGGAGTACGCCAAGGAGCGCGTCCAGGGCACCGACCTGGCCAACTTCATGGACAAGGCCGCCCCCAAGGTCACCATCACGCACCACCCCGACGTCCGCCGCTCGCTGATGACGCAGAAGGCGTACGCCGAGGGCATGCGCTCCCTCGTCCTCTACACGGCCTCCGTGCAGGACGAGATCGCGATCAAGGAAGCGGCCGGCGAGGACGTCAAGGCGCTGCACGGCCTGAACGACCTGCTGCTCCCGATCGTCAAGGGCTACGGCTCCGAGAAGGGCTACGAGCAGCTCGCGCAGTCGCTCCAGACCTTCGGCGGCTCCGGCTTCCTGCAGGAGTACCCGATCGAGCAGTACATCCGGGACGCCAAGATCGACACCCTCTACGAGGGCACCACCGCCATCCAGGGCCAGGACTTCTTCTTCCGGAAGATCGTCCGCGACCAGGGCGCCTCCCTGAACGCGCTGTCCGAGGAGATCAAGAAGTTCCTCGCGGTCGGCACCGGCGGCGACGACCTGGCCGGCGCCCGCGACGCGCTCGCCAAGGCGGCCGTCGACCTGGAGGCCATCGTCGGCACGATGATCACCGACCTCACCGCCACCGGCGAGGACGTCAAGAACATCTACAAGGTCGGCCTGAACACCACCCGCCTGCTGCTCGCCTCCGGCGACGTCGTCGTCGGCTACCTGCTCCTCAAGGGCGCGGCCGTCGCCGCCGAGAAGCTGGCCGCCGGCGCCACCGGCAAGGACGTCCCCTTCTACCAGGGCAAGATCGCGGCCGCGAAGTTCTTCGCCGCCAACGTCCTGCCGGGCGTCGGCGCCGAGCGCGCGCTCGCCGAGGCCGTCGACGGCTCGGTGATGGACCTGGACGAGGCCGCGTTCTGACCGACGCCTCTCGTCCTGCCGGTACGGCCCGTCCCCGGGGAGGGAGGCGGGCCGTACCTTTCTCTTCCCGGGGCCCGTTCCGCCTCCGGGGCGCTCCATCGGGCCCACACGACCGACCGTGCTCGGATCGCTCGCCGGACCGTCCGGGCTCCCGCCCCTTCACCCCGGCGCCCGTTCCTTTTCCGGGGCCCCGTATTCGTATTCCGGTCCGGCCGTAAGGTGGCCCCATGAGCAGCGCAGCTTCCCGTCCCACCGCCGGCCCCTTCGACCGCGGCCACACCGACGACCTGATGGCCTTCCTGACGGCCTCGCCGACGCCGTACCACGCGGTGGCGACCGCCGCCGAGCGGCTGGACAAGGCCGGCTTCCACCGCGTCGAGGAGACCGCGGCGTGGGACGGGACGACGGGCGGGAAGTACGTGGTCCGCGGCGGCGCGATCATCGCCTGGTTCGTGCCGGAGGGCGCCGCCCCGCACACCCCGTACCGCATCGTCGGCGCGCACACCGACTCGCCCAACCTGCGCGTGAAGCCGAACCCCGACATGGGCACGCAGGGATGGCGGCAGGTCGCCGTCGAGATCTACGGCGGCCCGCTGCTCAACAGCTGGCTCGACCGCGACCTCGGCCTCGCCGGCCGGCTCACCCTCCGCGACGGCTCCCAGACGCTGGTGAACATCGACCGGCCGCTGCTGCGCGTGCCGCAGCTCGCCGTCCACCTGGACCGCGCGGTCAACGACGGCATGAAGCTGGAGCGCCAGCGCCACATGCAGCCGATCTGGGGCCTCGGCCCGGTCCACGAGGGCGACCTGATCGCCTTCGTCGCCGAGGAGGCGGGCGTCGACGCCGAGGACGTGACCGGCTGGGACCTGATGGTCAGCGCCATCGAGGCGCCCGCCTACCTGGGCCGCGACCGCGAGCTCCTCGCCGGTCCGCGGATGGACAACCTGATCTCGGTGCACGCGGCCGTCGCCGCGCTCATCGCCGTGGCGGGCCGCGACGACCTCGCGTACATCCCCGTCCTCGCCGCCTTCGACCACGAGGAGAACGGCTCCGAGGCCGACACCGGCGCGCAGGGCCCGCTCCTCGGCAACGTCCTGGAGCGCTCGGTGTACGCCCGCGGCGGCGCCTACGAGGACCGCGCGCGCTCGCTCGCCGGCTCCGTCTGCCTCTCCTCCGACGTCGGCCACGCCGTGCACCCCAACTACACGGAGCGCCACGACCCGACGCACCACCCGCGCCCCAACGGCGGCCCGATCCTCAAGGTCAACGTCAACCAGCGCTACGCCACCGACGGCGCGGGGCGGGCCGCGTTCGCCGCCGCCTGCGAGAAGGCCGGCGTGCCGTGGCAGTCCTTCGTGTCCAACAACGACATGCCCTGCGGCACGACGATCGGCCCGATCACCGCCGCCCGCCACGGCATCACCACCTTCGACATCGGCATCGCCTGCCTGTCGATGCACAGCGCCCGCGAGCTCTGCGGCTCCGACGACCCGTACCTCCTCGCGAACGCCCTGGTCGCCTTCCTGGAGGGCTGACCTTCCGCGTGGTACGACGACGGCCCACCCGCGTCCTGCGGGTGGGCCGTCGTCGTACCACGGGCCCTAGCCGTCCATGCCCGCGAGGATCAGCGGCAGCCGGGCGACGCCGTCCGCCGTGACCTTCACCGGGACGCCCCAGTCCTGCTGGTGGACGTGGCAGGCCGGGTACTCGTTGGCCGGGTCGTCGTCGCAGGAGGCCGCCATGGCGGAGACGTGCAGGACGCCCTCGGTGACCTCCGGGTTCAGGTCGAGCTCCCGGAAGAGGTCCGTGCCGGTGCCGTCGCCCGCCACGAGCAGCTCCGGCGGGGTCGAGGAGACCAGGAGCCGGGTCGAAGGGCCGTAGCGGTCGTCGAGCTTCTGGCCCGTGGGGGCCTGGAAGACGACGTCCAGCCGGAGCCGGCCGGGGGCGACCTCGGTCGCCTCGCGGCGGGTGCGGTGGGCGACCGCGTCGACCTGGACGGCCTCCTCGGGCAGCCGCAGCCGGGTCAGCCGGTGGCGGGCCGACTCGACGACCACGATGTCGCCGTCGACCAGGACCGCGTCGCTCGGCTCGCGCAGGTCGGTGGCGAGCGTGGTGACCTCGCCGGTGGCGGGGTCGTAGCGGCGCAGGGCGTGGTTGTACGTGTCGCTGACGGCGACCGAGCCGTCGGGCAGCGCGGTCACGCCCAGCGGGTGCTGGAGCAGGGCCTGGCCGGCGTCGCCGTCGCGGTGGCCGAAGTCGAACAGGCCGGTGCCGACGGCGGTGTGCACGACGCCGTCGGTGTCGATCCAGCGCACGGCGCTCGTCTCGGAGTCGGCGATCCACAGCCGGTCCTCGGTGGCCGCGAGGCCGGACGGCTGCGCGAACCAGGCCTCGGCGGCGGGCCCGTCGACGAGGCCCTCGTTGGTGGTACCGGCGGCGACCTCCACGGTCCGGGTCTCCGGGTCGTACGTCCACAGCTGGTGGACGCCGGCCATGGCGATCCACACCTTGCCCCGCCACCAGGCCACGTCCCACGGCGACGACAGGTCGACCTCCAGGGCCGGCCCCGAGGTGGGGGACCCCTGCCACCACTGGCGGCCGGTGCCGGCGACGAGCTCGATCGCCCCGGTCTCCGGGTCGAGGACGCGCAGCGAGTGGTTCACGGTGTCGGCGACGACGACCTTGCCGTCGGGGAGCGTCGCGAGGCCCTGCGGCTCGCGGAACACGCCCTCGCCGATGCGCCGCACGACGGTCTCGCCGTCCGCCGCCAGCTCGACGAGCTGGTGCCGGGTGGTGTCGGAGACCAGGAAGTTCCCGCCGGCGAGGACGACGGCCTTGCCGGGGAAGCGGAGGTCGGTCGCGACCGGCTCCGGCGCCACGTAGGGCCCGTCGCCGCGCCGGAGCGTGCCCTTGGCCTCGTGCTCGGCCTCCAGCTCCTCGACGAGCGTGCGGATCGCGTTCGCGTGCCCCTCGCCGGCGTGCTGGGCGACGACGTACCCCTCGGGGTCGATCACCACGAGCGTCGGCCAGGCGCGTACGGCGTACTGCTTCCAGGTCGCGAGTTCCGGGTCGTCCAGGACGGGGTGGTGCACCTCGTAGCGCTCGACGGCGTCGACGACGGCCTGGTGCTCGGCCTCGTGCACGAACTTCGGCGAGTGCACGCCGACGATCACGAGGGTGTCGCGGTGCTTCTCCTCCAGGTCGCGCAGCTCGTCGAGGACGTGCAGGCAGTTCACGCAGCAGAAGGTCCAGAAGTCGAGCAGAACGATCTTTCCTCGCAGGTCGGCGAGGGTCAGGTCGTCTCCACCCGTGTTCAGCCAGCCGCCCTTGCCGATCAGCTCGGGGGCGCGGACACGGGCACGTCGGGGCGCGGGGGTGGGCGCGGAGTCGTTCATGGTTCAAGAGTGCCGTACGGGTGGCGCGCGGGGGCCGGGCGGGGCGGGCACGCGTGTCCCCGGGCCCGCCGCCCGGACCGGCGGGGCGGGGACGCCTCCACCCGCTGCTCCGGGTGAGGCGCGCGCCGTACGGGGCAGGCATGGCACCGTGAAATATCTCGTGCGGGACAAGATCTTCGCGATCGGCGACGACTACTGGATCGAGGACGAGCGGGGCCGCCACGCCTTCCTCGTCGACGGCAAGGCCCTGCGGCTGCGCGACACCCTGGAGCTGAAGGACCCCGACGGGCAGGTCCTCGTCACCCTGCGGCAGAAGATGTTCGGCCTGCGGGACGCGATGACGATCGAGCGCGACGGCCGGCCCCTCGCGACCATCCGCCGCAAACGGCTCTCCCTGCTGCGCAACCACTACCGGGTGGCCCTCGTCGAGGGCACCGAACTGGACGTCAGCGGGCGCGTCCTGGACCGGGAGTTCGTCGTCGAGTACGACGGCGAGCTCCTCGCCCACATCTCCCGGCGGTGGTTCCACGTCCGCGAGACCTACGCGGTCGACGTGGTCCGCGAGGACGCCGACGCCGCCCTGCTCGTCGCCGTCGCCGTCTGCGTGATCAGGATGGCCGAACGCGAACGGGAGGACTAGCAGGGCGGTCCGACGGTGTCGTCCCGGTCCGCGGGGCCCGTGGGCCCGGTTCCGGGACCGCCGTTTGCCTTCTCCGGTCCGGTCCCCGCAGATTGGTGCGACGCGCACGCCGACGGAGGAGACCGCATGCACCGCACCGTCAGCCCGTTCACGCTCCGCCCGTGGCGGGAGGGGAAGGGGTACGACCGGCGGACCGGTTGGCGGGGCGACTCCGCCGAGTTCGGCGGGATCACCGTGGAGGCCCCGCTGCGGCAGAGCGTTCCGCAGGTGGCCGTGACGGAGCTGCGGGGCGGTCTGCTGCCCCCAGCCTCGTACGAGACGCGGGGCGTCCACACGGAGGTCGCCCGGCTGCCGACCCTCAACCGGGCGACCCTCCGCGTCGGCGACGCCCTCGTGTCGATGACCCGCAACCGCCTCGGCGCGACGGCCCGCCAGCGGGCGCTGCACCTGCGGTACGGCGGCGACCGCTACCGGCTGTGGGCGCGGGACCGGCGCTCCTGGGTGCTGGCGCGCGAGGCGGACGACGAGGACCCCGGCGTCACCGTGGCCGTACGCGGCGCCGGGCGCGGGAAGCGCCGCCGGCTCGACGTCACGGTGTCGGGCCGGGCGGGCGGGGCCGACCTGGCCCTGGCGCTGGTCTTCGCCGGGGTGGACCGGGCGGCCCTCACCCGCGGCGGCGCGGTGCGCGCGGGCCTCTCCCGGATCACCGGCTTCTGGGCCGAGTCGCAGTACTGAGCCCTGAGCCCTGAGCTTTGAGCCCTGAGCCCTGAGCTTTGAGCCCTCGGCCGGCGGCGGACCCGTCCTTTCAGGCGCTGTGCGGTGCGGGGACGCCGAGGACGCGGTCCTTGAGGGCCGGGAACTGCTCGCGGGTGGTCACGACCTTCGCGGGGTCGAGGACGACCCGGAGGACCTCCTCGTCCGGTCCGGCCTCCGCGAGGACCTCTCCCCAGGGGTCGACGACGATCGAGTGGCCGGCCTGCTCCACGCCCGCGTGGGTGCCGGCGGTGCCGCAGGCGAGGACGTAGGCCTGGTTCTCGACGGCGCGGGCGCGGGCCAGCAGCGTCCAGTGGGCGCGGCGGAGGGCGGGCCAGCCGGCCGGGACGACGAAGGCCTGGGCGCCGGCGTCGACGAGGCCGCGGAAGAGCTCGGGGAAACGCAGGTCGTAGCAGGTGCCTACGCCGAGGGTGAGGTGCGGCAGGTCGACGGTGACGAGGTCCTCGCCGGCGGCCATCAGCACGGCCTCGCCCTTGTCGAAGCCGAAGCGGTGGATCTTCCGGTAGGAGGCGGCGAGTTCCCCGTCGGGGGAGAGGACGAGCGAGGTGTTGTAGAGGGCGCCGCCCTCCGCCTCGACGAAGGAGCCGGCGTGCAGCCAGACCCCGGCGTCGCGGGCGGCGGCCGCCATCGCCGCGTGGGTGGGCCCGTTCAGGGGCTCGGACTCGGCGGCGAACAGGTCGGACGCGAAGGCGCCGACGGTCCACAGTTCCGGCAGGACCACGAGGTCGGCGCGGCCGGATTCCTCCCGTACGAGACGTGCCGCGCGGGCACGCCGGGCGTCGACCGGTTCGTCCGGGTCTACCGCGATCTGGATCAGCGAGGCGCGCACACTACCACCGTCCTGGCATTCGAGCCGTCAACACCGGCCTACGATCGTCACACGAAAGCACTGCCGGGGTGCCTTCGGGCAGCGTAACTTAGCGTCCGAGCCTCCCACCCAGTCGTGTTTTCAGCCCGCGCACCGAAGAACCGCCGAGGGGTCCCGTGACCGTCCATCCCAGCCTCCAGACCTACGCCGACGCCTGGACCCATTCCATCGAGGCGATAGCCGAGCTGGTCCAGCCGCTCGTGGAGGGCGAATGGAACCGGCCAACACCGTGCGTCGGCTGGTCGGTGCGCGACATCGTGTCCCATGTCATCGGCATGGAGACGGAGATGCTCGGCGACCCGCGTCCGATCCACTCCCTGCCGCGCGATCTGTACCACGTACGCAGTGACTTCGCGCGCTACATGGAGGTGCAGGTCGATGTGCGGCGGCACCACACCGCGCCGGAGATGACCTCGGAGCTGGAGTACATCCTGATCCGTCGGGCACGGCAGCTGCGCAACGAGAACCGCTCCCCCGAGCACCTGATCCGCGCACCCCTGGGCGCCGAGCAGTCCCTGGAACTGGCCTACCGACTGCGCGCCTTCGACGTGTGGGTGCACGAGCAGGACCTGCGGACGGCGCTCGGCGTGCCCGGCAACCTGGACTCGCCCGGCGCGCACGTCACCCGGGACCTGCTCCTGGAGGCGCTGCCCAAGGTGGTCGCCAAGGACGCCGGGGCGCCGCCGTCCTCCGCGGTGGTCCTCGACGTGACCGGTCCGCTGGAGTTCCTGCGGACGGTGCGGGTCGACGCGGACGGCCGCGGTTCGATCGACGGCGCGCCGTCGCTGGGCCCCGCGGTGACGCTGGCGACGGACTGGGAGACGTTCGTCCGCCTCGCCTGCGGCCGGGTCCGGCCGGCCGACGTGGCCGACCGGGTCAAGGCGGAGGGTGACGAGGACCTGGCGCGGGCCATCCTGGACAACTTCGCGGTGACGCCCCGGTAGGTCGCCCTACGCGGGCACGTGGACGGCCTCGACGCGGCTGGCCACGAGCCGTTCCCGTTCCCTGCGGTGGGTGCGGGCCTTGAGGCGCAGGATCTGCACCACGCCGACCGCCTCCAGGACGAAGACCGACGAGAACGCGATCCGGTAGTTGCCGCCGGTCGCGTCCAGCAGCACGCCCACGGCGAGCAGCGTCGTCATCGAGGCCACGAAGCCGCCCATGTTGACGATGCCGGAGGCGGTGCCCTGACGCTCCGGCGGGTTGGCCGGGCGGGCGAAGTCGAAGCCGATCATCGACGCGGGCCCGCAGGCGCCGAGGACCGCGCACAGGGTGACGAGCAGCCACATCGGGGCGTGGTCGCCGGGGTGCACGAGGGTGGTCGCCCACAGCAGGGCGGTGGCCGCGACGGTGCCGAGGGCGAGCGGGGCGCGGGCCGTGTGGTGGCGGGCGATGATCTGCCCGTACGCGAGGCCGACGACCATGTTCGAGAGCACCACCAGGGTGAGCAGGGCCCCGGCGGTGGACCGGGACAGGCCCTGCGCCTCGACGAGGAACGGCAGCCCCCACAGCAGCAGGAACACCATCGCGGGGAACTGGGTGGTGAAGTGGACCCACATGCCGAGCCGGGTGCCGGGTTCCCGCCACGACTCGGCGATCTGCCGGCGGACGAAGGCGGCGCCCGCGTGCGTGGAGGGCCGGGGCTCGTACCCCTCGGGGTGGTCCTTGAGGAACAGCAGCAGCAGGACGAGGACGACGACGCCGGCGAGCGAGCTGCCGACGAAGGTGGTCGTCCAGCCGAGGCCGTGCAGGGCGCGGGCGATGAAGACGGTGGAGACGAGGTTGCCCGCCATGCCGAAGAGGGCGGCGACCTGGCCGATGAGCGGGCCGCGGCGGGCCGGGAACCAGCGGGAGCCGAGCCTGAGGACGCTGATGAACGTCATGGCGTCGCCGCAGCCGAGGAGGGCGCGGGAGGCGAGCGCGGTGCCGTACGTGGGGGAGAGCGCGAAGCCGAGCTGGCCGACGGTGAAGAGGACCACGCCGAGGGCCAGGACCTTCTTGGTGCCGAGCCGGTCGACCATGAGGCCGACGGGTATCTGCATGCCCGCGTAGACGAGCAGCTGGAGTATGGAGAAGGTGGACAGCGCGGAGGCGTTGACGTCGAAGCGGTCGGCGGCGTCGAGGCCGGCGACGCCCAGGGACGTCCGGAAGATGACGGCGACGAAGTAGACGGCGACCCCGACGCCCCAGACGAGCGCGGCCCGGCGGCCGCCGGGCGGGTCGCCGGGGAGGGTGACGGCGGATCCGTAGGACCTGTTCACCGGTACTCACCCCGGACCAGGACCTTGACCCAGCTGAGGTGCTGGCGGACGCAGTGGGCCGCGCCCTCGACGTCGCCGGCGCGGATCCGGTCGAGGATCTCGGCGTGCTCGGTGATGTTCTTGGCGACGCGGTCGGGCTGGGACTGCATCACGGCGACGCCCATGCGCAGCTGGCGGTCGCGGAGCTGGTCGTAGAGGCGGGAGAGGATCTGGTTGCCGGCGTGCTGGACGATCTCGGCGTGGAAGCACCGGTCGGTGACCGCCACCTCCGCGAGGTCCCCGGCCGCGGCCCGCAGTTTCTGCTCCTCCAGGAGCTCCTCGAGGCGGGCGATCAGCGAGGCGGGCGCGGGCACGGCCCGGCGGACGGCGAACTCCTCGACGAGCAGCCGGGTCTCGACGACGTCGGCGATCTCCTGGGCGGAGACGGCGAGGACGAGGGCGCCCTTCTTCGGGTAGAGCTTGAGCAGCCCTTCCATCTCCAGCTTGAGCAGCGCCTCGCGCACGGGCGTCCTCGACACCCCCACCGCGTCCGCGAGTTCGCCCTCGGTCAGCAGGGTTCCCCCCTCGTAACGCCGGTCGAGCACGGCCTGCTTGACGTGCATGTAGACACGGTCGGCGGCGGGTGGCTGCTTGGTGGGCAGCGGGACGGGACCGGCGGGCGCTGATGGCATGCGCACAGCATAGATACAACAGAGGTGCAACAGGCAGCCTCGTCCGGGATGTGGACGCGGCAGCCGGAGGGGCCGGGCGCCGCCTGGATCAGACGGAGACGGCTGCGATGATCTCGCGGATCCGCCGGACCGACGACCGCCGGTGCGGCAGGGGCGCCACCTGCTCGACGACCGCGCCGAGCCACTCCGCGTCGCCCAGCCGATGCGTCAGCTTCGCCTCGGAGAGCGCCCGGAAGAGCTCGATCACGAGGTAGATGTGCACACCCGTGTAGCGGCGCTCGTGGTGGCTGTAGCGCGCGTACCAGTCGTCGTACGGATGGCGCACGAGGGCGTGTACGGAGCAGGCGTCGCGGCCCATGTCGATGGCGTCCGACTGGGCGGCCCAGACGAGTGCGGTACCGCCGCGGGTCGCCATCCAGGCCCGGTAGGTGGTGCGGATGCCCAGCTCCATGACCCTGGACCACGGCAGGACCTCCAGCGGCTCCGCAGTGCCGTTCGCCCGGTGTTCCATGCCTTCGGCGGTCAGGACCAGGCACATCCCTCCGGCGCGCTCGGGATCACCTATCACCCATCGGTCCCCGACCAGTTCCAGCGGCCCCAGCTGTCCCATGGACTTCCCCCTCGAAGCGTGAGACACAAAGGGAAACACCCGGCCGGGGATGGTGTCATCCCCGGCCGGGTGTTTCACGTGAAACGTCGCAACTCGGGCCTCACGCCCAGGTGATGAGCCTCTTCGGCTGCTCCAGGACCGCGGCGATGTCCGCGAGGAACTTGGAGCCGAGCTCGCCGTCGACCAGGCGGTGGTCGAAGGAGAGGGCCAGCGTGGTGACCTGGCGGGGCTTCACCTTGCCCTTGTGGACCCACGGCTGGAGCTTGATCGCACCGACCGCGAGGATCGCGGACTCGCCGGGGTTCAGGATGGGCGTACCGGTGTCGACGCCGAAGACGCCGACGTTGGTGATGGTGAAGGTGCCGCCCTGCATCGCCGCCGGGGTGGTCTTGCCCTCGCGGGCGGTGGCGACGAGCTCGCTCAGCGACTTCGAGAGCTCGGGCAGGGTCTGGGCGTGCGCGTCCTTGATGTTCGGCACGATCAGACCGCGCGGGGTGGCCGCGGCGATGCCCAGGTTCACGTAGTGCTTGAGGACGATCTCCTGCGCCGCCTCGTCCCAGGCCGCGTTGATCTCCGGGTTGCGCTTGACCGCGACGAGCACGGCCTTGGCGATGAGAAGGAGCGGGTTGACCCGCAGGCCCGCCATGTCCTTGTCGGACTTGAGCTCCTCGACGAGCTTCATCGTGCGCGTGATGTCGAAGGTCACGAACTCGGTGACGTGCGGCGCGGTGAAGGCCGAGCCGACCATCGCCGCCGCCGTCGCCTTCCGCACGCCCTTGATCGGCACCCGGGTCTCCCGGGCCTCCGACGCACCCGCCGTCGCCGCGGCGGGCACCGCCGCCGGGGCCGCCACGGGCGCCGCGGCCGGGGCCTCGACGACCGGCGCGGGCGCCGGAGCGGCCACCGGCGCGGCCGCCGCGTGGACGTCCTCACGGGTGATGATGCCGTCCGGGCCGGTCGGGGTGACCGTCGCCAGGTCGACGCCGAGGTCCTTCGCGAGCTTCCGGACCGGCGGCTTGGCCAGCGGCCGGTCACCGGCCGGCCCGTGCCCGTTGAGCTGCTCGGGTACGGAGACGGCGATGGGAGCCGGGGCGGCGACGGGAGCCGGGGCGGCGACGGGGGCACTCGCGCCCGCCGGCTCCGACGCCGCCTTGCGCGCCCGGCGCTTGGTGGAGCTGGCGGCCACGCCGTAGCCCACGAGGACCGGCTGGCGGCCCTTGGGCTCGTCGTCCTCGGCCGCCGGCGCGGCGGGGGCCGCCACCACCGGGGCGGCCTCGGCCACCGGGGCCTCGGCCACGGGCGCGGCGCCGCCGCCGACGTTCACCGAGATGATGACCTGGCCGACGTCGACCGTCGTCCCCTCGGGGAAGAGCAGCTCGTGGACCGTGCCGTCGAAGGGGATCGGCAGCTCGACGGCGGCCTTGGCCGTCTCGACCTCGATCACGACCTGGCCGTCGGTGACGGTGTCACCGGGCTGGACGTACCACTTGAGGATCTCGGCCTCGGTGAGGCCCTCGCCCACGTCGGGCATCTTGAATTCGCGGATCGTCACGGTGCTCTCCTCAGTACGCCAGCGAGCGGTCGACGGCGTCGAGCACGCGGTCCAGACCCGGCAGGTACTCCTCCTCCAGGCGCGCCGGCGGATACGGCGCGTGGTAGCCGCCGACCCGCAGGACGGGGGCCTCCAGGTGGTAGAAGCAGCGCTCGGTGATCCTGGCGGCGATCTCCGCGCCGGAGCCGAAGAACACCGGCGCCTCGTGGACGACGACCAGGCGGCGGGTCTTCTCGACCGAGGCCTGGATGGTGTCGAAGTCGAGCGGGGAGATCGAGCGCACGTCCACGACCTCGATCGACTTGCCCTCCTCGGCGGCGGCCGCGGCCACCTCCAGGCAGGTCTTCACCATCGGGCCGTAGGCCGCCAGGGTGAGGTCCGTGCCCTCGCGGGCGACCCGCGCCTTGTGCAGCTCGCCCGGGATGGCCTCGGTGTCGACCTCGCCCTTGTCCCAGTAGCGGCGCTTGGGCTCGAAGAAGATGACCGGGTCGTCGCTCTGGATCGCCTGCTGGAGCATCCAGTAGGCGTCGTTGGAGTTCGCCGGGGTGACGACCTTGAGGCCCGCGACGTGCGCGAAGAGCGACTCGGGGGACTCGGAGTGGTGCTCGACGGCGCCGATGCCGCCGCCGTACGGGATGCGGATGACGATCGGCATCTTCACCGTGCCGAGCGAGCGGGCCCGCATCTTCGCCAGCTGGGACACGATCTGGTCGTACGCGGGGAAGACGAAGCCGTCGAACTGGATCTCCACGACCGGGCGGTAGCCGCGCAGGGCGAGGCCGATCGCGGTGCCGACGATGCCGGACTCGGCGAGCGGGGTGTCGATGACCCGGTCCTCGCCGAAGTCCTTCTGCAGCCCGTCGGTGATCCGGAAGACGCCGCCGAGCTTGCCGACGTCCAGGCCCATGATCAGAACCTTGGGGTCGGTCTCCAGGGCCTTGCGCAGCGACTCGTTGAGCGCCTTCGCGAGGGGAAGCTTCTGAACAGCCATGGTTACTCGGCCTCTCCGCCCTCGAAGGACGCCTGGTAGGCGGCGAACTGCGCCCGCTCCTCGTCGACGAGCGCGTGCCCGTCCGCGTACACGTTGTCGAAGATCGCCATGTGCTCCGGGACGGGCATGGCGCGGACGACCTCGCGGACGTGCTTGCCGAGCGTCTCGCTCTCCGCCTCCAGCGCCTCGAAGAAGGCGGCGTCGGCGTGGCCCTCGTTCTCCATGTACGTCTTGAGACGCTGGATCGGATCCTTGGCCTCCCACTCCTCGCGCTCCGCGTCGCGGCGGTAGCGGGTCGGGTCGTCGGAGGTGGTGTGGGCGGCCATGCGGTAGGTGTACGCCTCGATGAGCGTCGGGCCCTCGCCGCGGCGGGCGCGCTCCAGCGCCGAGCGGGTCACGGCCAGGCAGGCGAGGACGTCGTTGCCGTCGACGCGGACACCGGGGAAGCCGAAGCCGCGGGCACGCTGGTAGAGCGGGACGCGGGTCTGCTTCTCGATGGGCTCGGAAATGGCCCACTGGTTGTTCTGGCAGAAGAACACGACCGGGGCGTTGTACACCGCGGAGAACACGAACGACTCGTTCACGTCGCCCTGGCTGGAGGCGCCGTCACCGAAGTACGCGATCACGGCGGAGTCCGCGCCGTCCTTGGCGATGCCCATGGCGTAGCCGGTGGCGTGCAGGGTCTGCGAACCGAGAACGATCGTGTACAGGTGGAAATTATTGGTGCTGGGATCCCAGCCACCATTGTTCACACCGCGGAACATTCCCAGCAGATTCGTGGGGTCCACCCCGCGGCACCAGGCGACGGCGTGCTCACGGTAGGTGGGGAAGACGTAGTCGTCGTCCCGCAGGGCGCGGCCGGAACCGATCTGGGCGGCCTCCTGGCCGAGCAGCGACGCCCACAGACCCAGCTCGCCCTGGCGCTGGAGCGCGGTGGCCTCGGCGTCGAAGCGACGGCTGAGGACCATGTCGCGGTAGAGACCGCGCAGCTCCTCGGCGCTCAGGTCGATGTCGTAATCGGGGTGCTGGACGCGCTCTCCTTCGGGCGTCAGCAGCTGGACGAGCTCGGGCTCCACAGCGTCCGCCTCGGCGCGCGTGCTCGTCTTCTTGGTGGTGCTCGTGCTCGCGCTTGCGGTGCGCTTGGTGCCGCTGCTGCGTCGCGTCGTCTTGCGCGCGGCAGTGCTCTCCACGGTCACGTGCGTGCTCCTCCGTCGGTCCGGCCCCCGGGTTCGCCGGCAAGGCCAGTGCGGCTCTCCGCCTTATCCGTACCCTTCGCACGGGGTGGGTGCGACGCGGCCGGGGTCGGGCGTGACAGGTGCCCCGGCGAGCGCCCCTGTCATAGGCACGTTACCCACAGCGCAGCATTCCCGCGAAACCCCACTTGACCTGCGATTTTGCTTGGATTTCCAAGTAAATCGAGAAAAGCGGGAAGCGCGGCTGGTCAGCGCGTTGGCAGCGGCTTGAGGGGCCGCCGGAACAACGGGCACGTTATCCCGCGCACCCCGGGCGCGGGAAGAGCCAATATGTGAGACTGACTGCGTGCGCGAAGATGGAAAAATCCGGGTATTTCTGCTGGACGACCACGAAGTCGTCCGGCGCGGCGTCCACGAGCTGCTCTCCGTGGAGGACGACATCGAAGTGGTCGGCGAGGCCGGAACGGCGGCGGACGCGCTGGTCAGGATCCCCGCGACCCGCCCCGACGTCGCCGTGCTCGACGTCCGGCTCCCGGACGGCAGCGGCGTGGAGGTGTGCCGCGAGATCCGCTCGCACGACGAGTCGATCAAATGCCTGATGCTGACCTCGTACGCCGACGACGAGGCGCTCTTCGACGCGATCATGGCCGGGGCCTCGGGCTACGTCCTCAAGGCCATCCGGGGCAACGAGCTGCTGAACGCCGTACGGGACGTGGCGGCCGGCAAGTCGCTGCTCGACCCGGTGGCGACCGCCCGCGTCCTGGAGCGGCTGCGCGACGGCAACAACCCGAAGAGGGACGACAGGCTCGCCAACCTGACGGATCAGGAGCGCAGGATCCTGGACCTGATCGGCGAGGGCCTGACCAACCGGGTGATCGGCGAGCGGCTCCACCTCGCGGAGAAGACCATCAAGAACTACGTCTCCAGCCTGCTGTCGAAGCTGGGCATGGAGCGGCGCTCGCAGGCCGCGGCGTACGTGGCACGGCTCCAGGCCGAGCGCCACTGACCCACCGCCCTCCCTGACCCACCGCCCTCCCTGATCCACCGCCCTCCCTGATCCGCTGATCCACCGGCCGCCGGGCACCACCGGCCTCGGCGCCGAACCCCCGGGCTCCGGTCCGGTCCGCACCTCACCCGTACGGACCAGACCGGGGACCCAGGTGGTTTTCGGGACCTACGTCCCCGCGAAACCGGGGCAGGGGCCCCTTTTCCGACACGGTGCCGGTGGCGGAGAGTGGAACCATGTCCACCACCGACGAGAACCGCGCCATCGAGCTGCTCCGCCGCGTGTCCTACGGCCGGGTGGCGACGAGCATGCGGGCGATGCCGTTCGTCGCCCCCGCCCGGCACATCGTGGCCGACGGCCGCGTCCTGCTCCGGATGCACCAGGGGCTCGGCTACCACCGCGCCTGCAACGGCAGCGTCGTCGCGTACGGGGCGGACAACTTCGACTCGGGGTCCGAGAACCTGTGGTCCGTGCAGTTCACCGGCACCGCGGAGATCGTCGAGCCGACCGCCGCGGAACTCGCGGCCTTCGGGCCCGAGCCGGAGCTCGTGGACGGCGAGCCCTTCGTCCCGGTCTTCATGCGCGTCGAACCGCAGTTCGTGACGGTGCACGCGCTCGACTACGCGAGCGAGACCCCGACGACCGCACCCACCGGGCCCTCCGTACGGCGACACCTTCACCACGTAGCGTGATCTAACATCTGGCGGGTGCCGCGCTCATCTGAACCCCTCCCCGTCCCCGCCGGACGGCACCCCCGTCCGTCCGGGGCCCCGCCCGTCGGCGCCCTGCTGCGCCGCCATCGGCACGCCGGAGAGCCCCTCGCCTGCTTACCCGTCGCCGAAGGCCTGCTCAACCGCGGCTTCCGGCTCACCACCACCCGCGGCACGTACTTCCTGAAACAGCACCTGGACGCCCCCACCGCCGACCGCGCCACCATCGTCCGCCAGCACCGCGCCACCCAGCGCCTGTACGCCCTCGGCCTGCCCGTCGCCCCGCCGCTCGCCGACGCCAAAGGCCGCACGGTCACCGTCGTCGACGGCCACTGCTACGCCCTGCACCCCTGGATCGACGGCCGGCACCGCGACGGCGCCCAGCTCACCGCGGGCTGCTCCCGCCGCCTCGGCACCCTCCTCGGCCAGGTCCACACCGCACTCGACCGGGTGATGGAACCCACCGTCACGGACGGCCGGGGGGGCGCCGACGACCGCGCGAGCGCCGACCTCCCGGACACCTTCCGGGCCATCGACGAACTGATCGGCCTGGCCCGCGCGCACCGCCCCCGCGACAGCTTCGACGCACTCGCCGAGCACCGGCTCAGGGAGCGCCGCCGGCTGCTCGCCCAGCACGCCCACCGGCGGCCCCCGCCGGCCGCCGCCGCCGGCTGGGTGCACGGCGACTTCCACCCCCTGAACCTGCTGTACCGGGGCGCCGAGCCCGCCGCGATCGTCGACTGGGACCGGCTCGGGGTCCGTCCCAGGGCCGAGGAGGCGGTCAGGGCCGCCGCGATCTTCTTCGTACGGCCCGGGGGCGAGCTGGCCCTGGAGAAGGTCCGGGCGTACGCGCGGGCGTACCGGCGGGCGACGGGGGCGTGCGGCGGCGAGCTGGCGGTCGCGGCCCACCGGGTGTGGTGGGAGCGGCTCAACGACTTCTGGACGCTGCGCTGGCGCTACCAGCTGCACGACCGAAGGGCCGACCCGCAGTTCCCTGCGGTGTCGGCCCTGGCGGTCTGGTGGACCCGCGAGTACGAGGCGGTGCGCGACGCGTTCGCCGGCTAGGCGGTGTCCCGCCGATCAGGGCGAGGGCCTTCGGGGCCCGCGCCGTGTCGGCGGGTCACGGGGCGCCGGTGGTCGGCGGGGTGCCCGGGTTGCCGCCCGAGTCGTCGCTCGGGTCGGTGCCCGGGTCCGTGGTGGGGTCGGTCGGCGTCGTGGCCGTGCCGGTCGGCGAGCCCGTGGGGTCGGTGGGCGGCGGCGTCGTCGTCTCCGTGGGCGCCTCGGTCGACGGGGTGCCCGTGGGCTCCGTCGGCTGGTGCGTCGGCGGCGGGTTCCACGGCTCCTGGGTGGAGCCGCCGTCCGAGGTGCCCGAGTCCTGCGTCGGGTCGTCGGTCGGCTCCTCCGACGGCGTGGGCTCCTCGGAGGCCGTCGACGGCGAGTTGCTGACGGTCGTCGGCGTCTTCACGTCGCCGTTCTTGTCTTTCGCCTTGTCGACCGCGTACACGACGCCGGCGACGACCGCGATCAGCGCGAGCGCGACGAACAGCCACAGCTTGCCCCGCCCGCCGTTGCCGCCCTGCGAGCCGTACGACCCGTCCTGGCCGTAGCCGCCGGTGCCGCCCGTGCCGCCGTCGTAGCCGCCGTAGCCGCCGTCGTCCGGGTTCATCGGCGGGAGGATCGGGCGCTGCGCGGTCTCCCCGTGCATCGGGTGGCCCATCGCGGCGGTCGCGGCCATGCCGCCGGCCGGGGTGCGCCCGCCGTCGTGCATGTCGACCGGGCCGGTGTTCCAGGTGCCGGTGTGGCCGCCGTGCTGATGGAGCATCTGCAGGCCGTACTGGATCAGCCCGCGCATCTCCTCGGCGCTCTGGAACCGGTCGTCCGGGTCCTTCGCGAGGGAGCGCATCACCAGGCCGTCGAGCTCCGGCGGCACCCCCGCGGTGACCTCGGACGGCGGGACGGGCGCGTCCTGCACGTGCTGGTACACCACGGAGAGCGGCGTCTCGCCGGTGAAGGGGGGCCGCAGCGCGAGGAGTTCGTAGAGGAGGCAGCCCGTCGCGTACAGGTCGGAGCGGTGGTCGACGGCCTTGCCGAGCGCCTGCTCGGGGGAGAGGTACTGCGGGGTGCCCATGACCATGCCGGTCTGGGTCATCGTCGACTGCGCGCCGTGCAGGGCACGGGCGATGCCGAAGTCCATGACCTTCACCGCACCGGTGTGGGTGATGATGACGTTCGCCGGCTTGATGTCGCGGTGCACGATGCCGTGCTGGTGCGAGTAGGCGAGTGCCTCCAGGACGCCGGAGACGATGATGAGGGCCTGCTCGGGCCCGGGCGCCTCGGCGCTGAGCAGCAGGTCGCGGATGGTGCGGCCCTCGACCAGCTCCATCACGATGTACGGCACGGGCCGACCGGACACCAGGTCCTCGCCGGAGTCGTACACGGCCACGATGGCATGGTGGTTGAGGCCGGCGACCGACTGCGCCTCGCGGGTGAAGCGGGCCTTGGAGACGGGGTCCTCGGCGAGGTCGGCGCGCAGCAGCTTCACCGCGACCGTGCGGCCGAGCCGTACGTCCTCCGCGGCAAAGACCTCCGCCATGCCGCCGCGGCCCAGACGGTGCGTCAGACGGTAACGTCCGTCGCCGACGACGCCGCCGACGCCCCAGGACTCCGCTGCCGAGTCCGGCACACCGCCGCCTGCTCCGGATTCGGGTGCCATCAGTCCTCGCCGTCGTCTGTCGTGCCGTGTCCAGTCGTCACGCTACAGGCTCCGTACGACATCACGGTCCGAGATGGACCGGCCATCCAACCCCGTCCCCGTACACCTGTGCAAATTCGGTGGCATCGTCCGACCGTGGCCGAAACGTTTCGGAGAGGGTTCCTGTGCGGAGGGTCACGGAACGGGCACCCGGCTTGACGTGTCACTGCCCTCGGGCAGACTTGGCCGAGAAAATCCGGATCAACGCCGCCACCGCGCGCGTAGGGGGAAGCACAGATGAGCCAGGACGGCGCACAGGGCCGCTATGCGGGCGGTTCGGTCGCGGGCGGCCGGTACCAGCTGCGCGATCTTCTCGGCGAGGGCGGCATGGCGTCCGTGTACCTGGCCTACGACAGCGCGCTGGACCGGCAGGTCGCCATCAAGACGCTGCACACCGAACTCGGCCGGGAACAGTCGTTCCGCGAGCGCTTCCGCCGCGAGGCGCAGGCCGTCGCGAAGCTGTCGCACACCAACATCGTCTCGGTCTTCGACACCGGCGAGGACACCCTCGACGGCGCCGTCATGCCGTACATCGTCATGGAGTACGTGGAGGGCCAGCCGCTCGGTTCGGTCCTCGCCGCGGACGTCCAGCAGTACGGCGCGATGCCGGCCGACAAGGTGCTCAAGGTCACGGCCGACGTGCTGGCCGCCCTGGAGGTCAGCCACGAGATGGGCCTGGTCCACCGCGACATCAAGCCCGGCAACGTGATGACGACCAAGCGCGGCGTGGTCAAGGTCATGGACTTCGGCATCGCGCGCGCCATGCAGTCCGGGGTCACCTCGATGACGCAGACCGGCATGGTCGTCGGCACCCCCCAGTACCTCTCCCCCGAGCAGGCCCTCGGGCGCGCGGTGGACGCCCGCTCCGACCTTTATTCGGTCGGCATCATGCTCTTCCAGCTGCTGACGGGACGTCTGCCCTTCGACGCCGACTCCCCCCTCGCCATCGCCTACGCGCACGTGCAGGAGGAGCCGGTCGCCCCGTCGACCGTCAACCGGTCGGTGACGCCGGCGATGGACGCGCTCGTCGCCCGCGCGCTCCGGAAGAACCCGAACGAGCGGTTCCCGAGCGCGGCTGCCATGCGCGACGAGTGCCTCCGGGTGCTGTCGGCGGGCCAGACGGGCGCCCCGGTCATCGTCCAGGGCGGTCCGGTCAGCAGCGGCGCGGGCGTCGGCTCGGCGGTCTTCCCGCCGGTCGGCCAGACCCCGCCGCCCGCCCCGCACGGGGTGCAGCAGCCGTACCAGCCGCCGACGCCGCAGCCCGGCCCGTACGGCCCCTCGACCCCGGCACCCGGCCCCTCGTACGGCTACCCCCAGCAGGCCCCGACGCCGGCGCCCTACGCCTCCGCGCCGACGCCCGCGCCGTACGCCGCCGCCCCGACGCCCGCGCCGTACGCGCACATCCCGGCCCCCGCGCCGTACGCGCCCGGCCCCTCGCCCGTCGCGTCCGGCGGCTCCCGGCGGAACACCCCGGTGCTCGTCGGCGCGATCGTCGTCGCCCTCCTCGCCGTCGGCGGCCTCATCGTGGCGCTCAACCTCGACGAGGAGAAGGACCCGACGGCGGGCGGCACCGGCGGGACCGGCACCCAGCAGACCCAGACGGCGGCCCCCGGCCACAAGGGCCCCGACCTGACCAAGACCGTCGACACGAAGAAGTGCACGCAGCCGGAGGAGTCGAGCGACGACCCCGAGAAGTTCGAGGTGCCCAACTTCACCTACAAGAACCTCCAGTCGGTGAAGGCCTGCGTCCAGGCGGCCGGGTGGAAGATCATGACCCAGACGCCGGTGGACGAGTCGACGTACGGCAAGGACACGGTCCTGGAGCAGTACCCGCCGGCCGGCCAGGACATCACCGACAAGGACGCCGAGTTCACCCTCAAGATCTCCACGGGCAACCCGCCGCAGTAGCGGACGCCCCGTACGGCGGTGGCCGAGCCGCCACCGCCGTACGCCGTACGCCTGACGCCTGACGCCTGACGCCTGACGCCTGACGCCACAGCTATACACCTGGCGCTCCCGCCGCACACCCGGCGCCACGGCTGTACGCACGCCTGGCGCCCCGCCGTACGCGTGCCGACCGCCCGGATGCCTGCCGCCCCCGCCGTACGCTCCGTACACCCGCCGCCACCGCCCGGATGCCGGAAACGTCCCGTCATGTGACGCTGAGTTGACCACCTCGGCGGCTCGGCACGGGAGGGGGTCACCCGGTGACTCCAGCAGTCCGCAGGGCACGGGCGCGGGCTCTCCGCCCCGCGCTCACCTGCGCGTTCGTCGGTGCGTGCGCCCTGTACGCCGCACCCCTCGCCCATCCGGCCGACCCTCCGCACACCGCGGTGGGCACCACGGCCCCGACGCCCGCGCCCACCGGCACCACCCCGGCGGCGCCCTCCGCGTCCCCCTCCTCCACCGCGCCGTCCGCGACCGCTCCGACCACGGGCACGGGCACCGCCTCACCGGGGCGCACCGGTGCGGTCGGCACGCCGGCGTCCCCGGCGGCCGCGCCCACCGGCACCGGAACCGGCACCCTCTCGGGCTCCCCCGCCGGGCCGAGTGCCGGGCCGAGTGACGCTCCCGCGCCGAGCGGCTCCGCCTCGCTGGCCGGCCGGCCGGCCGGGGAGGGGCGGCCGCGGCCCGGACGCCCCGAGGCGGCATCCGAGAGTGCGGCGGCCCCGTCGCCGGGCCCCTCTCGTACCGAAACCGCTACAGACGAAGGGGAACAGGAGGCCGTCGAGGAGGAGCCGGAGGCGGTACGCGAGGAGGACGCGGTGCTGCCCGAGGCGGCGCCGGCCACCCTGCCGGCCGCCGGTTCCCGGCTGGCGGCCGAGGCCGCGCCCACCCTCGCCGACCAGCGGATTCCCGTCCTCACCCTGGGCGCGGGGCTGGCGCTGATGGGGCTCGGGATCGGCTTCCTCGGCCTCCGGATGCGCCGCCGCTGAGGCTCCCGCGGACCGCCCGGTCCCCCTTGAGGCGGAGCTGCCGCTTCCGTCTCAGGGCGGTTGTCCCCGAGGGCATACCCGGTATACATACTGAGTATGTCGATCCGCCACGGGCTCCTCGCCCTCCTCGAACGCGGCCCGCGCTACGGCTCCCAGCTCCGTACGGAGTTCGAGTCCCGCACCGGTGCCACCTGGCCGCTGAACGTCGGCCAGGTCTACACGACCCTCAACCGTCTGGAACGGGACGGGATGGTCGCGCAGAGCGGCGAGGACGCGGCCGGGCACGCGCTCTACGCGATCACCGACGACGGTCGCACCGAGCTCAGGACCTGGTTCGAGAAGCCGGTGGACCGCACCAGCCCCGCCCGTGACGAGCTGGCCATCAAGCTCGCCATGGCCGTGGGCGCACCGTCCGTCGACATCCGCGACGTCATCCAGTCCCAGCGCCGGCACACCGTCAAGGCCATGCAGGACTACACCCGGCTCAAGGCGCAGGCACTCGCCGCCGTGGAGAGGGGCGGCGCCCGGGAGCGCGACGACGTGGCCTGGCTGCTCGTCCTCGAACAGCTGATCTTCCAGACCGAGGCCGAGGCCCGCTGGCTCGACCACTGCGAGTCCCGGCTGATCCGCCTGTCGGCGACCGCTCCGCCGGCCCCGGCCGCCGCCGACACCGCGGCCGCCCCGCGGCCGCCGGACGCGGCGGGCATCCCGACCACCGGTACGCCCGGAGCGCGTTGACCGCACGCTCGCGCTCCGCCCGTACCGCCGACGCACCGCCTTCCACCGCACGCTCCGTGCCCGGCCGTCCGCCGGGCACGTCCCAAGGGGGGACCCCTCGATGTCCACACAGCAGCCCGTGCTGCAACTGCAGAACCTGACCCGTGTCCACGGCTCCGGCGCCACCGAGGTGCACGCCCTGCGCGGGATCGACCTCGCCTTGTACCCGGGCGAACTCGTCGCCGTCATGGGCCCGTCGGGCTCCGGGAAGTCCACGCTGCTCACCATCGCGGGCGGCCTCGACACCCCCAGCTCGGGCCGGGTGATCGTCGAGGACACCGACATCACCACCGCGACCGTCAAGCAGCTCGCCGCCCTGCGCCGCCGCAGCATCGGCTACGTCTTCCAGGACTACAACCTCATCCCGGCCCTGACCGCCGCCGAGAACGTCGCCCTCCCGCGCGAGCTGGACGGGACCTCCGCCCGCAAGGCGCGCGCGGAGGCCCTGGCCGCCCTGGAGGAAATGGGGCTCGGCCACCTCGCCGACCGCTTCCCCGACGAGATGTCGGGCGGCCAGCAGCAGCGGGTGGCCATCGCCCGCGCCCTCGTCGGCGACCGCCGGCTCGTCCTCGCCGACGAGCCGACCGGCGCCCTCGACTCCGAGACCGGGGAGTCCGTGCTCGCCCTGCTCCGCTCGCGCTGCGACGCGGGCGCCGCCGGTGTCCTCGTCACCCACGAGCCGCGGTTCGCGGCCTGGGCTGACCGCGTCGTGTTCCTCAGGGACGGCGCCATCGTCGACCAGACCGTGCGCAGCGACGCCGACTCGCTCCTGTCGGGCCAGGTGGCCGAGGCGTGAAGACCTGGTTCCACTCCTGGCGGGCCGCCATCCGCATCGCCCGGCGCGACGCCTGGCGCTCCAAGGGCCGCAGCGCCCTCGTCCTCGCGATGATCGCCCTGCCCATCCTCGGCGTCAGCGCCCTCGACCTGACCTACCGCAGCTCCGAACTCTCCCCCGCCGAAATGGTGGAGCGGTCGCTCGGCGCGGCCGACGCGCGCTTCAAGGACGCCCAGATGGGCGGTGTCCCGATCCTCCAGGACCCGACGGGCGAGATGCACACGCCGGCCAAGGATCCCGGGGAAGGGGTCTGGCCGAGCGGTCCCACCGACGTCGCCGGGGTCGTGCCCGCCGGCTCCACCGTCCTCACGGACGGGACCGGTTCGGCGAAACTGACGACGGTCCACGGCCTGCTCATGACGGAGGTGCGCGAGCTCAAGGCGTCCGACCCCGTCGCCCGCGGCATCATGACGCTCCTCGACGGGCGTTTCCCGGAGAAGGGCGACGAGGTCATGGCCACCTCGCACTTCCTGGAGAACAGCGGTCTGTCGATCGGCTCGACCCTTTCCGCCCGCAACTTCGATCGCCCGTATCGGATCGTCGGCTCCTACGAACTTCCCAACTCTCTCGACGCCGAGCAGATCAACGCGCTGCCCGGAGCGTTCCTCGCCCCCTACGGGAAGGCCGTCGAGAAGGCCGGTCTGCCGGCGCCCGAGACCTCCGTCTCGTACCTGGTGCGCAAGCCCGGTGGTTTCACGTGGAACACCGTGCAGCAGATCAACACCAAGGGCGTCACCGTCGCCTCGCGCGCCGTGCTGCTCGACCCGCCCGCCGAGTCCGAGGTGCCGCTGTTCCGGGCGGGCGGCTACGCGAACTACGAGTCCAGCCCGGCGGCCGACGCCGCCGAGCTCGCCGCCCTCGGCACCGTCGTCGGCCTGGCCATGCTGGAGATCTGCCTCCTCGCCGGACCCGCGTTCGCCGTCGGCGCCCGCCGCTCGCGCCGCCAGCTCGGTCTGGTCGGGGCCAACGGCGGTGCCCGCAGCCACATCCGGGCCATCGTCCTGAGCGGCGGTCTGGTCATCGGCGTCGCCGCCGCCGTCACCGGCACCGTCCTCGCCGTGATCCTGACCCTGCTGCTCCAGCCGGTCCTCGAGGACACCATGGGCCAGCGGTTCGGGGCCTTCGACATCCGGCCCGCCGAACTGCTCGGCATCGCGCTGCTCGCGGTCCTGACCGGCCTGCTCGCCGCGATCGTCCCGGCCGTCACCGCCTCCCGCCAGACCGTGCTCTCCTCGCTCACCGGCCGGCGCGGCGTCCGCCGCAGCAGCCGGGTGCTGCCCCTGGTCGGCCTCGGGGCCGTCCTCATCGGCGGCGCGATCGCCCTCTTCGGCTCGCTCTTCAGCGAGCAGTTCGTCATCGTGGCGGGCGGCTCCGCCATCGCCGAGCTGGGCGTCGTCGCCATGACCCCGGCCCTGGTGGGCCTGTTCGGGCGGACCGGCCGCTGGCTGCCGCTCTCCCCGCGCCTCGCGCTGCGGGACGCCGTCCGCAACCGGGGCCGTACGGCGCCGGCCGTCGCCGCCGTCCTCGCCGCCGTCGCGGGCACGGTCGCCGTCTCCACGTACATGGCCAGCAGCGAGGCCCAGAACAGGGCCGACTACGTGCCCCTGCTGCCGTACGGCGTCGCCTCCGCCTTCGTTCCCGAGGAGGGCGGCCGGGACGTCCCCGCCGTCCGCGAGGCCGTCCAACGCGCCTTCCCCGTCGACGTCAGCGCCGACGTCGAGCGGGTCTCGGTCGGCAACCCCGGCTGCGCGCGGTGGGACCAGACCGCCGGCTGCGGCCGCTACGAGGTCGTCATCCCCCGGGCGAACGAGTGCCCGCTGTACGCCTCCGTCCCCGGCGGCGGCGACCCGGCGGAGAAGTACCCGCCCGCGCAGCGGCAGAAGATGCTCACCGACGACTGGCGGTGCAAGGAGTCCGCGAGCAGCGGCATGTACATCACGGACGGCGGCCTGCTCGTCGGTGACGCCGCCGTGCTCCAGGTCCTCGGCGTCGACGACCCCGCGACCGTGAAGGCCCTCGCCGACGGCAAGGTCGTCGTCTTCAACCGCTCCCTCGTCGACGGGAACGGCACCCTCGGGATCAAGCAGATCACCGACGTCGCCGCCGCCCAGAAGGCCTCCGACGAGAACCGCCCCGTCCCCGGCGAGGTCAGCTCCCTGTCCGCCTACCTGGTGCCCGGCGACAAGCAGTCGTACGGCCTCCAGGCCCTCATGACCCCGGCCACCGCCAAGGCCGCCGGCCTGGCCACGGTGCCGATGGGCGTGTACGTCAGCACCGACCGGCTCCCGAACAGCGAGCAGCGCCAGAAGCTCGAAGGCGACATCGCCAAGCTAGGCAGCGCCGTCGAGTTCCACCTGGAGGAAGGATTCGTCAACCGCGACAGCATCATCCTCATCGCGCTGGCCGTCTTCGCCGGCCTGGTCACCATCGGCGCGGCCGGCATCGCCACCGGTCTCGCCCAGGCCGACGCCGAGGCCGACCTGAAGACGCTCGCCGCCGTGGGCGCCCCGCCCCGGGTCCGCCGCACGCTCAGCGGGTTCCAGTGCGGAGTCGTCGCCGCGATGGGCGTGATCCTCGGCTCGGCAGCCGGGCTGCTGCCCGCCGTGGGCCTCCTGCTCACCCAGGAGCGCGAACAGGTCCGCTACTACGAGGAGAGCCTCGCCCAGGGCTGGAACGCCAACCCCACCCCGCCCGACCTGCCGATCATCGTCCCCTGGGAGACGCTGGCCGGCCTGCTCGTCGCCGTCCCGCTGGGCGCCGCCCTGCTCGCCGCCCTCGTGACCCGCTCGCGCGGCGCGCTGGCCCGGCGCGAGGCGACCTGACGGACCCGGTTCCCGACCTGTGCCCCTGTACGAGGGTGGATCACCCCCGTACAGGGGCACACCAGTGGGTGACGCGATGTGTACGAGAGAATGGCGGCATGGAGATGCCGAGGAATGACAGGTCGCAGGAGAGCCCCCAGGTCCTCATCGTGGGACAGGACGGGATGGCGCTCGGCGGCACTCAGGGCGACGACGAACCCCGCGAGGTCCCGGTGACGGAAATGGTCGAGCAGCCTGCGAAGGTCATGCGGATCGGCAGCATGATCAAGCAGCTCCTGGAGGAAGTACGCGCGGCACCTCTCGACGAGGCCAGCCGCGTCAGGCTCAAGGACATCCACGCCAGCTCGGTGAAGGAGCTGGAGGACGGGCTCGCGCCCGAACTGGTCGAGGAGCTGGAGCGGCTCTCGCTGCCCTTCACGGACGAGGCGATCCCCTCCGAGGCGGAGCTGCGCATCGCGCAGGCCCAGCTGGTGGGCTGGCTGGAAGGCCTCTTCCACGGCATCCAGACGGCGCTGTTCGCCCAGCAGATGGCGGCCCGTGCCCAGCTGGAGCAGATGCGGCGCGCCCTCCCGCCGGGCGCCTCCCACGACGAGGACGACGACCGCGGCCACGGCCACGCGGTGCGCTCGGGACCGTACCTGTAGATCCGTCCGTACGGAGAAGGGGCCCGGCACGGTTCGCGTGCCGGGCCCCTTCGTCGTCCCCGCCGTGCCCGGCGTCAGCCCCGGGGGGCGAGCAGCAGCACCTTGCCGACGTGGCCGCCGGAGTCCAGCGCCCGGTGCCCGTCGGCGGCCTCCGGCATCGGCACCGTACGGTCGACGACCGGCTTGACCGTGCCCGCGCCGATCAGGGGCCAGACGTGCTCGCGGACGGCGGCGACGATCGCGGCCTTCTCCTGCGCGGGCCGGGAGCGCAGCGTGGTCGCCATGACGGCCGCACGCTTCGCGAGCAGCGCCCCGAGGTTCAGCTCGCCCTTCACCCCGCCCTGGAGGCCGATGATCACCAGCCGGCCGTTCACGGCCAGCGCCTTCACGTTCCGCTCCAGGTACTTGGCGCCCATGATGTCCAGGATGACGTCCGCGCCCGCCCCGTCCGTCGCCTTGGCCAGCTCCTCGACGAAGTCCTGCTCGCGGTAGTCGATGAGGACGTCCGCGCCCAGCTCTGCGCAGCGCGCCAGCTTCTCCGGACCGCCGGCCGTGACCGCGACCCGCGCGCCGACCGCCTTCGCCAGCTGGATCGCCATCGTGCCGATGCCGCTCGCGCCGCCGTGCACGAGCACCGTCTCGCCCGGCCGCAGGTGCGCGATCATGAAGATGTTGGACCAGACCGTGCACGCGACCTCGGGGAGCGCGGCGGCCGTGACCAGGTCGACGCCCTCCGGCACCGGCAGGAGCTGGCCGACCGGGACCACGACCTTCTCCGCGTAGCCGCCGCCGACGAGCAGGGCGCAGACCTCGTCGCCGACGGACCAGCCCGACACTCCGGGGCCGAGGGCCGCGATCCGGCCCGAGCACTCGAGGCCGGGGTAGGGGGAGCTGCCCGGCGGCGGGTTGTAGAAGCCCTGGCGCTGGAGCAGATCGGCGCGGTTGACCGCGCTGGCCACCACCTCGACGAGGACCTCGCCCTCGCCGGGTACGGGATCGGGCACCTCGGCCCAGACGAGGGCCTCGGGACCACCGGGTTCCGGAATCGTGATCGCATACATGGCGGCGAGGCTACTCCCGCCGCCCCCGCGGGCCGTGTTCAGTCCTCCGGCGGAGTGGAGAGCGGCGTCACCGGTGCGGCGCGGACGATGGTGATCACCCGGTCCGTGAGCTGGAGGGGGCTGGCCGCGGGATCGTCGTAGCCGAGCAGGCGGTGGCCGCGGAGCACGCTCACCACCAGGTCCCCGGTCTCCCGCACGCTCTTGCCGGCCTCGCTCTTGGTCACCGGGCGTTCGACGAGGTCGAGGCCGGAGCCCTGCTGGATCAGATCCTCCATCACGGTGCCCGCGCTGGGGCTCAGGACGGAGAGGCCGAGCAGGCGGCCGGCGGCGCTGGCGCTGGTGATGACCGCGTCGGCACCGGACTGGCGGAGCAGCGGCGCGTTCTCCTCCTCGCGGACCGCGGCGACGATCTTCGCGCCCCGGTTGAGCTGGCGGGCCGTCAGGGTGACCAGGACGGCCGTGTCGTCGCGCTGGGTGGCGATGACGATCTGACGGGCCCTCTGCACCTCGGCGCGGAGCAGCACGTCGCTGCGGGTCGCGTCGCCGATGACGCCGACGAAGCCGTCCGCGTTCGCCGTCTCGATCACCTTGGTGGAGGGATCGACGATGACGATCTGCTCCTTGTGGAGCCCCGTGGCGCAGAGGGTCTGGATCGCGGACCGCCCCTTCGTCCCGAAGCCGACGATGACGGTGTGGTCGCGCAAGGTGGACCTCCAGCGGTTCAGCCGGAACTCCTCCCGGGTCCGCTCGGTGAGGACCTCGAGAGTGGTGCCGACCAGGATGATCAGGAAGAGCACGCGCAGCGGCGTGACGAGCAGGATGTTGGCGAGCCGGGCCGAGTCGCTGTACGGGACGATGTCGCCGTATCCGGTGGTGGAGAGCGTGACGGTCGCGTAGTAGACGGAGTCGAGGAGGTCGAGCGTCTCGTCGGCGTTGTCGTGGTAGCCCTCGCGGTCGACGTAGACGATGACGACCGTCAGGATCAGCACGCCGAGCGCCATGAGGAGCCTCTTGCCGACCTGGCGGAGCGGCTTCTCCACGACCCGTCGCGGCAGCCTGACCCGCGGGCCCGCGACTTTCTCGTCGGCGTGGCGGGCCATCACGTCACGGCTGGGAAGTTTCACGTGAAACACGCTCCTTGAACCGGAACGGCCCCCGCCGCCGGCCACGGAAGGTCGAGGACGGTCAGCTCCTGGCCGGGTCGCGCGCCGCCCGGCGGGACGACGGCCATGCCGTCGGCCACGGCGATGCCCCGGAGCATGGCCGGTCCGTTGAAGTGGAGGGGAACGGCCCGTCCACCCCGGCGGACGACCGGGACGAGCCGGGTGTCGTGGGGATGCCCGTGCACCTCGCCCGCCACGGGGGAGCGGCCCTCGGCGAGGGCGCTCCCGGCCAGGGCCGCGAGCAGCGGCTCGGCGAGGGTGAGGAGCCCGGAGACGGCGGCGAGCGGGTTTCCAGGGAGTCCGACGAGGTGCCGGTCGCCGCCCAGGGCCGCCAGGAGCATCGGATGGCCCGGCCGCACCTTCACACCGTCGACCAGGAGGGTCGCCCCCGCCTTGTCGAGCACGCGGTGGACGTGGTCCACCGGGCCCGCGGCGGTACCGCCCGTGGTGACGACCAGGTCGGCGGGGGATCCGGTGACGGCCGCGTACAGCTCCTCGGCGTCGTCGCCGATCCGACGGGTGCCGAGCACCTCCGCGCCGAGCGCCTCCAGCCAGGGGCCGAGCATCGGCCCGAGAGCATCCCGGATGAGGCCCTCGCGGGGGAGCCCCGCGGTGAGCAGCTCGTCGCCGAGGACCAGGATCTCCACCCTCGCCCGGGGACGTACGCGCAGCTCGTCGTAGCCCGCGGCGGCGGCGAGGCCCAGCACGGCGGGGGTCACGGCACTGCCCGCCGGAAGCAGCTCGTCCCCGGCCCGGCACTCCTGCCCCCGAGGACGGATGTCCTGCCCCGCCATGACCTCACGAAGCGCATGCAGCACGAGCCCGGTGGCGGCGGGGGATCCGGCGGAGTCGGGCGTTGTTGTGGCGTCCCCCAGGGTCGATCCGGAGAAGTCGGACGTCGCCGTGGCGGCCCCCGGAGTCGATCCGGCGGGAGCGCCTGGGGTGGTGGGACCCGACGGCTCCGGTCGCTCGGTCCGCTCGGTCCGCTCGGTCCTGGCGTGCTCGCTGCGGATGACGGCGGTGATCCCGGGAGGGACGCGGGCGCCGGTGGCGATCCGCACGGCCTCGCCCTCGGCCGGTACGACGGCGGGCGCGTGCCCGGCGAGGACTGCGCCGTCCTCGCGTACGGCCCAGGGGCCGGGACCCACGACGGCCCAGCCGTCCATGGCCGAGGTGTCGAAGGGGGGCAGGTCGGTGAGGGCCGTGAGCGGCTCGGCGACGACCCGCCCGAGCGCCTGCCCGAGCGGGACGGCCACCGGCTCCCGGCCGGCCGCGGCGCGGACGGCGTTCCCGGCGAGGACGGCGGCGGCTCGCGCCTCCGGCCACGGGGTGGCACGGTGCGGCCGCTCCGCCTTCACCGTGGCGTCGGATGCGGGACCGGCACCGGCACCGACACCGGAGGTCGCGGGAGTTCCAGAGGGCGCGGAGGGCGCGGAGGGCGCGGAGGCTGCGGGAGTCCCGGGGGTCCCGGGAGTCCCGGGAGTCCCGGGGGTCCCGGAGGTCCCGGAGGTCCCGGAGGTCTCAGGGCCCCCGGAGCCCGCAGGGATCGCAGCCGCTCCAAAGGCCGCAGGGATCCCAGAACCCGCGGAAGTCGCAGAGGCTCCGGAGGCCGCAGGGGTCCCCGTGGCCGCGGGGGTCGCGGCGGGCTGTTCCGCCAAGGGGGCGGGTTCCGTCGGACTCATCCGGCCTCGTCCTGCTCGGCGGCCCAGCGCTGGGCCAGCGCCGCGGCCTTGCGGGCGGCCTCGGCGACCGCCTCCGGGCCGCCCTCGGGGCCCGCGAGCGCCGCCGCGTACCCGACCAGGAACGTGGTCAGGGGCGCGGCGGGGCGGGCCACGCCGTGCGCGGCGTCACGGGCGAGGTCGAGCAGCACGCCGGTGTCGACGTCCAGCTCGATGCCCAGTTCGTTCTTGACTGCGGTGATCCATTCGTCCAGCACGGTCCCATGCTCCCTGATGCGGGCCCGGGCGATGGCGATGTCCTCCCAGGTGTCGCAGTCGAAGGAGGCCAGGGGCCCCGCGGGGACCCGGAGGGGCCGGAGGGCCCGCGTGAGCCCGCGCAGCGGCAGGTCCGCGAGGCCGCCGTGGTCCTCGCCGAGCCGGGCGAGTTCACGGCGCAGCGGCCCGGACCGGTACGCGGCGACCAGCGGCTGGTCCCGGCCGTCCGGGTCGGTGAGGAGGGCGACCTCGGCGTCGGGGTCCGCGGCGAGGGCGTCGAGGAGGCGCCGGACGGTGGCGGCGTCGAGGAAGGGGAGGTCCGCGGAGAGGCCGAGGAGGACGTCTGCCTCCGTCCGCCGCGCCCCGGCGGCGAGGGCGGCCAGGGGGCCGCCGCCGGGCGGGACCTCCCTGGTCCAGCGGACCGGGCGGACGGTCGGGCGCGGATCGCCGACGACCACGGTCCGGCCCGCGTCGGAGCAGGCCGCGAGCACCCGGTCGAGCAGGGTCCGGCCCCCGACCCGTACCCCGGGCTTGTCGGAGCCGCCGAGGCGCCGGGCGGCTCCCCCGGCGAGCACGACGGCGTCGTATGCGGTGGTCACCCCAGCAGTATGGGCCGAGGAGGGCCGTGGACGTCCGGCCCGTCCCACGGAGAGAGACGGGCCGGACGATCCGTCAGACCGTGCGGAGCAGCACCGCGGGCTGTTCGACGCAGTCCGCGACGTACCGCAGGAAGCCGCCCGCCGTGCCGCCGTCGCAGACGCGGTGGTCGAAGGTGAGCGAGAGCTGCACCACCTGACGGACGGCCAGTTCGCCCTGGTGCACCCAGGGCTTGGGGATGATCCGCCCGACGCCGAGCATGGCGGCCTCGGGGTGGTTGATGATCGGCGTGGAGCCGTCGACCCCGAACACCCCGTAGTTGTTCAGGGTGAACGTGCCGCCGGTCAGATCGGCCGGGGTCAGCGCGGACTGCCGGGCGGCCTCCGTCAGCCGGGCGAACTCGGCCGTCAGCGACTCGGCCGTGCGCCGCCCCGCGTCCTTGACCACGGGGACGACCAGACCGCGCGGGGTCTGGGCGGCGAAACCGAGGTGCACGGACGGCAGCCGGACGATCTCCCGGGCGGCGGTGTCCACCGTGGAGTTGAGCTCGGGGAACCGGTCCAGGGCGTGGACGCAGATCCGGGCGAGGAGCGCGAGGAGCGAGATCTTCGGCCCGCCCGCCGCGTTCATCGCCGCCCGCGCCGCCATCAGTTCGGTCGCGTCGGCGTCGACCCAGCAGGTCGCGTCCGGGATCTCCGTACGGCTCCGGGACAGCTTGTCCGCCACCGCGCCCCGGATCCCGCGCAGCGGAATCCGCTCGCCGTCCGCGGCGACGGGGGTCGCGACCGGGCTCGGGGCGGGTGCCGGGGCGGCGGCCGGCCGTTCGAGGGCCGTGATGGCCAGCTCCACGTCGGCCCGCAGGATCAGCCCCTCGGGACCCGATCCGCGCACCTCCCGCAGGTCGATCCCCCGGTCCCTGGCCAGCTTCCGCACGAGCGGCGAGATGACGGGCACCGGGCCCGCGTGCCCGGCGGGCCCGAGGGCCGCGGGGGCCGGGACGGCCGCGGGCGCCGGAGCGGCGACGGGGGCGGCGACCGGCGCGGCGGCGGGGGCGGCGACCGGCGCAGCGGCCGGGTTCGTGTGCCGGACCCGGCGGCGACGGGCGGCGGGCCCGGCCGTGCCGTAGCCGACGAGCACGTTGCCCGAGTACTCCGAGGAGACGGCGTCCCCGGCGGCGGAACCGCTCGCCGTGGGGGCGGCTCCGGGGGCCGCCTCCGCGAGCTCCTCGGGCGCACCCGTGCCGCCGACGGCGACCGTCAGGAGCGGTGCGCCGACGGGCAGTTCGGTGCCCTCCTCGCCGTACCGGGCGGTGACGACACCGCCGTACGGGCAGGGCACCTCGACCATGGCCTTGGCCGTCTCGACCTCGACGACCGGCTGGTCGATGGCGACGACGTCGCCGACGGCGACCAGCCAGCGCACGATCTCGGCCTCGGTGAGTCCCTCACCGAGGTCCGGCAGCTTGAACTCCAGCACCTGGGCCATCAGTTCCCCGCCTCCCACTGGAGACGCGCCACCGCGTCGAGGACCCGGTCCACGCCCGGCAGGTGGTGCCGCTCCAGCATCGGCGGCGGGTACGGGATGTCGAAGCCCGCGACCCGCAGCACCGGTGCCTCCAGGTGGTGGAAGCAGCGCTCGGTCACCCGGGCGGCGATCTCCGCGCCCGGGCCGCCGAAGCCGGTCGACTCGTGGACGACGACCGCGCGGCCGGTGCGCCGCACCGAGGCGCAGACGGTCTCGTCGTCGAAGGGCACGAGGGATCGGACGTCGACGACCTCCAGGTCCCAGCCCTCGGCCTGGGCGGCCTCGGCGGCCTCCAGGCAGACCGGCAGCGAGGGGCCGTAGGTGATCAGGGTGGCGCCGGTGCCCCGGCGCCGTACGACGGCCTTGCCGATCGGCTCGACGGGCGCGGGCGCCTCGGGGGACCAGTCGGACTTGGACCAGTAGAGCCGCTTGGGCTCCAGGAAGACCACCGGGTCGTCGGAGGCGATGGCCGCGCGCAGCAGCCCGTAGGCGTCCTCGACGGTGGCCGGGGTGACGACGTGCAGCCCCGGGGTGGCCGTGTAGTAGGCCTCGGAGGAGTCGCTGTGGTGCTCGACGCCGCCGATGCCGCCGCCGTACGGGACGCGGATGACGATCGGCATCGGCACCGCGCCGCGGGTGCGGTTGCGCATCTTCGCCACGTGCGAGAGCAGCTGCTCGAACGCCGGGTAGGCGAAGGCGTCGAACTGCATCTCGACGACGGGCCGCAGACCGTACATGGCCATGCCGACGGCCGCGCCGAGGATGCCGGCCTCGGCCAGCGGCGTGTCCGTGCAGCGGTCCTCGCCGAACTCCTTGGCGAGTCCGTCGGTGACCCGGAAGACGCCGCCGAGGGTGCCGACGTCCTCACCCATCACGTGGACGGTCGGGTCCTCGGCCATCGCGTCGCGCATGGCGCGCTGGAGCGCCTGCGCCATCGTGGCGGGCTTGGCCTTCCCGGCGGCCTTGGCCCCCGCGGGGCCGGTCGTCGCGGTCGTCATCACGCCTCACCCTCGGCTTCGAGCTCGGCGCGCAGCTGCGCCGCCTGTTCGCGCAGCTGCGTCGTCTGCTCGGCGTACACGTGGGAGAAGAGCTCCATCGGGTCGAGCACCGGGTCGGCGTTCATCCGTTCGCGCAGCTCCGCGGCCATCGTCTCGGCGGCCTCCGCCGCCGCGCGCCGGCCGTCCTCGTCGAGCAGGCCGCGCTCGGTCAGTTCCCGCTCCAGGAGCAGGATCGGGTCGTGGGCCCGCCAGGTCTCGACCTCGCCGGCCGTCCGGTAGCGGGTGGCGTCGTCGGCGTTGGTGTGGGCGTCGATCCGGTAGGTCACGGCCTCGACCAGGGTGGGGCCGCCGCCGCGCCGGGCGCGGGCCACGGCCTCGGTCAGGACCTGGTGGACGGCGACCGCGTCGTTGCCGTCGACGAGCCGGCCCGGCATCCCGTATCCGACGGCCTTGTGGGCGAGGGAGGGGGCGGCGGTCTGCTTGGCGAGCGGCACGGAGATCGCGAAGCCGTTGTTCTGGACGAAGAAGACCACGGGGGCCTGCCAGACGGCCGCGAAGTTCAGGGCCTCGTGGAAGTCGCCCTCGCTGGTGCCGCCGTCGCCGACCATGGCGAGCGCGACGACGTCGTCGCCCTTGAGCCGGGCGGCGTGGGCGAGGCCCACGGCGTGCGGGAGCTGGGTGGCGAGCGGGGTGCAGAGCGGCGCGATGCGGTACTCGTGCGGGTCGTACCCGGTGTGCCAGTCGCCGCGCAGCAGGGTCAGCGCCTGCACGGGGTCGAGGCCACGGGCGACGGCCGCCAGCGTGTCGCGGTACGAGGGGAAGAGCCAGTCGCGCTCCTCCAGGGCGAGGGCGGCGGCGATCTCGCACGCCTCCTGGCCGGTGGTGGACGGGTACACGGCGAGCCGGCCCTGCTTGGTGAGGGCGGTGGCCTGCGTGTTGTACCGGCGGCCGCGGATCAGCTCCGCGTACAGCCGTAGCAGCAGCGCGGGGTCGGCGTCGGCCACGGCGTCCGTGCCGAGCACGCGGAGCGGCTCGGCGTCGGGCAGCAGCGGGGCGGGGTCGGTGCGCGGCTGCCACGCCGGCGGCGGCGTGGGCCGGTAGGCGTCGACGGCAGCGGGCGGCTCTTGGACTGTCGAACTGCGCTGTTGCAACGAGTCCACCTCCTCGTGGGAGCGGGCATAAGACCCGAAGGCGGGTGGCGCGAGTGTGGCGCGCCTCACCTACCGATTGTTCGGTCGTGGAGGCATTTTGGCTACAGGCACCTCCAGCCTGTGGACAAACGGTTCTCCACAGCCTGGGATAAGGGCAGGTCGTCCACCGGAGAGAGGCGGGGGCACATGGCGGATGAACAAATGGCCGAGGACTGGGAGCAGGTCGTCGCGCCGGGACCGGCGGCGGGGCTGCCGGGGCTGCCGGCGCGCCCGCTCGACGCCATCGACCGCGACATCCTGCGCATCCTGCAGACGGACGGCCGCGCCTCGATCCGCTCCGTGGCCGAGCGGGTGCACGTGTCCCGGGCCAACGCGTACGCGCGGATCAACCGGCTCATCGACGACGGGGTGATCCGCGGCTTCAGCGCGCGCGTGAACCACGAACGGGCGGGGCACGGCGCCTCCGCCTACATCACGCTCAAGATCGTCCAGAACTCCTGGCGGACCGTGCGCGAACAGCTCCAGGCACTGCCGGGAGCCGCGCACATCGCCCTGGTCAGCGGCGATTTCGACGTCCTGCTGCTCGTCCACACCCCCGACAACCGGACCCTGCGCGAGCTGGTGCTCACCAAGCTCCAGTCGATCCCCGAGGTCCTCTCCACCCGGACCCTGCTGGTCTTCGAGGAGACCGACCTCGACCCCGACCACCGGGACCCGGGCCGCTGACGGCCCCCCACTGAGCCGTACGGGTGACACGGGCGCACGGGGCCCGGCGGGGCCCAGGGCAGGACCGGGCCCGCACGACGGCCCGGCGGCCCGCACGACGGCCCGGCGGCCCGCACGACGGACCCGGCGGGCCCGTACGGCAGGTCAGCGGGTCGCCCGGAGCCCGTCGAAGGCCAGGTGGACGACGGTCTCGGCGAGCTGGTCGCGCTCCGCGGTCGACTCCGGGTGCGGCCGGTACCACTCCACCAGCGAGTTGATCATGCCGAAGAGGAGCCGGGTGGCGAGCCGGATGTCCACGTCCGCCCGCAGGTCGCCCTCGGCGGCGGCGGCCTTCAGCAGGGCGGCCACCTCGTGGTCGAACTCGCGGCGCCGCTCCATCGCCCACCGCTCGGTCGCGGTGTTGCCCCGCACCCGCAGCAGCAGCGTCACGTACGGCAGCTCCGCTATCAGCACCTCGACGGTCCGCCGCGTCACGTACTCGACCCGCTCGACGGCCCGGCCGCGCGCGGCCCCCGGCTCGTCGAGGATCGCGAAGAGCCCGTCGAGCGCCCGGCTGACCGCCCGCCGCAGCAGCTCCTCCTTGCCGGACACGTGGTGGTAGATCGAGGACTTCGAGATCCCCGCGGCCTTGGACAGGTGCTCCATGGACGTGCCGTCGTAGCCGCGCTCGTTGAAGATCCGCACCGCGACCGAGAGCAGCGTCTCGGGGGTGTAGGTGTCGCGCTTCGCCGTGGTCATCGCGCATCCTCCTCGTCGGCCTCGGCGCACCGGCGGGCGACCGCCTGGCTCGGCCCGTACCGACCCGTCGGGTAGCGCTCGTGCAACGCCGACAGCAGGTCGCAGACGCGCCTGGGCCCCAGCTTCTCCGCCCACTCCAGTGGGCCTGCCGGGTAGTTGACCCCGAGCCGCATCGCCGTGTCCACGTCCTCGGCGGTGGCGACGCCGCGGTCGACCGCGTCGGCCGCCAGATCGGCCAGCATCGCGACCGTGCGGGCGACGATCATGCCGGGCACGTCGCCGATCACCGACACCTGCTTGCCGAGCGCCTGGAAGAGCCCCACGGCCTCGGCGAGGGTCTCGGGCGCGGTCCGCCGGCCGGTGGAGAGCACCATCCGGCTCGCGCGCGCGTAGTCGAGGGCGAGGTCGAAGTAGATGATCTCCTCGGGGGCGTACTCGAAGGAGCTCTCGCCGTCCGCGAGACCGAGCTTGCCGCCGCCCGGCAGCTTGATGTGCCCGTCGCCCTTCGTGCGCCGGACCTTGATCCCCGCCTCTTCGAAGAGCCCCACCAGCAGCTCGGCGGGCCCCAGGTCGCCGTACACGACGACCTTCGCGGGCGCCTCCGCCGGCGGCGCCGTGTGCGGCTCGGGCCGCTCGGCGCCCTCCGCGTACGAGAACCAGCCGTGGCCCGTCTTGCGGCCGAGCCGGCCCGACTCGACGAGCCGCCGCTGCGCGAGCGAGGGCGTGAACTTGGGGTCCTGGTAGAAGGACTCCCAGACCGAGCGGGTGACGGCCTCGTTCACGTCCTGGCCGATGAGGTCGGTGAGCTCGAAGGGCCCCATGCGGAAGCCGCCGCACTCGCGCAGGGCGGCGTCGATGGTGGCGGGGTCGGCCCCGCCCTCCTCGAACACCCGCAGCGCCTCCGCGTAGAAGGGGCGGGCGACCCGGTTCACGATGAAGCCCGGGGTGTCCGCGCAGCGCACCGGCGTCTTGCCCCAGCCCTTCATCGTCGCGTACGCGCGCGTGGCGACGTCCGCGTCGGTGGCGAAGCCGCTGACGACCTCGACGAGCGGGAGCAGCGGCGCCGGGTTGAAGAAGTGCAGTCCGACGAACCGGCCGGGGAGCCGGAGCCCTCCCGCGATGGCGGTGACGGAGAGGGAGGAGGTGTTCGTGGCGAGGACGGCGTCGTCGCCGACGATCTTCTCCAGGTCGGCGAAGAGCCGCTGCTTGACCGCGAGGTCCTCGACGATCGCCTCGATCACGAGGGCGGCGTCGGCGAGCTCGGCGGGGTCCTCCGCCGCGTGCAGCCGGCCGACGGCCGCTTCGCGCGCGGTGGCGTCGAGGCGCCCCTTCTCCACGAGCCGGTCCAGGCGCGCGGTGAGGGCGGCGACGGCGTCGGCGGCCCGGCCGGGGGCGCTGTCGTAGAGGCGCACGGGATGGCCCGCGACCAGGGCGACCTGGGCGATGCCCTGGCCCATGGTTCCGGTGCCGACCACGGCGACGGTGCGGTCCTGGCCCACGGCGGCGGTCTCACTGGCGGTCACGTCGTCGCTCCCCCTGACGGTCACGTTGGCGCTCATGGGAGTGATCCTCCCCGATGGGTTCTCCACAGGATCGACGGACCCCCTTGTCCCGACCGATCGTTCGGTTACTCTAACTCCGTACGCGTCTCCCTGCCCAGCTCGACGAGGAGTTGGTCCATCCATGGCCATCGCTCAGCTGACCACCGACCGTCTGGCCGAGAAGCACCGGTCCACGCTCGACCAGGCACTCGACACCATCCGCAGCCGTGCCTACTGGTCGCCGTACCCCGAGCACCCGAAGGCGTACGGCGCGGACGGCTCGCTCGACGCGGCGGCCGGCCTCGCGGCCCACCAGGCCCTGCTGAACACCCGCTTCGAGCTCGACCAGCCCGGCACGGACGGCTGGACCGGCGGCGAGACCTCGCCGTTCGGCCCGTCCCTGGGCATCGAGTACCCGCACGCCGACATCGACGTCCTGCTCCCCGCCATGCGCGCGGGCACGGCCGCCTGGCGGGACGCCGGGGCCGAGACCCGCGCCCTGGTCTGCCTGGAGATCCTCGCCCGGATCTCCGCCCGCACCCACGAGTTCGCCCACGCCGTCATGCACACCAGCGGCCAGGCGTTCATGATGGCGTTCCAGGCCGGCGGCCCGCACGCCCAGGACCGCGGTCTGGAGGCCGTGGCGTACGCGTACGCGGAGCAGACCCGCACCCCCGTCGGGCGGGCCGGCTGGTCCAAGCCCCAGGGCAAGCGCGACCCCCTGGAGCTCAGCAAGGAGTTCACCCCGGTCGGCCGCGGCATCGCCCTGGTGATCGGCTGCAACACCTTCCCCACGTGGAACGGCTACCCGGGCCTGTTCGCCTCGCTCGCGACCGGCAACCCGGTCCTGGTCAAGCCGCACCCGCGCGCGGTCCTGCCGCTCGCGCTCACCGTCCGGATCGCCCGCGAGGTGCTCGCCGAGGCCGGCTTCGACCCGAACCTGGTGGCGCTGGCCGTCGAGCGCCCCGGCGAGGGCATCGCCAAGACCCTGGCCGTGCGTCCGGAGATCCGGATCATCGACTACACGGGCTCGACCGAGTTCGGCGACTGGCTGGAGGAGAACGCCCGCCAGGCGCAGGTCTACACCGAGAAGGCCGGCGTCAACACGGTCGTGGTCGACTCCACCGACGACTACAAGGGGATGCTGTCCAACCTGGCCTTCTCGCTGTCCCTGTACAGCGGCCAGATGTGCACCACCCCGCAGAACCTGCTGATCCCCCGCGACGGCATCACCACCGACCAGGGCCCCAAGTCGTACGACGAGGTCGTCGCCGACCTCGCGGGCGCGGTCGGCGGCCTGCTCGGCGACGACGCCCGGGCGAACGGCCTGCTCGGCGCCCTGGTCAACCCGGACGTGAAGGCCCGCCTGGAGGCCGCCGCCGGTCTCGGCGAGGTGGCGCTCGCCTCCCGCGAGGTGGTCAACCCGGAGTACCCGGACGCCGTGGTCCGCACCCCGGTCATCGTGAAGCTGGACGGCTCCAAGCCGGACGCCCAGGCCGCGTACTTCTCGGAGTGCTTCGGCCCGGTCTCCTTCGCCGTCTCGGTGGACTCCACCGCAGACGCCCTGGAGCTGCTCCGCCGCACGGTCCGCGAGAAGGGCGCCATGACCGTCGGCGCCTACACGACCTCGGCGGACACCGAGCGTGCGGTGGAGGAGGTCTGCCTGGAGGAGTCGGCGCAGCTGTCGCTGAACCTCACGGGCGGCGTGTTCGTGAACCAGACGGCCGCGTTCTCCGACTTCCACGGCTCCGGCGGCAACCCGGCGGCGAACGCGGCGCTGTGCGACGGCGCCTTCGTCTCCAACCGCTTCCGGGTGGTGGAGGTCCGCCGCCAGGCCTGAACCGGCGGGCCGGTGCGGAGGCCCTCAGGGCCTCCGCACCGCCCTCAGGGGGTCTCGATCTCCGCGTACCGCTGCACCCAGGCGTGCATGGCGACGGCGGCGGCCGCCCCCGCGTTGATCGACCGGGTCGAACCGAACTGGGCGATCGAGCAGACCATCTCCACGTGCGCGCGGGCCTCCTCGGTGAGGCCGGGGCCCTCCTGCCCGAAGAGCAGCACACAGCGGCGAGGCAGCACGGTCCGCTCCAGCGGCACGGCGCCCGGCAGGTTGTCGATCCCGATGACGGGCAGGCCTTCGGCCGCCGCCCACGAGGTCAGCGACTCGGTGTCCGGGTGGTGCCGCACGTGCTGGTAGCGGTCGGTGACCATGGCACCGCGCCGGTTCCAGCGCCGGCGGCCCACGATGTGGACCTCCTTCGCCAGGAACGCGTTGGCGGTCCGCACCACCGACCCGATGTTGAAGTCGTGGCCCCAGTTCTCCACCGCCACGTGGAAGTCGTGGCGCCGGGTGTCCAGGTCGGCGACCACCGCTTCGTGCGTCCAGTACCGGTAGCGGTCCACGACGTTGCGCCGGTCGCCCCCGGCGAGCAGCTCGGGGTCGTACCGCTCGCCCTCGGGCCACGGGCGCGGGTGCGGCCCGACGCCGACCTCGGGGCCGAACCCCTCGTCGTACTGGACCGGCTCGGCGGTCCCGGCCCGCTCGGCTCCTGGCTGCTCTTCGGTGGTGCTCACCCGACGAGGGTACGGGGACCCCGGTCCTCACCCGTACGGCGCTGCTCGGGCACCGCCTCCGCGGGAGCCCGCTTCAGGAGCCGGTCCCGGCCCCGGGCCACCCGGGCGCCGAGCGCCACCAGGAAGGCCGTGGGCAGGAACACCGCGTCGGCGGAGATCATCGCGAGTGAGAAGACCGGCAGCCCGAGGAGCACGGCGATCCCGGCGTGCTCCAGCATCATCGCGACCAGCAGGACGTTCTTGACCCTGCGGTTGAAGAGCGTGAACGGGAAGGCGACCTGGACGACCACCGTGCCGTAGGTCAGCAGCATCACCATGATCCCGCTGGCGCCGAGCAGGCCGGAGAGGGCGGGCCACGGCGAGAAGTAGTCGAGGTGGAGCGGGTAGAACAGCGCGGTGCCGTCCTGCCAGCGCGAGCCCTGGATCTTGTACCAGCCGGCCGTGGCGTAGATCAGGCAGACCTCGGCCATGATCACGGCGAGGGTGGCGTTGTGCGCGAGGTGGGCGAGGGCGTCGAGCAGGACACGCGGCTCCCCGGGCGCGTTCCGGCACACCACCCACCAGAGCGCGTTCCCGAGCCACAGCACCCACATCAGCACCAGCAGCCACCACTCGCCGGTGACGTCCGCGAACCAGGTGGCGGCGAGGAGGAAGCCGCCGAGCACGGTCCACAGCAGCGGACCGACGAGATCGCGGCGCTCGGGTCCGCCGGCCTCGGCCACCCGTGCCTCGCGGGCCGCCCGCCGGGCGTCGAGGGACCAGACCTGGCCGCAGCGGGTCAGCACGAGGTAGATCGCGACGAGGTGGAGGACGTTGTCGCCGCCGTCGCCCACGAAGACGGAGCGGTTCTGCAGCGAGAGGACCCCGACCATGAACACCACGGACACGGCCCGGGTGCGCCAGCCCACCAGGAGCAGCCCGGCGGAGAGCACCGCGAGGCCGTAGACCACCTCGAACCAGATCCGCCCGTCCGACCACAGGAGCACGCTGAAGGCGTGGTTGCCGGACATCAGCCGGCGGGCCATGTCCCAGGACCACGGGCCGTCGGGCCCGTACAGCTCGTTCCGGTGCGGGATCTCACGCAGCAGGAAGAGCAGCCAGGTCAGCGAGAAGCCGATCCGCACGATCGCGGTCTGGTACGGGCCGAGGGAACGGCCCGTGACGGTCTGGACGGCCCGTGCGAGCCGCCGGTCGAAGGGTTCCCCCGTACGCGCGCGCGTGGCGACGGAAACGCCCGCCGACCCGCTCGCCGACATCGGCACGTCCGCCGACATCGGCCCATTCACCGGCGTCGGTCCGCTCACCGGCGTCGGCTCGTCGATCGGCGTCGGTTCGCTCATCGGCCCGTCTCCGTGCTGCTCCGGTCGGTTCCGGCGGGGCGGTCGGCGTCGGTGACCCGCCACCACGGGAGGTCGCGGTGGGACGGCGTGGCGTCGGTCTTCTCGCTGCTCCAGTCGGGGGCGGGCACGGGGCGGACGACGGTGCGCAGCTGGATGCGCCGCACGTCGGAACCGTGGAGCGACGGGTCGGAGTCCAGGCGGAGCAGCGCGATCCGGTGGATGTACCGCTCCGAGAGGCGGCCGCGCAGCCCGTTGGGGCGGTTGTCGTCGGAGTGCGAGCTCCGGTAGAAGTCCACCGCCCGGCGGAGCTCGTTCTGCTGTGAGTGGCTGGGGACCGGGTTGTAGCGGATCGCCGTGATGTCCTGGGCGGTCAGGTCGATCCAGTCGGTGGTGCGGAGCTCCCCGCCCTCGCCGGCGATCTCGGCGCGCACCTCCACGGCGAGGTTCTGCTGGAGCGGGTTCGGGGCGAAGAGCTTCCAGTTCTGTTCGAACTCGGGGTAGATCCAGTCGTCGACGGCCTGGCCGTGCCGCTGGGTCAGCGTGTTGGACGGCGCGACGTGCAGGAACACCATCGCCAGGTGGACGCAGGCGAACACCCCGACGACGGCGAGCGCCACGGCGACGACGACCTGGTACGGCAGGGACAGGGCCGTGATCCCGGTGCCAGGACCCGCCCCGGCACCGTCCTCCCGGCGTTCCGCTTCCTCGGGCCCGGGCCGGTCCTCGCCCGCCTCGACCGAGTCCATTTCCACGTACGGGTCCATCCCGATCCGACCCCCAACGGCCCACCTCGGTCCTTCACAGGGTTGACACCATACGGGCCGCCGACCCACCATTGAAGTGATTCAACCGAACGATCGGTCGGTAGGGGGTCCGATGACCGCAGTGACGGCAGGGACGGCAGAGAGCACGGGCGCGCCCGGCGGCTCGGACGCGGCCGTGGCGGCGGAGCAGGCCGCCTACGAGGCCGTGTTCGACGCCGCCGTAGCCGCCGACGAGCGGATCGAGCCGCGCGACTGGATGCCCGAGGCGTACCGCGCCTCGCTCGTCCGGCAGATCGCGCAGCACGCCCACTCCGAGATCATCGGCATGCAGCCGGAGGCCAACTGGATCACCCGCGCGCCCTCGCTGCGGCGCAAGGCGATCCTCATGGCCAAGGTCCAGGACGAGGCCGGCCACGGCCTGTACCTGTACAGCGCGGCGGAGACCCTCGGCACCAGCCGCGACGAGCTGCTCGACAAGCTCCACTCCGGCCGCCAGAAGTACTCCTCGATCTTCAACTACCCCACGCTGACCTGGGCCGACGTCGGCGCCATCGGCTGGCTGGTGGACGGCGCCGCGATCACCAACCAGGTCCCGCTGTGCCGCTGCTCCTACGGGCCGTACGCCCGCGCGATGGTCCGCGTCTGCAAGGAGGAGTCCTTCCACCAGCGGCAGGGGTACGAGGCCCTGCTCGCCCTCTCCCGCGGCACCGAGGCGCAGCACGCCATGGCGCAGGACGCGGTGGACCGCTGGTGGTGGCCCTCGCTGATGATGTTCGGCCCGCCGGACGCCGAGTCGACCCACACCGCCCAGGCCATGGCCTGGAAGATCAAGCGCCACTCCAACGACGAGCTGCGCCAGCGGTTCGTCGACATCGCCGTGCCCCAGGCGGAGGCCCTCGGACTCACCCTCCCGGACCCCGACCTGCGGTGGAACGAGGAGCGCGGGCACTACGACTTCGGACCGATCGACTGGACCGAGTTCTGGGACGTCCTCAAGGGGAACGGCCCCTGCAACGACCAGCGGCTGAGCAAGCGGCGCCAGGCCCACGAGGACGGCGCCTGGGTCAGGGAAGCAGCCGCGGCCTACGCGGAGAAGCACACCGGCACGCACGGAGAGGCACAGGCATGACGAGCGACGGTTGGCCGCTGTGGGAGGTGTTCGTGCGCTCGCGCCGCGGACTGTCCCACACCCACGCGGGCAGTCTCCACGCGCCCGACGCGGAGATGGCCCTGCGCAACGCCCGCGACCTGTACACCCGCAGGAGCGAGGGCGTGTCGATCTGGGTCGTCCCCTCCGCGGCGATCACCGCCTCCTCGCCGGACGAGAAGGACCCCTTCTTCGAGCCCGCCGCGGACAAGCCCTACCGCCACCCGACCTTCTACGAGATCCCGGAGGGGGTGAAGCACCTGTGAGCACCCCGACCACCCGCGAGGCCGCCGCGTTCACCGGAGCCGCCCTCGCCCTCGGCGACGACGCCCTCGTCCTCTCCCACCGCCTGGGGGAGTGGGCCGGCGCCGCCCCCGTCCTGGAGGAGGAGGTCGCCCTGGCCAACATCGCCCTCGACCTCCTCGGCCAGGCCCGCGTCCTGCTCTCCCTCGCCGGCGACGAGGACGAACTGGCGTACCTCCGCGAGGAGCGCTCCTTCCGGAACGTCCAGCTGGTCGAGCAGCCCAACGGCGACTTCGCCCACACCATCGCCCGGCAGCTGTACTTCTCCACCTACCAGCGGCTCCTGTACGGACAGCTCGCCGCCGGCGACGGCCCCTTCGCCGGCCTGGCCGCGAAGGCCGTCAAGGAGGTCGCCTACCACCAGGACCACGCCGAGCACTGGACCCTGCGCCTCGGCGACGGCACCGCCGAGAGCCACGACCGGATGCAGCGCGCCTGCGACGCCCTGTGGCGGTACACCGGCGAGCTGTTCCAGCCCGTCGACGGCATCGACCTGGACCACGCGGCCCTGGAGAGCGCCTGGCTCGCCTCGGTCACCGATGTCCTCGGCCGGGCCACGCTCACCGTGCCCGGCGGGCCGCGCACCGGCGCCTGGGCGGCCGGAGCGGGCCGGCAGGGCCTGCACACCGAGTCCTTCGGCCGGATGATCGCCGAGATGCAGCACCTGCACCGCAGCCACCCGGGTGCGTCGTGGTGACCACGACCGCCCTGGAGGAGGAGCTGGGCCGGATCGCCGGCGCGGTCCTCGACCCCGAGATGCCGGTCCTCACCCTGGAGGAGCTGGGCGTCATGCGGGGCGTCCAGGTCCTCGGCCCCGGACGCGTCGAGGTCTCCCTCACGCCGACCTACACGGGCTGCCCGGCGATCGAGGCGATGACCTCCGACATCGAGCGCGCGCTCCACGAGCACGGGGTGCCGGAGGTCTCCGTCGTCACCGTCCTCGCCCCCGCGTGGTCCACCGACGACATCAGCGAGGAAGGCCGGCGCAAGCTCGCCGAGTTCGGCATCGCACCGCCCCGCCCCCAGGGCCCCGCGGGCGGCCCGGTACCGCTGACCCTCGCGATCCGCTGCCCCCACTGCGGCTCCACCGAGACCGAGCTGCTCAGCCGCTTCTCGTCCACGGCGTGCAAGGCACTGCGCCGCTGCACCGCCTGCCGCGAACCGTTCGACCACTTCAAGGAGTTGTAGATGGCGTCCTCAGGCTCCGGGCGGGCCGGATTCCAGTCGCTCCGGGTGAGCGAGGTCGAGCAGCTCACGGACGACTCCGTGGCCGTCTCCTTCGCGGTCCCGCCCGAACTCCACGACACCTACCGCCACCTCCCCGGCCAGCACCTCGCCCTGCGGCGCACCGGCGAACAGGGCGAGGAGATCCGGCGCACGTACTCGATCTGCGCCCCCGCGGCCCCGGCCGGCGAAGCCCCCGTCCTGCGCGTCGGCATCCGGCTCGTCGACGGCGGCTCGTTCTCGACGTACGCGCTCAAGGAACTGGCCGTCGGCGACGTCGTCGAGGTCATGGAGCCCATGGGCCGCTTCACGCTCGCCCCGCGCCCCGGTCACTTCGCGGCCGTCGTCGGCGGCAGCGGCATCACCCCGGTCCTCTCGATGGCCGCCACCCTGCTCTCCCGTGAGCCGGAGGCCCGGTTCTGCCTGGTCCGGAGCGACCGCACCGCCTCGTCCACGATGTTCCTGGACGAGGTCGCCGACCTCAAGGACCGCTACCCGGACCGCTTCCAGCTGGTCACCGTCCTCTCCCGGGAGGAGCAGCAGGCGGGTCTGCCGTCCGGCCGCCTCGACCGCGAGCGGCTGGCCGGGCTGCTGCCCGCGCTGCTGCCGGTCGGCGAGATCGACGGCTGGTTCCTCTGCGGCCCGTTCGGGCTCGTCCAGGGAGCCGAGCAGGCCCTGCGCGGCCTCGGGGTGGACCGCTCCCGGATCCACCAGGAGATCTTCCACGTCGACGACGGCTCCGCGCCGGCCCCGGCCCCCGTGGCCGACGCCCCCGCGCACGCCACGCTCACCGCGACCCTCCACGGCCGCTCCGGCACCTGGCCGGTCGACCGGGGCGAGACGCTGCTCGACACGGTGCTCCGGGCCCGCGCCGACGCTCCGTACGCCTGCAAGGGCGGGGTGTGCGGCACCTGCCGGGCCTTCGTCGTCGGCGGAGAGGTGCGGATGGACCGCAACTTCGCCCTGGAACCGGACGAGACCGACGCCGGCTACGTCCTGGCCTGCCAGTCCCATCCCGTCACCCCGGACGTGGAGCTCGACTTCGACCGCTGACACCGGCCGCCACCACCGGCGGCCGCCATCACGGCGGTCGGCACCACCGGGGTCGGTACCACCGGCGACCGGCACCACCGGGGTCGGCACCACCGGCGACCGGCACCGCCTGTCGACACCACCCGCCGGCACCGCCGTCGGCGTCGGCCGCCGGTTCCGGCGGCCGACGAAGTCCCGCGCCGCCATTCCCTTCACCTAGAACCTGTTCTATCTTGACGGTCCGTCAGGACCGCCGGGGCGGCGGCAGGGACGGCAACGGAAGGGCAGGGCAGTGGACTTCACCTTCACCGAAGAGCAGCAGGCGGCCGCCGAGGCGGCCAAGGCGGTCTTCGCGGACGTCGTACCCGACGCGGTACCCAGCCCCGCCCTCACACCGGGCGCCGTGTCCGACGACCTCGACCGACCGCTCTGGTCCCGCCTCGCCGCCGCCGACCTGCTCGGCCTCGTCCTGGCCCCCGAGCACGGCGGCGCCGGCCTCGACGCCGTCGCGCTCTGCCTCGTCCTGCGCGAAGCCGGCCGCGTCCTCGCCCGCGTCCCGCTCCTGGAGACCAGCGCGGTCGCCATGACCGTCCAGCGGTACGCCGCCCCGGAGACGGCCGCCGCCCTGCTCCCCCGTGTCGGGCGCGGCGAACTCGTCCTCACCGCAGCCTCCCAGGGGCGCACCGGCCACGACTCCGCGGAACTGGCCGTCACCGCACACCGCGACGGCACCGACTGGCTCCTCGACGGCGTTCAGACCGCCGTCCCGTGGGCCCACGGCTGCGACCTCGTCGCCGTCCCCGCGCACACCTCCGACGGCCGCACCGTCCTCGCCCTGGTGCCCCGGACCCACGAAGGCCTCTGCCTCACCGAGCAGTACTCCACCAGCGGCGAACTCCTCGCCGAACTACGGCTCGACGAGGTCCGCCTCGCGGACGCGGACGTCATCGACGCCGACGGCGCCTGGGAACAGCTGCGCACGATCCTCACGACCGGCACCTGCGCGCTCGCCCTCGGCCTCGGCGAGGCCGTCCTCACCATGACGAGCCAGTACACCGGCAAGCGCGAGCAGTTCGGCCACCCCGTGGCGACCTTCCAGGCCGTCGCCGTCCAGACCGCCGACCGCTACATCGACCTGCGCGCCATGGAAGCCACCCTCTGGCAGGCCGCCTGGCGCGTCTCCACCGGGGCCGACGGGGCGCTCCCCGCCGCCGGGGACGTCGCCGTCGCGAAGATCTGGGCGTCCGAAGGCGTACGACGCGTCGTGCAGACCGCCCAGCACCTGCACGGGGGCTTCGGCGCCGACACCGACTACCCCCTGCACCGCTACCACGCCTGGGCCAAGCACCTCGAACTCTCCCTCGGCCCCGCCGCCGCCCACGAGGAGGCACTGGGCGACCTCCTGGCCGCCCACCCGCTCGGCTAGGGGCTGTCCGGCCCCGATCGCGGCACGGCTCCACCGGGGAGGCTCCCCCGGTGGAGCCCGCCGACCGGGTCAGAGCCGGACGGATGCCGGTGCCGACACCGGCACCAGGTCAGCGGACGGGCGCTTCCACGCGGTCGGTGGACGGGCGCCCGCAACGGGTCAGCGGACGAAGGCCGCGCCGCCGCCGTCCGAGACCATCGGGCGACCGGCGCCGGCCCAGTCGAGCATCCCGCCGTCGACGTTCACCGCGTCGATGCCCTGCTGCACCAGGTACTGCGTGACCTGGGCGGAACGGCCGCCGACCCGGCACATCACGTACGCGCGACCGCGCTCGGCCACGGCCTCGGTCACCTCACCGAAGCGGGCCACGAAGTCGCTCATGGGTACGTGCAGCGCACCCTCGACGTGACCGGCCTCCCACTCGTCGTCCTCCCTGACGTCCAGCACCAGGGCATCGACCGGCACGGAAGCCGCGTCCACCGAGGGCAGCGGGGAGAAATTCATGGGAACGGCCTTCTCTCGTCAGTACCGCCCGAGCGGTCTCGAGCGCACGGAAAACCTACTCCACCAGCCCCGTCAGCTGGGCCTCCCGCTCGGAAACCTGCGCGAGCAGCTGCTCGGCGATCTCCTCCAGGAGTCGGTCCGGATCGTCCGGCGCCATCCGGAGCATCGCGCCGATCGCGCTCTCCTCCAGTTCCCGCGCCAGCGCCGACAGCATGTCCTTGCGCTCCGCCAGCCACTCCAGGCGCGCGTACAGCTCCTCGCTCTCGCTGAGCCGCTCCTCGGCCGACGCCGGTCCGGCCTCCCACTCGGCGGAGAGCTCCCGCAGGAGCGCCTCGTCGCCCCGGGCGTAGGCGGCGTTCACCCGGGTGATGAACTCCTCGCGCCGCTTCCGCTCGTCCTCCTCGCGGGCCAGGTCGGGGTGGGCTTTGCGGGCCAGCTCGCGGTAGAGCCTGCGCGCCTCCTCACCGGGCCGGACCCGCTTCGGCGACTGCACGGGACGGTCGGTGAGCATCGCGGCGGCCTCGGGGGAGAGGCCGTCGGAGTCGATCCAGTCGTGGAACAGCTCCTCCACTCCCGGCATCGGCATGACCGCGGCCCGTGCCTCCTGCGCCTTCCGCAGGTCCTCCGGATCGCCGCTGCGCGCCGCCCGGGCCTCCGCGATCCGCGCGTCGAGCTCGTCGAGCCGCGCGTACATCGGACCGAGCTTCTGGTGGTGCAGCCGCGAGAAGTTGTCCACCTCGACCCGGAAGGTCTCGACGGCGATCTCGAACTCGATCAGCGCCTGCTCGGCCACCCGCACGGCCTGTTCGAGACGCGCCTCGGGCCGCTCGTCCCCGGGTTCCTCGTTCCTGCCCTGGTCCACGCTCACGTCCACGCCCGCCCAGTCCTCGTTCCGCCTCGTCCCGTCCAGCCTACGGTCCTCAGGCGCCCGGCTCCGCCACGATGCGACCGGTGCGGATCGCGGTGAGGAGATCGGCGTGATCGGCCTCGGTGCGGTCCGCGTATCCGACCGCGAAGGACGCGACGGCGTCGTCCAGCTCCTCGTTCTTCCCGCAGTAGCCGGCTATCAGGCGCGGGTCGGCACTGTGGGCGTGGGCCCGGGCGAGCAGGGCGCCGGTCATCCATCCGTAGTCGTCGACCTGGGCGGGAGTGAGGGCCGCGGGGTCGACGCTGCCCTTGCGGTTGCGGAACTGGCGCACCTGGAAGGGGCGCCCGTCGACGGTGGTCCAGCCGAGCAGGATGTCGCTCACGACCTGCATGCGCTTCTGTCCGAGGACCACCCGCCGTCCCTCGTGGCCGGGGTCGGGCGCGGTGAAGCCGGCGGCGGGCAGGTGGGGGAGCAGCGCCGACGGCCTGGCCTCCTTGACCTGGAGCACCAGCGGCTCGCCCCGGTGGTCGAGGAGCAGCACGACGTAGGAGCGGGTGCCGACGCTGCCGGTGCCGACGACCCGGAAGGCGACGTCGTGGACGGCGTACCGCGCGAGGAGCGGCAGCCGGTCCTCGGACACGGTCTCCAGGTACGCGCCGAGGGAGAGGGCGACCTCGGCCGCCTCGGCGTCGGGGATCCGGCGCAGCACGGGGGGCGCGTCGACGAACCGGCGGCCGCCGCCCTCCTCGTCGGTGACGGCCTCGGTCGACCGGGCGGCGAAGCGGGCGCTGGTGTTGTTGCGGGCCTTGGCGGAGACCCGCTCCAGGGTGCCGACGAGGTCGATGGCGTCGGTGTGGGAGACGAGCTCCTCGTCGGCGATGGCGTTCCAGGCGTCGTGTGCGGGGAGCCGGGCGAGCAGGCGCATGGTGCGCCGGTAGGCGCCGACGGTGTCGAAGGCGGCGGCCCGGCACGTCTCCTCGCTCGCGCCGACCTCGCGTCCGGCGAGGACGAGGGAGGTGGCGAGCCGCTTGAGGTCCCATTCCCAGGGGCCGACGACGGTCTCGTCGAAGTCGTTGAGGTCCATGACGAGCCGGCCGCGAGCGTCGCCGTAGAGGCCGAAGTTGGCCGCGTGGGCGTCGCCGCATATCTGGGCGGCCATGCCGGTGACGGGTGTGACGGCGAGGTCCTGGGCCATGAGTCCGGCGGAGCCGCGGAGGAAGGCGAAGGGGCTCGCCGCCATCCTGCCCACGCGCAGCGGCGCGAGCTCGGGGACGCGGCCCCGGTTCGACTCCTCGACGGCGCGGACGGCGTCGGGGCGGTCGGCGGCGAGGGCGGGCCGGTCGTGCGAGGAGCGCGGGACCGTCTCGCGCAGTCGCCTGCCCAGCTCCTTGGGGGAGGCCCCGCCGCTCGCGTCCGCGCCGACGGCGGCGCGGCGCGCGAATCCCGGCACGTGCGGGACGCGCGAGCCCGCGGGCCCTCCGTCCGTACCGCGCTGTTCCGGTACGACGACCCTGTTCTCGTCCATGGGACGCCCTCCCCCGATGCGATGGTCCAACATCATCCGGCCCTGACCGTACAGCCGTCCCCGATCGGCCGTCTCCCCCTGTGGACAAGGCCCTGTGGACAACGTGCGGGCGGTGCTCAGACCGCGACCGCCTCCGCCATCTCCTCCTCGGTCTCCTGCGCCGTCTCCCCCTCGGTCTCCGTCTCCGTCTCCGTCGCCTCCTCGGTCCCGGCCGGGCTCGCCGCGGCGTGCGGGCCGTTCGCGGGCTTCCGGCGGGCTTCCGCGAGGCCGGCAGCGACGACGAGGGCGATGCCGGCCAGCAGCCAGAGGGAGAGGGTGAGGAGGTGTCCGCCGACCGCGTGCCCGTCGAAGTGGACGTGGCCGCGGACGCCTTCGACGAAGCCGGCGCCGTTCCAGAAGGCGTGCAGTGCGCCGAAGAAGCCGGGCTGGAGTTCGGGCCGGTAGATGCCGCCGGAGCTCGTGAAGTTGAGCATGACGAAGAGGACCATGACGCCGAGGGTGGTCCAGCGGCGCAGGAAGGTGTGCAGGCCGACGCCGACGAGCAGGATGCCCGCCGCGTACAGCCAGGACATCGCCCACACCCCGCCGAGTCCGCGGTCGACGAGGTGGAAGACGGGTCCGGCGAAGAGGGTGCCGACGAGGCTGACGACGAGGGACGTCCCGGCGGCGAGGAGGGCCCTGATCCGCATGGGCAGGACGGCGCCGGCTCCGCCGATGACGGCGACCGAGGCGTACGCGCCGATGCTGAGGGCGACGAGCAGGAAGAAGACGCCCTGTCCCGTGGGGTCGCCGGAGGCGACGGGGGCGACGTCGGTGACCTTCAGCGGGGCGTCCTGGCCGGCCGCGACCTTGGTGAACACCTTCTCGACGGCCATGGCGGTGGTGTCGGAGGAGGCCGAGGCGACGAGCAGCTCGGGCTTCTCGCCGGGTATGTAGGCGCCGAAGCTGTCCTGTGTGCGCAGGGCGGTGACGGCGGTCGCCCGGTCGGCGACGGTGCGGACGTCGAGGGCGCCCGCGCCCTTGTCCTGGAGGGTCTGCGCGAGGACCTGGGTGGTGGGGCCCGAGCCGACGACGTCGACACGCAGATCGTGGGGTGCGGGGGCGTGGAAGGCGCCGAGGTAGGCGAGGCCCATGCCGACGCACATCAGCAGGGGGGTGAGCAGATGTCCGAGGACATGCCGCAACGCACCGGTGGTGTTCGGTCCTGCGGACACGAGACCTCCATGGTTGGCTTTTACAACTACACAACCGTTGTACTATACAACTGAAGGGGGAGGGCGGGCGAAAGCGCCCGTCCACGGCAGAGGGAGCGCATCATGACCGGCGGCGAAACACAGCCACCACGCGAGGAGTCGGTGGACGTCATCCAGCGCGAACTGACGGCCTTCGCACGCCGGGCCCGCGCCGCGGCGGCCCGGGTCCATCCCGAGCTCCCGCTCGTCTCGTACACGCTCCTCGCCCACATCGAGGAGCAGCGCGGCTGCCGGGCCACCGACCTAGCGGCCCACTACCTGCTGGACAAGTCGACGGTCAGCCGGCAGGTCGCCGGCCTGGAGAAGCTCGGCCTGGTCGAGCGCCGCCCGGCCCCCGAGGACCACCGCGTCCACGTCCTGCACCCCACCGAGGCGGGCTCCAGGATCCTCGACTCGGCCCGGACCAGCCGCCGCGCCGCCTACCAGGAGCGCCTCAAGGACTGGTCGGCCGACGACCTCGCCCACTTCGCCGCGTACCTGCTCCGCTACAACGCCGCGGGCACCGGCGGCCTCCCCGACGGCTCCCCGGGCTGAGGCGTCCCCGCGGGACGCCTACAGTCCGGCGTCCCGCGCCAGCAGCGCCGCCTGGACGCGGTTCTCGCAGTCCAGCTTGGCGAGGATCCGGCTCACGTACGTCTTCACCGTGGCCTCGCTCATGTGCAGCCGCTTGCCCGCGTCCGCGTTGGACAGCCCCTCGCCGAGCAGCGCCAGCACATCGCGCTCCTTCTCGCTCAGCGCCGCGACCCGCCCCCGCGCCTGCTCGGCGCGGACGGCCTCCCGGCCCGTGGCGAGCCGCTCCACGACGTGCCGGGTCGCCGCGGGCGACAGGTAGGCGTCCCCCGCCGCGGCCGCCCGCACCGCCCCGATCAGCTCGGCCGGCGCCGTGTCCTTGAGCAGGAAACCGGCACCCCCGTGCTCCAGCGCCCGCAGCACGTTCTCCCGCTCCCCGAAGGTCGTCAGGACGATCACCCGGGCCGCCGGCGCCGCCCGACGGAGCTCCGGCAGCGCCGAGAGGCCGTCGAGCACCGGCATCTGGATGTCGAGCAGCACCACGTCGGCGGCGTGCGCCCGCGCCGCCTCGACCGCCTCCCGGCCGTTGGCGGCCTCCGCGACGACCTCGATCTCCGGGTCCGAGATGAGGATCATCCGGATCCCGGCCCTGATCAGAGGCTCGTCGTCGGCGATCACGACCCTGATCGGCTGCCCTGCCACAGCTACTCCCCCACCACTCCGGTACGGGCGATCAGCGCTACCGCTGCGTGACCTCGTACGACTTCTTCTCGATCAGCTTGCCGTCCTTGAAGCAGAACCGGAAAACGGGCTCCTTTTCGAAGCTCTCGCCGACCGCCGAGGACATCAGCACGAGGCACGACGCGCCCTCCGGCCGCGCGGGCCCGTCCTTGTTCAGACCCACCGTGGCTATCGAGTCGCCCGACGGCAGCTGATCCCTGACCTCCTTCTCGGGCATCCCGACCTCCACCGCGTCGTACTGCTCGGGATCCATCATCCCGTCCTGCACGGAGCCCATCAGGAAGTAGAGGCCGAAGCCCGCCGCGACCACCAGCAGGACGAGCGCGGCGAGCGCTATCCCGCAGCCCAGCGCGATCGCACCGCCCGTGCTGCTGCTCTTTCCCCCGCGTACCGCCATCGCCAACTCCCGCTCCGTGACAGTCCAGTCGACCGGTCCGACCGCGACCGGACGACCATCCCCCGCGAGCGGCCTCGTGGTCTGCTGCCGGAAGTCGTCGGCCTCGTCGACCAAAGGCGCTGCCTCCGCGACCGGCGCCGCCCCGTACGGCAGCATCCCGGCCACCCGGAACCCACCGCCGTCGGCCGGACCCGCGTGGCACATGCCGCCGACCAGGCGGGCCCGCTCGGCGAGCCCGGTCAGCCCCTGGCCGCCGCTCACCACGTCCGCGGCGGGACCCTCCGACGGCTCCTCGTTGAGGATCTCCACGACGAACGTGTCCGGCTCGTAGCGCAGTTCGACGCCGATCGACGCCCCCGGCGCATGCTTGTAGGCGTTGGTGAGGGCCTCCTGCACGATCCGGTACGCGGCGTGGTCGGCGGCGGGCGCCAAGGACCGCTCCTCCCCGATCCGGCGCAGCCCGACCGCGGTGCCGGCCGCCCGCGCCGCCTCCACGAGCCCTTCGATGCCAGCGATGCCCCGCGCCGCCCTGCCCGTCTCGTCCCCGACCCGGGCGGGCGCCGCCGGACCGCTCGGGGCCTCGATGCCGTCGCGGAGTATCCCGACGACCTCCCGCAGTTCGTGCATCGCGGTCACCGACGCGTTCCGCAGGACGCCGACCACCTCGCGCTGCCGCTCGCCGAGCTCCCGGTCGACCTCCAGGGCGCCCGTGTGCACGGCGATCAGGGCCAGTTGGTGCCCGAGGCTGTCGTGCATGTCCTGGGCGATCCGCTGCCGCTCCCACAGCCGGGCCTGCCAGGCCACCATGGTCCGCTCGCGCAGCAGTTGGGCGTTGCGCTCCTGAAGCGCGTGCAGCAGGGTCCGCCGCTGGGTCCAGTAGCGGTGGGCGAGGCCGGGGGCCAGCGTGGTGCCCAGGTAGTAGAGGGTCGCGATGAAGGCGACGATGAGCATCCGCTGCCGGTCCCCGGACTCCAGGAGCGTCCCCCCGACGTTCAGGACGAAGGCGGCGATGTACGCCGTCAGCGCGTGCCCGGCACCCACGATGTACCGGCCGGACGACCAGCCGACCACCAGCAGCAGCGGCCCCAGACCGGGCACGAAGGGCGTGAGTCCGGCGGCCACGACCAGCGTGCTCGCGGGGAGTCTGCGCCGCACCAGCGACAGTACGGCGGAACCGGCGGCGACCGCGGCCAGCCGCCATCCCTCGCCGCCCAGGAGCTCCTCGGTACCGGCGGCAAGCAGCGCCACGACCACGGCGAGCGCCACCTCACCGGTGGTCCTGCGCCCCGACCACTGCCCGGGCACCAGGAACCAGGCCCACCCGTCGGCGACCCGGGCCCCGATCGTGCCCGCGCCCCGACTCCCCGACTTCGCCATCTCGTCCACGCTCGCACCCTAGGCATCGAGCCCCGGCCCCGGCTCCACTCTTTCGTCGCCCCTGCCGACGACCAAAGTCTCACCCTCGCACCCGGCCCCGCGGCCCCGCGGCCCCGCGGTCTCCGGCCCTCGGCCCTCGGCCCTCGGCCCTCGGGAGCACCGGACCACCGAACCACCGGACCGCCGGACCACCGGGCCACCGGGCCACCGGACCACCGGAAGCGGCGTACGTCACACCTCGCGGCCCGGAGGACCTGCGGACCTGCGTATACAAAGCGAGACGGTCGGCATCGTGTTCACGATGCCGACCGTCTCGACTGGTGCGCGAGGGGGGAGTTGAACCCCCACGCCCTTTCGGGCACTGGAACCTGAATCCAGCGCGTCTGCCTATTCCGCCACCCGCGCATTGGGTGTGCTCCGGGCCCTCTCGCTTTTCAGCGGGACTGCCTGGCGACATCTGAAGATTAGCACGTCGGAGACCGTGGATTCACATCCGTTGTTTCGGCTCCACTCGCGCAGAACAAGGTGAGGTGCGTGGAGGGAGGGGAAGCCGGGGAAGGAGAGGGAGCGGAAGGCAGGGGAGAAGGGTGGAGGAGGAGGGACGAAGGGGATGGACAGCACCGTCGTCCCGCACGGACCTCGGGACCGCGCCCCGGTAACGCCGCCGGGTGCGGGACACTGTCCACAGGCCGCCTCTACGATCCTTGGGGGAAGCCTGTGAGAGGTGACACTCGTCCACAGGGCAGAGAAGGGGAACCAGCCGATTTCCCGACGCGTGGATACGATCAGTAAGCAGTACCAGGACGACAACGACGGAGGAGGTGCCCCATGGGAGTCCTGAAGCGATTCGAGCAGCGCCTCGAAGGTCTGGTCAACGGCACCTTCGCCAAGGTCTTCAAGTCCGAGGTCCAGCCCGTCGAGATCGCCGGCGCGCTCCAGCGCGAGTGCGACAACAACGCGACGATCTGGAACCGCGAGCGGACCGTCGTCCCCAACGACTTCATCGTGGAGCTGAGCACGCCGGACTTCGAGCGTCTCAGCCCCTACTCGGGCCAGCTCGGCGACGAGCTCGCCGGCCTGGTCAGGGACTACGCCAAGCAGCAGCGGTACACCTTCATGGGCCCGATCAAGGTCCACCTGGAGAAGGCCGAGGACCTCGACACCGGCCTGTACCGCGTCCGGAGCCGCACGCTGGCGTCGAGTACGTCACAGCAGCAGCCCCCGGCGGGACAGCAGCAGGGCCAGGGACGCGGCGGTTACGGGTACCCCCCGGCCGGCGCCCCGCCCATGCCCGCCTCCCCGCCGCCCGGCGCTCCCGGCCACCGGCCGACCGCGCCCGGCGGCCGCCCCCAGGGCGGTCCCGTCGCCGTGCCCGGCACCGGTGCGGGCGCCGGGACGCGCCGCTGGATCGAGATCAACGGCAACCGCCACCAGATCTCCCGCCCGACCCTGGTCCTCGGCCGCAGCACCGACGCGGACGTGAGGATCGACGATCCCGGCGTCTCCCGCCGGCACTGCGAGATCCGGACCGGAACGCCCTCGACGATCCAGGATCTCGGATCCACCAACGGCATCGTGGTGGACGGGCAGCACACCACCCGCGCTACGCTCCGCGACGGCTCGCGGATCGTCGTGGGCAGCACCACCATCGTTTACCGGCAAGCCGAAGGGTGAAGCGGGGGCAATGTCAGAGCTGACCCTGACGGTCATGCGGTTGGGTTTCCTGGCCGTTCTGTGGCTGTTCGTCATCGTGGCCGTCCAGGTCATCCGCAGCGACCTCTTCGGTACGCGGGTCACCCAGCGCGGTTCGCGGCGCCAGGAGGCGCGGCCGCAGCAGGCCGCGCGCCAGGCCGCCGCTCCTCCGCAGCAGCGCGGCCAGCAGAGCGCTGGCGGCCGCCAGCGCCGAGGCGCCCCGACCAAGCTGGTCGTCTCCGAGGGCACCCTCACCGGCACGACCGTCGCCCTCCAGGGCCAGACGATCACGCTGGGCCGGGCGCACGACTCGACGATCGTGCTGGACGACGACTACGCCTCCAGCCGTCACGCCCGGATCTACCCGGACCGCGACGGCCAGTGGATCGTCGAGGACCTCGGGTCCACGAACGGCACCTACCTCGACCGGACCCGACTCACCACCGCCACGCCGATTCCGCTGGGCGCGCCGATCCGCATCGGCAAGACCGTCATCGAGCTTCGGAAGTAGTGCTACATCATGGATAGGCACGAGCGGAGCGAGCGAGCCGGGACGGTCCCCGCCAAAGGCCGTGCCGCGCTCCCGACCGGAGCGACTGAAGCGACCGGCGTGACCGGAGCGACCGGAGGGTGGGCAGTGTGGGTCGAGACCGGCTGTACCCCGATGCAGCGGCGACAGGGCAGGTGCGCATGACTCTGTCCCTGCGATTCGCCGCGGGCTCGCACAAGGGCATGATCCGCGAGGGCAACGAGGACTCGGGCTACGCCGGTCCCCGGCTGCTCGCCATCGCCGACGGCATGGGCGGCCAGGCCGCCGGCGAGGTCGCCTCCTCCGAGGTGATCTCCACCCTGGTCACCCTCGACGACGACGTCCCCGGCTCCGACATCCTCACCTCGCTCGGTACGGCCGTGCAGCGCGCCAACGACCAGCTCCGGATGATGGTCGAGGAGGACCCGCAGCTGGAGGGCATGGGCACCACGCTCACCGCCCTGCTGTGGACGGGCCAGCGGCTCGGCCTCGTGCACGTCGGAGACTCGCGCGCCTACCTGCTCCGCGACGGCGTCCTGACCCAGATCACCCAGGACCACACCTGGGTCCAGCGCCTCGTCGACGAGGGCCGGATCACCGAGGAAGAGGCCACCACCCACCCGCAGCGCTCGCTCCTCATGCGCGCGCTCGGCAGCGGCGACCACGTCGAACCCGACCTCTCCATCCGCGAGGTCCGGGCCGGCGACCGCTACCTGATCTGCTCCGACGGCCTGTCCGGCGTGGTCTCGCACCAGACCCTCGAGGACACCCTCGCGAGCTACCAGGGCCCCCAGGAGACCGTGCAGGAGCTGATCCAGCTCGCACTGCGCGGCGGCGGCCCCGACAACATCACGGTGATCGTCGCCGACGTCCTCGACGTCGACGGCGGCGACACCCTCGCCGGTCACCTCAGCGACACCCCGGTCATCGTGGGCGCGGTCGCCGAGAACCAGGCCGTCCAGCTGAACGACGGCGGCGCGATGCAGACCCCGGCCGGCCGCGCCTCCGGCCTCGGCCGCACCGCACCCCACCAGCAGCCGCCCGCCGGCGGCTTCGGCCCGCCCGGCAGCGGGGACGACCACGGGTACGGCGGCATGCCGCCGCAGGGCTCCTTCGACGCGTACACGGACGACGACTTCCAGAAGCCGCGCACCGGCCGCAAGTGGCTCAAGCGCTCCTTCTTCCTCCTCCTGATCCTCGCCGTCGTCGGCGGCGGGGCCTACGGCGGCTGGCGCTGGACGCAGACGCAGTACTTCGTCGGCGCCAAGGACCAGCACGTCGCGCTGTACCAGGGCATCAGCCAGGACCTGGCGTGGATCTCGCTCTCGAAGGTCGAGAAGGACCACCCCGAGATCGAACTCAAGTACCTGCCCGCCTACCAGCAGAAGCAGGTCGAGGACACGATCGCGGGCGGCAGCCTCGCCAAGGCCCAGACGAAGATCGCCGAGCTCTCCGTGCAGGCCACGGCCTGCAAGAAGACCGAGCAGCGCCGTGAGGCCGCGGAGAAGGCCGCCGCCGACCGCGCGGCCAAGCCGCCGACCCAGAAGCCCGGCGAGCCCGCCGCCCCCGACTCCAAGCCCACCACAGCCGCTCCCTCCCCGGGTCCCACCCTCACCGCCGAGGAGCAGAAGCTGGCCTCGAACTGCGGCAAGCAGTAAGCACCCGTAGGGGGCCTTTCACCACCATGAGCGTTGTCACCAACACGACCACCATCGGCGCCATCGAGGCGCCGAGCCGCCGCAACACCGAACTGGCGCTGCTCGGCTTCGCCGTCATCATCCCGGTGTTCGCGTACCTCAACGTGGGCTTGGCCATGGACGGCAAGGTCCCGGCCGGCATGCTGGGATACGGACTCGGCCTGGGGCTGCTCGCCGCCGTCGCCCACCTCGTGGTGCGCAAGTGGGCCCCGTACGCGGACCCGCTGCTGCTGCCCCTGGCGACCCTGCTCAACGGCATGGGCCTGGTGCTGATCTGGCGACTCGACCAGTCGCCTCGGCTGATCGCCACGTCGATGAACCGCTTCGGCAGCTTCAGCCCCGACGCGCCCAGTCAGATGATGTACTCGGCAATCGGCATCGCCATGTTCGTGGGCGTGCTGCTGCTCCTGAAGGACCACCGCGTCCTGCAGCGCTACACGTACATCTCCATGGTGGTCTCGCTCATCCTGCTGCTGCTCCCACTCGTCCCGGGCCTCGGCGCGGATGTCTTCGGCGCCAAGATCTGGATCCGTATCGGCGGCTTCTCGATCCAGCCCGGTGAGTTCGCCAAGCTGGTCCTGGCGGTGTTCTTCTCCGGCTACCTGATGGTGAAGCGGGACGCGCTGGCCCTGGCCAGCCGCCGCTTCATGGGGCTCTACCTGCCGCGCGGCCGCGACCTCGGCCCGATCCTCACGATCTGGGCGGTCAGCCTCCTCATCCTGGTCTTCGAGAACGACCTCGGTACGTCGATGCTGTTCTTCGGCATGTTCGTGATCATGCTGTACGTGGCGACGGAGCGGACCAGCTGGATCGTCATGGGTCTGCTGATGGCAGTCGCCGGTGCGGCGGTCGTCGGCTCCACGGCCAGCCACGTGAAGTCCCGTGTGGCGGCCTGGCTCGACCCCTTCGGCTGTCTGGAGACGGCCACCGACCAGAACATGCTGAACGCCTGTGACCAGATGACGCAGGTGCTGATGTCCTTCGGCTCCGGCGGCATCCTCGGCACCGGTCTCGGCCAGGGCAACTCCGACCTGATCCAGTTCGCCGCCAACTCCGACTTCATCTTCGCCACCGTCGGCGAGGAGCTCGGACTGGCCGGCGTCATGGTCTTCCTGCTCCTCTACGGACTGATCGTCGAGCGCGGCATCCGCACCTCCCTCGCCGCCCGCGACCCCTTCGGCAAGCTGCTCGCGATGGGTCTCTCCGGCGCGTTCGCGCTCCAGATCTTCGTCGTCGCCGGCGGTGTGATGGGGCTCATCCCGCTCACCGGTATGACGATGCCGTTCCTCGCGTACGGCGGATCCTCGGTGATCGCCAACTGGGCTCTGATCGGCATCCTGATCCGGATCAGCGACACCGCGCGCCGCCCGGCGCCCGCGCCCGCCCCGTCCCCCGACGCCGAGATGACCCAGGTGGTCCGTCCGTGAACAAGCCGCTTCGCCGGGTCGCGATCTTCTGCGGCCTGCTCATCTTCGCCCTGCTCGTGCGCGACAACTGGCTCCAGTTCGTCCGTGCTGACGAGTTGAACGCCCACCCGAAGAACACGCGCGTCCGGATCGAGCGCTACGCCAACGAGCGCGGCAACATCATCGCCGACGGCAAGCCGATCACCGGCTCGGTCGACTCCGGCGACGAGTACTTCAAGTTCAAGCGCACCTACACCGACGGCCCCATGTGGGCCCCCGTCACCGGTTACGCCTCGCAGGCCTACGACGCCAACCAGATCGAGAAGATCGAGGACGGCATCCTCACCGGCAACGACGACCGGCTGTTCTTCGACCGGACGCTCGCGATGTTCACCGGTGAGAAGAAGAAGGGCGGCGACGTCGTCACCACCCTGAGCGGCGCGGCGCAGAAGGCCGCGTTCGAGGGCCTCGGGAGCAAGACCGGTGCCGTCGTGGCGATCGAGCCGAAGACCGGCAAGATCCTGGCGATGGCGTCGACGCCCTCGTACGACCCCTCCTCGTTCGCCGGCTACTCCCGCAAGGACGAGAAGGCCTGGGTCGCGCTCGAGAAGGACAAGAACAAGCCGAAGCTGAACCGCGCGATCCGTGAGATCTACCCGCCCGGTTCCGTCTTCAAGGTCGTGACCGCCGCCGCGGCGCTGGAGAACGGCAAGGTCACCGACATCAACGCGCCGACCGACACCCCCGACGGCTGGAAGATCCCCCTCTCCACCAAGGAGATGGTCAACCACGCCCAGGGCTGCGCGAAGGCCAGCCTCAACCGGGCGCTGGAGATCTCCTGCAACTCGGTGTTCGCGAAGCTCGGCGACGACGTCGGCCGCGAGAAGATGGTCGAGATGGCCGAGAAGTTCGGCTTCAACGCCGAGCAGTTCACCCCGGTTCGCTCCGCCGCCTCCGTCTACGACAAGAAGGCCGACCGCGGCGGCAACGCACTCTCCTCGATCGGCCAGTTCAACACGGCGACCACCCCGCTCCAGATGGCGATGGTCACGGCCGCGATCGCGAACGACGGCAAGCTGATGAAGCCGTACATGATCGACGAGCTGCGTGCTCCGAACCTCGATCTGATCAAGAAGAACGAGCCGGAGGAGATGAGCCAGCCGGTCTCTCCGAAGAACGCGCAGCTGCTCCAGGAGATGATGGAGCAGGTCGTCTCCACCGGCACCGGCGGCAAGGCCGACCTGAACATGGACGGCGTGAAGGTCGGCGGCAAGACGGGTACGGCCCAGCACGGCGAGAAGAACGCCAAGCGTCCGTACGCGTGGTTCATCTCGTACGCGAAGACCTCCGAGGGCTCTCCCGTCGCGGTCGCCGTGATCGTCGAGGACTCGGCGGGCACCGACCGCGAGGACATCAGCGGTGGCGGTCTGGCGGCCCCGATCGCGAAGGCCGTCATGAAGGCGGTCGTGAAGAGCCGGGGCTGATCTCCGGACCCGGTACGCGTCAGGTACCGGTCGGGTATCAGCTGGCGGCCCCGGGCGGAACACATTCCCGGGGCCGGTACCGTATCCGCGAACAGCACACACCGCCGGACCACCCATGGGTGCGGTCGGGACAGACGGAGAGGGCTGGATTAGCTATGGAAGAGCCGCGTCGCCTCGGCGGCCGGTACGAGCTGGGCTCGGTGCTCGGCCGTGGTGGCATGGCCGAGGTGTACCTCGCCCAGGACACCCGGCTCGGCCGCACCGTCGCCGTGAAGACGCTGCGGGTCGACCTGGCCCGCGACCCGTCCTTCCAAGCCCGGTTCCGCCGTGAGGCACAGTCCGCCGCCTCGCTGAACCACCCGGCGATCGTCGCCGTGTACGACACCGGCGAGGACTACGTCGACGGGGTCTCCATCCCGTACATCGTGATGGAGTACGTCGACGGGTCGACCCTGCGTGAGCTGTTGCACTCCGGGCGCAAGCTGCTGCCCGAGCGCACCCTCGAGATGACGGTCGGCATCCTCCAGGCGCTGGAGTACTCGCACCGCGCCGGCATCGTGCACCGCGACATCAAGCCGGCGAACGTCATGCTGACGCGCACCGGCCAGGTCAAGGTCATGGACTTCGGCATCGCGCGCGCCATGGGCGACGCGGGCATGACCATGACGCAGACCGCCGCGGTGATCGGCACGGCCCAGTACCTCTCCCCCGAGCAGGCCAAGGGCGAGCAGGTCGACGCCCGCTCCGACCTGTACTCCACCGGCTGCCTGCTGTACGAGCTCCTCACGGTCCGGCCCCCCTTCATCGGTGACTCCCCGGTCGCGGTCGCGTACCAGCACGTCCGCGAGGAGCCGCAGCCGCCGAGCAACTTCGACGGTGAGATCACGCCCGAGATGGACGCCATCGTCCTGAAGGCGCTGGTCAAGGACCCCGACTACCGCTACCAGTCCGCCGACGAGATGCGCGCGGACATCGAGGCCTGCCTCGACGGCCAGCCGGTCGCCGCGGCCGCCGCGATGGGCATGGGGATGGGCATGGCGGGCGCGCCCGCGTACGGCGGGGGCTACGGCGGCTATCCGCCGGAGGACCAGCCGACCACGGCCCTGCGCCAGGCCGACCCGGCCGGCCAGACGTCGATGATGCCGCCGATCAACGCGGACGACAACGGCGGCGGCTACGGCTACGACGACCGCCCGGACCGCCGTCGCGGTGGCCAGAAGAAGTCGAACACCTCGACGATCCTGCTGGTCCTCGCGGGCGTCCTGGTGCTCGTCGGCGCGATCTTCATCGGCGTCTCGCTCTTCGACAAGCAGGAGGGCACGCAGCAGGTCACCGTGCCCCAGCTGGTCGGCCAGGACATGAAGTCGGCGACGACGCTCGTGGGCAATGCCCAGGTGAAGGTCCAGCAGGCCGGCACCGAGCGCTGCGACCAGCCCAAGGGCCTGATCTGCCGGCAGAACCCGGTCGCGGACAACGTGGCCAAGATGGACGTCGGCGGCACGGTCCAGGTGTACGTCTCCGAGGGTGCACCCCTCGTGGAGGTCCCGGACGTCGTCGAGCAGTCCGCGGAGCGCGCCCGGGAGAGCCTGGAGAGCAAGGGCTTCAAGGTCAAGGTCGAGCAGCAGGAGTCGGACGAGGACCCGGGCACGGTCCTCAGCCAGAACCCGCAGAGCAACACCAAGGCGGAGAAGAACTCCGAGGTGACGATCACCGTCGCGAAGCAGAACCAGGTCACGGTTCCGCCGGTCGTCGGCAACCAGCTCGCCCAGGCCGAGCAGCAGCTCAAGGACCTCAAGTTCGTCGTGGTCACCGAGTACATCGACTCCGACCAGCCCAAGGACCAGGTCCTCTCCCAGACCCCCGACGGCAACGGCAAGGCCGCCGAGGGCTCCGAGGTCAAGCTGCGCGTCTCCAAGGGCCCGCAGCAGACCCAGGTCCAGATCCCCGCGGGTCTGACCGGCAAGAAGTTCAAGGAGGTCAGGGACCAGCTCCAGGGCCTGGGCCTGACGGTCATCCAGCAGAACTCCGACAAGGAGGACGCCATCGTCCTCGGCACCACCCCGCCGGAGGGGTCGATGGTGAACACCACCGACCCGGTCACCGTCATCACGGTGGGCGGCGGCGACGGCCGCAACGGGGACGGCCGGGACGGCGGCTTCTTCGGCTGACGGCCGGGCGCCCCGCGGGTCGTCCCGCGCACGAGAACGGGAGAGCCCCGGCATCCAGGACGGATGCCGGGGCTCTCCCGTCGGCGCGTCGGGCGCGTTCTCCGCGCCCGCCCGCCCGCTCGACTCGGCTCAGCTCAGCTCCGCCGGCGGGGTGCGGTCGCGGTCGACCTTCTCCGCACGCTCCAGCTCGCCCCAGACGATGTAGCGGTAGTCCGAGGTGTACATGGGGGTGCAGGTGGTCAGCGTGATGTAGCGGCCGGGCTTGGTCCTGCCCGACTCCTCGGGGACGGGCTGGAGGACGTCGACGTTGTACTTCGTCGTCTCGGGCAGGGTCTTGTAGACCTTGTAGACGTACCAGGTGTCCTTGGTCTCGAAGACGATCGGGTCCCCGGCCTTGAGCTTGTGGATGTTGTGGAACTTGGCGCCGTGGCCGTCCCGGTGCGCGGCCAGCGTGAAGTTGCCCTGCTTGTCCTGCGGGAGCGCGGACTTGATCGGGTCGGTGTAGTAGCCGGCGACGCCGTGGTTGAGGACGTCGGTGCCGGTGCCCCGCTTCACCAGGACCTCGCCGTTGTCCATGGCGGGGACGTGGAGGAAGCCGATGCCGTCCTTGGTGTCGAGCGCGCCGGGACCCTGGTCGGCCCACTGGTCGCGGACCTGGGCGCCGTCCTTGTCGGCGGCGCGGTCGGCGAGGACGTTGGTCCACCACAGCGAGTAGACGACGAACAGTCCGAGCACCAGGCCCGCTGTGATGAGGAGTTCGCCGAAGGCGCTGATGAGCCCGGCGATCCGGTTGCGCGCGCGTGCCACTAGGTCGTCCCGTCGTCCCGTCCGGAGGTGTGGGGTCTCAGCCTACGAGCGCTTCCGGCTTTCCCTTGCTGCGCGGGCGTTCCTCGACCAGCTTGCCCCACACGATCATGCGGTACGTGCTGGTGAACTCGGGCGTGCAGGTGGTCAGCGTGATGTAGCGGCCGGGCTCGGTGAAGCCCGAGCCCTTCGGGACCGGTTCGATGACCGAGATGTTCGACGGCGAGGTCTGCGGCAGGATGCTCGCCATCTCGTACGTGTAGTACGCGTCCCGGGTCTCGACGACGATCGGGTCGCCGGGGTTCAGGCGGTTGATGTAGCGGAACGGTTCACCGTGCGTGTTGCGGTGGCCGGCGACGGCGAAGTTGCCCTGCTCGTCGCCGGGCATGGCCGTCTTGAGCTTGCCCTCGCCGTAGTGGCCGACCATGCCCTTGTCGAGGACCTTGGCCTTGTCGATGCCCTCGGCGATGGGGGCGACGACGTCCAGCTTGGGGATGTACATGATGGCGAAGCCCTCGCCGGCCTCGAACGCCCCGGGCTTGTCGTCGTCCTTCTTCTTGTCGGCGTCGCCCTTGGCCCAGGTGTCCTCGATCTGCGCCTTGGCCCGGTCGGTCTCCTGGCCGGCGAGGACGTTCGTCCACCACAGCTGGTAGGTGACGAAGAGGAGCATGACGACGCCGAGGGTGATGAAGAGCTCGCCGACGACCCGGCTGGCGACGACGCCGACGCTTTCCTTGGCGGCGCGGGCGGCGCGGCGGGCCTCGACGCGGGAGAGCGGCCGGGCCTCGGCGGGTGCCTCCGCGGCGGCGGGGGCGGCGCCCCGGCTCCTGCCGCGACCGCCCTTGGCGGCGGCACGGCGCCGCTCGGCCCGCCCGGGCCCGGGAAGGGGCTCCACGGCCCGTAGGGGCATCGTCTCGTCGCGCCGGGCCCGCGGGGGCTCCGCGGGCTCCTCCGCCGCGTACGGCTCGTCCACGGGCGCGCGCGGGGCCTCGTAGCCGGCCTCCGCCTCGTACCCGTCCCCGTAACCGGCCCGCGGCTCGCGCGGGGCTTCGTGCGGGACCTCGTGAGCGGGCTCGTACGGGGTCGCCGGCTGGGGTGCGTACGGAGTCACCGGCTCGGGCGCGTACGCCTGCTCGTAGGCCGAAGGCTGCGACTCGTAGGCCGACGGCTGCGGATGCGCCTCGTAGGCCGACGGCTGCGGCTGCGGCTCGTAGGCCGAAGGGTGGGGCTGGGGCTGGGGCTCGTACGGGGCGGGCTGTCCGTACCCGTACGGGTCAGCTGGTATCGGCTCGGGTTCCGGCGCGTCCGACGCGCGGAACCACGGCGAGCCCGTCGTCACGCGACGGCCTTGCCCACCACCGGCGCGAGCCCTGCCGACCGGCCGACCGCCCCCTTGTCGCCGCACTGCTCCAGCCAGTTGGCGAGCATCAGGTGACCGTGCTCGGTGAGGACCGACTCGGGGTGGAACTGGACGCCTTCGACGGGGAGTTCGCGGTGGCGCAGGCCCATGATGATGCCGTCCTCGGTCCGCGCGGTGACCTCGAGCTCGGCCGGCAGCGCGGCGGGCTCGGCGGCCAGCGAGTGGTAGCGGGTCGCGGTGAACGGCGACGGCAGGCCGGTGAAGACGCCCAGGCCCTCGTGCGTGACGAGCGAGGTCTTGCCGTGCAGCAGCTCGGGGGCCCGGTCGACGACACCTCCGTACGCCACGGCCATCGACTGCATGCCGAGGCAGACGCCGAAGACGGGCACACCGGTGGCGGCGCAGTGCCTGACCATGTCGATGCAGACCCCGGCCTGCTCCGGGGCGCCCGGGCCCGGCGAGAGCAGGACGCCGTCGAAGCCGTCCTGGGCGTGGCTCAGCTCGACCTCGTCGTTGCGGAGGACCTCGCACTCGGCGCCGAGCTGGTAGAGGTACTGAACGAGGTTGAAGACGAAGCTGTCGTAGTTGTCGACGACGAGAATTCGCGCGCTCACTGGCCGTCCACCGTCACATCGTTGAACGGAAGCAGCGGCTCCGCCCAGGGGAACACGTACTGGAAGAGGACGTAGACGACCGCGAGGACCAGCACGATCGAGAGCAGCGCACGTACCCACGCGTTGCCCGGCAGATGCCGCCAGATCCAGCCGTACATGACGTCGACCGCCCCTTCCGTTCGTTACGGGGACCAGAGTACGGGTCGCCGGGGCCGTCCAGGGTCAGCTGTCCAAAGCCTGTGGACGACCGTCGGTCACCGGCTGGGTGGCGTCGAGGTGCGCCCAGACGACCAGCCGGTGGCTGCTGCCCCACTCGGGGTCGCAGGTGGTGAGGGTGAGGTAGCGGCCGGGCCCGTCGAAGCCGGACTTCGCGGGGACGGGGTCGACGACGGCCACGTCGCCGGGCACGGTCCGGTAGGGGCCTCGGTCGATCCGGTACGTGAACCAGGTCGTCCCGTCGGTGAGGACGACCGCGTCGCCGGCGCGCAGCCGCGGGAAGTCCTTGAAGGGATCGCCGTAGGTGCGGCGGTGGCCGGCGACCGCGAAGTTGCCGGTCGCGCCGAGTCGCCCGGCGGCCGCGTAGTGCCCGAGGCCCTTCTTGAGGACGGCGGTCCCGGTGCCTTCGAGGACGGGCCACTTCCAGTCCGCGCCGAGCCGGGGGACGTACATGACGGCGATGCCCTTGCCGGGGACGTACGGCGGCGCCACGCGCGCGGGTGCGGGGGCGGCCGGGGCGGCGCCGACCGGGACCGGGAGGGGAGCGGCCGCCCATTCCCGCTGGAGGGTGTCGATCTGGGCGGCGCCGGCGATGCCGGCCTGGACGCCGGTCCAGTACAGGACGTACGCGACGAAGAGGACGATGAGGGTGCCGACGGTCAGGCACAGCTCGCTGAAGGTCCTCACGACGAGACGCAAGCGGCCCTCCCGCTCTCCCGCTGTCAGCTCACCGGCTGCGCGTAGTGGAGGTCCACTGTGCCCGAGTAGCCGGGAAGAGTCACCGCCCTGTGCTCGTCGACTTTCCAGCCGAGCCCGTACGCCTTCACGTACAGCTGGTAGTTCTGGATCGCCGGGGACTCCGCGAGCGCCTTCGTCAGCTTCCCGCGGTCGCCGACGGCGGTGACCTTGTACGGGGGCGAGTAGACGCGGCCCTGGAGGATCAGGGTGTTGCCGACGCAGCGCACCGCGCTGGTGGAGATGAGCCGCTGGTCCATGACGCGGATGCCCCTGGCGCCGCCCTGCCACAGGGCGTTGACGACGGCCTGGAGGTCCTGCTGGTGGATGACCAGGTCGTTCGCCTGCGGCTCGGGGTAGCCGGGGGCGGCCTGGGCGTTGGGCGGGGCGTCGTTGAGGGTGACGGTGAGACCGGAGCCGGAGACCGGGGTGGTCCCCGCGGCCGCTTCGAGGGCGCGGAGTCTCGCGTCCTCCGCGCGGGTGGATCCGTCGTCGCGTGCGGCGAGGGCGTCGACCTCGGAGCGGAGGGCGGCGGTGGAGTCGTCGAGGCCGGCGTTCTTGTGGCTGCGTTCCTCGATCAGGTCGGACAGCCTGAGCAGGGAGGCGTCCGTGCGGATGTTGGTGCCCTTGGCGGTGTTGAAGCTGGTGACGAAGATCAGTCCGGCCAGGGCGAAAACGGCAAGGGTCAGCACCCGGACGGGGCGCCACCTCGAGGTGCGACCCGGCCTTTCGGGAGTGTCGGCGGAATTGCTCAACGTACCCTGATCCCCTTCGGTGCCGCGGAACCACTACGCTAACGGACGCCCGGGGGACGCAGTCGTCCTCCTTCGTCACATCCCGGCGCCAGCCACAGTTCCCTGCGCGGTCACGCAGCGCATCGACAGGAGAGTTCCTCGTGCCGAAGTCACGGATCCGCAAGAAGGCCGACTTCACGCCCCCGCCCGCCAAGCAGGCGACCAACATCAAGCTGACGAACCGCAGCTGGGTGGCGCCTGTGATGTTGGCGCTGTTCGCCATCGGACTGGTGTGGATCGTGGTCTTCTACGTCACCGACGGCTCCCTGCCGATCGAGTCGATCCGGAACTGGAACATCGTGGTGGGCTTCGGCTTCATCGCGGCCGGCTTCGGCGTCTCCACGCAGTGGAAGTAGCGGCGATCTAGCGGCCGTACCGGCTGCTCGTCAAGCTCTCCCCTGAACTTATCCACAGCGTTGTGCACAGCACTGGATAACTTACGAAGATCTGTGGATAACTCACACGAGGTTGACGCCGGTATGACCGGAATCACCCCCTGTGTAATGCGCCGCGCCCCTCGCCTCTCTGGAGAAACGCCAGGTCAGAGCCGAGGGGCGCAGTCTTTCCCCATGACGGGGGATAGATTCGCCACACACTGTGGATAACTCTGGGGAAAGCTCACGGAAGAGCTCGTCCACAGCCCTGTGCGCTCAGGTGAGCGCCGCTGAACGGGCGAGCACGATCCCCAGGTCGAGCACCAGCACCGCGCCGCAGGCCGCGTACTGCACGAGGTCCCGGCGGGCCCGGGGCGCGTGCACCATCGCGTACGTGACGAGGGCGCCGGCGACCAGGCCGCCGACGTGCGCCTCCCAGGAGATCCCCGGACGGGTGAAGGTCATCAGCAGCGACAGGGCCACGATCAGGACCACCGGCCGCATGTCGTGGCGCCGCCGGCGGGCGAGCACCACCCAGGCGCCGATCAGGCCGTAGACGACGCCGGAGGCGCCGAGCGAGGGCTGGTTGGGCTCGGCGAGCAGATAGGCCAGGACACAGCCCGAGAGCCCGGAGAGCAGGCACAGCGCCGCGAACCGGATCCGGCCGAGCTCGGGCTCGACGATCCCGCCGATCACCCACAGCCCGATCACGTTGAAGAGGATGTGCCAGACCGCCTGGTGCAGGACGGCCGCGGTCAGCAGCCGGTACCACTCGCCGTCCGCGACGCCGACGACCTCGCCGAGCACCGGGCTGTAGGCGTAGCCGATGAGCTCCAGCTCGGCGACGAGCCGGTCCCCGACCAGCAGCACCGCCAGGAAGACCGCGAGGTTGATCCCGATGAGGATCTTGGTGACGAGGCGGTCGTCCGCGTCCGCCGCCACCCGGCCGCCCGCGAGCGTCCGGGGCTGGTTGGCGTCGGCCGCGTGACCGGTCCCCGAACCGTTGCGCACACAGTCGGGGCACTGGAAGCCGACGGAGGCGGAGATCATGCACTGCGGGCAGATCGGCTTCTCGCAGCGCGTGCAGCGGATGCCGGTCTCGGTCTCCGGATGGCGGTAGCAGCGCGGCAGGCCGGCGTGCGGTGTCCCGGAAGGTCGCGGGTCCATGGGAGGTGCCGTCCCTTCCGCCTCAGCGCTTCTCGATCACCACGGACTCGACGACCACGTCCTGGAGCGGACGCTCGGTGTGCGGGTCGGTCGCGGTGGCCGCGATCGCGTCCACGACCTTCCGGCTCTCCTTGTCCACGACCTCTCCGAAGATGGTGTGCTTGCGGTTCAGCCAGGTCGCGGGGGCGACGGTGACGAAGAACTGCGAGCCGTTGGTGCCGGGGCCGGCGTTGGCCATGGCGAGCAGGTAGGGGCGGTCGAAGAAGAGCTCCGGGTGGAACTCGTCGGCGAACTCGTAGCCGGGGCCGCCGGTGCCGTTCCCCAGCGGGTCGCCGCCCTGGATCATGAAGCCCTTGATCACCCGGTGGAAGGCCGTGCCGTCGTAGAGCGGGTCCGAGGAGACCGTGCCGGTGGCGGGGTGTGTCCACTCGCGCCCGCCGGTGGCGAGCTCGACGAAGTTCCGGACCGTCTTCGGGGCGTGGAACGGCATCAGCCGCACCTCGATGTCGCCCAGGCTCGTCTTGAGGATCGCGTACTGCTGCTCGGCCACGGTCGCCTTCCGTCCACATCGGGTCGCGTCATGTCACGTCTGTCTCGCGACTCCGATCCTCGCATGCCCCGGTCGCCCGGCAGCCATGCCCCGGATGCCCGCCCCGCATGCCGGACCACGATCCGGGGGGCATGATTCCAAAAAGGATGGAAAGGTGAAAAACCGACATCGTCGCCACCGAGGAGGAGGAATCCCGTGACCCGCATGGAGAGCGTGCGCGCCGCGACAGATTCGGCGAAGGAGAGCGCCCTGCACGCCGCGGAAGTGGTGGCGCCGTACGCCGGCACGGCCAAGGACCAGGCCACGCACTACGCGCACGAGGCGCGTGCCGCGCTCGCGCCGAAGGTCTCGAAGGCCGCTCGGGTGTGCCGAACACAGGCCCGTGCGCAGTACGACTCGTATGTCGCACCGCACGTACCGCCGCGGGTCGACGCGGCCGCACAGCGTGCGGCGGTCAAGACCCGCCAGGCCGCCCGTCAGGCAGCCGACTACACCGTTCCGCGTGTCGAGCACGCGGTCGCCGCGACCGGTCCCGTCCTCGAGGAGGCCGGGGCGCGTTCCACGGCCGCCTGGGCCGCGCTGCGCGGTCAGGTGACGCCGAGGGAAATCCAGAAGATCGTGAGGAAGCACGAGCGCCGGGCCAAGGCCGGACGCCTCGCCAAGGGAGTGCTCGTCCTCGGCGTGGTGGTCGGCGGCATCGTCGCCGCCTGGATGTGGTGGGACAAGCAGGCCAATCCCGACTGGCTGGTCGAACCGCCCGCTCCCACCGAGGTGGACGAGGAGGGGGCCGTACTGACGTCCGTCGAGGACAGTGGCAGTTCTCTCGACCCCGAGGTGGAGGCCAAGGAGACCGAGGCCGCGGCCGAGGCCGAGGCGGAGGCGGAGGCGGAGGCGGAAGGCACCGAGCGCGACAAGCGCCGCTGACCGACCGGGTTCCTGTCGGGTGTTGCCGAGATCCCGCGAGGCGAGATCCTGCGAAGCCGGGTCCTGCGAGGTACCGCTGGTCCTGCCGGAGCGAGGTCGAGCGGAGTACGGGTGCGGGGAGTACGCGTGTCGTCTCCCCGCACCTCACGCCGCCGCTGCGGCGAGGGCCAGGTCCGTCAGCGCGGCCGGGTCGGCCTCGGTCACGGCCGTGGCGGACGACCGCTGGCGCGCGGAGGGGGAGGAACCGTGGGCCTCGGCCGCGATGCGCTGCTTGATGGTGGGCGGCAGCGAACGGTCGCCGACGAGCGGCCACAGGTGCGTCCGCTGTGCCGGTACGGAGGCGAGAGCCCGTTCGCCCGTGGCGGCGGGTGCGGGGGCGGCGGGGCCGGCCGGCTCCTCCGGCTGCTGCACGGCGGGCTGCTGGGCCGCGGCGGCGGTGCCCGCCAGGCCGACGGAGGCGAGCAGGGCGAAGAGGACGGAGATGAAGGCGGTCCAGAACTGCTTGACCTTGGCGGTGGCCATGGCCCCTCACTTTCGTGATGGTCTCGGATGGTTCATTTCGGATTGCGCGCTTTCCGTACTTTCCTCATGATGTGGATGCGCGCCCGTTTTCCGTGGACCGACGCCGTCGCTGCGCAGTTCTTCCGATGAACACCACCCGTACGGACCAGCACGGGCCCCTGGGCACGGGGCGCCGCCGCCACCCGCCGTCGGGCCGCCCCGGAGAACAGGGCAAAAAAATACCCCCCGACCGCGTTCCCGCAGGTCAAGGGGGTTTTTCCGAGTGGAGCCTAGGGGAGTCGAACCCCTGACATCTGCCATGCAAAGACAGCGCTCTACCAACTGAGCTAAGGCCCCGGAACGAGGACAGCGTACCCGGTCACCCCCCATGTCCGGCAAAAGGATTGGGACTCCCGGTCGGCGACCACTCTCCGTAAGATGCTGACCAGGTTCGCAGTGGCGAACCGCAGGGATGGGGAGAAGTGATGGACGCAGCGCAGCAGGAAGCCACGGCAAGAGCCAGAGAGCTTCAGCGCAGTTGGTACGGGGAGCCGTTGGGGGCGCTCTTCCGCCGGCTGATCGACGACCTCGGGCTCAACCAGGCCAGGCTCGCGGCCGTGCTCGGGCTCTCCGCGCCCATGCTGTCCCAGCTGATGAGCGGCCAGCGGGCCAAGATCGGCAATCCCGCCGTCGTCCAGCGTGTCCAGGCCCTCCAGGAACTCGCCGTCCAGGTCGCCGACGGCAGCGTCAGCGCCGCCGAGGCCACCGACCGGATGGACGAGATCAAGAAGTCCCAGGGCGGCTCCGTGCTCACCAGCACTAATCAGCCCACCCCCGGTGCGGGCGCTCCGACCGTCCGCCGGGTGGTCCGCGAGATCCAGTCCCTGCTGCGCTCCGTGGCCGCCGCGGGCGACATCATCGACGCGGCCGACTCCCTCGCCCCCGCCCACCCGGAACTGGCAGAGTTCCTGCGGGTGTACGGCGCCGGGCGCACCGGGGACGCGGTCGCGCACTACGAGTCGCACCAGAACTGACGCGGTTCCCGGCAACCGGGCCGGCACCGCCGAGAGACGACGTACGGGGAGCGGGCGCAGCGCGATGGGTGAGGTCTTCGCGGGTCGGTACGAGCTGATCGACCCGATCGGACGCGGTGGGGCGGGCGCGGTGTGGCGGGCCTGGGACCACCGGCGCCGCCGATACGTGGCGGCCAAGGTGCTCCTCCAGAGCGACGCACACACGCTGCTGCGCTTCGTCCGCGAGCAGGCGCTGCGGATCGACCATCCGCACGTCCTCGCCCCGGCCAGCTGGGCCGCCGACGACGACAAGGTCCTCTTCACCATGGACCTGGTGGCCGGCGGCTCCCTGGCGCACGTGATCAACGACTGCGGCGCGCTGCCGCCCCGTCTCGTCTGCACCCTGCTCGACCAGCTGCTCTCGGGTCTGGCCACGGTGCACGCCGAAGGCGTCGTCCACCGGGACATCAAGCCCGCGAACATCCTCATGGAGGTCACGGGGACGGGCCGACCGCACCTGCGGCTGTCCGACTTCGGCATCTCCATGCGCAAGGGCGAGCCGCGGCTCACCGAGACCAACTACGTGGTGGGGACGCCCGGTTATTTCGCGCCCGAGCAACTCATGGGCGCCGAGCCGGACTTCACCGCCGACCTGTTCGCCGTCGGCCTGGTCGCGCTCTATCTGCTCCAGGGCCGCAGGCCGGACTCCCAGGCCCTGGTCGAGTACTTCGTCGCCCACGGCACCCCGGGTGCCCCCGAGGGCATTCCGGAACCCCTGTGGCAGGTGCTCGCCGGGCTGCTCCAGCCCGACCCCCAGGCCCGGTTCAGGACGGCCACGGGCGCGCGCAAGGCGCTGAGCGCCGCCGTCGAGATGCTCCCCGAGCCCGCTCACGGCGAGCAGCCGATCGAGATCCGCGACCAGCTCGGCCCGCTGCCCGCCGGCTTCGGCCCGCTGGGTCCGACGGGCCCCGCCGGACCCGAGACCCCCGTCGTGCCGGCCGGCAGGGCGGACGCGCCTCCCGTCCCGGCGACCGTGCCCGGCCCCGTACAGGCTCCGCAGCAGCCCTACCAGCAGCCCCAGGCCCCGCTCCAGCCCCCGCAGCAGCCGCTGGGAGGTGCCTCCGAGACGGGCAGCTTCCACCTGCCCCCGCCGGTCACGCATCCGACCCCCTCCTTGGACCAGGCCCCCACGTCCGCGGCGCCGTACGGACGAACAGCCCCTACTCATCCATACACCGCTCGACCCGTTCAGGTTCCCGGTCCGCCGGCCGAGCCCGCGCCCCTCGCCCCCGCACGCCGACCGGGACCGCCCCCGAAGGTGACGGTCCCGGTGCTGCTGCTCGCCCTGGTCTGCTTCGCGGTCGGCTTCTGGGCCCTCGCCCAGACCTGAGGCCCACCGGACGGGCTCGGGGAGCCGGACGGGCTCGGGGAGCCGCCCTGAGCCTTCCAGAGCCGTTCAGAGCCGCCTGGTGGGCCGCTCCGAGCAGCCCCAGGAGGGCCGCTAAGCCGCCGTCCGCCTCCGCGCCGCCAGCGTCCACGTGCCGAGCCCGAGGAGCAGGACGGTCCCGCTGCCGATGCCGGCCGCCGCGACGAGCCGCATGGAGGCGCTGTCCTCCGCCGCGAGGGCCCCGCTGGAGCCGTTCACGGCCGCTTCCCGGTCGTCGGCGGTCACCGCGAACGGCCCGGCGTCGCCGTCGTACCCGGGCTCGGCCTTCTTGGTCCCCGTGAGGTTCACCCGCAGCGTCAGCGGCACCGGCTTGTCCCCGTAATCCTGGGCGATCTCCGGGTTGAGCGTGGCCGACAGGTAGTACCAGCCGGCGAAGCGCATGCCGCTCGTGGAGTCGTCGGACGCGGTCCGGTTCTCGTGGGCCACCGGCCGCTGCGGGCCCAGGTCGACCGTCGCGGGCTTCCCGTTGTAGCTCCCGGTGTTCTCGTCGACGTGCCCGAGCGCCGGGTTCTCCAGGGAGAGCACGAGCGCGTAGCTGACGTACTCGTCGCCGGCGGCACTGCTGCCGAGCTCGGCGGTGGCGTAGAGCTGCTGCCCCCAGTCGACGGGCACCCGGTAGAAGAGCGTCTGGCCGGGCCGGATGTCGGACCGCCACTCGCCCTGCGTGAGCGAGGTGGCGTCGTACATGCCGGAGCCGCCCTTCCGCGGCTTGGGGCCGCCCGTCGGGGGCGCGGGCGTGGCCGAGGGCCAGGAGGACGGGAGGGAGGTCGGCCCGGCCTTCTTGAGGGGCGGTTCGGACAGGTGCCGGATCTCCAGCTCCCAGTCGTCCGCTGAGGACGTCGCCTTGGAGTCCCGCTCGACGAGCACGTAGAAGGCGCCCGCCTTCTGGCAGGTGGAGCTGTCCGCGTCGATGATGCGGCGGGAGGCGTACGCGGCGAGGGGGCGCGGGTAGGCCGCCGACGAGAAGGACACCTGCTGGTAGCCGCACTCGGTGCCGGTGCCGTCCTGCAGGCTCACCCGGAAGCCGTCGCTGTACTCGACCTTGCCGCCGACCTTCGGGACGGCGACCACGGAGACGTACGCGTTCCGCTTGTCGTCGAGGTCGACCCGGTAATAGACCTTGCCGTCCTTCTTGAGGGTGCCGCGGTAGGTCCGGCCGGTCTGCAGCTGTGCCGCGTCCGAGCTGGAGAGGGCTCCCTGGACCCGCTGGGCGGTGCTGTCGAAGGTGTACGGCGGCAGTGCGGGCCCTTCGGCCGCCTGCGCCTGCCCGGGCAGCGCCGCCACGGCGCCCACCGCGGTGGCCGCCGTGAGCAGGGCCCCCGCCCTCCGGCCGAAGCCGGCCTGCGTCTTCACACGAGCTCCTTCTCTTCACTCAAGCAAGTGATCGCATTGCTCAGGCAAAGCAAAGCCCCGGCCCGCTCTCGCGCGGCCGGGGCGTCACCCACAGACGGTCTTCGTCTCAGACACCGGAACCTGCGGGCACGGAGTCGGTCGCCTCCGTCCACAGGTCCTGCTCGGCGCGATCCGCCTGGATCTGGCGGTACACGAGGAGCCCGCCGATGGCGGCCAGTGCGACCAGGAGAAGCTTCTTCACCGCGCGACCTCGTCTTTCGTTGACGTAGGAGACTTCTGACGCCCACTCTACACATCGACCGATACCGATCGGTGACCTGTGGGAGCTTCAAACCTCCGACCGGCCCCGGACAAACAAATCGGCCCGGACGGAGTAACCGTCCGGGCCGATCTTCATTGTGGGGCTAACAGGATTTGAACCTGTGGCCTCATCCTTATCAGGGATGCGCTCTAACCAACTGAGCTATAGCCCCGCCGCGCTTTGCGGTGTGTGTCCCGCGCGCTGACTCCTGAACATTAGCGCACGTGGGGGCCAGTCCCAAAATCCGAATCCCGGGACGGCCCCCCGCGGCCTATTCGTCCTCGGCGAGCGTGAGCTCGACACCGCCCACGAAGCCGGCCGACAGGTTGTAGATGAACGCGCCCAGCGTCGCCAGGGCGGTCATCAGGACCACGTCGATCACGGCGATCACCGAGGTGAACATCAGCACCCGCGGCAGCGACAGGAACGACTGCAGGTCGAAGCCGTTGGACTCGTTCGAGCCCGTGGCCTCGCTGATCGTGCCGCCGACCGTCGAGAAGACGCCCATGGCGTCCATGACCATCCACAGCACGGCCGCGGCCACGACCGTGCAGATGCCCAGCGCGATGGAGAGCAGGAAGCTCACCTTCATCACCGACCACGGGTCGGCCTTGGCCACCCGCAGCCGCGCCTTGCGCGTACGGGGCGTGGTGCGCGCCCCCGTGCGCGGCCGGCGCACGGCACCGGTCTGGCCGCCCGCCGTACCGCCCGGCCGCCCGGCCGGCGCCGGAGCGCCGTACGCCTGCGGAGGGTGGTAGGCGCCGCCCTGCTGCTGCGCTCCCGCGCGCTCGCCGGGCAGCGGCCCGTTGTACGTCTCGTACGACGAGGGCTGCTGCCCCCGAGTGTCCGTCACCGCAACCCCCTGGGAGTCCGTGGCGGGGCCACGGGCGCCGTTCGCTCCAGCACCAGCAGAAGCTCCGGCGGCCGCCGATCCGGCGCCCGTGGCTCCACTCACGCTCTTACTCCTCGTGCTCCCCGGCGGAGGGCTCCGTGCCCTCTGCCTCGCCTGCCTCGGCTTCGACCACCGCTGCCTCGGTCGCCTCGACGGCGCCCTCGGCATCGTCGTCGACGTCATCGTCGCCGCCGGCCTCGGCGTTCCGTGCGATGCCGACGACGGCATCGCGCTTGCCCAGGTTGATCAGCTGGACGCCCATGGTGTCACGGCCGGTCTCCCTGACTTCGTTGACTCGCGTACGAATCACACCGCCGGACAGCGTGATGGCGAGGATCTCGTCGGTCTCCTCGACCACCAGCGCGCCCACGAGCGAACCACGGTCCTCCACGATCTTGGCGGCCTTGATACCCAGGCCGCCTCGGCCCTGGACGCGGTACTCGTCGACGGGGGTGCGCTTCGCGTACCCGCCGTCGGTCGCGGTGAAGACGAAAGTACCGGGCCGGACGACATTCATCGAGAGCAGTTCGTCGTCCTCGCGGAAACTCATGCCCTTGACGCCCGACGTGGCACGTCCCATCGGACGCAGCGCGTCGTCCGTGGCGGTGAAGCGGATCGACTGCGCCTTCCTGCTGACCAGCAGCAGGTCGTCCTCGGAGGAGACCAGCTCGGCGCCGATCAGCTCGTCGTCGCTGCCGTCCTCCCGCTCGCGCAGGTTGATGGCGATGACGCCGCCCGAGCGGGGCGAGTCGTAGTCCTTCAGCGCGGTCTTCTTCACCAGGCCGGCCTTGGTGGCGAGCACCAGGTAGGGCGCGGCGTCGTAGTCGCGGATCGCCAGGATCTGGGCGATCTGCTCGTCCGGCTGGAAGGCCAGCAGGTTGGCCACGTGCTGGCCGCGCGCGTCCCGTCCGGCGTCCGGCAGCTCGTACGCCTTGGCCCGGTAGACCCGGCCCTTGTTCGTGAAGAAGAGCAGCCAGTGGTGGGTGGTGGAGACGAAGAAGTGGTCGACGATGTCGTCCTGCTTCAGCTTCGTGCCCCGCACGCCCTTGCCGCCGCGCTTCTGCGAGCGGTAGTCCTCGGTCTTCGTGCGCTTCACGTAGCCACCGCGCGAGATGGTGACGACGATGTCCTCCTCGGCGATCAGGTCCTCGATGGACATGTCACCGTCGAAGGGCACGAGCTTGGAGCGGCGGTCGTCGCCGAACCGCTCGACGAGGGCGGCGAGCTCCTCGCTGACGATCGACCGCTGGCGCTCCGGCGAGGCCAGGATCGCGTTGTACTCGTTGATCTTCGCCTGGAGCTCGTCGTGCTCTGCGACGATCTTCTGGCGCTCCAGGGCGGCGAGCCGGCGGAGCTGCATCTCCAGGATCGCGTTCGCCTGGATCTCGTCGATCTGCAGGAGGTCCATCAGGCCGCCGCGGGCGACCTCGACCGTGTCACTGCGCCGGATGAGCGCGATGACCTCGTCGATGGCGTCCAGCGCCTTGAGGAGGCCGCGCAGGATGTGGGCGCGCTCCTCGGCCTTGCGCAGCCGGAACTTCGTCCGGCGGACGATGACCTCGATCTGGTGCGTCACCCAGTGGCGGATGAACGCGTCGAGCGAGAGGGTGCGCGGCACGCCGTCGACGAGCGCCAGCATGTTCGCGCCGAAGTTCGTCTGCAGGTCGGTGTGCTTGTACAGGTTGTTCAGGACGACCTTGGCGACGGCGTCGCGCTTGAGCACGATGACCAGGCGCTGGCCGGTCCGCGACGAGGTCTCGTCGCGGACGTCGGCGATGCCGCCGACCTTGCCGTCCTTCACCAGGTCGGCGATCTTCTGCGCGAGGTTGTCGGGGTTGGTCTGGTACGGCAGCTCCGTGACCACCAGGCACTGGCGGTTCTGGATCTCCTCGACCTCGACGACCGCGCGCATCGTGATCGAGCCACGGCCGGTGCGGTACGCCTCCTCGATGCCCTTGCGGCCGACGACGAGCGCGCCGGTGGGGAAGTCCGGGCCCTTGATCCGCTCGATCAGCGCGTCGAGGAGCTCCTCGTGGCTGGCGTCGGGGTGCTCGAGCGCCCACTGGGCGCCGGCCGCGACCTCGCGCAGGTTGTGCGGCGGGATGTTGGTGGCCATACCGACGGCGATGCCGGCCGAGCCGTTGACCAGCAGGTTCGGGAACCGGGCCGGGAGGACCGTCGGCTCCTGGTTGCGGCCGTCGTAGTTGTCCGTGAAGTCGACGGTCTCCTCGTCGATGTCGCGGAGCATCTCCATCGACAGCGGCGCCATCTTGCACTCGGTGTAGCGCATGGCGGCGGCCGGGTCGTTGCCCGGGGAGCCGAAGTTGCCGTTGGAGTCGACGAGCGGCATGCGCATCGACCAGGGCTGGGCGAGGCGGACGAGCGCGTCGTAGATCGAGGAGTCGCCGTGCGGGTGGTACGTACCCATGACGTCGCCGACGACGCGGGCGCACTTGTAGAAGCCCTTCTCGGGCCGGTAGCCGCCGTCGTACATCGCGTACAGCACGCGCCGGTGGACGGGCTTGAGGCCGTCACGGACGTCGGGGAGCGCGCGGGACACGATGACGGACATCGCGTAGTCGAGGTACGAGCGCTGCATCTCGGTCTCGAGCCCGACGGGCTCGATCCGCAGCACGGGCTCCTGCTCTTCGGTGGTGCCAGGGGTGTTTTCGTCGGCCATTGCTGGTCGTCAGTCCTTTCGTACGGTCAGCTGAGACCGACTCAGATGTCGAGGAAGCGAACGTCCTTGGCGTTGCGCTGGATGAACGAGCGCCGTGCCTCGACGTCTTCGCCCATCAGCACCGAGAACAGGTCGTCGGCCTGGGCCGCGTCGTCCAGGGTGACCTGGCCGAGAACGCGGTGCTCGACGTCCATCGTGGTGACACGCAGCTCCTCGGCGTTCATCTCGCCGAGGCCCTTGAAGCGCTGGATCGAGTCTTCCTTGATCCGCTTGCCGTTCTGCTTGCCCAGCTCGACGAGCGCGTCCCGCTCCCTGTCCGAGTACGCGTACTCGAAGTCGTCCCGGCCCCACTTGATCTTGTAGAGCGGCGGGCGCGAGAGGTAGACGTGGCCGGCCTCGACCAGCGGCCGCATGAAGCGGAAGAGGAAGGTCAGCAGCAGGGTGTTGATGTGCTGGCCGTCGACGTCGGCGTCCGCCATCAGGATGATCTTGTGATAGCGGAGCTTCTCGATGTCGAAGTCCTCGTGCACACCGGTGCCGAAGGCGGAGATCAGCGCCTGGACCTCGGTGTTCTGCAGGATCTTGTCGACGCGGGCCTTCTCGACGTTCAGGATCTTGCCGCGGATCGGCAGGATGGCCTGGTACATCGGGTTGCGGCCGGACTTGGCCGAGCCGCCGGCGGAGTCACCCTCGACGATGAAGATCTCGCACTTGGCGGGGTCGTTCGACTGGCAGTCGGACAGCTTGCCCGGCAGCGACGCCGACTCCAGGAGGCCCTTGCGGCGGGTCAGGTCGCGCGCCTTGCGCGCGGCCACGCGCGCGGTGGCGGCCTGGATCGACTTGCGGATGATGTCCGCGGCCTCGTTCGGGTTGCGGTCCAGCCAGTCGTTGAGGTGCTCGTAGACCGCCCGCTGGACGAAGGTCTTGACCTCCGTGTTGCCCAGCTTGGTCTTGGTCTGGCCCTCGAACTGCGGCTCGCTCAGCTTGACCGAGATGATCGCCGTCAGACCCTCGCGGATGTCGTCGCCCGTGAGGTTGTCGTCCTTCTCGCGGAGCAGCTTCTTGTCGCGCGCGTACTTGTTGATCAGCGAGGTCAGCGCCGCACGGAAGCCCTCCTCGTGCGTGCCGCCCTCGTGGGTGTGGATGATGTTGGCGAACGAGTAGACGCCCTCGCTGTAGCCGCTGTTCCACTGCATCGCGACCTCGAGGGACAGGTTCTTGTCCTTGTCCTCGGCGTCGAGGTCGATCACGGTGGGGTGGATCAGCTCGCCCTTGCGCGAGTTGAGGTACTTCACGAAGTCGACGATGCCGCCCTCGTAGTGGTACCTGACCGTGCGGGCGCTCGGCTCGGCCGCCGCCTCGGCGTCCGGGTCGTCGGCGCCGACGGTCGCCTTCGCGGACTCGCGCTCGTCGGTGAGCGTGATCGTGAGGCCCTTGTTGAGGAAGGCCATCTCCTGGAAGCGCCGCGAGAGCGTCTCGAAGGAGTACTCGGTCGTCTCGAAGATGTCCGGGTCGGCCCAGAAGGTCACCGACGTGCCGGTCTCGTCGGTCGCCTCGTGCTGGGCGAGCGGCGCCGTCGGGGCGCCCATCTTGTAGTCCTGCGTCCAGCGGTGGCCGTCCGTCTTGATCTCGACGGAGACCTTCGTGGACAGGGCGTTCACGACCGACACGCCGACGCCGTGCAGACCGCCGGAGACGGCGTAGCCGCCGCCGCCGAACTTGCCGCCCGCGTGCAGCACGGTCAGCACGACCTCGACGGCCGGCTTGCCCTCGGAGGCCACGATGCCCACCGGGATGCCGCGGCCGTTGTCGACGACGCGCACCGCGCCGTCGGCCAGGATCGTCACGTCGATGGTGTCCGCGTGCCCGGCCAGGGCCTCGTCGACGGAGTTGTCGACGACCTCCTGCACCATGTGGTGCAGACCGCGCTCACCGGTCGAGCCGATGTACATGCCAGGGCGCTTGCGCACGGCATCCAGGCCTTCGAGGACCTGGATGTTGCTGGCGGTGTACTGGTTGTTCTCGTTGGGGTCGCCGGAATCGGCCACGAAGCGCCCTTTCTGGCACAGCACAGGCCGTTCTCCGGGCATACGGGAGCGGCTGCGTCGTTCGACTTGTTCCGCAGGGTGGCGGGATTGTCTCCCAGTCTACCGGTAGCGCCGACAGTCATGGGGGTTTGCCGGTACCTGAGTCCGCATGTGCCGCCCTGCGCGGGCGCGAGACGACTCCCCATATCCGGATAGGGGCTCCAGACGCCCCTGAAGGCCACCCAGCGCTTCGAGCCGTAGCGCGCAGTGGGCAACCCGGATCCGACCGCTCCGCCGCGTCGTCGGCATGCGTTCCGCAAGGGCGGAACGGGTGGGCACGACGCCCCGCGCGACGGCGCTCTCCACGGGACCCGCGCCCTCCGCCCCCGGCCCCCCGGCCTCTCGGCCGCACCGCCCGAGACCCGCCCGCCCGAGCACCGTCCGCCCGATGCCCGAGCGCGCCCGCCCGCGGCACCGCGCGCCCCGCACCCGAGCCTCATGCGCCCAAGCCGCACGGCGCCAGAGCCGCACGCCCCCGAGCGCACACGCCCAAACCGCCCGACGGCCCCAGCAGGGCACGCCCGAGCCCGCCCCGGCGCCCTAGCCGTACGTGTCGCCCGGCCCCACACTGCCGGGGGCCCTCAGCGGCCCGTAGCCCCGCCGCGGCGCCCCCGGCCCGAGCACCTTGATCATCCGCACGGTCCCGTGCCCCAGGTCCTCGTTGAGCCGCGCCACCAGCCTCGGCGCCAGCAGCCGCAGCTGCGTCGCCCACGCCGTCGAGTCGCACTGCACGGTCAGCACCCGCGCGTCCGGCTCGTCGTCGAACTTCAGCGGTACGCAGTGCTTCGCCAGGTCCTCGCCGACGATCTGCGGCCAGCGGCCCATGACGCCGCCGACCGCGGCGGGCGTCTCCCAGCCGCGCTCGGTGATCAGCCGGTTGATCGCGGCGCCGAGCGCCATCGGGTCGCGGCCGTCGGCGCGGGCGCCGGAGCGCAGTCCGCCGCCCCGCCGGGCCTGCTTCTTCTGCTGGGCGGCCGCGCCCCGCGCCTTCGCCTGCTCCTTGGCGGCGCGCAGCGCGACCCGCGCGAGGTCGACGCCGGAGTGTTCGGGGACGGCGGGCGCCGCCGCCTTGTCCCCGGGCTGCTCGCTCATACCCGCTCCACCGTCCCGCCGGCCACCCCGTACCGCGTGCCCGCCAGGACCCCCGGCACGTCGTCGTCCACCGCGGCCGTCACGAGGACCTGCTCGCCGTGCGCGACCAGCTCCGCGAGCCGCTCGCGTCGCCGCGCGTCGAGTTCGGCGAAGACGTCGTCGAGGACGAGGACCGGTTCGTTGCCCTCGGAGCGGAGCAGGTCGTACGAGGCCAGCCGCAGCGCCAGCGCGTACGACCAGGACTCGCCGTGGCTCGCGTACCCCTTCGCGGGCAGGTCGCCGAGCTTGAGCAGCAGCTCGTCCCGGTGCGGTCCGACGAGCGTGACGCCCCGCTCGATCTCCTGCTTGCGGACCTCGGCGAGGGCGGCGATCAGCTGCTCGTACAGCTCCTCGCGGGTGTGTCCGGTGCCCGGCGCGGAGGGCCGGTACTCCAGGAGGATCGGGCCGCCGCCGGGGGCGAGCTGCTCGTACGCCTTGTCGGCGAGCGGCTGCAGTACGCCGATGAGGTCGAGGCGCTGGGCGAGCAGCTCGGCGCCCGCCCTGGCCAGGTGCTGGTCCCAGACGTCGAGGGTCGACAGGTCCATGCCGCGGCCGCCGTGCCTGCGGGCCATCGCCGCCGACTTGAGGAGCGTGTTGCGCTGCTTGAGCACGCGCTCGTAGTCGGAGCGCACGCCCGCCATGCGCGGCGTGCGGGCCGTGATCAGTTCGTCGAGGAAGCGCCGGCGCTCGCCGGGGTCGCCCTTCACCAGGGCGAGGTCCTCGGGCGCGAACAGCACGGTCCGTACGATGCCCAGCACGTCACGCGGTCTGACCTGCGATGACCTGTTGATGCGGGCGCGGTTGGCGCGTCCCGGGTTGAGTTCGAGCTCGACCAGCTGGGAGCGCTCGCCCTGGGTGACGGCGGCGCGGATGACCGCGCGCTCCGCCCCCATCCGGACGAGCGGGGCGTCGGAGGCGACGCGGTGGCTGCCGAGGGTCGCCAGATAGCCGACGGCCTCGACCAGGTTGGTCTTGCCCTGGCCGTTGGCGCCCACGAAAGCGGTGACGCCCGGGTCGAGCGGAACCTCGACCCGGGCGTACGAGCGGAAGTCGGCCAGCGAGAGATGCGTGACGTGCATGGTGGGCGCCGACCTTCTTCCCCGGCGGCTGTGCACCGCGGGGTGCACAGCCTGTGGATTACTTCTTCGTCTCGACCGCGTGGCCACCGAACTGGTTGCGCAGCGCGGCGATCATCTTCATCTGCGGGGAGTCGTCCTGTCGCGACGCGAACCGCGCGAACAGCGACGCGGTGATCGCCGGCAGCGGTACGGCGTTGTCGATGGCGGCCTCGACGGTCCACCGGCCCTCGCCGGAGTCCGACGCGTAGCCGCGCAGCTTGTCCAGGTGCTCGTCCTCGTCCAGCGCGTTCACCGCGAGGTCCAGCAGCCAGGAACGGATGACCGTGCCCTCCTGCCAGGAGCGGAAGACCTCGCGCACGTCGGTGACGGAGTCGACCTTCTCCAGGAGCTCCCAGCCCTCGGCGTAGGCCTGCATCATCGCGTACTCGATGCCGTTGTGGACCATCTTCGCGAAGTGGCCGGCGCCGACCTTGCCCGCGTGGACCGAGCCGAACTCGCCCTCGGGCTTGAGGGCGTCGAAGATCGGCTGGACCCGCGCGACGTCCTCGGCGGAGCCGCCGTACATCAGCGCGTAGCCGTTCTCCAGGCCCCAGACACCGCCGGAGACGCCGCAGTCGACGAAACCGATGCCCTTGGCGGCGAGCTCCTCGGCGTGCTTCTCGTCGTCGGTCCAGCGCGAGTTGCCGCCGTCCACGACGATGTCGCCGGGGGAGAGCAGATCGGCCAGCTCGTCGATGGTGGACTGGGTCGCGGCGCCTGCCGGGACCATGACCCACACGACGCGCGGACCCTTGAGCTTGCCCACAAGCTCTTCGAGGCTGTGGACATCGGCGAGGTCCGGGTTGCGGTCGTATCCGATGACGGTGTGGCCTGCGCGGCGGATGCGCTCGCGCATGTTGCCGCCCATCTTGCCGAGACCGACGAGACCGAGCTCCATCAGAGATTCCTTAAGCGTCGTGTGCGGTTTACCCGGGTCCGAGCCTACGCCCGGACCCGGGTGCACACCTGTGGGGTCAGCCGCTCAGGCGATGCCCCGGAAAAACGGGATCAACCGGACAGGCGAACCGGCATGATCAGGTACTTGTACGCCTCGTCCGCCTCGGCGTCCAGGGCGGGCTTGCCGCTCAGCAGGGCCGGCTTCGTGGAGGTCGTGAAGGAGAGCTGGGCGACCGGGGAGTCGATGGCGCTCAGGCCGTCGAGCAGGAAGGTCGGGTTGAAGGCGATCGAGATGTCGTCGCCCTCCAGCTGTGCGTCCACGCGCTCCACAGCCTGTGCGTCGTCGCTGGAGCCGGCCTCCAGGATCAGGACGCCCTGCTCGAAGCTCAGCCGGACCGGGGTGTTGCGCTCGGCCACCAGGGCCACACGCTTCACGGCCTCGACGAAGGGGGCGGTCTCGATCACCGCGACCGAGTTGAACTCGGTGGGGAAAAGCGTCCGGTACTTCGGCAGGTCGCCCTCGAGCAGGCGGGTGGTGGTGCGGCGGCCCGCGCCCTCGAAGCCGATGAGGCCCTCGCCCTTGCCGGAGCCGGAGAGCGCCAGGGTGACCGTGTCGCCGCTGGTGAGCGCCTTGGCGGTGTCCAGGAGGGTCTTCGCGGGCACCAGGGCGACCGCGGAGGCGTCCGGGGACTCCGGCTTCCACAGGAACTCGCGGACCGCGAAGCGGTAGCGGTCGGTGGAGGCCAGGGTGACCGTGTCGCCCTCGATCTCGATGCGCACACCGGTGAGGACGGGCAGCGTGTCGTCACGGCCGGCGGCGATGGCCACCTGGGCGGCGGCGGAGGCGAAGACCTCACCGGGGACGGTGCCGGTCGCGGTGGGCATCTCCGGCAGCGCCGGGTACTCCTCCACAGGCAGGGTGTGGAGGGTGAAGCGGGAGGAGCCGCAGACGACGGTCGCCCGTACACCGTCTGTGGAAATCTCCACCGGACGGTTGGGGAGGGCGCGGCAGATGTCGGCGAGCAGCCGGCCGGAGACGAGGACGGTGCCGTCCTCCTCGACCTCCGCCTCGACGGAGACCCGGGCCGAGACCTCGTAGTCGAAGCTCGAGAAGCTCAGCGCGCCGTCCTCGGCCTTCAGCAGAAGGCCTGCGAGCACGGGAGCCGGCGGACGGGCGGGGAGGCTGCGGGCCACCCAGGCCACCGCCTCGGCAAGTACGTCGCGCTCCACCCGGATCTTCACCGGAACCGCCTCCTGCTTGTTGCTGGCTCTTCGTCGACTGCGGGAACCAGTCTGACGTACGCCGCCGACACTCGGTGCTGCTCGGGGTCAAGTCGCGACAAGAGCGCGTCGGAGCTCCGGCGCCGAGTTGTGCACAGGCCCCACTTCGAAGCGGATTCCTAGCTAACTCTAAGTGGGAGTAGTAGTAGGGCCTGTGGAAACGGTGGATAACGTCGTTTTCGCAGGTCAAGCGCAGTTTTTTGTCCACCGACCCTGTGGGTGGAACCCGTGGAAAACCAGGGGTCTCTGTGGACACGGGAAAGTTCTGCACACCCCATACACAGGCCACGGGGAGTTCTCCCCAGCGCTGTCCCCAGCTTTCCCCAGGTTCCCCACAGCCCAAACGTCTCCCTTGGTGTGACCGCTTTCACTCGGCCTGGTGAGAGGGGGCGTTTTGTTGCCGAACAGTGGACAGCGGTGTGGAGAAGCTGTGGGCAACCAGCCGTCCCCTGTGGGCAGCCAGTGGACAACTCTCTCGGCCCCCTGTGGACAGAAGTTTTATCCACAGGCTGTGGGGATCGGTTGCCAACAATTCCACAGGGGCCTGACCTGGCGTGATGGTCTGTCAACAGCACCGCCTGTGGACAGGTTCCGGATAACTTGGCAGTCCCCACCCTGTGGACGGGAGATCATCCCCCAATCTGTGGAGAACCTTCCACCGGAACGGCGTAATCGAACAGCGGACCCGCGTCCCCGGCCCGCCGCCGGTCCCCGGAAACGCCGAAGGGCGCCCCGGGAGGTGTCCCGGAGCGCCCTTCGGAGGCCGTCGAGGCCCGCGTCAGCCGTTCTTGATGCGGTTCGTGAGCTCGGTGACCTGGTTGTAGATGGAGCGTCGCTCCGCCATCAGGGCGCGGATCTTGCGGTCCGCGTGCATCACCGTCGTATGGTCCCGGCCGCCGAACTGCGCGCCGATCTTCGGCAGCGACAGGTCCGTGAGCTCACGGCACAGGTACATGGCGATCTGCCGGGCCGTCACCAGCACGCGGCTGCGGGAGGATCCGCAGAGATCCTCCACCGTCAGACCGAAGTAGTCGGCCGTGGCCGCCATGATGGCGGGCGCGGTGATCTCCGGGGAGCTGTCCTCGCCGCCGGGGATCAGGTCCTTGAGGACGATCTCGGTGAGCCCCAGGTCCACCGGCTGCCGGTTGAGGCTCGCGAAGGCCGTCACCCGGATCAGCGCGCCCTCCAGCTCGCGGATGTTGCGGGAGATCCGCGAGGCGATGAACTCCAGTACCTCCGGCGGGGCGTTGAGCTGCTCCTGCACCGCCTTCTTGCGGAGGATCGCGATGCGCGTCTCCAGCTCCGGCGGCTGCACGTCGGTGGTGAGGCCCCACTCGAAGCGGTTGCGCAGCCGGTCCTCCAGGGTCACCAGCTGCTTGGGCGGCCGGTCGGAGGAGAGCACGATCTGCTTGTTCGCGTTGTGCAGGGTGTTGAAGGTGTGGAAGAACTCCTCCTGCGTCGACTCCTTGCTCGCCAGGAACTGGATGTCGTCGACGAGCAGGATGTCCACGTCGCGGTAGCGCTTGCGGAACGCGTCGCCCTTGCCGTCGCGGATCGAGTTGATGAACTCGTTGGTGAACTCCTCGGAGCTCACGTACCGCACGCGCGTGCCCGGGTAGAGGCTCCGCGCGTAGTGTCCGATCGCGTGCAGCAGGTGGGTCTTGCCGAGACCCGACTCCCCGTAGATGAAGAGCGGGTTGTACGCCTTGGCCGGCGCCTCGGCCACCGCGACGGCGGCCGCGTGCGCGAACCGGTTCGAGGAACCGATGACGAAGGTGTCGAAGAGGTACTTGGGGTTGAGCCGCGCGTGCTGCTCGCCCGGAGCGCCGGCCCCGCCGCCCTGTCCGGACGACGAGCCGTGACCGCCCGGGCCGCCCACGGGACCGGGGACCGGGCCGCCGCCCGGCCGGGGACCGGGCCGGGCGCCGTGGTTCTGCGGGTCGGGCAGCTCGGCGCGCTCGGGCCGCTGCTGCTCGTAACCCCGCGACGGCTCGTCGTAGCGGGGCTGCCGCGACTGGTCCGGTCCGGTGTACGGGGCGCGCTCCTGGTAGCCGCCGCCCCGCGGCTGCTGCCAGGAGAGGTCCTCCTGGGTGCGCGGCCAGGCACCGGGGTCGGGCCGCTGCTGTCCGTAGTCCGGATAGGCGGGGCGCGCCGTGGGCAGACCGTCACCGGGCATCGGCCGGTGGCCGTACCCGTCGTACTTCTCGTACGGCTCGGGCTGCGCGCGCTCGTCGTAGCGGGGCGGCTGCTGTGCGGCGGGCGCGGGCGGTGTCGGCTCGCCGACGGAGTCGTCGACGGTGATCGCGATCCGGATCGGCCGGCCGCACTCGCGGCTGAGCGTCTCGCTGATCAGCGGGGCGAGCCGGCCTTCGAGGACGCGCTTGCCCCATTCGTTCGGCACCGCGAGGAGTGCGGTGTCCGCAACCAGGGCGAGCGGCTGGCAGCGCTCGATCCACTGCTTGTCCTTGGGCTCGATGCCCTGCTGGCCTTCGGCGAGAAGCTGCTCGAGGACCCGTGGCCACACTGCGGCAAGATCGGCAGGTACGTCAGCCACAGGGCACGCTTTCTCGCAGGTCCCACGAGGTGTGCTTCTCGGGAACAGGGGGTCGAAGTCCGTGAGGACGTGTCCGTTGAGGACAGGTGGGACAGAACGGCAAAAGATTGTGGAGACCGTCCACGGTAGTCGGGCCGACTGACGTGGTTCAAGTTGTTGTCCACAGCCTGTGCACAATGGGGGGTGACGGCAGGCCGGTTTGACCGGATGGCGTAGCCGCGCGTACCGTAACCAGGTCGAGTTGTCGATGGCTGCTGCCGCCTGCCTCCGATGGGCGAAGATCACGATTTGTGGTCGCCAAGCGGTGCACTCGAGCGAATACGAGCTACTCGTGGGCGCACGGTGACAGCCAGGCGATGTCCCGCCACCACCCGAATCATTTCTGGAGCCCCCGAGTGAGCAAGCGCACCTTCCAGCCGAACAACCGTCGTCGCGCGAAGACCCACGGTTTCCGCCTGCGCATGCGTACCCGTGCCGGCCGCGCCATCCTGGCGAACCGCCGCAGCAAGGGTCGCGCGAGCCTGTCCGCCTGATCCACTTAAACAGGTCATGACGTGCTGCCTACCGAGAATCGGCTGAGGCGGCGCGAGGACTTCGCAACCGCGGTACGCCGAGGTCGCCGGGCCGGTCGCCCGCTCCTCGTCGTCCACCTACGCAGCGGTGCAACGGACCCGCACGCGCCTGGGGAGAGCGCTCCCCCGTCGCGTGCGGGTTTCGTCGTGAGCAAGGCCGTAGGAGTTGCGGTCGTACGCAACAAGGTGAAGCGACGCCTGCGCCACCTCGTTCGCGACCGACTCGCCGAGCTGCCCCCCGGTAGCCTGGTGGTCGTACGGGCGTTGCCCGGAGCCGGCGACGCCGACCACGCACAGCTGGCCCGAGACCTGGACGCCGCTCTCCAGCGGCTGCTGGGAGGGGGCACGCGATGAAGTACCCGCTGCTGGCTCTCATCAAGCTGTACCAGTGGACGATCAGCCCGCTTCTCGGGCCCGTCTGCCGGTACTACCCGTCGTGTTCCCACTATGGATTCACGGCCATCGACCGGCATGGCGCGATCAAGGGCACGGCCCTGACCGCCTGGCGCATCCTGCGGTGCAACCCGTGGTCGCCCGGCGGTGTGGACCACGTACCTCCGCGCAAGCGCCCCCGCTGGCACGAGATGCTGCGGAACGCGCTGCGCGGCGACAAGGGCGGGTCCCCCGCCGAGACGAGCCCGGCCGCCGAGACCTCGCCCAATGCTCAAGGAGCCTGATTAGTGGACACGATTGCCAGTCTGTTCAGCTTCATCACCTGGCCCGTTTCCTGGGTCATCGTCCAGTTCCACAAGGTGTACGGAGCGATCTTCGGCCCTGACACGGGCTGGGCCTGGGGCCTGTCCATCGTGTCCCTCGTGGTGCTGATCCGCATCTGCCTGATCCCGCTCTTCGTGAAGCAGATCAAGTCGACGCGGAACATGCAGGCGCTCCAGCCGAAGATGAAGGCGATCCAGGAGCGCTACAAGAGCGACAAGCAGCGTCAGTCCGAAGAGATGATGAAGCTGTACAAGGAGACGGGTACCAACCCGCTCTCCTCGTGCCTTCCCATCCTGGCGCAGTCGCCGTTCTTCTTCGCTCTGTACCACGTGCTCTCCTCGATCGCGGAGGGCAAGGAGATCGGTGTCCTCAACCAGCAGCTGGTCGACAGCGCTCGTCAGGCGCACATCTTCGGTGCCCCGATCGCCTCGAAGTTCATGGACTCCCCCGAGGCCGTCGCGGCCCTCGGCGCCTCGCTGACCGATGTCCGCATCGTCACCGCGATCATGATCGTCCTGATGTCGGCCTCGCAGTTCTTCACCCAGCGCCAGCTGATGATGAAGAACGTCGACCTCACGGTGAAGACGCCGTACATGCAGCAGCAGAAGATGCTCATGTACATCTTCCCGGTGATCTTCGCCGTCATGGGCATCAACTTCCCCGTCGGTGTCCTCGTCTACTGGCTGACCACCAACGTGTGGACCATGGGCCAGCAGATGTACGTGATCAACCAGAACCCGACCCCGGGCAGCAAGGCGCAGGACTCCTACCTCCAGCGGCTCCTGAAGAGCATCACGCAGCACGGTGAGGTCCGCGGCCGCCGCCGCAAGGCCATCGTCAAGGTGATCGTCGCCAAGGGCAGCGACCGCAACGAGAACGAGCGCCGCTTCTTCGTGGGCCTCTCCAAGGCCGGCTTCGCGGCCCAGGCCGACGGCACCGTGATCAAGGGCGACACGATCGAGGCCGAGGCCGAGGGTGGTGCCGCGGCCAAGCGCCAGCAGCCCAAGCGCCAGACCAAGGCCCAGCGCCAGGCATCCGCCCCGCAGGCCGCGGTCAAGGACACCGAGGAAGCCCCCGAGCCGGCCGCCGAGCAGGCGACCACCTCGCTGGAGAAGAAGCCGCAGGGCCAGGCCGAGGCCAAGGGCGAGGCACAGGGCGACAAGCCCGCGCGTCCGAGCCGTGCCAACTCCGGAGGCTCCCGCCAGGGCAAGTCCGGCCAGCGCAAGGGCCAGCAGCGGCCCAAGCACCCGTCGTCCAAGAAGTAAGCCTCCACGAAGCAAGAAGGAGTCCATCCGTGACGGAAGGCACCACCTCCGCCGCCGCCGAGGGTGGCGACACCCTGACCCGCCTGGAGCAGGAGGGTGAGATCGCGGCCGACTACCTCGAAGGCCTGCTCGACATCGCCGACCTGGACGGCGACATCGACATGGACGTCGAGGCGGACCGGGCAGCGGTCTCGATCATCAGCGACTCCAGCAGCCGTGAGCTGCAGAAGCTCGTGGGTCGCGACGGTGAGGTCCTGGAGGCTCTCCAGGAGCTGACGCGCCTGGCCGTGCACCGGGAGACCGGTGACCGCAGCCGACTGATGCTCGACATCGCCGGCTTCCGTGCCAAGAAGCGCTCCGAGCTTGCCGAGCTGGGCGCCAAGGCGGCGGACGAGGTGAAGTCCACCGGCCAGCCGGTCAAGCTGGACCCGATGACGCCGTTCGAGCGCAAGGTCGTGCACGACGCGATCGCCGCGGCCGGTCTGCGCAGCGAGTCCGAGGGCGAGGAGCCGCAGCGCTTCGTCGTCGTGCTCCCCGCCTGACCCCTCACGTAGTGTCGGCCCCGCCTGTTCGCAGGCGGGGCCGATCTTTGTCAGCCTGATAGTCAGCCATCACAGTGCGCTCGCACGTGAAGCGTGCGGTACGGAAGGACGGTTCCCGTGACGGAGGCAGCGGAGCTCCCCGAGGCGCCGGAGCAGGCGCGAACAGTCTTCGGTGAGTACTTCCCGGAGGCCGTGCGCTACGCGGAGCTCCTCGCGGACGCGGGTGTGAAGCGCGGTCTGATCGGCCCGCGCGAGGTCCCGCGGCTTTGGGAACGCCACCTGCTGAACTGTGCCGTCCTCGCGGAGGCCGTCCCTGAGGGCGTCACCGTCTGCGACGTGGGCTCGGGCGCCGGCCTTCCCGGCATCCCCCTGGCCCTGGTCCGGCGCGACCTGAAGATCACGCTCCTGGAGCCGCTCCTTCGCCGGACGAACTTCCTCCAGGAAGTCGTCGAACTGCTCGGCCTCGACCACGTGACCGTGGTCCGCGGACGGGCCGAGGAGATGCTCGGCAAGATCACCCCCGTGCACGTGGTGACCGCCCGCGCGGTGGCTCCTCTGGACCGGCTGGCGGGCTGGGGCGTTCCCCTGCTGCGCCCGTACGGCGAGATGCTGGCGCTCAAGGGGGACACCGCCGAGGAGGAGATCAACGGTGCCCGTGCCGCCCTCTCCCGGCTCGGTGTGGTGGAGACCTCGGTGCTCCAGGTCGGCGAGGGGATCGTCGACCCGATGACCACCGTCGTGCGCGTGGAGGTCGGTGAGAGCCCGGGCGGCGTGCGTTTCGCGGCCAAGCGGGCCAAGGCGGCCCGTACGAGCAAGACCCGTCGGCGCCGCTGAGCGTCGGATACGCCCCATTTCGGAGTGTCGAGCGGTCCTGGCCGGGCAGCAGGGGCATGGTGTTTCACGTGAAACGTCGCTCACTGCTGCAGGGGATCATCAGCCGCGGTCGCGCGGCCACCACGCCCCGGGACCGCGGCCCCCGCATGAAGCCACTCGCGAGGGTTACGGAGTTGTCCACAGAGGTGGATTCGCCCACAGAACCACCGACCTCGCTGGTTCACGACCCCGAAAGCATGGCAGGCTCTCCTCATCGCGAGCCTGAAGCCGAGGAGAGTGAATCCTTGCGGTCCGACGCCAACATCGCGGGACCGATGACCGATCCGGTCCCCGGTCCCCGAACCGAATCGGTGGGGGAGGATGTTTCACGTGAAACACCGCCCCCGATGGACGACACCCCCATTGGTCGTGCTGCCCAACTGGCAGTAGAAGCCCTGGGTCGTGCCGGTGAGGGGCTTCCCCGACCGGCCCAGACTCGCGTGATGGTGGTCGCCAATCAGAAGGGCGGCGTGGGCAAGACGACCACGACGGTCAACCTTGCCGCGTCCCTGGCCCTGCACGGGGCACGGGTCCTGGTCATCGACCTGGACCCGCAGGGCAACGCCTCCACGGCGCTCGGCATCGACCACCACGCCGAGGTCCCTTCGATCTACGACGTCCTGGTCGACAGCAGGCCGCTCTCCGAAGTGGTGCAGCCCGTCCTGGAAGTCGAGGGCCTCTTCTGCGCTCCCGCCACCATCGACCTCGCGGGTGCCGAGATCGAGCTCGTGTCGCTGGTGGCCCGTGAGAGCCGTCTGCAGCGGGCGATCCAGGCGTACGAGCAGCCGCTCGACTACATCCTGATCGACTGCCCGCCCTCGCTCGGTCTCCTCACGGTCAACGCCATGGTGGCGGGTGCCGAGGTGCTGATCCCGATCCAGTGCGAGTACTACGCGCTGGAGGGGCTCGGACAGCTCCTGCGGAACGTCGACCTGGTGCGAGGACACCTGAACCCCGGGCTTCACGTCTCGACGATCCTGCTCACCATGTACGACGGCAGGACGAGGCTCGCCTCCCAGGTCGCCGAAGAGGTGCGCACCCACTTCAGCGAGGAGGTGCTGCGGACCAGCATTCCGAGGTCCGTCCGCATCTCCGAGGCGCCGAGCTACGGCCAGACGGTCCTCACCTATGACCCGGGCTCCAGCGGAGCCTTGTCGTATCTCGAAGCGGCCCGTGAGATCGCCCTGCGGGGGGCGGCCGTGTACTACGACCCCCAGCACGCCCACGGAGGGCACGCCCACAGCGGGCACGCCCAGGTAGGGCACCAGAACAACCAGCGCAGCATGTCGGAGGGGATCCAGTGAGCGAGCGACGTAGGGGACTGGGGCGCGGACTCGGTTCGCTGATTCCTACGGCTCCCCAGGAACGGCAGGTGCCGGTGGCCGGTGCCGGGGCGGGCGCGGCCTCCTCCGGCTCGGCCCCCGTCCTGACCGCGGAGCGCGGTGTGGCCGCCGCGAAGCTGGCGACGCTTCCCCAGAGTGCCCAGTCCCCGGAATCGATGGTGTCGTGGAACGAGCCGGAGGCGGTGGCCGCCCCGGCGTCCCCGGCCGGCGCACACTTCGCGGAGCTGCCGCTCGACTCCATCACGCCGAACCCGCGTCAGCCGCGTGAGGTCTTCGACGAGGACGCCCTGGCCGAGCTGATCGCCTCCATCAAGGAGGTCGGTCTCCTCCAGCCCGTGGTCGTGCGCCAGGCGGGCGCCGAGCGCTACGAGCTCATCATGGGCGAGCGGCGTTGGCGTGCCTGCCGCGAGGCCGGCCTGGAGAAGATCCCGGCCATCGTGCGGCACACGGACGACGAGAAGCTTCTCCTGGACGCCCTCCTGGAGAACCTGCACCGAGCTCAGCTGAACCCGCTGGAAGAGGCGGCGGCGTACGACCAGCTGCTCAAGGACTTCAACTGCACCCATGACCAGCTGGCCGACCGGATCGGACGCTCGCGCCCGCAGGTCTCCAACACGCTCCGGCTGCTGCGGCTCTCCCCGCCGGTCCAGAGCCGGGTTGCCGCCGGAGTGATCTCCGCCGGTCACGCCCGCGCCCTGCTGGGCGTCGAGGACCCGGAGGCCCAGGACAAGCTGGCGTACCGGATCGTGTCCGAGGGACTCTCGGTGCGTTCCGTCGAGGAGATCGTCACGCTCATGGGCTCGGAGCCCGGGGCCCCGGCCAAGCAGAAGGGCCCCCGCGCGGGAGCCCGGGTGTCGCCGGCGCTCTCGGATCTCGCGACCCGGCTGTCGGACCGCTTCGAGACCCGGGTGAAGGTCGACCTGGGCCAGAAGAAGGGCAAGATCGTCGTCGAGTTCGCCTCGATGGACGATCTGGACCGCATCCTCTCGACGCTGGCTCCCGGAGAGGGCCGCGTCATGGACAACAAGAGCGGCGAGCAGGGCTGACCCCTTCCGTTCCAGCACCTCCGCTCAGGGCGGGCCTCGCTCCGGGATTCACCGGAACGCGGCCCGCCCTTTGCCTGTGTGCGGTATCGCCCTGATAGCCCGATGGATACGATTCCGAGAGGCGTATTCGTACTCGATGGCGAGGGAATCGGGGAGAGGTCGTGGGGCGTCGGCTCGTACCGCTCACGCTGGACAACCTTCCGGATCTTCCCAAGCGGTGTCGCTCGTGTGTCTTCTGGGAGCTCGACCCGGTCAGTGGGGAAGCGGCGGTCAAGGCGGGTCGCCCGGAGCTCGAGAAGGAAGCCTGGATCTCGGCCGTTCTGCTGGAGTGGGGATCCTGCGGGCGGGTGGTCTACGTGGACGAGGTGCCCGTCGGCTACGTGCTCTACGCTCCCCCGGCCTATGTGCCGCGCTCCACCGCCTTCCCGACGAGCCCCGTGGCGGCGGACGCCGTCCAGCTGATGACGGCCTGGATCATGCCGGGCTACCAGGGGCAGGGGCTGGGGCGGGTGATCGTGCAGACCGTGGCCAAGGACGTGATGCGGCGGGGCTTCAAGGCGGTCGAGGCGTTCGGGGACGCCCGCTGGAAGGAACCCGCCTGCGTGCTGCCCGCCGACCATCTTCTCGCGGTGGGCTTCAAGACCGTCCGCCCGCATCACGCTTTCCCTCGGCTGCGACTGGAGCTCAGGACGACGCTCTCCTGGAAGGAGGACGTCGAGATGGCCCTGGACCGCCTCCTCGGCGCCGTACAGAAGGAGCCGGCCCTACGGCCGCTCTGAGCCGCGGACGACCCCCGTGTGGGCCGCGAACAACCCCCGGGTGGGCCTTGGTCGGGACCCTCGGGAAACGGAAAGGCCCGCCCCCTCTCGGGGACGGGCCTTCGCTGTTTCACGTGAAACAGCGGACGATCATCAGGCCTTGGCCTCGACGAAGGGCTCCAGGTCGCGCAGGATCGCGGCCTTCGGCTTGGCGCCGACGATGGTCTTCACGACCTCGCCACCCTGGTAGACGTTCAGCGTCGGGATGGACATGACGCCGTACTTGGCGGCCGTGGCCGGGTTCTCGTCGATGTTGAGCTTCACGACCTCGATCTCACCGTGCTCGGCGGCGATGGCCTCCAGCGACGGGGCGATCTGGCGGCACGGTCCGCACCAGGCGGCCCAGAAGTCCACCAGGACGGGCTTGTCGCTGTTGAGGACGTCCTCTTCGAAGGAAGCGTCGGTCACAGTCTTGAGGGCCACAGCGGCCTCCTTGATCTCGCGGGGTGTAGGGGGCGGAAGTCGGTGGATCAGACCGCGGGGGTCTCGGCCAGCTTCTCGCTGTCGGCGAGAGCGGACAGGAAGCGCTCGGCGTCGAGAGCGGCGGAGCAGCCGGTACCGGCGGCCGTGATGGCCTGGCGGTAGGTGTGGTCGACGACGTCGCCGGCACCGAAGACACCCGTGAGGTTGGTGCGCGTCGACGGGGCGGCCACCTTGAGGTAGCCCTCCTCGTCGAGGTCCAGCTGACCCTTGAAGAGCTCGGTGCGCGGGTCGTGGCCCACGGCGATGAAGAGGCCGGTGACCGCGAGCTCGCGGGTCTCGCCGGTCTTCGTGTCGCGCAGGGTGACACCGCTCAGCTTCTGCTCGCCGTGGATCTCGGTGACCTCGCTGTCCCAGGCGAAGGAGATCTTCGGGTCGGCGAAGGCGCGCTCCTGCATGGCCTTCGAGGCGCGCAGGGTGTCACGGCGGTGGACGATCGTGACGGACTTGGCGAAGCGCGAGAGGAAGGTGGCCTCCTCGATCGCGGTGTCGCCGCCGCCGACGACGGCGATGTCCTGGTCCTTGAAGAAGAACCCGTCGCAGGTGGCGCACCAGGAGACGCCGCGGCCGGAGAGCGTGTCTTCGTTGGGCAGGCCGAGCTTGCGGTGCTGGGAACCGGTCGTGACGATGACGGCCTTGGCGCGGTGCACGGTACCGGCGGTGTCGGTGACGGTCTTGATGTCACCGGTCAGGTCCACGGCGATGACGTCGTCCGGGACGAGCTCGGCGCCGAAGCGCTCCGCCTGGGCCCGCATGTTGTCCATCAGGTCCGGGCCCATGATGCCGTCACGGAAACCGGGGAAGTTCTCGACCTCGGTCGTGTTCATCAGGGCGCCACCGGCGGTGACGGCACCCTCGAAGACCAGCGGCTTCAGCGACGCTCGGGCCGTGTAGAGCGCAGCGGTGTACCCCGCGGGCCCGGAGCCGATGATGATCACGTTACGGACGTCGCTCACGGGTTTCTTCCTCGTCTCTGCAGACTGCCACTGCCTACGGGGGCGGTTGTCTCGGTCGCTCTCACCCCACCCAACGGATCCTAAGGGGCGTGCATTCCCGAGACCGCCGCGCGGCACCGTGGACGCGGCGGAGAGACGTCAGGAGCGGGGGTACGTCTGGCTCAGCAGGACATCGGCGGCCGGGCTCGAACCGTCCGCGGAGCCGTCGGCGCAGGAGGCGTCGAGCACATAGGCCTGGACCCGCGTGCTGTCGGAGCGATCGGCCAGGACCAGCAGATAGGAGGGCATGCCCTGGTATTCACCCCGCTCGTGACCGAGTACCGGGTCGGTGCGGCCGGTGCCGGCCAGGACACAGGCGGGTACGGCGTCGTCCCGGTTGCGCTGGGGGGCGGTGGGGGCGGTCTCGGAGGACATCGACTCGGGGCTGATGCCCTGGGGAGTCTTGGCGGCGGTGGTGTTCCCGGCCAGGAGCGCATGGACCCGATCCTCGACCGGGGACCCGGAGAAGGGGCTCAGGGCCGCGCCGGCGACGGTGTCGGCCTTCTTCGTATCGGAGGCGCTGTCGCCTGCGGTCAGATTTCCTGCCTGGCTGAGGTACAGGCTCGTCCCCAGGACCACGGCGCCGAACGCCGCGCCGAGCGTGGACAGCAGGGCGATCCGGCGGCGGCGGGGCTTGCCGGGGCGCCCGGGGCCGGTGGCGGCGCGAGAGTTGCCCGCAGGACGGTCCGAGGCCGGTGAAGGGGCACGGGAGGGGGTCGCGGCCTCGACCGGGAGGCGCGATGTTTCACGTGAAACAGCGGCTTCGCTCTCGGGCGCGGTGGAATTGAGGAGGGCCTCGGCAGCGAGCGCGGCGTCGATCCGGCCGGCGATCTCGGCGGGCATACGAGGAGGCCCGGGGAGGGTGCCCAGGAGCCCCCGGATCTCCTCCAGCGAGGACCGGACGTCCGCGCAGAGGGGACAGTCGTCCAGGTGCCGACGGACGGCCGCGGAGCGGGTCGGCGAGAGGAGCCCCTCGGTCAGATCGGAAATCTCCGAGACGTCCGGGTGCTGTGTGGTGTCGGCCTTGCCGGCCGTGAAAGTCACGTGCGCCCACCTCCGCCCTTCACAGCAGCTGGATCAGTCGGTCCGGTATCCGTCGGCCCGGGCACCGTTGGGACGGATCCCCCCGGCGTCCGGTTCCTTCCCCCTTCGACGGCCTCGTTACCCACGGTGTCGACGCGCAGATGAGTGACCATCGGCAGGAGGCGCGCCCGCCCGCGTGCGCAGCGGCTCTTCACGGTCCCGGCGGGGACGCCGAGGATACGGGCAGCCTCCGCAACGGGGTAACCCTGCATGTCGACCAGGACGAGCGCGGCTCGCTGGTCCTCGGGGATCGCGTCGAGTGCGGCCAGCACCTGGCGGTGGAGGTCCTGGCGCTCCACGGGCGCCTCGGCCGACTCGTGGGGGCCGAGGAGCTGCTCGAAACGGTCGGTGTCGTCGACGGGGGACGTGCGGCGCGAGGCGGTCTTGCGCGCGCGGTCGAGGCAGGCGTTCACCGTGATGCGGTGCAGCCAGGTCGTGACGGCCGACTGGCCGCGGAAGGTATGGGCGGCCCGGAAAGCAGAGATGAGGGCGTCCTGGACGGCGTCAGCGGCCTCCTCGCGGTCCCCCAGGGTTCGCAGCGCCACCGCCCACAGCCGGTCGCGGTGGCGCCGCACGAGCTCACTGAAGGCATCGGGGTCCCCGGCGACATGACGAGCCAGGAGTTCCTGGTCGTCTGCGGCATCTATCGGACGGTCCAACGGTGAGCCCCCTCCCCTGTGGTCGTCAGCCCATGACCTTGACTTCGGTCAGCTGGCCGCGGAACTCGCCTCCGGTGAGGGGCAGCTCCGTCAGCCAGACCAGAACGTAGCGGGTCGTGACCGGCTTGGTGAACTTCAGCTTCACATCGCTGTCGTTTCCGGACGCCTGGACGGTGAACCCTTCGGCCGTGGACGGCGCCGAGGAGGCGCCTTCGGGAGCCGTGCGGACCTCCACCGCGGTGCGCCCGACGAACGACAGGTCGACCTCGCGGACCTGCTGGGCCGAGCCCAGGTCCAGCACGATCCCCACGCCGCGCTTCAGATTGCCGAAGTTCGCGGTGGTGTAGTTCTTGGTGTGCCAGAAGGTGCTCGGATCACCGTCGTAGGCGCTCGCCACCGACTCCGGGTACTCCTCGCCGTTGCCCCCGGGGGGCGGGTCGAAGTCCTGGGCGGACGAGATGGCGATCGGCTTCAGCTGCTGCGGCTTCTCGTCGACCGGGGGCTGCACGATCGGAGTCTCGTTCTTGGGCTTCGGGGCGAGCAGCCGGTCGGCGATCTGCCAGCTGCCGAGGCCGAGCGCGGCGATCAGCAGGGCCGAGACGGCCCACTTCAGCGCCCTGCCGGTGCGGCTCTGCAGCGGGGGCGGAGGCACGAGGACCGGCTGGGGGACGACGGGACGCGACTGGGGTCGGCCGTACGTGCCCTGCTGGTACGTCGTGCGCTGGTACTCGGGCGGGGCGGTGTACTCGGGCTCGGGCGGCTTGACGCGGGGCATCGCCGCCACGGCCTTGGCCAGCTCGTCCGGGGTCGTGCAGGGCGGCTCCTGCCGCGAGGCGGTGGCGCCGTCGTTGGCGAGGGCGCGCATGGCGATCTCGGAGAGGCCGCGGTGGACGCCGGCGCGGACCTGGTCGGGCGGAAGCAGCCCCACGTCCTTGGGAAGCCCGGAGAGCCCGTGGGCGTCGCTGTCGTACGGCCAGCGCTGGGTGAGCGCGGCGTAGAGCAGGGCGCCGATGGCCTCGGTGTCGCTGCGCTGCGGACGGTCGGCGGTGATGCCGCGCAGGGCGGCGTTCACGGCCAGGCCGCGGATCCGGTACTGACCCGTGGAGCTGCGCAGGACGGCGCTCGGGGTGAGCCGCAGGTGGGCGAGGCCTTCGCGGTGGGCGGCGGCCATCGCCTGGGAGACCTGGCTGACGAGCTGGTAGGCGTCGTGGGGCTCCAGCGGGCCGGCCGCGAGCAGCGTGGTCAACTCGGTGGAATCGGGCAGCCACTCGTGCACGACGTACACCAGGTCGTTCTCCTCGACGGCGTCGAGGACCTGGACGAACCGGGGGTCGCCGAGGAGGGCCGAGGAGCGGGCCGCGGCCAGGACCGAACGGGCCCTGGGGTGGTCGGCGGGCAGCAGGTGGACCCCGACGGCGCGCCGAAGCTTCTCGTCGACCGCACGCCAACTGCTGAAGCCGTCCAAACGGGTGACGCACTCCTCCAGCCGGTAACGTCTGGCCAGTTTGTGCCCGCTGTGCAGTTCGGGTGCCGTGATGGAGGGCTGTTCGCCGCCCTGTCGTTCGACCGCCTTGTTCTCCGTGGCCTCGGCGGTCTTCTCCGCCGTTTTCTGCTCTTCCGCCACCCCGTCGGTCGCGGCCGTGTCCGCCTTGGCGGTCAGCGGGTCGTCACCGCTGTTGTCGGCCACGTCGACGGCAGCCGTGCTACGTTCCGCCACCGTCGTTCCTGCCTCCCCATCCGTTGCGCCACATCCAACAGCCATGCCAATTGTGCCCACAGTCCGACGCTGTGCACGACACGCGGTTCCCGCCGATGGTTGTGCGGGACCGTCGCATCAGCGTCCCAGGCGCCCGCGCACCATCCCGACCAGGGTGTTCAACTCCGCGATGCGCATGCGCTTTGCCGCGACGAAGAAGACGCCGAGGAGTACCGCTCCGCCGACGATCAGGGCGACGAGCGAACCGAGGGCACCCTCGCCCAGGAGTTTCAACAGGCCGAAACCGACGGCGCCGGCGACGATCGCGGCGGGTACGGAGGCCATGCAGAGGCGCGCGTAGGTCCGCACCACCTGGGTGCCGTCCAGGTCGCCGCCGAGGCGGTTGCGGAGGCGGCGCCAGGCGATGCCGACGCCGACGGCGTAGGCGAGCCCGTACGAGGCGGCCATGCCGACGACGGCCCACTGGGCGGGCAGCACGACGTAGCAGATCGCCGAGGCAGCCGCGTTGACGGCGGCGACGATGACCGTGTTGTAGAAGGGCGTCCGGGTGTCCTCGTAGGCGTAGAAGCCGCGGAGCACGACGTACTGGACGGAGTAGGGGATCAGGCCGAGGCCGAAGGCCATCAGGATGAAGCCCATGCCCTGGGCCGCCTCGACGCCGCTGGAGGCGTAGAGAAGGGTGCACATCGGAACGCCGAGCGCGAGGAAGGCGAACGAGACCGGGACGATCGCGACGGCCGAGTTCCGCAGGCCCTGCGAGATGTCGTCCCGGACGGCACCGGGGTCGTCGTCGTGGGCGGCGCGGGAGATCCGCGGCAGCAGCGCCGCCATGACGGAGACCGTGATGATGGCCTGCGGCATGCCCCAGATGAGCTGGGCGTTGGAGTAGGCGAGGAAGCCGGCGCCGTTCTTGCCCGACGCCTCACCGGCGGCCGTGGCGAGCTGGGTGACGACCAGGACGCCGGCCTGGTTGGCGAGGACGAAGAGCACGGTCCACTTGGCCAGCTTGACGGTCTTGCCGAGCCCGTGGCCCTTCCAGTCGAAGCGGGGCCGGAAGCGGAAGCCCGTCTCACGGAGGTACGGGATCATCGCCAGGGCCTGGACGACGAGGCCGAGGAGGGTGCCGACGCCGAGCAGGCGGATGCCCTCGTCCGGGATGGTCTGCACGCCCATGTGGGACTCGGCGGAGGTGCCGTACACCCAGATGAACAGGCCGAAGGTGACGATCATGACGATGTTGTTGAGGACCGGCGTCCACATCATCGCGCCGAACTTGCCCCGGGCGTTCAGAATCTGACCCATCACCACGTGCACACCCATGAAGAAGATGGTGGGCAGGCAGTAGCGGGCGAAGGTGACGGCCACGCTGTTGGCCGCGGCGTCGTCGGCGATGGTGTTCGACATCAGCCGGATCAGCAGCGGTGCCGCGAAGACGGCGAGGGCCACGATCAGGCCGAGCGCCACCATCACGAGGGTCAGCAGGCGGTTGGCGTAGGCCTCGCCGCCGTCCTCGTCGTTCTTCATCGAGCGGACGAGCTGGGGAACGAAGACCGAGTTGAGGCCGCCGCCGACGGTGAGGATGTAGATCATCGTCGGCAGGGTGTAGGCGATGGTGAAGGTGTCACCGAGCAGGGCCGCGCCGAGCGCGCCGGTGATCACCAGGCTGCGGACGAAGCCGGTGAGCCGGGAGACCAGCGTGCCGGCCGCCATGACGGCGCTCGACTTCAGCAGCCCGGAGGCGCGGCCGGACTTCTTGGCCGCGGGGGCGGGCAGCGGGTCGGGCTCGGGAGCGGGCGGCGGCACCTGCCCGGGCGTCTGCTGGTCCCGGTACAGGTGGGCGAAGGCGTCCGGCTCGGGCTCCTCCTCGCCCGCCCGGGTCACCAGGTCGTCGACACCGGTGAACTGGACCGTGCGCGCGTCGTCGCCGTACGGCAGATGGCGGGAAGGGCCCTCGGGCTCGGGCGCGGGCGTCTGCGCCCACACCCGGGGGTCGGGAGCGTGCTGGGGCGCGACCGGCTGCTGGTAGAGCGGCTGGGGCTCCTGGTAGGTGCCGGGCGGGGGCGGCGGGTGCGCGGCCCGGTCGTAGAGGGCCTCGCCCACCGGGTCCTGCGCGGCCAGGTCCTGCGCCCGGTACGGGTCGTGCGAGAAGGCGTCCTGGACGTAAGGGTCCTGGGCGTGCGGGTTCTCCCCGTAGGCGTCCTGCGCGTGCGGGTTCTGCGCGTAAGGGGCGTGCCCCTGCGGGTTCTGCGGGTAGGGCTCGTTCCCCTGCGGGCCGGGGGCACCCTGCGGCGCGGGGCCGCCCGCGCCCTGGCCGCGGTCACCGTCATACGGCGCGTTCATGCTTACCCCACCTCATCGTCCCCGGCCGACCGGCCACGACATCGCTCAACGGTCCACCTTCTCACCCGGTCCCGACGGGCCGCCGCTTTCGGACGCGGTGTCCGGTGTCGGGTCACTCGGCTGCTCGGGTTCGTCCCCGGAGGGTTCGTCCCCGCCGGTCTCCGCCTCGGCGGGCCCGTCGGTCTCCGCGGCTTCGGCCTCGGCGTTCCGTGCCGCGATCCGCTTCCGCTGGGTGTACATCCGCACGCCGGCGAGGACGAGGAGCAGGACGCCTCCCGCGATCACGAGCATCACCGTGGGCGTCATCTCGGAGACCTTCACGGTGAAGGTCATCGGCTGCCCGTAGGGGGTGCCGTCCTCGGTGTAGAGCTGCGCGGTCATCGGCACCTGGCCGTTGACGTTCGCGGAGGCCGTGAACTTCACCGACTGGCTGTGCCCGCCGTTGATCTTCACGGGGAGTTCGGCGAAGCCCTCGCCGTTCACCTCCAGCCGGTTCTTGTTGCCGGAGGTGAGGCGCAGCACCAGGTGGTCCACGCCCTGCAGCAGCTTGTTCTGGACGGTCACGGGGATCGTCGCGCTGCGGCCGGAGAGCGTGAGGTCCGACTTGTCGACCAGCTGGACGCTCTTGGTGAGCCCCTGGAGGTACTCCAGGACGTTGCTGCGGTAGACCAGCGCCGCTCGGACCTCGCCGCGCCAGGAGACCGACATCTCGCGGTTGATCGCGTTGCCGAACGGCGTCACGACGCGCTCGGGCTGCTCCAGGACGACCTTGAAGTCGTCCAGCTCGTCGCGGGTGGTCTTCATGTCGCGGAAGGCCTGGACCGGCAGCTCCCGGTCGCGCAGCTTCTTCGGGTACCGGGAGGAGCTGGGCACCGCGGTCGAGGCGTCCGGGTCGGGCTTGGCCGCCGCGGCGGCGACGAGGTCGAGCGGCTGGCTCCAGCGCTTGGCGGACAGGCCGCGCAGGGCCTCGGCCATGGTCTGGGCCTGGGCGGAGGTCGGCATCCGCTGCGGGGCGACCACGACGCTGCGCTGGTCCTCCGGCTGCTCCAGGGTGATCGCGAGGGACTGGGCGAGGAACTCCTGGACGGCGAGCGTGGAGCTCTCCTCGCGGACCATGTCGCCGTCGAAGGTGGTGGACAGCATGGCGTCGCTCACCACGGCCGTGGTGCTGCCGTTGCCCAGCGGGCGGGCCGCCGTGGGCGTGTAGGGGAGGTCGTCGCGGACGCTGTCGCTGCGCGCGATCACCTTGTCCGCGCCGGCCGAGGTCGCGACCGCCACGATCGAGGGGTCGACGGCGCCGTCGACGGGCCAGGCGAAGTCGGTGGACGGCCGCAGATGGAGGACGGTCTCGATCGTGGTCCCGGCGAGGTCGGTGGCCGACTGGAGGTGCCCCAGGGAGCCGGGGACGTCCTTGCCGTGATGGGCGAGCGAGGCGAGGTCGGGGTCGGCGAAGGGCAGGGCGACGACCTCGCGCCCCCGGACCGCCTTCTCCAGGGCGTTCAGCCACCGCTCGGCGACGTCCTTGTTCTTGCCGGGGACGTGCAGGGTGCCGTCCTTGACCCGGTAGCCGTTCGCCATCGCGTCGACGGTGGCCAGCAGGTCGGGGTCGAGCACCCAGGTGACGGGGAGGTCCTTGCCGAGCGAGACCATCTCGTCCAGGCGTCCGCCCGGACGCAGCTCGTCGGCCAGGGCGTCGTCCTCGAAGACCGGGGTCTGCTGGTCGTCCGTGGCCGTCTCCGCCGAGACGTGGGCAGAGGAGATCAGCGGCCAGAGGTAGGTCAGCTGGGTCTTCTTCTTGGTGGCTTCGGGCTGGTACGGCAGGAAGGTCCGCTCGATGCCGAGCACCCGGTCCGACCCCTGGTCGGAGGTGTGTCCGGTGAGGGAGACGCCCAGCTGGTAGACGCCCGCCTCGTCGAGGCCCAGCTCGGAGACCGGGACGGAGAGCGAGAAGTCCGCGCTGAGACCGGCGCCGAGCCGGGGGATCTTGACGGTGGGAGCGTCCTCCAGGGGAGCGGGGTCGCTGTCGTACCGGAAGCCGGTGCGTCCCGTCACCTGCTCGATCTCGCTGCGGCTCGTCATCCGCGGCCCGACGCGCAGGTCGACGGTCGCGTCGGTGACGGTCTTCTTCCCCCGGTTGGTGACCGTTCCGGTGACCGTGACGGTGTCCCCTTCGACGGGGCTGCTCGGGGCCATGGTGTCGAGCGACACATCGACGGTCCTGGATCCGGTGCCGTCCCCGGCCGCGAGCGCGGGGGACGCGCCGGCCGGGGCCTGGAGCAGCCCGGCGAGGAGCGGCGCCCCGAAGGCGACGGTGATCGTGCGCCGCAGCCATCGGCGGGCAGGTGAGGGACCGGTTCCCTGGATGTCTGCCGCCTCGGCCACGCGTTCGCCCGTCCTCGTCGTTGTCAGTGGTGCCAGTGGTTTCGATGGTTCCCGGTTGCTGTGTCCAGGCATGGTAACGAGGCACGCTGGGGGCAAGTGCCGGGGACTGCTCCAGGCGATCTTCCTCCTCGGAAAACGGGGACGTTGCGGCGAGCCGGGGCACGTACCCTTTTCTGTTGTGCCGAACGCCAACGAAGACACCCCGACTGAACTGAGCCAGGTGCAACGCCGCGCGGTCAGCGAACTGCTGCGTGTGTCCCCTGTCGCCGACGACCTCGCCCGCCGTTTCCAGGATGCCGGGTTCAGCCTCGCGCTGGTCGGTGGCTCGGTCCGGGACGCGTTGCTCGGCCGGCTCGGCAACGACCTGGACTTCACCACCGACGCCCGCCCCGAGGACGTACTGAAGATCGTCCGTCCGTGGGCCGACGCCGTGTGGGAGGTCGGAATCGCCTTCGGGACGGTCGGCTCGCAGAAGGACGGCTACCAGATCGAGGTCACCACGTACCGCTCGGAGGCGTACGACCGGACCTCGCGCAAGCCCGAGGTCTCCTACGGCGACTCGATCGACCAGGACCTCGTCCGGCGTGACTTCACCGTCAACGCCATGGCCGTGGCCCTGCCCGAGAAGACGTTCATCGACCCGTACGGCGGCCTGGAGGACCTCGCCGCCCGGGTGCTGCGCACGCCGAGCACGCCGGAGGAGTCCTTCTCCGACGACCCCCTGCGGATGATGCGGGCCGCGCGCTTCGCCGCGCAGCTGGACTTCGAGGTCGCCCCCGAGGTGGTCACGGCCATGACGGAGATGTCCGGCCGGATCGAGATCGTCTCCGCCGAGCGTATCCGTGAGGAACTCAACAAGCTGCTGCTCTCGGCACACCCGCGGAAGGGCCTCGGCCTCCTCGTGGACACGGGCCTCGCCGAGCACGTACTGCCCGAGCTGCCCTCGCTGCGGCTGGAGAGTGACGAGCACCACCGGCACAAGGACGTCTACGAGCACTCGCTGACCGTGCTCGACCAGGCGATCGACCTGGAGGAGGAGGGTCCCGACCTGGTGCTCAGGCTCGCCGCTCTGCTCCATGACATCGGGAAGCCGCGCACGCGCCGCTTCGAGAAGGACGGCCGCGTCTCCTTCCACCACCACGAAGTGGTGGGCGCGAAGATGACCAAGAAGCGCATGACCGCGCTCAAGTACTCCAACGAGATGATCAAGGACGTCTCCCGGCTGGTGGAGCTGCACCTGCGCTTCCACGGCTACGGGACCGGCGAGTGGACCGACTCCGCCGTGCGCCGCTACGTCCGCGACGCCGGTCCGATGCTCTCGCGGCTGCACAAGCTGACCCGCTCGGACTGCACGACCCGGAACAAGCGCAAGGCCACCGCCCTCTCCCGTGCCTACGACGGCCTGGAGGACCGCATCGCCCAGCTCCAGGAGCAGGAGGAGCTCGACGCGATCCGCCCCGACCTCGACGGCAACCAGATCCAGGAGATCCTCGGCATCGGGCCCGGTCCGGCCATCGGTCAGGCGTACAAGTTCCTGCTGGAGCTCCGTCTGGAGAACGGGCCGATGGGGCACGACGAAGCCGTCGCCGCACTCAAGGAGTGGTGGGCGGCGCAGAGCTGAGCCGTGCATCGGGGGCGGTCCGTTGTTTCACGTGAAACAGCGAGGCGCTCCCTGTGAGAAGGGGTGGTGTTTCACGTGAAACATCACCCCTTCGTGCGCTCCCCCCGCAGGGCCAGCGCGATGGCCGCGTAGATCAAGGCCACCAGCACCACCAGGAACGAGGACCGCCCGTCGGGCGGCAGCATCAGCGCGGCGACGCCGGCCGCGCCCACGAAGGCGACGTTGAACAGCACGTCGTAGAGGGAGAAGACCCGTCCCCGGTAGGCGTCGTCGACGGCGGTCTGCACCACCGTGTCCGTCGCGATCTTGACGCCCTGGGTGATCAGGCCGATGACGAAGGCGGCGATGAGGAAGGGGACCGGAGCGAAGGTCAGGCCGAGCGCCGGCTCCACGACGGCGGCGACCGCCGCGCACACGGTCATCCAACCGAAGGGGCCGAGCCGCCCCACCCCCCAGGGGGAGAGCAGGGCGGCCGCGAAGAATCCCGCGCCCGAAGCGGCGACGGCGAGCCCGAGGAGGCCGAGGCCCTCGGTGTCCGTGGAGCTCCAGGCGTAGCGGCTGAGCATGAGCACGGTGACGAGCAGGGCGCCGTAACAGAAGCGCATGAGGCCCACGGCGATGAGGGCCCGGGCGGCGGGTCGGCGCTCGGCGAGGTGGCGGAGCCCCCCGACCAGCGCGCGGGCCGTCGAGGCCAGTGCCGAGCCGAGTCGTTGAGGGGCCAGGTCGGGGTCCGGCCCCAGGAGCTCTCGGGGCATCCGCAGGGAGGCGAGGGCGGAGCAGAGGTAGAGCAGGGCGCCGACGGCCACGACGACCGCGTCGGAGTTGTCGGCGAGCAGCCGGACGCCGAACGCGAGGCCGCCTCCCAGCGTCGCGGCGAGGGTTCCCGCGGTCGGGGAGAGTGAGTTCGCCACGACCAGCCGCTCGTCGTCGACGACCCTGGGGAGCGAGGCCGAAAGCCCCGCGAGGACGAAGCGGTTGACCGCCGTGACGGAGAGGGCGGAGGCGTAGAAGAGCCAGTCGGGCACCGAGGCGAGGACGAGCACCGCGGTCCCGCAGGCGAGCAGGGCGCGCAGGAGGTTGCCGTACAGGAAGACCTGGCGTCGCTGCCAGCGGTCGAGGAGGACGCCGGCGAAGGGGCCGACGAGCGAGTACGGGAGCAGGAGTACCGCCATGGCCGAGGCGATGGCGGCGGGGGAGGTCTGCTTCTCGGGGGAGAAGACGACGTACGTGGCCAGGGCCACCTGGTAGACACCGTCGGCGCACTGGGAGAGCAGCCGTACGGCGAGCAGGCGGCGGAAGTTCGTCAGGCGCAGGAGTACGCGCAGATCACGTACGACGGGCATGGCAGCAAGACTCACATACGAAGAGGGCCCCCGGGCAGTGCCTCGGGGACCCTCGATCGACAAGCGTGCGGCGCTTTAGCGCTCGACCTCACCCTTGATGAACTTCTCGACGTTGGCCAGGGCCTCGTCGTCGAAGTACTGCACCGGCGGGGACTTCATGAAGTACGAGGACGCGGAGAGGATCGGGCCGCCGATGCCGCGGTCCTTGGCGATCTTCGCGGCGCGCAGGGCGTCGATGATGACACCCGCGGAGTTCGGGGAGTCCCACACCTCGAGCTTGTACTCCAGGTTCAGCGGAACGTCACCGAAGGCACGGCCCTCGAGGCGCACGTACGCCCACTTGCGGTCGTCCAGCCAGGCCACGTAGTCCGACGGACCGATGTGGACGTTCTTCTCGCCCAGCTCGCGGTCGGGGATCTGCGAGGTGACGGCCTGCGTCTTCGAGATCTTCTTGGACTCCAGGCGCTCGCGCTCGAGCATGTTCTTGAAGTCCATGTTGCCGCCGACGTTCAGCTGCATGGTGCGCTCGAGGCGGACACCGCGGTCCTCGAAGAGCTTCGCCATGACGCGGTGCGTGATGGTGGCGCCGACCTGGGACTTGATGTCGTCGCCGACGATCGGGACACCGGCCTCGGTGAACTTGTCGGCCCACTCCTTGGTGCCGGCGATGAAGACCGGGAGGGCGTTGACGAAGGCGACCTTGGCGTCGATGGCGCACTGCGCGTAGAACTTCGCAGCGGCCTCGGAGCCGACGGGCAGGTAGCAGACGAGGACGTCGACCTGGCGGTCCTTCAGGATCTGGACGACGTCGACCGGGGCCTCGGCGGACTCCTCGATGGTCTGGCGGTAGTACTTGCCCAGGCCGTCGAGGGTGTGGCCACGCTGAACCGTGACGCCCGCGTTCGGGACGTCGCAGATCTTGATGGTGTTGTTCTCGCTGGCGCCGATGGCGTCGGAGAGGTCGAGGCCGACCTTCTTCGCGTCGACGTCGAAGGCGGCGACGAACTCGACGTCACCGACGTGGTAGTCGCCGAACTGGACGTGCATCAGGCCGGGCACCTTGGTCGCCGGGTCGGCGTCCTTGTAGTACTCGACGCCCTGCACCAGCGAGGCGGCGCAGTTGCCCACGCCGACGATGGCTACGCGAACCGAACCCATTCCGGTTGCTCCCTGTGTGATCGTGGAAGCCCTGCTGTGCGCAGGGTTTCACTTGGCGGTGTCATCGGACGGATCCGGCCGGGTACTGCCCCCGTGCCGGGGCAGGCCGCCCGTTTCTCCAGAATCGTTGTCGTGCAGAGCGGGGGCGTCGGAGCCGGATCGCTGATCCCGCCCTGCCCGCTCGCTCTCGATGAGCTCGTTCAGCCAGCGCACTTCGCGCTCCACGGATTCCATGCCGTGGCGCTGCAGCTCAAGCGTGTAGTCGTCGAGGCGCTCGCGGGTCCGGGCCAGGGAGGCGCGCATCTTCTCGAGGCGCTCCTCCAGCCGGCTGCGGCGGCCTTCGAGGACCCGCATCCGCACCTCGCGTTCGGTCTGACCGAAGAAGGCGAAGCGGGCGGCGAAGTGCTCGTCCTCCCAGGCATCCGGGCCCGTGTGGGAGAGGAGCTCCTCGAAGTGCTCCTTACCGGCGGGCGTCAACCGGTAGACGATCTTGGCCCGGCGTCCTGCGAGTGACGCGGCCAGGGCCTCCTCCGGAGCGCTGCCCGGCTCCTCGATCAACCAGCCGTTGGCGACCAGCGTCTTGAGGCAGGGGTACAGCGTCCCGTAGCTGAAGGCCCGGAAGACGCCCAGCGAGGTGTTGAGGCGCTTCCGCAGCTCGTACCCGTGCATGGGGGCCTCGCGGAGCAGGCCGAGAACGGCGAACTCGAGGATGCCCGAGCGCCTGCTCATCCGTCGCCTCCTCCGCTTCCCCGGCCTTTATGCCGCGCTGATGTATCGACTCGATACATCAGCACGATAGAACGGCCTACCGGTCTCGACAAGTGGGACCGCCGTGACCGGCGTCACATCATCAATTCACAGCGATCGACTTGCCTGATTTGGGTGGAAGTCCGGCTCTCCGCGGGTTTTGGCCGTGCGTAGTCTGTGCGGCATGCAGACCACCGGGAACCAAGCGACGCCGTGGGGCGTCAGTGCTGCGGGTGACCGGCTGCGGTACGGATGGGCCTCCGATGAGGTGCCGTGCGTGCACATTTCGGGGGGACCGGAACTCAACTGCCGCTTCCAGGCGTACGCGCCTGCCCGAGGAGTAGTCGTTCGATGAGCGAGCATCGTCGCAAAATGCCGCCGCAGCAGCCGCCGACGGGTGGGCGCGCGGCGGCACGGCGCGCTGCCCAGCAGCCGGTGGGCCGCGGGTCGGCACCGGCCCATGACGTCGGTACGAGGGCCCCGTCGGCCTCGTACGGGCCGCCTTCCTCTCACGGAGAGGAGCGCGCTTACGGCGGCCGCGCGGAGGCCCGCAGAGCCGCCCAGCGCGGCAGTCGCCGCAAGGGCGCGGACAACGGTCCCGGGAGCCCGGGCGGCCCCGGTGGAGGCCGACGCGGAGGCGGCGGCGGTGGCGGGGGACGCGGTGGCGGTCCGGGGCGGGGCCCCGGCGGTCGCCCGCCGGGCAAGAAGCGGATCATCGACTATCCGCGGTACGGCAAGTACGGCTGGCGTCGCTGGATGCCCTCGTGGAAGCTCGTGACGGGCACGTTCCTGTTCTTCGCGGCGAGCGTGATGGGCGCCGCGGCGTTCGCGTACTCGCGGGTCGAGATCCCGAACGAGGCCGAGACCGCGACCTCGCAGAACAACATCTACTACTGGGCCGACAAGTCCCGCATGGTCGCGACGGGCAGTGGCACCAACCGTCAGATCGTGCCGATCGAGCAGATCCCGACGGCCATGCAGAACGCCGTCATCTCCGCCGAGAACAAGACGTTCTGGGAAGACTCCGGTGTCGACCCGATGGGCATCGCCCGCGCCGTGTGGAACATGGCCAAGGGCGGTGAGACCCAGGGTGGGTCGACCATCACCCAGCAGTACGTGAAGAACAACCGCCTCGACGACCAGTCGCAGACGCTCACCCGGAAGGTGAAGGAACTCTTCATCTCCATGAAGGTGGGCAACGAGGTGAAGAAGCCCGCCATCATGGCCGGCTACCTGAACACCTCGTACTACGGACGCGGTGCCTACGGCATCCAGGCCGCGGCCCGCGCGTACTTCAACAAGGACGCCAAGAACCTCAACCCCAGTGAGTGCGCGCTGCTCGCCGCGGTGCTGAAGGGCGCGACGTACTACGACCCGGCCGGCTACCCCGAGATCGACTCGGAGGCCACGGCCGAGAAGAACACCGCCCGGGCCACCAAGCGGTGGGGGTGGATCCTCGACGAGATGCAGAAGGACGGGCACCTCCCGGCCGAGGAGCGGGCGAAGTACAGCGCGTTCCCCAAGGTGAAGAAGCCCGGCCAGAGCGCCAACCTGAGCGGCCAGATCGGCTACCTGGTCAGGACCGCCAACGCCAACATCAAGACCCAGTTCGGCATCAGCGTCCAGGATCTGGAGCGCGGCGGCTACGAGATCTACACCACCTTCGAGAAGCAGAAGGTGGACAAGCTCGAGAAGTCCGTCAAGAAGATCCTCGACAACCACATCGACCCCAAGAAGCGCCCGGACGACGACACGCACGTCCAGTTCGGCGGTGCCTCCGTCGACACGGCCACCGGGAAGATCGTCGCCCTCTACGGCGGCGCCGACGCCACCAAGCACTTCAGCAACAACGCCGACGCCACCGGTGCCATGGTCGGCTCGACGTTCAAGCCCTTCGTGCTCGCCGCCGCGATGAAGTACGGCGTCCGCGACCCCAAGCTGGGCCCGGTCCAGGACGAGTCCAGCCGCAAGATCCTGGACCCGGACAAGAGCCGCTACAACGGCAAGAACAAGCTGACGGTCCGGAAGTACAACGGCGACATCTGGGTCAACGAGGAGGGCAAGGAGTGGCAGCAGGTCAACGACGAGGACGCCAGCTACGGCGCGATCTCGCTTCGTGAGGCCATGGTCCACTCCGCCAACTCGCCCTACGTGCAGCTCGGCATGGACATCGGCATCGACAAGGTCCGCCAGTCCGCGGAGGAGGCCGGACTCCTGAAGAGCTCGCTCGTCCAGGGCGAGGTGCCGTCGTTCTCCCTCGGCATCTCCAGCCCGAGTGCCATCCGCATGGCGGGTGCCTACTCGACCTTCGCCAACGGGGGCAAGCAGAACGACCCCTACTCGGTCGAGACCGTCAAGAAGGGGGGCGTCGTGATCAAGCAGCACAAGGCGGCGCCCAAGCAGCCCTTCAGCGAGGCCATCGCCAGCCAGGTCACCGACGTGCTCCGCGACGTCGTGCTGAAGGGCACCGGCACGAAGGCCCGCATCCCGGGCCGCGACGTGGCGGGCAAGACCGGCACCACCGACGCCAACATGTCGGCCTGGTTCGTCGGATACACCGCGCAGCTGTCGACGGCGATCGACATGTACCGCTACGACGACGACGACACCAAGAAGAACCGCAAGTTCGAGGACATGTACGGCACCGGTGCCCAGCCGAAGATCCACGGTTCGTCGTTCCCGTCGCGGATCTGGCAGGACTACATGTCGGACGTGGTCAAGGACATGCCGCTGGTGAAGTTCCCCGAGCCGATGGACATCGAGAACGCCGAGCCCGTGTTCGGCGGTGGCGCCACCAGCCCGACGCCGACGCCGACGGCCACGGAGACGCCCACCGAGTCCGCGACGCCGTCCACGACGCCGCCGGCCACCGCCACCACGACTCCCCCGACGACCAGGACGCCGAAGCCGGGCAAGACGACGTGTGACGTCTGGGACATCGAGTGCAACTACCCGGGGAACCCGGGTGGGAACACCGGAGGACCCACGACGACGGCGCCCGGCTCGGAATCACCGACGCCCACTGGTACGGCGACGGAGGAGAGCGGCGGCGGGAACGGCAGACCAGGCGGCGGGTCCTGGAGTCCCTGACCCGGTCGCGCGGGTAGTTCCCTGAGGGCCGCCGCGTCCGCTTCGTACCTTCCGTACGGAGCGGCCGCGGCGGCCCTCGCCGTTTTCACCGGGACGGTACGGCAGGATGTCCCCCATGCCGAGCCTCCAGAAGACGAGCGCGCCGCAGGACCGGCCCCAGGGCCGCTCGCGGACGGTCATCCCCACCCACCGGGACAAGGTGGCCGCCGCGGGCAGCGAACTGATCGGCGGCCCCTACGGGCGCCGGGCGCTGCCCGGTGCCGGGCAGCTCACTCCCGTGCGGGTGATCGCCCTCGTGGCCATCGGCATGTTCGCCCTCGGCATGGTGCAGAAGCTGCCCTGCTACAACTGGGCCTGGTTCCGGGGGACGACCTCCCAGTACACCCACGCCTGCTACTCCGACATCCCGCACCTCTTCGCCGGGCGGGGCTTCGCGGACGGCCTGGTGCCCTACTTCGACCGGCTGAGCGGCGACATACCGTTCCTGGAGTACCCGGTCCTCACGGGCCTGTTCATGGAGGTCGCCGCCTGGCTGACGCCGGGCGGCGGCAGCGGGGCCGAGAACGAGCGGGCGTACTGGCTGGCCAACGCGGGCCTGCTGATGGCCTGTGCGGCCGTCCTCGCGGTCTGCGTGACGCGGACGCACCGCCTGCGACCCTGGGACGGGCTGCTGGTGGCCCTGGCCCCGTCGATCGCGCTCACCGCCACGATCAACTGGGACATACTGGCCGTCGCGCTGACCGCCGCCGCCGTCATGATGTGGTCGCGCGGGCGGCCGCTGGCCTTCGGCATCCTGCTCGGCCTGGCCACCGCCGCCAAGTTCTACCCGATACTGCTCCTCCTGCCCCTGCTGCTGCTCTGCGCGCGGGCCGGGAAGTGGCGGGAGTACGGGACCGCGGTGCTGGGCGGGTGCGGCGCGTGGCTGGTCGTGAACCTGCCCGTGATGCTGCTCGCCCCCGAGGGCTGGAAGCAGTTCTACCTGTTCAGCCGGGACCGGAACGTCGACTTCGGATCGGTCTGGCTGCTGATCAGCCAGCGGACGGGGACGTCGATCACGCCGGAGCGGGCCAACCTGTACGCGCTGGTGCTGATGGCGCTGGCCGCGGCGGGACTCGCCTACCTGGCGTTCACGGCACCTCGCCGGCCCCGGTTCGCCCAGCTGGCCTTCCTGATCGTCGCCGCGTTCGTCCTGGTCAACAAGGTCTACTCGCCGCAGTACGTGCTGTGGCTGGTGCCGCTGGCGGTGCTCGCCCGACCCCGCTGGCGCGACTTCCTGGTCTGGCAGGCGTGCGAGGTCATGTACTTCCTCGGCATCTGGATGTACCTGGCGTTCACCAGCAGCGGCAACAAGCAGGGCCTGCCGGTGGACGGCTACCAGTTCGCGATCGTCCTGCACCTGCTCGGCACCCTGTACCTGTGCGTGATGGTCGTACGCGACATCCTGGCGCCCGAGAAGGACCCGGTGCGGCAGGACGGCTCCGACGACCCCTCGGGAGGCGTCCTGGACGGGGCCGAGGACGTCCTCGTGGCGGGCAGGGCCGCGCATCCGGCCCGGCACGCCGCTCCCGGCGCGGAGGAGGGCCGACGGGTGCGGTGGGGCACCTCGGACGACCCGCGCGATCCTTGGGGCGCCCCCGAGTAGCCACATGACTCACCCCCCGGGAGCAGGGCTCCCGGGGGGTGAGTCATGTTCCGGCCGGCTCAGCGCTCGACGAGCCGGTCGAACTGCGTCGTCGTGTGGCGCAGATGGGCCACGAGCTCGTCGCCGACCCGCGGCTCCTCGGCGTCGGAGGGCACGAACAGGATCGACACCTGCATGTGCGGCGGCTCGGCGAACCAGCGCTGCTTCCCGGCCCAGACGAAGGGCGACAGGTTGCGGTTGACGGTGGCGAGGCCGGCCCGGGCGACGCCCTTGGCACGCGGCATGACGCCGTGCATCGCCTTGGGGGCCTCGAGGCCCACGCCGTGGGAGGTGCCGCCGGCGACGACGACCAGCCAGCCGTCCGAAGCGGCCTTCTGCTGGCGGTAGCCGAACCGGTCGCCCTTGGCCACCCGGGTCACGTCGAGGACCGCGCCCCGGTACTCCGTGGCCTCGTGGTCGCCCAGCCACAGCCGGGTGCCGATCCGGGCGCGGAAGCGGGTCTGCGGGAACTGCTGCTGGAGCCGCGCCTGCTCCTCGGCCCGCAGGTGGCTCACGAACATGGTGTGCAGGGGCAGCCGGGCGGCCCGCAGGCGGTCCATCCAGGCGATGACCTCCTCGACCGCGTCCGTGCCGTCCGGGCGGTCCAGCGGGAGGTGGAGGGCGAACCCTTCGAGGCGTACGTCCTCGATGGCCGAGTGGAGCTGCTGCAGCTCCTCCTCGTGGACGCCGTGCCGCTTCATCGAGCTCATGCACTCGATCACGACCCGGGCGCCCACCAGGGCGCGGACGCCGTCCACGGACGACACGGAGCGGATCACGCGGTCGGGCAGCGGAACCGGTTCCTCACCCCGGCGGAAGGGGGTGAGGACCAGCAGGTCGCCGCCGAACCAGTCCTTGATCTTCGCGGCCTCGTAGGTGGTGCCCACAGCCAGCATGTCGGAGCCGAACCGGGCCGCCTCGTCCGCGAGGCGCTCGTGTCCGAAGCCGTACCCGTTGCCCTTGCAGACCGGGATGAGACCGGGGAACTGGTCGATCACGCTCTTCTGGTGCGCGCGCCAGCGAGCGGTGTCGACGTAGAGGGAGAGCGCCATGGCCGGCCCGGAACCTTTCTGGTGGCAGCGGTGTATCAAAGATGTGTACGAGACTACGAAAGCCTACGGAACGGTCAGCGGCGCGACATGTAGATGTCGAGCGCCTTGTGGAGCAGCTTGTTCAGCGGGAAGTCCCACTCGCCGACGTACTCGACGGCCTCGCCGCCGGTGCCGACCTTGAACTGGATGAGTCCGAAGAGGTGGTCGGTCTCGTCGAGCGAGTCCGAGATGCCCCGCAGGTCGTAGACGGTCGCGCCCATCGCGTAGGCGTCGCGCAGCATCCGCCACTGCATCGCGTTCGAGGGCCGGACCTCACGGCCGATGTTGTCGGAGGCGCCGTACGAGTACCAGACGTGGCCGCCGACGACGAGCATGGTCGCGGCGGAGAGGTTCACGCCGTTGTGGCGGGCGAAGTAGAGCCGCATGCGGTTGGGGTCCTCGCTGTTGAGGACGGTCCACATGCGCTGGAAGTACGAGAGCGGGCGCGGCCGGAAGTGGTCGCGGATCGCCGTGATCTCGTACAGGCGCTGCCACTCGGCCAGGTCTTCGTAGCCGCCCTGGACGACCTCGACGCCGGCCTTCTCGGCCTTCTTGATGTTGCGGCGCCATAGCTGGTTGAAGCCCTTGAGGACGTCGTCGAGCGAGCGGTTCGCGAGCGGGACCTGGAAGACGTAGCGGGGCTGCACGTCGCCGAAGCCGGCGCCGCCGTCCTCGGCCTGCTGCCAGCCCATCTTCCGCAGCCGGTCCGCGACCTCGAAGGCGCGCGGCTCGATGTGGGTGGCCTCGACGTCCTTGAGGCGCTTCACGTCCGGGTCCTGGATGCCGGCCTTGATCGCGGCCGAGTCCCAGCGCCGGATGACGACCGGGGGGCCCATCTTCACGGAGAAGGCGCCCTGGTGCTTGAGGTGCGCCAGCATCGGCTGCAGCCAGTCGTCGAGGTTCGGCGCGTGCCAGTTGATGACCGGGCCCTCAGGCAGGTAGGCGAGGTACCGCTTGATCTTCGGGAGCTGGCGGTAGAGCACCAGGCCGGCGCCGACGAGCTCGCCGGACTTGTCGAACCAGCCGAGGTTCTCCGAGCGCCACTCGGTCTTCACATCAGCCCACGCCGGGACCTGGCAGTGGCTCGCCGCGGGCTGGCTCTGGATGAATGCCAGATGCTGCTCACGGCTGATGGTCCTCAGGGTCAGGCTCATGCGGGGCGCTCCTCGGCAGGTGTGTCCCCATCGGTCAGGGGCTCCGGCTCTCGCGCCGAAGCCTACTGTGACCGGGGAGCGCCCCGAATGGGTGCGTGTGCCCTGACGTGCCGCCGGACTCAGCTGATGACGCCGCCGAAGAGGCCGCCGTGCGCCATGCCGAGATAGAAGCCGAACGCCGAGGCGCCGAGTCCGAGGACCAGCAGGAAGCGCTCGCGGGTCGTCGCGGAGATGAACTGTCCGTAGGCACCGGTCAGGATGCCGATCAGGCCCGACCAGGAGCTCAGCAGGTGCAGGTTGTCGAACATCGCGGTGACGAAGGCGATGACGCCCAGGACGAGCGTCACGCCGACCAGGGCGTCCTGGAGCGGGTGGGGCTTGCCGTCGGTCGCGAAGAGGGAGTGGCCGGGGTCGGGTCGCATTGCCTGTGCCATGGGGCACCTCCTGGCGTTGCTGCGCGAGGGCGGCGCCTTATGGCGCCGCCGACATCCGTTGTGTACAGATTGCGTCCCCTCACCGGTGAATTTCAACCGCAGGCCGATGTGCGGGTACTCTGTACAGCTGCGCCGGTGTCTGCCCAGGTCCCTCCGGGATCCCCGACGGCCCCCTCGTTCACCGAGGGGATTGTCAGTGGTGGTGGATACCGTCGCTCACGCATCACGACCCTCCTGCCACGGAACGACCGTGGCCGCTGAGTCCAAAGGAGGTGGGTTCCACATGCGTCACTACGAGGTGATGGTCATCCTCGACCCCGATCTGGAGGAGCGCGCTGTCGCCCCCCTGATCGAGAACTTCCTCTCCGTCGTCCGTGAGGCGAACGGAAAGGTCGAGAAGGTCGACACCTGGGGCCGTCGTCGTCTCTCGTACGAGATCAAGAAGAAGCCCGAGGGCATCTACTCGGTCATCGACCTGCAGGCCGAGCCTGCGGTCGTCAAGGAGCTCGACCGCCAGATGAACCTGAACGAGTCGGTCCTCCGGACCAAGGTCCTCCGTCCCGAGACCCACTGAGCTTCTAGCTCAGAGGTCATCGGGTTCGAGTAGCAACAAAGCAGCCAGAAGCAAACCCGCCGAGAGGTTCCCCCATGGCAGGCGAGACCGTCATCACGGTCGTCGGCAATCTTGTCGACGACCCCGAGCTGCGCTTCACCCCGTCCGGTGCGGCGGTCGCGAAGTTCCGTATCGCGTCCACCCCCCGCACCTTCGACCGTCAGACCAATGAGTGGAAGGACGGCGAGAGCCTGTTCCTGACCTGCTCGGTCTGGCGTCAGGCGGCGGAGAACGTCGCCGAGTCGCTCCAGCGAGGCATGCGCGTCGTCGTGCAGGGCCGGCTGAAGCAGCGGTCCTACGAGGACCGTGAGGGCGTCAAGCGCACGGTCTACGAGCTGGACGTCGAGGAAGTCGGCCCCAGCCTCAAGAACGCCACGGCCAAGGTCACCAAGACCACCGGTCGCGGTGGCCAGGGTGGATACGGCGGCGGCCAGCAGGCCGGCGGCGGTGGCGGCTGGGGTGGAAACTCCGGCGGTTCCCAGCAGGGTGGTGGCGGTGCTCCCGCCGACGACCCGTGGGCGACCGGCGGTGGTGCTCCCTCCGGCGGCGGCGGCCAGCAGGGCGGCGGAGGCGGCTGGGGTGGAAACTCCGGCGGCGGCTACTCGGACGAGCCCCCCTTCTAGGCCTCGCCTGGAAGCAGCTCGTACTCCCACTTCTTGATCACACAGGAGAAACACCATGGCGAAGCCGCCTGTGCGCAAGCCTAAGAAGAAGGTCTGCGCTTTCTGCAAGGACAAGACCGCGTACGTGGACTACAAGGACACGAACATGCTGCGGAAGTTCATTTCCGACCGCGGCAAGATCCGTGCCCGCCGCGTTACCGGCAACTGCACGCAGCACCAGCGTGACGTCGCCACGGCCGTGAAGAACAGCCGTGAGATGGCGCTGCTGCCCTACACGTCCACCGCGCGATAAGGGAAGGGTGACCGAAAAATGAAGATCATCCTCACCCACGAGGTCTCCGGCCTCGGTGCCGCTGGCGACGTTGTCGACGTCAAGGACGGCTACGCTCGCAACTACCTGGTCCCGCGTGGTTTCGCGATCCGCTGGACCAAGGGTGGCGAGAAGGACGTGGCGCAGATCCGCCGCGCCCGCAAGATCCACGAGATCGCGACCATCGAGCAGGCCAACGAGATCAAGGCCCAGCTCGAGGGCACGAAGGTGCGCTTGGCCGTTCGCTCCGGCGACGCCGGCCGTCTCTTCGGCTCCGTGACCCCGGCCGACATCGCCTCGGCGATCAAGACCGCGGGTGGCCCCGACGTCGACAAGCGTCGCGTCGAGCTCGGTTCGCCGATCAAGACCCTGGGCTCGCACCAGGTGTCCGTGCGTCTGCACCCCGAGGTTGCCGCGAAGCTCGGCGTCGAGGTCGTCGCCGCGTAACGCTGCCCTTGGCAGTCTGCGCTCAGCAGTGAGGAAGGGCCGCACCCCTCGGGGTGCGGCCCTTCCGCTGTTTCACGTGAAACAGGGCGTTTCACGTGAAACGTTCAGCGCGTGGCGCCCGTGACGATCCAGCGACCGGAGCGGGTGCGCAGCCACAGGGTCAGCATCCGTACCGTCATCATCAGCGTCATCGCCCACCAGAGGGCGGTCAGGCCTCCGCCGAGCGCCGGGATCAGCAGGGCCACCGGGGCGAAGACGGCGAGGGTCAGCAGCATGGCCCAGGCGAGGTAGGGACCGTCTCCCGCCCCCATCAGCACGCCGTCGAGAACGAAGACGACCCCTGAGATCGGCTGCGAGACCGCGACGACCAGCAAGGCCGGCAGCAGGGTGTCCTGGACCGTCGTGTCACTGGTGAACAGCGGGATGAACAGGGGCCGGGCCACGATGAGGAGCGCACCCAGCACGACGCCCGAGACCACGCCCCACTGGACCATGCGGCGGCAGACCTGCCGGGCGCCGTGGGCGTCGTCCGCGCCGAGACAGCGGCCGATGATGGCCTGGCCGGCGATGGCGATCGCGTCGAGGGCGAAGGCCATGAGGTTCCACAGGGACAGGATGATCTGATGGGCCGCGACCTCGGCGTCACCCAGCCGGGCCGCGACGGCCGTGGCGATCATCAGGACCGCGCGCAGCGAGAGCGTACGGACGAGCAGGGGGGCGCCGGCCTGTGCGGAGGCGCGGATGCCGGCCGCGTCGGGGCGGAGGGAGGCCCCATGGCGCCGTGCGCCCCGAACGACCACGAAGAGGTAGACGGCGGCCATGCCGTACTGGGCGATGACCGTGCCCCAGGCGGAGCCGGCGATGCCCAGATCGGCGCCGTAGACGAGCCCGACGTTGAGTGCGGCGTTGGTCGCGAAGCCCCCGATGGCCACGTAGAGCGGTGTACGGGTGTCCTGGAGGCCGCGCAGGACACCGGTGGCCGCCAGGACCACCAGCATCGCGGGGATTCCGAGGCTGGAGATCCGGAGGTAGGTGACGGCGTACGTCGCGGCGGTGTCGGAAGCCCCGAATACGTCGACGAGCCCGGGTGCGGTGGGCAGGGTCAGGGCGATGACGGCGGCGCCGAGGAGGAGCGCGAGCCAGATGCCGTCCATGCCCTGTCGGATGGCGGCCTGGAGGTCGCCCGCGCCGACGCGTCGCGAGACGGCGGCCGTGGTGGCGTAGGCGAGGAAGACGAAGACGCTGACGGCGGTGGAGAGCAGGGTGGCGGCGATGGCCAGGCCCGCGAGTTGGGGGGTGCCGAGGTGGCCGACGATGGCGCTGTCGACCATGAGGAACAGTGGTTCGGCGACGAGGGCACCGAAGGCCGGCAGGGCCAGGGAGACGATCTCGCGGTCGTGCTGTCGACGGACGGCCTTGGAGGTCACGGGGGCCTGGGTCATGGGGTCAATCTAATCTTCCACAGGTAAGCGATGCAATGCCTTTGCACTCCTTACTTTCCGAGGGTGTGGGGCTTCGGGTGTGGGCCGTTTGTTCTGATCTTGATCCAGGGGGAGAACTTTTTCTCCCCCACAGCCCGTGGATGGAGAAACCGCAGGTCAGATAGGTAAATTCAAGGAGGCTATGAGTTTGTCCACATGACTGTCCCCCGGTCCGTGCACAGGTTCCGGGGAGTTCTCCACAGCATCTGGGCCTTCATCCCCAGGGCCTGTGGATAACCAGATTGGCTGACGCCCCCGGCGGGCCTACCGTGGTGCGGCGCCCGACGCGTCAGAAGCGGTCGCAAAGCCACTCGTTGATCAAGCCCGTGGCGTAAGAAAGAGTGGCAGGGCGAGGTCCGCGGAGCGGACGGGAGGAGGTGCTTGGTGAGCGTCACCGAGCCCATGGACGACCCTTGGGCCGACAGCGGACCGAGTGACCGGCTGCCCACCCGTACCCGCGGTGAGGGGCGCGGCCGAGGCCGCGGCCGTGACGACCAGCACGAGCGGGGCAACGACGGCCCGTGGGACGGCGGACTCTCCGGCTTCGAGCGCGTGCCCCCGCAGGACCTCGACGCCGAGCAGTCCGTCCTCGGCGGCATGCTGCTCTCCAAGGACGCCATCGCGGACGTCGTGGAGATCATCAAGGGCAACGACTTCTACAAGCCCGCCCACGAGACCGTCTACGCGGCGATCCTCGACCTCTACGCCAAGGGCGAGCCGGCCGACCCGATCACGGTCGGCGCCGAGCTCACCAAGCGCGGCGAGATCACCCGGGTCGGCGGCGCCTCCTACCTCCACACCCTGGTCCAGTCGGTACCGACCGCGGCCAACGCCTCGTACTACGCGGAGATCGTCCACGAGCGCGCCGTCCTGCGCCGCCTAGTGGAGGCCGGCACCAAGATCACGCAGATGGGCTACGCGGCCGACGGCGACGTCGACGAGATCGTGAACTCGGCACAGGCCGAGATCTACGCGGTCACCGAGCAGCGCACCACCGAGGACTACCTGCCGCTCGGCGACATCATGGAGGGGGCCCTCGACGAGATCGAGGCGATCGGCTCCCGCAGCGGCGAGATGACCGGTGTGCCCACCGGCTTCACTGACCTCGACTCCCTCACCAACGGCCTGCACCCCGGCCAGATGATCATCATCGCGGCCCGACCCGCCATGGGTAAGTCGACCCTCGCCCTGGACTTCGCCCGGGCGGCGTCCATCAAGCACAACCTGCCCAGCGTCATCTTCTCCCTCGAAATGGGCCGGAACGAGATCGCGATGCGTCTCCTCTCGGCCGAGGCCCGGGTCGCGCTCCACCACATGCGCTCCGGCACGATGACCGACGAGGACTGGACGCGTCTCGCCCGCCGCATGCCGGACGTCTCCCAGGCCCCGCTGTACATCGACGACTCTCCGAACCTGTCGATGATGGAGATCCGGGCCAAGTGCCGCCGGCTCAAGCAGCGCAACGGCCTCAAGCTCGTCATCATCGACTACCTGCAGCTCATGCAGTCGGGCGGCTCGAAGCGGCAGGAGAGCCGTCAGCAGGAAGTCTCCGACATGTCGCGAAACCTCAAGCTCCTCGCCAAGGAGCTGGAGCTCCCGGTCATCGCGCTCTCCCAGCTGAACCGTGGCCCGGAGCAGCGCACCGACAAGAAGCCCATGGTCTCCGACCTGCGTGAGTCCGGCTCGATCGAGCAGGACGCCGACATGGTGATCCTGCTGCACCGCGAGGACGCCTACGAGAAGGAGTCCCCGCGCGCAGGCGAGGCGGACATCATCGTGGGCAAGCACCGTAACGGTCCGACGGCCACGATCACCGTGGCCTTCCAGGGCCACTACTCGCGCTTCGTCGACATGGCACAGACCTGATCCGAGCACCCTCCCGGGGAAGCTTCGTATGTGACAGGGTGTTGGATCGTTCCGTGACGACATCTTTCGAAGCTTTGTTGCCCGGTACCGAGCGTGCTCTGCTGCACCGCGTCGCGGTGGCCCAGGCCGAGGGGCGGGCGCCGTCCCTCGTGGGGGCGGTGGTCCGCGAGGGGGCGCTGGTCTGGAGCGGTGCGCGCAGTTGCGTGGACGGACACGCGCCGGACGCCGACACGCAGTTCAGGATCGGCTCGATCACCAAGGTGTTCACCGCCGTCCTGGTACTACGGCTTCGGGACGAAGGGCTCCTCGGGCTCGACGATCCGCTGGAGCGGCACCTGAAGGGAACCGGGGTCGGCGAGGTGACGATCGCTCAACTCCTCGGCCACAGCAGCGGTCTCGCTGCCGAGACGCCCGGTGCGTGGTGGGAGCGGTCGTCCGCAGAGCTGCGCCCGGAGCTCTCCGACGTGCTGGGGGAGGAGCCCTTCGTTCGGGCCCCGGGGCGCCGCCACCACTACTCCAACCCCGGTTACACATTGCTCGGTTCGCTGGTCGAGGCCGTGCGGGGCGTGCCCTGGGAGGAGGCGCTGCGGCGCGAGATCCTGGAGCCGCTGGGGATGGACCGGACGACGGTCGACCCCGTTGCCCCGCACGCGGGCGGCTGGGCGGTGCACCCCTGGGCTGACGTGATGCTGCCCGAGCCGTCAGAGCACCTGGGGATCATGGCGCCGGCCGGTCAGCTCTGGTCGACCGCCGCCGACCTCGCCCGGTTCGCCGCGTTCCTCGCGGCGGGCGACGAGCGGGTGCTCGCTGCGGCCACCGTGGCGGAGATGCGGGCGCCCGCGGCCGCGGCAGGGGAGGGCGACTGGGAGGGGAGCTACGGGCTCGGACTCCAGCTGATCAGCAGGGACGGCCGGACTCTCATCGGCCACACCGGGTCGCTCCCGGGCTTCGTCGCCTGTCTCTGGGTGAGTGTGGAGGACGGGCTGGCGGGGGTCGCCCTCTCCAACGCCACCTCGGGAGTGGCGATCGGCGCCGTGGCCGCCGATCTCGTCCGGATCGTGGCGGACGCCGAGCCGAGGCTCCCGCAGCCGTGGCGCCCCCTGCCGGAGGCCGAGGTCGACGAGGAGCTCCTGTCGCTCACGGGGCCCTGGTACTGGGGGACGTACTCCTACGGGCTCCGGCTCGGTCCCGAGCGGAGCGTGGTGCTCGAACCGCTGCGGGGCCCCGGTCGGCGGGCCCGCTTCCGGGCGCTGCCCGAGGGCGGCTGGGTCGGGCTGAACGGCTACTACGAGGGGGAGACGCTCCGGGCGGTGCGGCGCGACGACGGCACGGTGAGCCACCTCGACCTCGGGTCGTTCGTCTTCACGCGGGAGCCGTACGCGCCGGAGGACGCTGTGCCGGGTGGCTTCGATGAGGCGGGCTGGCGCGGGCTCTGAGCTCCTACCTGGGATGTTTCACGTGAAACGGCGTGCCGGCAGCCTCCCGGCACGCCGTTTCACGTGTGCCGACCTCAGAGACTCTTCTTGAAGCCCACGTGGGAGGCCTCGAAGCCGAGCCGCTCGTAGAAGCGGTGGGCGTCGGTCCTGGTGACATCGGAGGTCAGCTGGACCAGCCGGCAGTCCTGGCGACCGGACTCCTCGACGGCCCACTCGATGAGCTGCGTGCCGAGGCCGCTGCCGCGCTCGTCGGCATGGATGCGGACGCCCTCGATGATCGAGCGGGTGGTGCCCCGGCGGGAGAGCCCCGGGATCACCGTGAGCTGGAGCGTTCCGACGACCTTCTGGCCGCGGACGGCCACGACGACGTGCTGGTGAGGGTCGTTCGCCAGGCGCTCGAAGGCCGTGAGGTACGGGGTGAGGTCGTTGGGGGACTCCCGCTGCGCGCCCAGGGGATCGTCGGCGAGCATGGCGACGATGGCCGGGAGGTCGTCTGCGGTGGCGGGGCGTATCTCAAGATCGCTCATGCCTGGCAGCGTACTCCCGGCCGTCAGGCTCCCCCGGTTCAGGCGGGAACGGTCACGCCCTCCACGACCTGGACCAGCGGGGCGAGCTCGGGGTTCTTCGCGGCCTCGTCGAGGGCCTCGCGAAGGGCGCTGTCGTTGGTCGGGCGGGCCTCTTCGAGAAGCTTCTGGCCGGCCTCGGTGACATCGGTGTAGATGCCGCGGCGGTCGGTGGCGCAGAGGTACCGGGTGAGCAGGCCGCGGTCCTCGAGCCGGGTGACGAGCCGGGTCGTGGCGCTCTGGCTGAGCACGACGGCGTCGGCCACCTGCTTCATCTGGAGGTGGCCGCCCGGGCCGCTGTGCTGACGACTGAGGACGTCGAGGAGCGAGTACTCCCGCACGCTCAGACCGTGCCCGGACTCCAGTGCGCGCTCGATGTGGGTCTCGATCCGGCCGTGCAGCAGGGAGAGGGCGCACCAGCGCTGGGAGAGCGCGGGGTCCGTGGCGGTCATGGTCTCTCCTCGGTCTCTCCTGGTCGGCGGAGCGGCTCTCGACCAGGGTAGACGATGCGACGCAATAATGCGCGTGTGCAAGTAAACCTGTCCGGGTCCGACGGTGGCGATCGGGCCCGCCGGGTTACCCGGCCGCGACCGTCAGGGGCGCGAAGCGGCGTCGCCAGTCGCCGGGGAGGTCGGGCAGGGACCTGATCATCACCGAGTTGGAGGCGACGGGGTCGATGCCGTTCTCCTTCACCCAGCGCAGCAGGGTCGTGTGGCGCACGTCGATGTCCGTCCGCAGGGGCCGGTCCGTGGCCGCGGCCAGCGAGGCGATCAGAGCCTGCGCCGTGTCCGTGTCCCTCGCGACCAGAGGGCCGACGACATGGGTGTCCATGTTGGGCCAGGCCGCCGCGAAGCCGGTGATCTCGCCGTCCTCCTCGGCTACCCGGAGGTGGTCCGCGAACGAGGGGAGCCTGGTGAGGACGTGCGTGCGGTCCAGGCCGAAGACCTCGCGGTCGAGACGCAGGATCGCCTGAAGGTCATCCGCCGTCGCCGGCCGGACCGGAACGGCGGGGGCGGGCGTGGTGAACGTGAAGCGCCCGCGCACCATCTCCGCCCGGCTGGTCTCCGCGAACCCGAGCTCCTCGTACAGGGGCTGCCCGTTGGGGGTGGCGTGCAGGGTGAGCGCGGTGTCGCCGGCCTCCGCCAGGACGTGCCGCATGAGTCGGCGCCCCACACCCTGGCGTGCGTACCGCTCGGCGACGAGCACCATCCCGATCGCGGCCAGCCCGGGGCCGTACGACGTGACCACGCAGCCGGCGAGCAGCCCCGTGCCGGAGGGGTCGTCGATGCCGTACCCGGTGCCCGCGGTGAGCAGGAATCCCCACTTGTGTTCCTCGCGAGGCCATCCCCGGTTCTCGGAGAGGTCGGCGCAGGCGAGGAGGTCGTCCGAGGTGAGGCGTCGGACAGGAAGCTGTGCCAGGGGCGTGGGGGAGGTCGGCATGTCTTTCAGGCTGTCCGAACCGGGGATCGTCCGTCCACTGGTTTACGGATCCGGCCGATCATCCGAGGAGGCGTTGCCTCCGCCCCGTGGCACGTCGGACGATGTTTCACGTGAAACCCTCCACACGGCGCCTGCACCTCTTCGACCTCGACGGCACTCTGATCCGCGGGTCGGCCGCCGCGGTCGAGATCTCCCGGCAGTTGGGTCTCGTCGAGGAGATCGGGGCACTGGAGCGGGGCTTCCTCGAGGGCCTGACACCGGACGAGTTCGCCGTGCGGGCACGGGATCTGTGGGCCGAGCTCCTCCCGGAGCAGGTCGTGGCGGCGTTCGAGGGGGCTCCGTGGCTGGCGGGGATCCGCGAGGTCTGGGCGGACATCCGGGCCCGGGGTGACCGCTGTGCCGTCATCTCGCTCTCGCCCGACTTCTTCGTCCGGCACCTGCTGGAGTGGGGGGTCGACACGGTGCACGGTTCGGCCTGGCCGTCCGTCCCGTTCCGCGAACCGATCCACCGGCCGGGCATCCTCAACGCCGCGGCGAAGGTGCGGATCGCACGGGAGCTCTGCGCGGGGTACGGCATGGACCCGGCGGACTGCATCGCGTACGGGGACTCGATGTCCGACGCCGAGCTGTTCGCGCTCGTGCCGGACACCGTGGCCGTGAACGCGGACCACCATCTCGCCGGGCTGTCCCGCCACAGCTACACCGGCGGGGACCTGCGCGAGGCCTACGCCCTCGTCCGAAACAGCGCAGCTTAGCCAGAAACCCGGCTCTATGGCCCGAGAACTCCGCTTTCTGTCCGAGGCGGCGAAGCGAGGGGTCATGCTGCGAGCACGAAGCCGGTCAGCGCGAGGGCGAGGCACATGATGGATGCTCCGACCAGCACGACGGCCGCAGAGCACGCGGACCGAATCGAGCCCGGGGTGGTGTACGAGACCGCGGCGGAACCGGGGACGGAGGGCAACGAACCTCCGATACCGGGGAGAGGCTCCGCCGACGCACTGCTCGTCCGCCGCACGCTGGCGGAGATCGCACCCATCGCCGACAAGGTGACCTCGTACTTCTACGCCCTGCTGTTCGTCCGGAACCCCGAACTGCGCGAGATGTTCCCCGCGGCCATGGACACCCAGCGGGACCGGCTCCTGAAGGCGCTCCTGACCGCGGCCGAGCACATGGACGACGTGCCGGTGCTCACCGCGTACCTCCAGAACCTGGGTCGGGGACACCGCAAGTACGGGACCCGGGCGGACCACTACCCGGCCGTCGGCGAGGCGCTCATCGGCGCGCTCGTCCGGTACGCGTCGGAGAGCTGGAACGAGGAGACCGAGGCGGCCTGGGTCCGTACGTACACGACGATCTCCCAGATCATGATCGACGCGGCGGCGGACGATGAGCAGACCGCGCCGGCCTGGTGGTACGCCGAGGTGGTCTCCCACGATCTGCGTACCCCGGACGTCGCCGTCGTCACGCTCCGGCCCGACCAGCCGTACCCGTTCCTCGCGGGGCAGTACACGACGCTCGAGACCCCCTGGTGGCCCCGGATCTGGCGGCACTACTCCTTCGCCTCGGCACCGCGGCCCGACGGGCTGCTGTCCCTCCACGTGAAGGCGGTCCCGGCCGGCTGGGTGTCCAACGCGCTGGTCCACCGGGCCCGCCCCGGGGACGTGCTGCGCCTCGGTCCGCCGGCCGGCTCGATGACCGTCGACCACGCCACGGACACGGGTCTGCTCTGCCTCGGCGGTGGTACCGGGATAGCGCCGATCAAGGCCTTGGTCGAGGACGTGGCCGAGCACGGGGACCGGCGTCCGGTCGACGTCTTCTACGGGGCGCGCCACGGCCACGACCTCTACGACATCGACACGATGCTGCGGCTGCAGAAGACCTTCCCCTGGCTCTCCGTCCACACGGTCACCGAGGAGCAGGGGCGGCTTCCGGAGGCCGTGTGCCGCTACGGCCCCTGGAACGAACGCGACGCCTACCTCTCGGGCCCGCTGGGCATGGTCCGGCAGGGCGTGGACGCGCTGCGCGGGGCGGGGGTCCCGTCGGAGCGCATCCGCCACGACTTCCTGGCCGAACTGGCCCCGGCGTCCTCGGCCTGAGGCGCGTCGGGGCGGGGCGTCTCAGCCCAGGTCGGGAGCGTGCATGGCGCGGACGCCCTCGATGTTGCCGTCGAGGTAGTGGCGCAGGGAGAGGGGGACGAGGTGGACGGCGGCGATGCCGACCCGGCTGAAGGGCACCCGGACGATCTCGTACTCGCCGACCGGTTCGTCCATCTCGGGGCCGTGCCGCAGCGCGGTGTCCATGGAACCGAGCCGGCACACGAAGAAGTGCTGGACCTTCACCCCGGAGACCCCGCCGTCGACGATGTGCTCGACGGTGTCGACGAAGCAGGGCACCACATCGGTGATCTTGGCGCCGAGCTCCTCGTGCACCTCGCGGTGCAGGGCCTCGACGACGGTGGCGTCGGAGGGCTCCACGCCGCCGCCGGGCGTGACCCAGTAGGGATCCATCCCCGGCTTGGTGCGCTTGATGAGGATGAGGTCGTCGCCATCGAGCAGGATGGCGCGTGCGGTGCGCTTGATCACGGGCCGTTCGGTCATGGGCCGTTCGTTCATGGGAAGAAAATGGCCCGTCCGGGGTGTCCTGAAACTCACCAGCCCGCCGCGGCGCGCAGCAGTTCCTCGTGAGCACGCGCGAGGGGAGACAGCGCGAGCGTGCCCGTGCGCGCGACCAGGAAGTAGGTCCGCAGCGGAGGGACCGGGGGTTCGAGCAGCGCCACGAGCCGCCCCTCCGCCAGATCCTCCTCGCACAGATAGCGCGGCAGGACGGCCAGGCCGGCACCGGAGGCGGCGGAATCCCGGACGGCCCGCAGGTCGGGGGCGATCACGGTCGCGGTGGCGGCCGGTTTGGTGTCGAAGACCGTGGCCCAGTAGCGGGAGACGAACGGCAGCGACTCGTGCACCTCGACCACCGGAAGCTGCTCGAGGACGACCGAGCCCTTGCCGAGCAGCACCTCGGGGGAGAGCCGGGCCGCCCAGCGCTCCGCCGCGACCAGGACGTGCTCCTCGTCGCAGAGCGGGGTGGAGACGAACAGGCCGCCGCGAGGGCGGGCGGTGGTGACGGCCAGGTCGTGGTGGCCCGCGGCGAGCCCGTCGAGGATCTCCTCGGTGTTGCCGAGGAACGAGGCCCGCACGGCGAGCCCCTGCCCGACCAGCGGTGTGAGGGCGGGCAGCACGCGCAGCGCGGTGAACTCCGGAGGACCGGAGACATGGAGGGTGCGGGCGCCGCCCTGCTCGTCGAGGCCGGACTCGGCTATCTCGACCAGGGCGTCCAGGTGGGGTGCGGCGCGATGGGCCAGCTCGTCGCCGACGGTGGTCGGGGTGACGCCGCGCGCCTGTCGCAGGAAGAGGGGGCGGCCCAGCTGCCGTTCCAGGGTCCGGATCTGGCTGGTGACGGCCGGCTGGGAGAGGCCGAGGAGCGCCGCGGCCCGGGTGAAGGAGCCGGCTCGGTGCACGGCGACGAACGTGCGCAGCAGGGACAGATCCATGCCCGCCCCCTCCCGGCCGCGCGGCCGTGCGACTCAGGCGGTCGGCTGACTGCGCCTCAGGACTGTCCAACTATAAATAAGTCGATAGGTCGCTGTCGCTACCGTGATTGGACACTGACGCACAGTCAACTAGCCTTGTTCAGGCGGTCTCCGCGCGTGGAACCGAGGCGTTCCGAGCCACGAGGGGGGAGGCTCGGAGCGTCTCGTTCCATCGGTCGGCGCCCTGCTCTCAGCCGGTGGCGCCGGCCTCGTCGAGGGCCTGCAGGACATCGGCGATCAGGTCCTCGGGATCCTCGGCACCCACCGAGAACCGGATGAAGCCCTCAGAGACCGCGTCTCCGCCCCAGCGCCCGCGCCGCTCCGCCGTGGAGCGCACACCGCCGAAGCTGGTGGCGTCGTCCACGAGCCGCAGCTCCTCCAGGAACCGCTCGGCCCGCTTCCGGTCGGCCAGTTCGAACGAGATCACCGGGCCGAAGCGCCGCATCTGCCGGGCGGCCACCGCGTGCGACGGGTCGTCGGGCAGCCCCGGGTAGCGCAGCCCGGTGACGTCCGCACGCCCGGCGAGCTCCTGCGCGAGCGCCAGCGCGGTGGAGCACTGCCGGTCGATCCGCAGCTGGAGCGTGGCGAGCGAACGGTGGGCGAGCCAGGCCTCCATGGGGCCGGGAATGGCGCCGACGATCTTGCGCCAGCGCCGTACCTCCGCGGCCCGCTGGGGATCGCGGCAGCTCACGTGGCCGAGCAGGATGTCGCCGTGGCCGGTCATGCCCTTGGTGTCGCTGGCGACGGAGAAGTCCGCCCCCAGCGCGAGGGGCCGCTGGCCGAGCGGTGTGGCGAGGGTGTTGTCGACCGCCACGAGCGCCCCGACGGCGTGCGCCTCGCGCACCAGGCGCCGGATGTCGCAGACGTCGAGCCCGGGGTTGGACGGGGTCTCGATCCACAGCAGCCGGGCCCCTTCGAGCACGGCCAGCTGGCCGTCGCCCCCGGTCGGGGCGGTCCGGACCTCGACGCCGTACGCCCTCAGCTGCTCGTGCAGCAGCGGCAGGGCCTGGTAGCCGTCGCTCGGCACGACCACGGTGTCGCCGGCCTTCAGCTGGGAGAAGAGCACGGCCGAGATCGCCGCCATGCCGGAGGCGAAGACGAGCGTCTCGACGCCCTCCTCCCCCGGTGCCTCCAGCCCGCCGATCGCCCGCTCCAGATGGGTCCAGGTGGGGTTCTCGTCGCGGCCGTACGCGTAACCGCCGGTCGGCTCGCCCGGCAGGTGGAAGTGGGCGGCGAAGACCGGTCCCGGCAGGGTCGGTTCGTACTTCACGGGCTCGGGGAGCCCGGCGCGCACCGCGCGCGTGCCGTCGCCGTACGTCGTGTCGGTCATGCTGTCCGGTCCTCCAGTTCCGCGCGGACGGCGTCGAGCAGGCCTTCGCCCGCCGCCTCCACCATCTCCAGGCACTCCTCGAAGTCCTCACGGCCCCCGTAATAGGGGTCGGGGACGTCGAGCCCGTCCTCGGCGGCCGGGTCGTAGGAGCGCAGCAGCCGTATCCGGGCCGCTTCCTCGGGGGTGCGGGCCAGTGAGCGGAGCTCCCGCAGGTGGCCTTCGTCGAGCGCGATCACCAGGTCGAGGGCGGGGAACCAGGAGGCCCGGAACTGCCGGGCGGTGTGCGCGGACGTGTAGCCGCTCTCCTCCAGCACGGCCACCGTGCGCGGGTCGGCACCGTCGCCCTCGTGCCAGCCTCCGGTTCCCGCGCTGTCGACCACCACCGTCCCGCCGAGACCGGCCTCCTCCACCTGGCGGCGGAAGACGTGCTCGGCCATCGGCGACCGGCAGATGTTGCCAGTGCAGACGAAGCAGACGCGGTAGGTCACGGTCCCCACTCAGTCACCGTCGGGGAGCACGACGTTCAGCGCCCACGACACGATGGAGATGATCAGGCCGCCCAGGACGGCGGTCCAGAAGCCCTCCACGTGGAAGCTCAGGTCGAACTGCTCGGCCAGCCAGGACGTGAGGAGCAGCATCAGCGCGTTGACCACGAGGGTGATCAGGCCGAGCGTCAGGATGAAAAGGGGAAGCGTCAGCAGCTTGACGATCGGCTTGACCAGGAAGTTCACGAGCCCGAAGACCAGGGCGACGAGAATGAGGGTCAGGGCCTTCTTGCCGGTGCTGTCGCCGGTCAGAGTGATGTCCTGGAGCAGCCAGATGGCGACTCCCAGGGCGCCCGCGTTCGCGAGCGTCTTGACTACGAAATTCTTCATGTGTCTGATCGTGGCAGAGATGATCGGGCCGAGGCAGGGGCGGACAGGCGATGAAGGCATTCCGGCTGGATGAACTGGAGGCGGAGCGTGCCGCGAACGACGGTGCGTACCTTCAGTTCCTGCGCGAGCGGAACATGTCGGTGGGTCTGTACGCGCTGGATGCCGGGGCGCTCGACCCGCAGAAGCCGCACCGCCAGGACGAGGTGTACTTCGTGGTGAGCGGCCGTGCGTCGATCACCGTCGGGTCGGAGACGACCCAGGTGGCGCGCGGCAGCGTGGTCTACGTGCCGGCGGGGGCGGAGCACAAGTTCCACCACATCAGCGAGGACCTGCGGGTGATGGTGGTCTTCGCCCCGGCGGAGAGCTGACACCGGAGAGCTGACACCGGAGAGCCGGTGCCGGAAAGTCGAGCCGTCGAGCCGTCGAGCCGTCGAGCCGTCGAGCCGTCGAGCCGTCGAGCCGTCGCCGTCGAGCCGAGAGCGGAGCGCCGGTGCGCGCGGGCCCGGGCGGGCGGCTGAGGGCCGTGGGGCCGAAGCCCCTAGGGGTCGGATCAGGGGAGAGCGGGGGCCGCGGGGCCCCCGTGGGACTTTCCCGGCACCTAGCCTTGAGGATGTTCGGCGCGGAGCGCGCGGAACGGATTCTCGAGAGCGAGGTAGGGACGATGGCCGTACAGGAGATTCTCGCGGGGATGCCCTGGTGGGTGAAGTGGGTCGCGATACCCGCGCTGGCCCTGCTCGTCTTCGGCGGGCTGATCACGAGCGTCCTGGCCTTCGTGGTCGGACTGCTCTTCAAGGTGCTGCTCTTCGTCGCCCTGGTCGCCGGACTGATCTACGTCGTACGGAAGTTCAGCTCCTCCGGCACGTCGCGTGAGGACTGGTAGCACAAGCTACTGATCAGTAGGAGGCCGACGGTGGGGATTAGCCCGGGCGGGGGAACGCGCTGGTCGAATCAGGGCATCGGCCCAGGGGCTGCCACTAGAGTGGAATCTCTCCGCCGTGTTGGGGACTACGGGCGTAGATCCCCCTACTGACCAGCGGTTTTCCCTGGCCCGGCGGGCGCGCGGGGGCGGCCCCCGCGGGCGGGTGCACTGCATCCGTCGTCACGCCTGGGGGTGACCTTTGGCCACGGCTACGCAAACGGCTGCGCCTACCCTGATCGGCTCGGTACAGCGAGCGCTGAGACTCCTGGAGGCCGTCGCCTCCCACGCGGACGGCGCTCCGGCCAAGCAGCTCGCCCGTGAGACGGGCCTCCCGCTGCCCACCACGTACCACCTGCTCCGCACCCTGACGCACGAAGGCTATCTACGCCGCGAGAAGGGTGTGTTCGTCCTTGGCGACGCCGCCGTACGACTGGCCGGTGGCGGAGACGTGCAGAATCGTCGCATCAAGATCGAAGACTCCCTTGCCCGCTGGCGGGACGAGATCGGTGTGCCCATCTACTTCGCCCTGTACCGCGAGGGCGAGATCGAGCTCGTCGCCGTCGCCGACACTCCTTCCGCCCCCGCCGTGGAGGAATGGGCCGACTTCCGCGAGACCGCGCACGCCCATGCGATCGGGCAGTGTCTGCTGAGTCAACTCGATCTGAAATCTCGTCAAGACCACCTTGACCGCCACCCGGTGGAAGCCATCACTCCGTACACGGTGCGTAACCGGAGTCTGCTTTTGGGGCGTTTGGGCAGTTTGGGGCGAATGGAACCCCTGGTGGAGCGTCAGGAATATGCGCTCGGCACGGTCTGTGCCGCCATCCCCATTACGGCGGGCTCCGCGGCGGGCGCGATGGCCATTTCCCTCCCCCTCCACCAGGAAGAACGGTTGCTCCCAGCAGTCGAGCGGCTACGTACGGAGATCGGAAGGCTCCTCGGCTCGCTCGCTTTCTCTATCAGTATCTGAAAAATCACTCCTTGTGATCTGCTATCGCTTACAGCACGATTGCGTCAAGAGGGCCATGGGGGATCATTCCTGGCCGTTTCGGTCACAGCTTTCAGCAGCTGTGTTTACACAACTGCTTCATCTACTGCGGGGTACATGATGCGAGAGTCGGTTCAGGCCGAGGTCCTGATGAGCTTCCTCGTCTCCGAGGAGCTCTCCTTCAAGATCCCGGTCGAGCTGCGATACGAGGCCAGGGATCCCTACGCGGTGCGAATGACCTTCCACCTCCCCGGAGACGCGCCCGTGACGTGGGCGTTCGGCAGGGAACTGCTGCTCGACGGGATCAACCGGCCGAGCGGTGACGGCGACGTGCACATCGCGCCCACCGAGCCCGAGGGGCTGTCGGACGTCTCCATCCGACTCCAGGTCGGCGGCGACCGCGCCCTGTTCCGGGCCAGCGCACCGCCGCTGGTCGCGTTCCTCGACCGCACCGACAAGCTCGTGCCGCTCGGCCAGGAATGCACCCTCGGCGACTTCGAGGACAACCTGGAGGCCGCGCTCGGCCGCATCCTGGCCGAGGAGAACGCCGGACCCGCCTAGAGGGGCCTGCCGATCAGGCTCGGACAGGCCCCGGCGGGTCCTGCCTCACTTGGCGCGACGGCGTCGTCCGCCCCGTACCGCCGTGGCCTTCCGGCCACCGGTGACCGGAAGGCCGTCGGCGTCCGTGCGGTCGGCCGAGACCACGAGAGCCGCCAGGGCCGTGGTGACCGGAACGGCGGCGACCAGACCGATCGACCCGACCAGTGTCCGGACGATCTCCTCGGCGACCAGCTCGCTGTTGGCCACCGTCCCCATGCTGCTCTGCGCGATGGAGAAGAGCAGCAGCAGCGGGAGGGCGGCACCCGCGTAGGCCAGCACCAGGGTGTTCACGACCGAGGCGATGTGGTCGCGGCCGATCCGGATGCCGGCCCGGTACAGCGCGCGCGGCCCCATGCCCGGATCGGCCTGGTGCAGCTCCCAGACCGACGAGGTCTGGGTCACCGTCACGTCGTCGAGCACGCCGAGCGAACCGATGATGACCCCGGCGAGCAGCAGGCCGGACATGTCGATCTCCGGGTACAGGCCGTGGATCAGACCGGTGCTGTCGTCGGTGTTGCCGCTCAGCGAGGCCCAGTCGATGAAGACCGATCCGAGCAGACCGATCAGCAGCAGTGAGATCAGCGTGCCGAGCACCGCGACCGAGGTGCGGGCCGACAGGCCGTGGCACGTGTAGAGCGCGATCAGCATGATCGCGCTCGACCCGACCACCGCCACGACCAGCGGATTCGATCCCTGCAGGATCGCCGGCAGGATGAAGAACGTCAGGACCAGGAAACTCATGGCGAGCGCGACGAGCGCCATCACGCCCTTCATCCGGCCGACGATCACGACCGCGAGCGCGAAGATGCCGGCGAGCACCGCCAGCGGCACCTTCCGGTTCACGTCCGTCACCGAGTACTGCAGGTCGCGCGGGGCGTCGGGGGCGTAGGCCACCACCACGCCCTGTCCCTCGTGCAGTTGACGCGGGGCGTCGGGCTGCACGATCTCGGTGAACGTGCGCCCCTTCTCCGGGCCGCTGGTGACCTCGATCGTCGCCTTCTCGCACTCCCCCTGCTGCGCGGCGACCGCCTCGCGGCCCTCCGGGGTGGAGGTGTCCCCGGTCGGCGGGACCTGGGCGGCGTTCACGCTCTTGCAGTCGACCTGCTCGACGGAGACGACCTCACCCTGCTCGGTCTGCCGGTCGAAACCGACGCCGGTGCGCTCGTGCGCCGGAGTCCCGCCGGGCCACAGCACCACGAGCCCGACGACGACGGCGGTGGCGAAGGGGATCAGGACGGCGGCGATGACCTTGCGCAGATGCCGCGAGACGGGGGCTGCGGGGCCGTGGCCGTGGCTGTGCCCGTGGGAGTGCCCGGAGCCGTGTCCGTGGGAGCGTCCGTGCCCGTGGGCCGGACCGTGGCCGTGCTCGTGGGGAGGGCCGGGGTCGTGCCCCGGGCCGTGGCCGGGATCGTGCGCGGGGTCGTGGCCGGGATTGTGCGCGGGGTCGTGCGACTCGGGGGTCTGATGGGGGGAAGTCACCGGCCGATCATCGCAAGAACGACGGGGGCCCACTGTTCAGCACGCCAGGGTGACGCTAGCGTGGTGGCACCTTTGCACACGCGGGAGCTCGGAGCACCGGGCTGAGAGGGCGCTGATCACCGTACTCACGTACGGGAAGAGGCTGCGCCGACCGCCGAACCTGTTACCGGGTAATGCCGGCGTAGGGAGATCAGGTCTCATGACCATTCAGGACGCACGCACGCCTGCCTCCGAGCAGAACCTGTCCGAAGGACAGGAGCGCACGCCGGGCTGGCACAAGGGGTACCTCCAGGGTTCGCGCCCCGACCTCCGGGTGCCGGTCCGTCAGGTGCACCTCACCAACGGCAAGGACGTGACGCTGTACGACACGTCCGGCCCGTACACCGACCCCACCATCGACACCGACGTCCGTCGCGGCCTCGCGCCGCTGCGCGAGAACTGGATCATCTCGCGCGGTGACACCGAGGAGTACGCGGGCCGCCCGGCCCGTCCCGAGGACGACGGCATCAAGCACACCTCGCCGCGCGGCGGCGGGCTGAAGAACCTCGACGCCGTCTTCCCGGGCCGGCCGCGCCTGCCGCGCCGGGGCCGCGACGGCCAGGCGGTGACGCAGCTGGCGTACGCCCGCCGGGGGGAGATCACCCCGGAGATGGAGTACGTCGCGATCCGCGAGAACGTCTCCCCCGAGGTCGTGCGGGAGGAGATCGCCGCGGGCCGGGCCGTGCTCCCGGCGAACGTGAACCACCCGGAGATCGAGCCGATGATCATCGGCAAGAAGTTCCTGGTGAAGGTCAACGCCAACATCGGCAACTCCGCCGTCACCTCGTCCATCGAGGAGGAGGTGGAGAAGATGACCTGGGCGACCAAGTGGGGCGCCGACACGGTCATGGACCTGTCGACCGGCCGCAACATCCACACCACCCGCGAGTGGGTGCTGCGCAACTCCCCCGTCCCGATCGGCACCGTGCCGCTCTACCAGGCCCTGGAGAAGGTCGACGGCAGGGCCGAGGACCTGACCTGGGAGATCTACAAGGACACGGTCATCGAGCAGGCCGAGCAGGGCGTCGACTACATGACGGTGCACGCCGGCGTGCTCCTGCCGTACGTGCCCCTCACCGCGCGCCGCAAGACCGGCATCGTCTCGCGCGGCGGCTCGATCATGGCCGCCTGGTGTCTCGCGCACCACAAGGAGAACTTCCTCTACACGAACTTCGAGGAGCTCTGCGAGATCCTGGCGGCGTACGACGTCACCTACTCGCTCGGCGACGGCCTGCGCCCCGGCTCGATCGCGGACGCCAACGACGAGGCGCAGTTCGCCGAGCTGCGCACGCTCGGCGAGCTGAACACGATCGCCAAGCGGCACAACGTGCAGACGATGATCGAGGGCCCCGGGCACGTCCCGATGCACAAGATCAAGGAGAACATCGACCTCCAGCAGGAGATCTGCGAGGAGGCGCCGTTCTACACGCTCGGCCCGCTCACCACGGACGTCGCGCCCGCGTACGACCACATCACCTCGGGCATCGGCGCGGCCATGATCGCCTGGTGGGGCACGGCGATGCTCTGCTACGTCACGCCCAAGGAGCACCTGGGCCTGCCCAACAAGGACGACGTGAAGACGGGCGTCATCACGTACAAGATCTCGGCCCACGCGGCGGACCTCGCCAAGGGGCACCCGGGCGCGCAGGAGTGGGACGACGCGCTCTCGGACGCGCGGTTCGAGTTCCGCTGGGAGGACCAGTTCAACCTGGCTCTCGACCCTGACACCGCGCGCGAGTTCCATGACGAGACGCTGCCGGCGGAGCCCGCGAAGACCGCGCACTTCTGCTCGATGTGCGGTCCGAAGTTCTGCTCGATGAAGATCTCCCAGGACATCCGGCGTGAGCACGGCGGCACGCAGCAGGAGATCGAGGCGGGCATGGCGGAGAAGTCCGCGGAGTTCGCGGCGAGCGGCAACCGCGTCTACCTGCCGCTGGCCGACTGACGCACGGGCCCGGAGACCGGCCCGCGACTTCCGGGGGAGTCGCGGGCCGGTCCCGTCGTGTCAGGCCCCGCCGCCCGGGGGTCGGGTGGTCCCGTCGTGTCAGACCCCGTCGTCCCAGGGACCGGCCGGACCGGCTGGGTCGGCCGGACCGGCTGGGTCGGGTGGGGCGGCTGGGTCGGGTGGGGCGGTGGCGGCGAGGGCGTCGCGGAGGAAGGGCAGGATGCCGCGTTCGAGGAGGGCGTGACGCCAGGCCTCGCGGGCGCGGCTCAGTTCGTCGTCCGGTGCGGCCGAGACCGGTCCCACCTCGGTCGGACTGTTGCGCAGGGCCGTCAGGAGGAGTCCGGCGGCCGCACAGAGCAGCCCGCCCGCGGCGACGGAGCCGAAGACGAGACCGGCGGTCAGGAGCGTGGCGCCGAACGCGACGGTGGGGGCGATGGCGTGCAGCACCGCGCCGACCAGCAGGAAGATGACGGCGGCCGCGCCCGCGAGGACCGGCACCATGACGGTGACGATCGCGGCTACGCCCGCGCCGGGACCGGGAGGGTCGAGGTCGTGGGGCGAGGGCGCGCGGGTGCCGACGGCCGCGCGGTTCTGTTCGCGGACCTTGACGAAGTGGTCGTACTCGCTCGCCGCCGCGGTGGTGACCAGCGCCGTCGCGTTCAGCGTCATGGAGCGCAGCTGCGCGACCGTGAGCCGGCTGCCGACCCCGACGAGATCCGGACGTGCGTGGGCGGTGTTCAGTGCGTCGTCGAGGACCCGCTCGTACTCGGCGCGATCCTCGGTCAGCAGGTGCGGAGCCACGTTCATGTGCATCCCCCGATGCTCCGTAGGCCCGGGATCAGCCGTGGAAACGCTCGGCTGGGCGGAAACGGAGGAGAGCCTGCTACGGATGGACCCGATGGTATTGCGGTGACGCCACGACCTGACAGGGTGTTTCCGGAATTCGACTTCTCCGGATGCGCAGGGTTATGCGTCAGCCGTTCAGGGGGAGTTGGACGACCAGTAGCTTTCCGGCCATGGTCACTCCGCCGTCCATGGCGATGGCGAGGCCGTCGGCGTACACGTGCGGTCCGTCGACGATCGGGCCTCCGCTTCCCTCGCCCTCCTCCGTGCCGACCTGGCCGAGGAGGTACGGGATGGGGCTGTGGCCGTGCACGATCCGGCGGCCGCCGTAGGTGCCGAGGAGCTCCTGCACGGCCTGGGGGCCGCCCTCGTCGCGGAAGGCGAAGCGCTTGGTGAACTTCCGGAACAGGTCCCAGACCTCGTCGGCGTCGTTCCGGGTGAGGATCTCGTGGACCGTTTCGTTGACGTCCTCGATGGTCTCGCCGTATTCGAGGTACGCGGTGGTGTCGGAGTGCAGGAGGAGGTGGTCGTCCTCCCGCACCACGGCGTCGAGGCGGGACATCCACTGGAGGTGGACGTCCTGGAGGCGGTCCATGTCGTGCTTCTGGCCGCCGTTGAGCAGCCAGGCGGCCTGGAAGGTGGCCGTGCCCGCGCCGGAGTTGACGGGGGTGTCGCCGAAGCGCTTGGCCCCGATGAGGAGCAGCTCGTGGTTGCCCATGAGGGCCTTGCAGTAGCCGCCGGCGGCGGCGGCCTCCGCGGAGAGCCGCATGACGAGGTCGATGACGCCGATGCCGTCGGGTCCGCGGTCGGTGAAGTCGCCGAGGAACCAGAGGCGGGCGTTGCCCGCGGACCAGCTGCCGTTCTCGTCGATGAGGCCCTGCGCGCGCAGGGCGGCGACCAGCTCGTCGAGGTAGCCGTGGACGTCGCCCACGACGAAGAGGGGCCCGGGGCCCTCGCCGCCGGCGGCGGTGGGTTCGGTCGCCGCCTCGGGCGTGATCGGCACCTGGAGGGTGTCGCCGCGCTGGATGACCGGGAGGTCGCGCTCGGTCGGCGTGTACCCCTCGGGCAGCTCGCCCTCGGGGAAGGCGTTGCCGGGGTGGCCGGTGGCGACGGAGACGATGGAGGAGCCGGTCGCCTCGGGGTACGCGGGGGCGAGGCGGCGGCCCAGCTGGAGCGTCGGGGCGGCGGGCATGGGCGCGGTGGGGGCGGCCGCCGGAGGCGCGGGAGCGATCGGCACGGCCACGATCGGCACGACCTCGACCGGCGCGGGTGCGACGGGCGGCACGGGTCCGGACGGGTCGGGCAGCCGGTGCTCGACGGGAGCGGGATGGCCGCCGACCGGGACCTCGGCCGGCGCGGGTGCCGGCAGCGGGTCCTCGGACGGCGGTTCGGCGGCATGGCCCTGTACGGGCACCCGGGCGTACGGCGGTACGCGGAAGTCACGCAATGTCGCCGTGCGCACCACGGGATCCTGCCCGGCCCCCTGAGTCATCGACCCCTCCACCACCGTCGCGATGCCCTGCACATCGCGTCCCGGCCTGGTCGGGGTGGTCCACGATGTCGTGCGCCCATCATAGGAATGAGGTTCCTCCTGTGTGACGCACCAGGGGTGATGAATCCGGGTCCACTCCGGGTTCACCGGTTGTTTCGCCCGAATTGGGAAGGTCCAGTCCAGGGTTGAGGCCGGTGTGGTGTCCGGTTTCGCCGCCCCTGCCCACGGGCAGGGGCGGGACGGCGGCCGTGGCGGCGTGTCGGGCGGGTCGGTCCTCGGGCGTGTCAGTCCTTCGCGGGCGAGCGCGGCGGGCTGACCGTCGTGCGCGGCGAACGGCGCTGCGAGGAGGTGCGGATGATGAGTTCGGTCGGTATCACCTGTTCGACCGGGCCGTCGGCGTCGATCCCCTCGATGGCGTCGATGAGGAGCTGGACGACGGCCGTGCCGATGCGGCGCGGTTTGAGCGAGAGCGTCGTGATGGGCGGTTCGGTGGTGGCGTAGACGGTCGACTCGCTGCAGCAGACCAGCAGCAGGTCGTCCGGGACGCGCAGCCCGTAGCGGCGCGCGGCCGCCAGGAGGTCGGTTCCGTTGGGGTCGAAGAGGCCGTAGACGGCGTCGGGCCGGTCCGGGCGGGCGAGCAGCCGGTCGGCCGCGACGGCGCCCGCGCACGGGTCGTGCGCCGGGTAGGCCTCGTAGACGGGGTCCTGGCCCACCCGCTCGCACCAGTTCAGGTACGCGGTGGTGGACAGGTGGGTGTACGTGTCGGTGGTGGTTCCGGTGAGGAGGCCGATGCGGCGGGCGCCGGCGGCGGCGAGGTGGTCGAGCAGGTCGAGGACGGCGGCTTCGTGGTCGTTGTCGACCCAGGCGGTGACCGGAAGGGTGCCGGCGGGGCGTCCGTCGGAGACGACGGGCAGGCCTTGGCGGACCAGTTCGGTGACGACCGGGTCGTGGTCGGAGGGGTCGATGACGACGGTGCCGTCGAGGGCGACGTTCGACCAGACGTCATGGCGGGAGGTGGCGGGGAGGATGACCAGGGCGTAGCCCCGGGCGAGTGCTGCCGATGTGGCGGCTCTGGCCATCTCCGCGAAGTACGCGAATTCGGTGAAGGTGAAAGGTTCATCCCCGTACGTCGTCACGGTCAGGCCGATGAGTCCCGATTTGCCCGTACGGAGTGTGCGGGCCGCCGCGGATGGGCGGTAGCCCAGCCGGTCGGCGACCTCGCGCACGTGGCGGCGGGTGGCGTCCGGGAGTCGGCCCTTGCCGTTGAGCGCGTCGGAGACAGTCGTGATGGAGACCCCGGCGGCGGCGGCGACGTCCCGGATGCCCGCGCGGCCCTGCCGGTTTCCCCGGGTCTGTGCCCGGCTCACCTGGTGCTTCCCTGCTGCTGTCATGGCGAGCCGATAGTAGGGCGATGAGGGCCGGTGGCGACGGTCGCATATGCAAGCATTGACAGGCACGTTTCTGCATGATCGAAAAGCCTCAAGAGGCATGAAACCAAAGGCAGTTCGTGTCGCAGCCATGAGAACTGTGGTTGTCGAACGGTGTACGCCTGGTGAGGGGGTGAGGTCTCGAAGAGGTCTCAACTCACCTCTACGGGGGATGCGCGCCACGGCGCCCGCCACCGGCGCACGCCACCCTGCCGCGCGCCCCTCATGGGGTGCCGCGTTTCCACAGCGTGTCCCTCCTGTTGTCCACAGGCCATTCGCAGCGGGCGCGAATCCTCTTAAGGTGAGGAGTATTGGCGGTACGGACGGTCGAGGAGGCCACACAGTGAGCGAGACCAGCGGGACGAGCAAGGGCAGCCCGAGGCTGCGGGCCGAGCTGGACGGCGTCCCCACCTACAAGCCGGGCAAGCCGGCCGCCGCGGGCGGTCCGGTGGCCTTCAAGCTGTCCTCCAACGAGAACCCCTACCCGCCGCTGCCGGGGGTCATGGAGACCACGCTCGCGGCCGCCGCGAACTTCAACCGCTACCCGGACATGGCGTGCACCGGCCTGATGGAGGAGCTGGCCGACCGCTTCGGCGTGCCCGTCTCCCACCTGGCCACCGGCACCGGCTCGGTCGGCGTCGCGCAGTCGCTCCTCCAGGCCACCTCGGGCCCGGGCGACGAGGTCATCTACGCCTGGCGCTCCTTCGAGGCGTACCCGATCATCACGCAGATCAGCGGTGCCACCTCGGTGCAGGTGCCGCTGACCGAGGGCGAGGTGCACGACCTCGACGCGATGGCGGAGGCGATCACCGACCGGACCCGGCTGATCTTCGTCTGCAACCCGAACAACCCCACCGGCACCGCGGTCCGCCGCGCCGAGCTGGAGCGCTTCCTCGACCGGGTGCCCTCCGACGTCCTGGTCGTGATCGACGAGGCGTACCGCGAGTTCGTCCGCGACGCCGACATCCCGGACGGCATCGAGCTGTACCGCGACCGGCCCAACGTCGCCGTGCTGCGCACCTTCTCCAAGGCGTACGGCCTGGCGGGGCTGCGGGTCGGCTTCGCGGTCGCCCACGAGCCGGTGGCGGCGGCGCTGCGCAAGACGGCGGTGCCGTTCGGGGTGAGCCAGCTGGCCCAGGACGCGGCGGTGGCCTCGCTGCGCGCCGAGGACGAACTGCTGGGGCGCGTCGGCTCGTTGGTGGCCGAGCGCGAGCGGGTCCACGCCGGGCTCGTGGCCCAGGGCTGGACCGTGCCGGACACCCAGGCGAACTTCGTCTGGCTGCGGCTCGGTGAGCGCACGGTGGACTTCGCGGCGGAGTGCGAGCGGCACGGTGTGGTGGTGCGGCCGTTCGCGGGCGAGGGCGTGCGCGTCACGATCGGTGAGACCGAGGCGAACGACCTGTTCCTGAAGGTGGCGGAGGGCTTCCGCAAGGAGGGCTGACCAGTGGCTTCCGCAAGGAGAGCCGATCGGTCGCTTCCGTGAGGAGGGCGGATCGGCCGACTCCGCGAGGAGGGCTGATCAGCCGTCGACGAGCTCCACGCGGATCGGGTCGCCGTCCCTGACGGTGGCCAGGATCCGCGGGTCGTCGTCGAGCGAGCCCAGCAGGTTGCAGGGGCTCGCGAGCCGGCATTCCTCGCCCCGGGAGATCGGGGTCGGGCCGTAGGGGAGGGCGAGGGCGTCGCCGTCCGTCCAGAAGGCCACCGTGCCCGGGTCGACGACCTGGCGTGCGCCGTCCTCGACGGGCACGGAGACCGGAGTGTCGAAGTAGACCTCCTCGCCCCAGGTCCGGGCGGTGGAGGAGATCGGGAGGGCTCCCGCGAGCGCCGTGCTCGTGGGGGTCTCCTCAAGGGTGGCCGTGGTGTGTCCGGCCGGCCAGAGGATGCGTATCCGAAGGGTCATGACCCGGATTCAACAATATGTTGAAGGTCCTGGGAAGAGGTGACCTTCGGTAGGAGGACCCCGACTGAAGGTACGGATTTCGTATGAGTAATAATGCTTGTGAATGTGAACGCGTTCACAAGCGTGTCCTGGTTCGTCCCTTCTTGGGTGGGATTACCAGGGCAAACTGCCGATGTGACCACGGCGATGTAAGGAGAAAACGACGTGGACCTCGCTCTTGCGCCAGAGACTCTGGCGCGCTGGCAGTTCGGCATCACCACCGTCTACCACTTCCTCTTCGTCCCCCTGACGATCTCCCTCGCCGCCCTCACCGCCGGTCTCCAGACCGCCTGGGTGCGGACCGAGAAGGAGAAGTACCTCAGGGCGACGAAGTTCTGGGGCAAGCTCTTCCTGATCAACATCGCCATGGGAGTCGTCACCGGCATCGTGCAGGAGTTCCAGTTCGGCATGAACTGGTCCGACTACTCGCGCTTCGTCGGTGACATCTTCGGCGCCCCGCTCGCCTTCGAGGCGCTCATCGCCTTCTTCTTCGAGTCGACCTTCATCGGTCTGTGGATCTTCGGCTGGGACAAGCTCCCGAAGCGGATCCACCTCGCCTGCATCTGGATGGTGTCGATCGGCACCGTCCTCTCCGCGTACTTCATCCTGGCGGCCAACTCCTGGATGCAGCACCCCGTGGGCTACCGCATCAACGCGGAGCGCGGGCGCGCGGAGCTCACCGACTTCTGGCTGGTGCTCACCCAGAACACCGCCCTCACCCAGTTCTTCCACACCATCACGGCGGCCTTCCTGGTCGGCGGCGCGTTCATGGTCGGCATCTCCGCCTTCCACCTGGCGCGGAAGAGGCACATCCCGGTGATGCGGACCTCGCTGCGGCTCGGCCTGGTCACCCTGATCATCGCCGGCCTCGGCACCGCCATCAGCGGTGACCTGCTCGGCAAGGTCATGTTCAAGCAGCAGCCCATGAAGATGGCCGCCGCCGAAGCGCTCTGGGACGGCGAGGCGCCCGCCCCCTTCTCGATCTTCGCCTACGGCGATGTCGACAAGGGCCACAACAAGGTGGCCATAGAGATCCCCGGCCTGCTGTCGTTCCTCGCGAACGACGACTTCAGCTCGTACGTCCCGGGCATCAACGACATCAACAAGGCGGAGCAGGAGAAGTTCGGGCCCGGCGACTACCGGCCCAACATCCCGGTCGCGTACTGGGGCTTCCGCTGGATGATCGGCTTCGGCATGGCCTCGCTGGGCATCGGCATGCTCGGCCTCTGGCTGACCCGGAAGAAGTTCATGCTGGCACCGGGCCTGAGGACCGGTGAGGACGAGGTGCCGAACCTGGTCCTGTTCAGGCGGAAGGCGCTCAGCCCCCGCCTGGGCAAGTGGTACTGGATCATCGCCCTCTGGACCATGGCGTTCCCCCTGATCGCCAACTCCTGGGGCTGGATCTTCACCGAGATGGGCCGTCAGCCCTGGGTCGTCTACGGCGTGCTGCGCACCCGGGACGCGGTCTCCCCCGGAGTCTCCCAGGGCGAGGTGCTCACCTCGATGATCGTCTTCACCACCCTCTACGCGATCCTCGCCGTCATCGAGGTCAAGCTCCTCGTGAAGTACGTCAAGGCGGGCCCGCCGGAGCTCAGCGAGGACGACCTCAACCCGCCCACCAAGATCGGCGGGGACTCTCGTGACCCCGACCGCCCCATGGCCTTCTCGTACTGAGGCTCAGGAGATCGAGGCATGGAACTCCACGACGTCTGGTTCGTACTCATCGCCGTCCTCTGGACCGGCTACTTCTTCCTCGAAGGCTTCGACTTCGGGATCGGTGTCCTGACCAAGCTGCTCGCCCGCGACAGGGTCGAGAAGCGGGTCCTCATCAACACCATCGGGCCCGTCTGGGACGGGAACGAGGTGTGGCTGCTGACCGCGGGCGGCGCGACCTTCGCCGCGTTCCCCGAGTGGTACGCGACGCTGTTCTCCGGCTTCTACCTGCCGCTGCTGATCATCCTGGTCTGCCTGATCGTCCGGGGCGTCGCCTTCGAGTACCGGGTGAAGCGGCCCGAGGAGAACTGGCAGCGCAACTGGGAGCAGGCCATCTTCTGGACCTCGCTGATCCCGGCGTTCCTCTGGGGCGTGGCCTTCGGCAACATCGTCCGGGGCGTGAAGATCGACGCGGAGATGGAGTACGTCGGCAACTTCTGGGACCTGCTCAACCCGTACGCGCTCCTCGGCGGCCTGGTCACCCTGACCCTCTTCACCTTCCACGGCGCGGTCTTCGCCTCGCTCAAGACGGTGGGGGACATCCGGAGCCGGGCGCGGAAGCTCGCGTTCGGGCTGGGCCTGGTGACGGCGGTGCTCGCGCTGGCCTTCCTGATCTGGACCCAGGTCGACACGGGAGACGGCTGGAGCCTCGCGGCGATGCTGGTCGCCGTGGTGTCCCTCGTCGGCGCGATCGGCGCGATCAAGGCGGGCCGTGAGGGCTGGTCCTTCGCGCTCTCGGGCGTGACGATCGCCGCCGCCGTGGCGATGCTCTTCCTCGCGCTCTTCCCGAACGTCATGCCGTCTTCGCTCGACCCCGAGTGGAGCCTTACCGTGACGAACGCGTCGTCGAGCCCGTACACGCTCAAGATCATGACCTGGTGCGCGGCGATCGCGACCCCGCTGGTGCTGCTCTACCAGAGCTGGACCTACTGGGTGTTCCGTAAGCGCATCGGTACGCAGCACATCGCCGACGCTCACTAGAGGGGCATGTTTCACGTGAAACCGATCGATCCGCGCCTGCTCCGGTACGCCCGGGCCACCCGTCTCTTCCTGATCGCGGTGGTCGCCCTCGGCCTCGTCGGGGCGGCGCTGGTCGTCGCCCAGGCGATGCTCATCGCCGAGATCGTGGTGGGGGCCTTCCAGAAGGGCCAGTCGGTTTCCGCCCTGACCACTCCTCTGCTGCTGCTCGCGGGCGTCGCGGTGGCACGGGGACTGGTCTCCTGGCTGACCGAGCTCGCCGCCCACCGGGCGAGCGCGGCGGTCAAGTCCGAACTCCGCGGCCGGCTGCTCGACCGGGCGGCCGCCCTCGGTCCCGGGTGGCTGAGCGGCCAGAAGACCGGCTCGCTGATCGCGCTCGCGACGCGGGGAGTGGACGCGCTCGACGACTACTTCGCCCGCTACCTGCCGCAGCTGGGACTCGCGGTGGTGGTGCCGGTGGCGGTGCTGGCCCGGATCGTCACCGAGGACTGGGTCTCGGCGGCGATCATCGTCGTCACCCTGCCGCTCATCCCGATCTTCATGATCCTCATCGGCTGGTACACCCAGGACCGGATGGACCGGCAGTGGAAGCTGCTCTCCCGGCTCTCCGGGCACTTCCTCGACGTGGTGGCCGGCCTCCCCACCCTCAAGATCTTCGGTAGGGCCAAGGCCCAGGCCGAGTCGATCCGTGCGATCACCTCGGAGTACCGCCGGGCGACGATGCGCACGCTGCGGATCGCCTTCCTCTCCTCCTTCGCCCTGGAACTCCTCGCGACGCTGTCGGTCGCCCTCGTCGCCGTGACCATCGGCATGCGACTGGTCCACGGCGAACTCGACCTCTACACCGGACTCGTCATCCTCGTCCTGGCCCCCGAGGCGTACCTCCCGCTGCGGCAGGTGGGGGCGCAGTTCCACGCGGCGGCCGAGGGGCTCGCGGCGGCGGAGGAGATCTTCGACGTCCTGGAGCAGCCGGTACGCGACGGCGGTACGGCGCCGGTGCCGGACGGCCTGCGGCTCGCGCTCGACCGGGTGACGGTACGCCACGAGGGGCGCGCCGAACCCTCGCTCGACGCGGCGACGCTGACGGTCGAGCCCGGCGAGACCGTCGCCCTGGTCGGACCGAGCGGCGTCGGGAAGTCCACGCTCCTCGACGTGGTGCTCGGCTTCGCGGTGCCCGAGGAGGGCGGCTCGGTACGGGTCGGCGGCGAGGACCTCGCGGCGCTCGACCTGGAGGCCTGGCGGTCGCGGATCGCCTGGGTGCCGCAGCGCCCGTACCTCTTCGCCGGGACGGTCGCCGAGAACGTGCGGCTGGCACGCCCGGACGCCTCCGACGAGGCGGTACGGGAGGCACTGCGGGACGCAGGGGCGGACGGGTTCGTCACGGGGCTGCCGCAGGGGCTCGACACGGTCCTCGGCGAGGACGGCGCAGGACTCTCGGCGGGCCAGCGGCAACGGCTCGCACTCGCCCGCGCGTTCCTGGCGGACCGGCCGCTGCTGCTGCTCGACGAGCCGACGGCGGCGCTGGACGGGGAGACGGAGGCGGGAGTCGTCGACGCGGTCCGGCGGCTGGCGGCGGGCCGGACGGTGCTGCTGGTCGTGCACCGGCCCGCGCTGCTCGCGGTCGCGGACCGGGTGGTGACACTGGGCCGCGCGGAGCCCGACGGCGACGCGCTCGCCGTGGTGCCCGTCGCGGCGGAGGCCGCCGGGGGTACCGGTCGGGGCGACGGAGGCGTCGCGCCCGACGCGGCGGACGGGTGGCACCCGTCCGCCGCACCCGGTGCGGACCAGCCCGCTCCCGGTTCGTCGGTGCTCCGGCGCGTGCGGGGGATGGCCGGCGAGCTCAAGGGGCGGATGCTGCTCGCGCTGCTGCTCGGCAGCCTCGCGCTCGGGTCCGCCGTCGGACTGATGGCGGTGTCCGGATGGTTGATCTCGCGGGCCTCCGAGCAGCCGCCCGTGCTCCATCTGATGGTGGCCGTCACGGCCACGCGCGCGTTCGGCATCGGCCGGGCCGTGTTCCGGTACGCGGAGCGGCTCGTGTCGCACGACGGCGTGCTGCGGATGCTCGCCGAGCTGAGGGTCTCCGTCTACCGAGGCCTGGAGCGGATCGCCCCGGCCGGGCTGCGCCGCACCCGGCGCGGCGACCTGCTCGCCCGGCTGGTCCACGACGTCGACGCGCTCCAGGACTACTGGCTGCGCTGGTGGCTCCCGGTGGGCGCGGCACTCGTCGTGGGCGTGGCGTCCGTCGGCTTCACCGCCTGGATGCTGCCCGAGGCCGGCGCCGTCCTCGCCGTGGGCCTGCTGGTCGCCGGGATCGCCGTACCGGCGGCCGGCGGGGCCCTCGCCCGCCGGGCCGAACAGCGGCTGGCCCCCGCGCGCGGCGGCCTGGCGACCGCCGTGGCCGATCTGCTCCGCGGCTGCGCCGAGCTGACGGTGGCCGGTGCGCTGCGGGGCAGGATCGAACGGACCCGGGACGCCGACCGCGTCCTCACCGGCATCGCCTCCCGGCAGGCCGCGGCCACCGCGCTCGGGGCCGGACTCTCGGCGCTGGTCTGCGGCCTGACGGTGGTGGCCGCCGCGGCCGTCGGCGTCCAGGGCGTGCGGGACGGGCGGCTCGACGGAGTGGCCCTCGCCGTGGTCGTCCTGACGCCGCTCGCCGCCTTCGAGGCCGTCACCGGACTGCCGCTCGCCGTGCAGTACCGCCAGCGCGTCAAGCACAGCGCCGAGCGCGTCTTCGAGGTGCTCGACACCCCCGTCCCCGTACACGAGCCGGCCCGGCCCGACACTCCCCCGGCCACGCCGTTCCCGCTGGAGCTGGACGGGCTGTCGGCCCGGTACGCCGGTCAGGAGCGGCCGGCGCTCGCCGACTTCCGGCTCACCCTGGAGGCCGGGCGCCGGGTCGCCGTCGTCGGCGCCTCCGGCTCCGGCAAGACCACGCTCGCCCAGGTGCTGCTGCGCTTCCTCGACGTGGAGTACGGCATCTACCGGCTCGGTGGAGTGCCCGCCTGGGAGCTCGACGGCGACGCGGTCCGGCGGCTGGTCGGCCTCTGCGCCCAGGACGCCCACCTCTTCGACAGCTCCCTCCGCGAGAACCTGCGGCTCGCCCGCACCGGGGCGGACGACGACGAGCTGCGCGAGGCGCTGCGCCGCGCCCGGCTGCTCGACTGGGTGGACGGGCTGCCCGCCGGGCTCGACACCCTCGTGGGCGAGCACGGTTCCCGGATCTCCGGCGGCCAGCGCCAGCGCCTCGCGCTCGCGCGGGCCCTCCTGGCCGACTTCCCCGTCCTCGTTCTCGACGAGCCGGCCGAGCACCTCGACCTGGCCACCGCCGACGCGCTCACCGACGATCTGCTGCGCGCCACCGAAGGCCGTACGACCGTCCTCATCACCCACCGGCTGCACGGCCTCGAAGCCGTCGACGAGGTGATCGTCCTCGACGGCGGCCGGACCGTGCAGCGCGGCCCGTACGCGGAGCTGGCCGCGGCGGACGGCCCGCTGCGCCGGATGCTGGAGCAGGAGCGGCAGACCGATCTGCTGGCGGTGGGAGCCGGCGTGGGGGCCGGAGGCGGCGATGACCGGCCGACTTTTCTCGCCAAATAGGACTTACTAGGCTCAAGCCCATGACCGCCGCAGAGTCCGATGCCCCGGACCCCCTGGAAGCAGCCACCCAGGCCACCCGCAGCCTCCAGGGACTGTCCACGGAGCTCACCGCCCGTGTGCCGCAGCTCCTGGAGGCGATGCGCTCGGTCGGCACCGGGCTCGAACTCCACTCCACCCTCGACCGCATCTGCGAGACCGCCGCGGAGCTCGCCGACGCCCGCTACGCGGCGATCGGCGTCGTCGACGACGAGGGCGAGGGCCTGTCCGACTTCGTCACCTTCGGCGTCGACGAGGAGACGGCCCGCCGCATCGGCCGCCGTCCCGACGGGCACGCGGGACTGCTCGGCGCGCTGATCCGCGACCCGCAGACCATCCGCCTCGCCGATCTGTCCGAGGACCCCCGCGCGGCCGGATTCCCGCCGGGCCATCCGCCGATGCGGACCTTCCTCGGCGTCCCCATCCGGGTCCAGGGCGAGATCTTCGGCAATCTGTACCTCGCAGAGAAGCGCGGCGGCGGCGAGTTCAACGACTACGACGTCCACATGGTCCGGGTGCTCGCCACCGAGGCGGGCATCGCCATCGGCAACGCCCGCCTCTACGAGGCCGCCCGGCAGCGCGAACGGTGGATCGACGGCTCGGTCGCCGTCACCACCGCGCTGCTCTCCGGCGGCGACGCGGACGACGCCCTCGCCGTCGTCGCCGAACAGGCCCGGCGGCTCGCCGACGCCGACGCCGGGATCGTGCTCCTGCCCGCCGAGGAGGGCGGCCTGGAGATCGTCGCCGTCTCCTCGCCCCGGCCCACCAAGTCGCTCGGCGTGGTGATCCCGCCCGAGAGCGCCGTGGTCAAGGAACTCCTCGCGGGCGAGGCGGTCTTCGTCACGGACGCCTCGACGGACCCGCGCATGATCAGCCGACTGACCTCCGCGTACGGGCCCGGCATGATGCTGCCGCTGCAGAGCGGCGGGCGGGTCCTCGGGGCGCTCGCCACGCCCCGGGCGCGGGGCGCCCGCCAGTTCACCGAGGCGGAGCGGACGCTCGCCACCCAGTTCGCCTCGCAGGCCGCGCTCGCCCTGATGATGGCCGACGCGCAGCGGGACCGGGAGCGCCTCGCCGTGTACGAGGATCGCGACCGGATCGCCCGTGACCTGCACGACCTGGTCATCCAGCGGCTCTTCGCCACCGGGATGATGCTGGAGAGCGCTCAGCGCAGGTCGATCGTGCCGGCCGTCCGCGAGGGCGTGGGCAAGGCCGTCGACGAGCTGGACGTGACGATCCAGGAGATCCGTACGGCGATCTTCGCGCTCCAGCAGGGTCCCGCCGAAGCTCCGTCGGGACTCCGCACCCGCGTCCTGCGGGAGATCAACATGGCGGCCGTCCCGCTCGGCTTCAAGCCCGCGCACCGCTTCCTCGGCGCGATCGACTCCACGGTCGGCGAACTGACCGGCAAGAACCTCATCGCCGCCCTGCGCGAGGCGCTCTCCAACGCCTTCCGGCACGCCGAGGCGGACCGGATCGAGGTCGTCGTCGACGCCACCGTCACCCTTCCCGACGGCTCCGCGGGAGTGCGGCTCTCCGTCGCGGACGACGGCATCGGCATCCCGGCGGGCGGGCGCCGCAGCGGCCTGCGCAACCTGGCCCGGCGGGCCGAGTCACTGGGCGGCGCCAGCTGGTGCGGGCCGGGGCTCGGGGAGGACGGCGGTGGTACGACGGTGGTGTGGGAGGCGCCGCTGTAGACCGCGTACGGGAGTGCCGTGCGGGAGTTCCCCGCGTACGGAGAGTTCCCTGCGTACGGGAGTCCCCCCGTGCGTGAGTCCCCTGTGCGTGAGTCCCCGTGCGGGCCGGTCGGTCCGGCGGTCAGCCTTGCGCGGCGGCGTCCTGCTTCGCGGTCAGCGCCTCGGCCACCAGCTGTTCGATGACGACGGCGACCCCGTCCTCGTTGTTGCCGACCGCGCGGCCGGAGGCGGCGGCGATCACGTCGGGGTGGGCGTTGCCCATCGCGTACGAGCGGCCGGCCCAGGCCAGCATCTCGATGTCGTTCGGCATGTCACCGAAGGCGACGACCTCGTCGGCCGTGATGCCGCGCTCGGCGCAGCACCGCGCGAGCGTGGACGCCTTGGAGACGCCGAGCGCGCTGATCTCGATGAGCGCGGTGGGGCTGGAGCGGGTGAAGGACGCCAGGTCGCCGGCGGCCTCCCCGGCCACCGCGAGGAACACGTCGGGGTCGAGCTCGGGGTGCTGGGCGAGCAGCTTGAGCACGGGGGCGGCGGCGCCGGGCGCCTCCTCGAAGAGGAGCTTCTCGGCGGTGGCGACGGTGGCACCGGGGTCGAGGAAGAACGGCGGGTACTGCGGCTCGTAGTGGATGCCGGTGGTGAGCTCGACGGCGAACGAGGTGCCCGGTGCGGCGGCGCGCAGGGCCGTGACCACGGCGAGGGCGGTCGATCGCTCCAGCGGACGGACCTCGACGAACGTGTTCTCCCCGTGGAGGTCCACGACGGCTGCGCCGTTCGCGCAGATCGCCAGGCCGTGCCCGTGGACGTGGTCGCTGACGACGTCCATCCAGCGGGCGGGCCGGCCGGTGACGAAGAAGACCTCGATTCCGGCCTGCTCGGCCGCGGCGAGGGCGGCGACCGTGCGCGCGGAGACGGACTTGTCGTCGTGCAGCAGGGTGCCGTCGAGATCGGTGGCGATCAGCCGGGGCGCCGGCACGGAAGGGCGCGGGGAACGGGGAGAGGTCACCGCACCATTCTTCCGCACCGCACGCACGTGCGTGCGGGGAGCCGCACATATGAGTGGCCCGGTTTCGGTCGGCCTGTGGCCGATACGGCTCGGTACGACCTCCACGACGGTCCGGTCGCCCTCGGCATGTGGACGTACCGGTCACGTCAAGGCGTACGGACGTGGCCGTAAACGCCCGTTCGGTTCCGGGTTGTGCGGGGAAGACCCTCAGGAGGCAGGGGAGCCGGTGGCGTCTCGGAGGGGTGGGCATGGTCTCGGGTCGGTGGTCCGACGAGTGCGAGTCCTGCGGTGCGCCGTACGGCAGATGGATCGGGAGCCTCGGCATGGCCCTCTGCGGGACCTGCGAGCGGGCCGAATCGGAGCAGCCCGTGAGGGAACCGGTGCTGGTGGGCGACGTGCTGGCCGGCCTGACGGCCGCGGTGTCGTTCGCGGCCGGCTCCGGCGGGTCCGTGCCGGACGCGCGGAACCCGTCGACCGGGACGCGCGACGGGCGCAATGGCGGCGCGGCGCGCACGGACGGCCGACGGGCGCCGGCCAGGGGGCGTCCGGCCTGATCGGCGGGACACCCCCTCGGGCTCAGCCCAGCTGGGCCGGGGCCTCGGTGGCGATCCGCTCGAAGACCGCCTGGTCGGTGGCGAAGGCGGAGTCCGCGATCGGCCAGTGGATCACGATCTCGGTGAAGCCCAGCTCGCGGTGGCGTCCGGCGAAGTCGACGAAGGCGGCCACGGACTCCAGCGGACCGTTCCGGTCCGGGGTGAAGCCGGTCAGCAGGATCTTGTCCAGGTCGGCGACGTCCCGGCCGGCCTCGGCGCACGCCTTGCCGAGCTTGTCGATCTGGCCGCGCAGCGCCGCCACGGACTGCTCGGGGGTCCCCTCCTCGTACAGCTTCGGGTCGCCGGTCGTCACCCACGCCTGCCCGTGGCGGGCGGCCAGGCGCAGGCCGCGGGGGCCCGTCGCCGCCACCGCGAACGGCAGGCGCGGGCGCTGCACGCAGCCGGGGATGTTCCGGACCTCGTCCGCCGCGTAGAAGGTGCCGCGCTCCGTCACCGCGTCCTCGGTGAGCAGCCGGTCGAGCAGGCCCACGAACTCGCCGAACCGGTCCGCCCGCTCCTTCGGCGTCCACGGCTCCTGACCGAGCGCGGTGGCGTCGAAGCCGTTGCCGCCCGCCCCGATGCCGAGGGTGACCCGGCCGCCGGAGACGTCGTCCAGCGACATCAGGTCCTTGGCGAGGGTCACGGGGTGCCGGAAGTTCGGCGAGGTCACGAGCGTGCCGAGCCGCAGCCGCTCGGTGACCGCCGCCGCGGCGGTGAGGGTGGGCAGCGCACCGAACCAGGGGCCGTCGCGGAAGGTCCGCCAGGACAGGTGGTCGTAGGTGTAGGCGGTGTGGAAGCCGAGGTCCTCGGCGTGCCGCCACTTCCGGCGGCCCCCCTCGTGCCAGCGGTCGACGGGAAGGATCACGGTGCTCAGGCGCAGGCTCATGTCACCGAGCCTACGGTGGTCGCCGTCCCCGCGGCCTTCCGTGGCGCCGCTCCGGCCGTCGGCCGCAGGAGCCCGGGGCCGTGGCCGGTCAGCGGACGTTCTTGTTCATCCACGCGGTGAGTGAGACGCCGGGCACGTACTCCGTGTACGTCTCGTCGCCGGGCAGCGGCACGATCAGCCGCCAACCGGGCGGGAAGAAACGGCCCTTCACATGGGCGAGGCCGCCGTGGACGGAGCGGAGGAAGGCGGGGACGGCGTCGCGGGGCACGTCCGCGAACTCGATCCCCTCCACGACGATCTTGGCGTCGTCCTCGGGGAAGACCTGGACGGTGACGGAGGGGGAGCCGCCCAGTTCGACGTAGGCCTCGTGCGGGAGGGATCCGTCCGGGTCGAGGACGGCGAAGGCGCCGGACGAGGTGCGCCTGGACGTCTGGTCCGCGCCGATGTCGTCGGTCACGGTCATCTCCAGGGCGAACTCCTGGGCGATCTCGCGGATCGCGGTGACGACGGCCTCGGTGCTGGGCAGGTGCGGGTGTGCCATGAGGATGATCATGCCGCATGGTCTGTTCCGGGCACGGGTTCACCCTGGAGGGGCCCACTCCCCGGGGAGGGCCACGCCGCACAGGCACACTCGGGGCGGTGCGGCTCGGGGCGGGACGGCTCGGGGCGACCCGGTGCGGGCGGGCTCACCCCGGGAAGCGCAGGAACTCCGGTGGGACGGCGTCGGCCAGCCAGACCCCGTTGGCGCTGATGCGGAAGACGTGTCCGGCCCGGTGCATGGCCCCGGCGTCCACGCTCAGGACGACGGGCCGGCCGCGGCGGGCGCCGACCCGGGTCGCGGTCTCCCGGTCGGGGGAGAGGTGCACGTGGTGGCGGGCCATGGGGCGCAGCCCCTCCGCCCTGATCGCGGGAAGCCGGTCCGCGACCGTACCGTGGTAGAGGTACGCGGGCGGTTCGGCGGCCGGCAGGTCCAGGTCCACTTCGACGGTGTGGCCCTGGCTGGCGCGGATGCGGGTGCCCTCGATCGCGAAGCGCTTCTTGTCGTTGGTCGCGACGACGTGGTCGAGCTCTTCGCGGGTGATCGGGAAGCCGTGGCCGGCGGCGGCGCCCAGGAGCGCGTCGATCTCCGTCCAGCCGTGCTCGTCGAGGGCGAGGCCGATGCGCTCGGGCTGGTGACGCAGATGCTTGGAGAGGTACTTCGACACCTTCACGGTGCGTCGTTCGTCCCTCGGTTGTGAGGTCATCTCGTCAGGATGCCGGAGCCGGGACTGCCGGACCAATGAATTGAATCGCCCTCATGAGTTGCGGCGCACATGTTTGATCCACAGCCAACATGACTTATCCACAGGCAAGTTGGTCACTCTGTGGACAACTACCCTTCAATATCTACTGGATCAGGCAAGTTAATCCATAATGTGGCGATTTGAGGCAAGTGTATCCAATGTCCTTTTGTGGAGCTCTCGTTCGGTGGCCGCGGTGACGAAGGCCGCGACGCCCTCCGCTCCGACGAGATCCTGAACCGCCCTGACCGTCCCGGCCGGTAGCGCCACCGCGCGTGGCTCGTCGGACTTCAGCAGGGGCGCCTCGGGCGAAAGGTGGAACTGGAGGTGCTGGGTCGCCAACAGCTGCATGGCACGTGCCAGTTCGGCGTCGACCGTCTGCTGGGCGAGCGGCCGGAGCCGTCGCACCATGGTCGCCGCCTCGGCCGCGTCGGCGTCCGAGGGCGGCCGGTGCTCCAGATAGCGCGCGAAGACGTGCTCGGTCGTGAACTCCAGGAAACGGGAGGCGATGTGCTCGACCTGATCGCGAAGTTCCCTCAGGTGCCCGGTGATTGCGGTGAGCGGAACCCCGGCCGCGTACAACTCGACGGCCACGGCGAGCTCTTGCGGACTCGGTACGAGGTACTCCTCCGTCTCCCGGTCCGGCAGCGGCTCCAGCACGCCGAGCTCGACCGCCTCCCGGATCGCGTCCTCGTCAGGCCTGCCGCCGAAGCGGGCGTCCAGCTCCGCGCGCGAGATCCGGGCCGCCTCCTCGTCGGTCCACGGACCGTGGACCTCCGCGACCAGACCGAGCACCCCGCCGAGCCCCCGGCCGGTGTCCCAGGCCTCCAGGAGCTCCTTGATCGAGGCCAGGGTGTACCCCCGGTCGAGGAGGTCGGCGATCTGCCGCAGCCGCGCGAGGTGCGCGTCCCCGTACACGTTCGACCTGCCCCGCCGCTCGGGCCGTGGCAGCAGACCGCGGTCCTGGTAGGCGCGGATCGTCCGGACCGTGGCCCCACTGAGATGGGCGAGGTCCTCGATCCGGTACTCCGGCTGTGCTGACTGCTCGGACAAACCCGCTCCCACCGACCGCTTCCCGCACCCCGTCGCCGCGGGGCCCTGCCGGGAGGGATCGTACGACCGCACGTCCCTCCCGCACCCACCCCCTACGCGGGCGGCTGCCAGCGGGCCAGGGCCCGCAGCGCGCCCGGGCTCAGCCGGGACAGGAAGCGGGCGCCCCGGGCCTCCGGCGTCACCGGGACGACGGCCCGGTCGTGCAGGACCGCCCCCAGGATCGCGTCCGCGACCTTCTCCGGCGGGTAGTTCCGGAGGCCGTACAGCCGGGTGGCCTTCTTCTGCCGCCGCTTCTCCTCCGCGCCGTCCGTGACCCCGGCGAACCGCGTCGTCGCCGTGATGTTGGTGTTCACGATGCCGGGGCAGATCGCGGAAACCCCGATGCCCTGACCGGCCAGCTCGGCACGGAGGCACTCGCTGAGCATCAGCACCGCCGCCTTCGACGTGCTGTACGCGGGCAGCGCGCGGGACGGCTGGAACGCGGCGGCGGAGGCGGTGTTCACGATGTGCCCGCCCTGGCCGCGCGCGGTCATCTGCGCGCCGAAGATCCGGCAGCCGTGGATCACGCCCCACAGATTGACGTCCAGGACCCGCTTCCACTCCTCGCTCGTCGTCTCGAAGAAGGAGCCGGCGAGCCCGATGCCCGCGTTGTTGACCAGGACGTCGACGATCCCGTACTCGCTCGCCACCTTGGCGGCCAGCTTCTCCATCGCCTGCTCGTCGGCGACGTCGACGGTCTCGCCCCACGCCTCCGGGGCACCGATCAGCCGGGCCATCTCGGCCGTGCGGGTCGCGCCCTCGCCGTCCCGGTCCACGGCCACGACCCGGGCCCCGGCCTCCGCGAACGCGAAGGCGGTGGCCCGGCCGATGCCGCTGGCCGCGCCGGTCACCAGGACGAGCTGGCCGCCGAACCGCTCGGTGTACTCCGGCTTCACCCCGCTCTTCGCCGCCGTCGCCGCGACCGGCTTCGGCGCCTTCGCCGCCGGCTCCTCGTTGGCCCGCACGAACTCGGCGATCCAGGCGGACAGCTGGTCGGGGCGGGTGCGGGGCACCCAGTGCTTGGCGGGCAGGGTGCGCCGGGTCAGGTCGGGAACCCAGCTCCCCAGGTCGTCGTAGAGCCGCTCGGAGAGGAACGCGTCGCCGGTCGGCGTGATCAGCTGCACCGGCGCGTGGGCGTACGCGTCGGGACGCGGCCGCCCGAGCCGCGCGCGGACGTTGTCCCGGTAGAGCCAGGCGCCGTGCGCCGCGTCGCTCGGCAGGGACGGCGTCGGGTAGTCGCCGGCCGGGACCTTCTCGACCCGCTCCAGGATCTTCGGCCAGCGCTTGCCGAGCGGCCCGCGCCAGGCGAGCTCGGGGAGCACGGGCGTGTGCAGCATGTACACGTACCAGGACTTGGCGCCCTGGCCGAGGAGCTGGCCGACGCGGCGTGGGGTGGGCCGGGCCATCCGCCGCTTGATCCAGTGCCCGAAGTGGTCGAGCGAGGGCCCCGACATCGAGGTGAAGGAGGCGATCCGGCCCTCGGTGCGCGGGACGGTGGCGAACTCCCAGGACTGCACGGAACCCCAGTCGTGGCCGACGAGGTGGACCGGCCGGTCGGGGCTGACGGCGTCGGCGACCGCGAGGAAGTCGTCCGTCAGCTTCTCCAGGGTGAAGCCGCCGCGCAGCGGCGCCGGCGCCGTGGACCGGCCGTGGCCCCGGACGTCGTACAGCACCACGTGGAACTCCTCGGCCAGCCGGGTCGCGACCTCCGACCAGACCTCCTTGGAGTCCGGATAGCCGTGCACGAGCAGGACGGTCGGCCGCTCCGCGTCGCCGAGCTCGGCGACGCACAGCTCTATCCCGCCCGTACGGACCCAGCGCTCCCGCGCCGTGCCGAGGCCGGCGATTCCCGCCATCAGACCGCTCCTTCGTTCCAGCGCCGCACGTGCGGCAGGTCGTCGTCCAGCCAGAAAGCGCTCTGCTCGGGATCCTTCGAGTCGGTGACGACCAGGATCTCCTCGAACTTCGCGCCCGTCCCCCGGAATCCGAGGTGCGGCTCGACCGCCCACAGGCCGGGCCTGGGCGGGTGGTCGGAGAACTTGTACGGCGACCAGAGCGGGGACCAGCCGTCCCGGTGGCCGTGCAGGGCGTCGCTCGCGAGCCCTTTGAGCGCCTGGGTGCCGAACCCGAAGAGCGTAGGCGACCAGCGGCGCTCGCCCACCCGGTCGATCTTGTGGGCGATGACGCCGAAGGGGTAGGCCCGGTGCCGGTTCGCGTACCCCTGGCGGACCATGAGCCGGTCCACGTCCTCGTATATCTCGCGCAGCGTGCGGCGCTCGCGCACCTCGCGCAGGATCAGCTCGCGGTGGTCCCGGAGGTCGGCGAGGAGCTTGTCGTGCAGGGGGTTGAGGCCCAGGCAGCCGCTGTAGCCGATGTCGGCCGTGTACCCCTTGTGAACCGGGGCCATGTCGAGGATGAACGGCATCCCCGCCTCGAGGCGCCGGCCGGTCGGGAAGAACTGCAGGGGGATCTTGAAGTCGACGAAGGCGGTGCGGTCCCCGAACCAGGCGAACGGCCGGTGGAACCAGTCCCGCACACCGCGCTCGTACAGCCACTCCCGCTGCATCCGCGCGGCCTCGCGCTCGGTCACCCCGGGCTTGAGCTGCGCCGCGACGGCTTCCGCGCACTCGTAGGAGAGCCGCTGTACTTCCCTGAACCCCCGCAGCTCCGCGGAGAGTTCCCCTGTCACTGCTGAGGCCATGCCACCCGCCGTCCCGTGTGAGCGCCCGATCGCACTACGCGTCCGTAACTTGACACCGATGAATGTGACAATGCTCGGCGGCTGCGTCAAGGGGTCGGGCGCGAGCCTGTGGAAAACACCGACGGGCGGCCCGGGGGAAGCCCGCCGCGCACACGGGGAAAGACTTTCGTCTCGACCTCCCCTACTGGCTTGTACTCCTCTGGTCGGACAAGGATCGAGCCGTTGGGCTGACGACTGCTGTGGCGCACACCACTACCTTCGAAACGTGACTGTGATCGCGACCGAAAGCCTCAGCAAGCGGTTCCCCCGGGTAACCGCGCTCGACCGGCTCTCCCTGGACATCGGGCCCGGTGTGACCGGACTTGTGGGTGCCAACGGAGCCGGCAAGTCCACCATGATCAAGATCCTGCTCGGCCTCTCCCCCGCCACGGAGGGCCGCGCCGAGGTTCTGGGACTCGACGTCCGGACCTCGGGCGCCCAGATCCGCGAGCGCGTCGGATACATGCCGGAGCACGACTGCCTCCCGCCGGACGTCTCGGCCACCGAGTTCGTCGTCCACATGGCGCGGATGTCCGGGCTGCCGGCGACCGCCGCCCGCGAGCGGACCGCCGACACCCTGCGCCACGTCGGGCTGTACGAGGAGCGCTACCGCCCCATGGGCGGCTACTCGACGGGCATGAAGCAGCGGGTGAAGCTCGCCCAGGCCCTGGTCCACGACCCGAAGCTGGTCCTCCTCGACGAGCCGACCAACGGCCTCGACCCGGTCGGCCGCGACGAGATGCTCGGACTGATCCGCCGCGTCTGGACCGACTTCGGCATCTCGGTCCTCGTCACCTCGCACCTGCTCGGCGAACTGGAGCGCACCTGCGACCACGTCGTCGTCATCGACGGCGGGCGGCTCCTCCGCTCCAGCTCCACCAGCGACTTCACCCGGATCACCACGACGCTCGCGGTCGAGGTCACCGACTCCGACACCCACCCCGACGGCACGGGCGCGCTCCGCGAGGCCCTCGCCGGCGCCGGCGTCACGATCCACGCGGGCGTCGAGGACGGCCTGCCCGGCGCCGGGCACATCCTGCTCCTGGAGGCGGCCGGCGAGGAGACGTACGACCTCGTGCGGGACACCGTCGCCGGCCTCGGCCTCGGCCTCGTCCGCATGGAGCAGCGCCGCCACCACATCGCCGAGGTCTTCCGCCCCGAGGGCGCCGAGGCGTCCGCGCAGCACGAGGAGGTGCAGGCCCGATGAGCACCGACACCTCCAAGGCCGCTCCCGACACGACCCGGATCCACAACATCGGCTACCGCTCCTACGACGGCCCGCGCCTCGGCCGGGCGTACGCGCGGCGGTCGCTGTTCTCGCAGTCGCTGCGCGGCGCGTACGGCCTCGGCCGCAGCGCCAAGTCCAAGGTGCTGCCGATGCTGCTGTTCGCGGTGATGTGCGTCCCGGCGCTGATCATCGTCGCGGTCGCGGTCGTCACCAAGCAGTCCAAGCTGTCGATCGAGTACACGCAGTACGCGCTGTACCTCCAGGTCGTCATCAGCATCTACCTGGCCTCGCAGGCGCCCCAGTCCGTCTCCCGGGACCTCCGGTTCCGGACGGTGCCGCTGTACTTCTCCCGCCCGATCGAGCGCGTGGACTACGTCCTCGCCAAGTTCGGCGCGATGGCCTCGGCGCTCTTCGTCCTCACCGCCTCCCCGCTGCTGATCCTCTGGATCGGCTCGATGCTGGCCAAGATGGACTTCTCCGAGCAGAGCGCGATGTTCGGCCAGGGGCTCGTCTCGGTGGCCCTGCTCTCGCTGCTCTTCGGCGGCATCGGGCTGGTCATGGCGGCCCTCACCCCGCGCCGCGGCTTCGGCGTCGCCGCCGTGATCGCCGTCTTCACGATCTCGTACGGGGCGGTCTCCACCCTCATGGGCATCGCCTACGCCACGGAGAACGAGGGAGCCATCCAGTGGCTCGGCCTGTTCTCGCCGATGACCCTCATCGACGGTGTGCAGACCGCCTTCCTGGGCGCGCCGACGGGCTTCCCCGACGGCGGGGGTCCCGGCGCCGGGGTCGGCGTGGTCTATCTGCTGGTCGTCCTCGCGCTCGTCGCCGGCTCGTACGGCATCCTGATGCGCCGCTACCGAAAGGTCGGGCTGTGACAACGCTCCACATCGACCACGTCTCCCGCTGGTTCGGCAACGTCGTGGCCGTGAACGACGTCACGATGTCGGTAGGACCGGGCGTCACCGGCCTCCTCGGGCCCAACGGAGCGGGGAAGTCCACCCTGATCAACATGATGGGCGGCTTCCTCGACCCCTCCACCGGCACCGTCACCCTCGACGGCGCGAAGATCTGGGGGAACGAGTCGGTCTACCGCGAGATCGGCGTCGTGCCGGAGCGGGAGGCGATGTACGACTTCCTCACCGGCCGTGAATTCGTCCAGGCGAACGCGGAGTTGCAGGGCCTCGGCTCGACGGAGGCCCAGCGGGCGCTGGCCACGGTCGAGATGGAGTACGCCCAGGACCGTCAGATCTCCACGTACAGCAAGGGCATGCGGCAGCGCGTGAAGATGGCCTCGGCGCTCGTGCACGAGCCGTCGGTGCTGCTGCTCGACGAGCCGTTCAACGGCATGGACCCGCGCCAGCGCATGCAGTTGATGGACCTGCTGCGGCGGATGGGCGCGGAGGGCCGCACGGTCCTGTTCTCCTCGCACATCCTGGAGGAGGTCGAGCAGCTCGCCTCGCACATCGAGGTGATCGTGGCCGGGCGGCACGCCGCCTCCGGCGACTTCCGCAAGATCCGCCGGCTGATGACCGACCGGCCGCACCGCTACCTCGTCCGCTCCAGCGACGACCGGGCCCTGGCCGCCGCGCTGATCGCCGACCCGTCGACGGCGGGCATCGAGGTCGACCACGTGGAGGGCGGGCTGCGCGTCCAGGCGGTGGACTTCGGGCGGTTCACGGAACTGCTGCCGAAGGTCGCGAAGGAGCGCGGGATCCGCCTGCTGACGGTCTCGCCCTCGGACGAGTCCCTCGAATCGGTCTTCTCTTACCTCGTCGCGGCCTGAAAGGAGCCTGACCGATGTACAACCCCACAGTCGCCCGGCTCACCTACCGGGCCCTCCTCGGCCGCCGCAGGGCGCTGATCCTCTTCCTGCTGCCCGGCATGCTGCTGCTCATCTCGGCGGCGATCCGCGGCTTCAACGGCGCGGACGACCAGGTCGCGGCCGACGTCCTCGGCGGCTTCGCGCTGGCCACGATGGTCCCGCTGATCGGCGTGATCGCCGGCACGGGGGCGATCGGGCCGGAGATCGACGACGGCTCGATCGTCTACCTGCTGTCCAAGCCGGTGAAGCGGCCCACGATCATCTTCACCAAGCTGATCGTGGCCATCGCGGTCACGATGGCCTTCTCCGCGGTCCCGACGCTGATCGCCGGATTCATCCTCAACGGCAACGGCCAGCAGGTGGCCGTGGCGTACACGGTGGCGGCGCTGGTGGCGTCCATCGCCTACAGTGCGGTGTTCCTGCTGCTGGGGACGGTCAGCCGGCACGCCGTGGTGATCGGCCTGGTCTACGCCCTGGTGTGGGAGACGCTCTTCGGCTCCCTGATCGCCGGAGCGAAGACCCTGAGCATCCAGCAGTGGGCACTGGCCCTCGCGGAGAAGGTCACCGGCGACGGCCTGGTCACCTCGGACGTCGCGCTCCCGACGGCCTCGGTGCTCCTCATCGCCGTCACGGTCGCGGCGACCTGGTTCGCCGGCCACAAGCTCCGCACCCTCAAGCTCGCGGGCGAGGAGTAGTCCCGAAGAAGGAAGCGGTACGGCTCCGGGGGCGTCCCCCGCCCCCGGTAGCCCCACCCCGGAGCCGCCCCGCCCCCGCCTTCCCCGCCCACCGCCCGGCTCGCACGCTCCGGTTCACACCGTCCGGTGCACGCCGCCCAAGGCGCACCGCCCGGCTCGCACCGCCCGGCTCGCACCGCCCGGTTCACACCGTCCGGTCGCGGGCCGCGAGGAGGCCGACGGCGAGGGCCGCGGCGCAGACGCAGAGGACCAGGAAGATCGGCAGGGTCCAGGAGCCGGTGGCCTGGTGGAGGGCGCCGGCCGCGAGCGGACCGGCCGCGGCGAGCAGATAGCCCACCGTCTGGGCCATCCCGGACAGCCTGGCCGCGGTCACCGCGTCCCCGGACCGCAGCACGATCAGGGTCAGGGCGAGGCCCACCGCGCCGCCCTGGCCGACGCCGAGCACCGCGGACCAGAGCCAGGCGCCCTGCACGGGCGCCGTCATCAGCCCGGCGTAACCGGCCGCCACCAGCGTGGTGACCAGGACGATCAGCGGGCGCTGGCTCCGCATCCGGCCGGCCAGCAGCGGCACCAGGAAGGCGCCGGCGACCTGGATCAGGTTGTTGAAGGCGAAGATCACACCGGCGGTGGAGCGGCTCATCCCGTGGTCGGTGAACATCGTCGGCATCCAGGCGATCAGGACGTACGACCACAGCGACTGCAGCCCCATGAACAGCGTGACCTGCCAGGCGAGCGCGGAGCGCCAGACGCGCACCGGTCGGGTGCCGCCGGCCGGGACGGCCCGTACGCCGGGGCCCGTACGGCCGCGGGTGACCAGCACCTGCGGCAGCCAGGCCAGGGCCGCGACCACGGCGAGCAGCGACCAGACGCCGAGCGAGGCCTGCCAGCCGCCGCCCAGCGCCTTCTCCAGCGGCACCGCGGCCGCCGCGGCCGCCGTCGCGCCGGCGATCATCGCGCCCGTGTAGACGGAGGTCATCGCCGCGGCACGGTCCGGGAAGTCCCGCTTGATCAGACCCGGCGTCAGTACGTTGAGCAGGGCTATCGCGGTGCCGACGAGGATCCCGCCGCCGTAGAGCGCGTACACGGACGGCAGGACGCGCGCGAGGATGCCGGCGCCGAGCAGCAGGAGCGCCGCGAACAGCACGCGCTCGGCGCCGAAGCGGCGGCCGAGCCAGGGGGCCACCAGCGCGCCCGCGCCGAGGAACAGCACGGGCACCGAGGTCACCAGCGAGCTCGCCGTGGACGAGAGCCCGAAGTCCTCGGACATCTCGCCGACCAGGGGTGCCACGCTCGCCAGCGCGACCCGCATGTTCAGCGAGGCGAGCACGATGCCGGTCAGGAGCACCGCCGGGTGGGCGAGCAGCGCACGCCGGGCGGCCCCCCTCCCGGACGCCGGCGCTGCTTCGGCCCCTGTCCCCGGACCGGCCCCTGTCCCCGGACCGGCCCCCGTCCCGGCGCCGGCCCCTGTGCCCGTGCCGGCCAGCGCCGCCGCGCCGGTCGGCCCCTCCGTGCGGGTCTCCTCCTCCGCGTGTGCTCCGGTGCTCATCGGTGCTGTTCGGTCAGGGCGGCGACCGTCTCCATCGGGACGCGGAGCAGCTCGCGGGCCTGCCGTTCGGCCGCGTCCGGGTCGCCCGCCTCGATCGCCGTCACCAGGGCCTCGTGGGCGTCGATGTCGACCGGCGGCATCGCGTGGTCGCCGAGGGCTTCCACCAGCACCTCGTGCACCTGGGCGGAGAAGAAGCGGTACACCTCGACGAAGGCCGCGTTGTGGGTCGCGCCCACGACCGCCAGGTGGAAGGCGAGGTCCGCGTCCGCGTCCCGGTCGCCCTCCTCCCGCAGACCGGTCAGGGCCGCCCGCAGTCGCAGCAGGTCGTGGGTGTCGCGCCGGTCGGCCGCGAGCCGGGCGGCCTCGGCCTCCAGGGCGATCCGCAGTTCGAGGACGTCGGACGCGCCCGCGTGGCGCACTCCGTGCAGGACGGCGGTCGGGTCGGCGGTCGACCGGACGAAGGTGCCGTTGCCCTGTCGGGACTCCAGGAGACCGGCGTGGACGAGGACCCGGACGGCCTCGCGGACGGTGTTGCGGCCCACGCCGAGCTGCTGCGCGAGCTCGTGCTCGGTCGGGAGGCGGTCGCCGACCGCCCACTCGCCCTCGGCGAGCTGCGCCCGCAGCTGTTCCACGACGGAGTCCACCAGCGAGGTCCGCCCCGCCGCTGTGAGTGCCATGCCGTTCCGTCCTCTCGATTCGCCCGGTTGCCCAGTCATCCTACAATTGCCCGCCCGACCGTCCGAGGAGCGCCGGACTACTGTGGGGCCGTACGTGGACCGAACACCCTCACCACCCTCGGGAGTCAGTCATGTCAGACCGCTTCGACGTCGTCGTACTCGGAGCTGGCCCCGGCGGCTACGTCGCCGCCATCCGCGCCGCCCAGCTGGGCAAGCGGGTAGCGGTCGTCGAGGAGAAGTACTGGGGCGGTGTCTGCCTGAACGTCGGCTGCATCCCCACCAAGGCGCTGCTGCGCAACGCCGAACTCGCCCACATCTTCAACCACGAGGCCAAGACCTTCGGCATCAAGGTCGACGGCACCGTCTCCTTCGACTACGGCGAGGCCTTCCGCCGCAGCCGTTCGGTCGCGGACGGCCGGGTCAAGGGCGTCCACTTCCTCATGAAGAAGAACGGGATCACCGAGTTCAACGGCCGGGGCACCTTCCTCGACGCGCACACCCTCCAGGTGGCGAAGGCCGACGGCACCTCGGACACGATCACCTTCGACAACTGCATCATCGCCACCGGCGCGAGCCCGCGTCTGCTCCCGGGCACCGCCCTCAGCGACCGCGTCGTCTCGTACGAGCAGCAGATCCTCGCCGAGGACGCCCCGAAGTCGATCGTCATCGCCGGCGCCGGCGCGATCGGCATCGAGTTCGCGTACGTCCTCAACAACTACGGCACCAAGGTCACGATCGTCGAGTTCCTCGACCGGGTCGCCCCGCTGGAGGACGAAGAGGTCTCCAAGGAGCTGGCGAAGCAGTACCGCAAGCTCGGCATCGACGTCCTGACCTCGACCCGCGTCGAGGCCATCGACGAGTCCGGCCCGCAGGTCCGCGTCACCGTCACGGGCAAGGACGGCGTCCAGAAGGTCCTGGAGGCCGACAAGGTCCTCCAGGCCATCGGCTTCGCCCCGAACGTCACCGGCTACGGCCTGGAGGCCACCGGTGTCGCCCTCACCGAGCGCGGCGCGATCGACGTCGACGGCCGCTGCCGCACCTCCGTGCCGCACATCTACGCCATCGGCGACGTCACCGCGAAGCTGATGCTCGCGCACACCGCCGAGGCCATGGGCGTCATCGCGGCCGAGACCATCGGGGACGCCGAGACGATGGAGCTCGACTACCCGATGATCCCGCGCGCGACCTACTGCCAGCCGCAGATCGCCAGCTTCGGCTGGACCGAGGCGCAGGCCCGCGAGAAGGGCTTCGACGTCAAGGTCGCCAAGTTCCCGTTCGTGGCGAACGGCAAGGCGCACGGTCTCGGCGACTCCACCGGCTTCGTCAAGATCATCGCCGACGGCACCCACGGCGAGATCATCGGCGCCCACCTGATCGGCCCGGACGTCACCGAGCTGCTGCCCGAGCTGACCCTGGCCCAGCAGTGGGACCTCACCGTCCACGAGGTCGCCCGGAACGTGCACGCGCACCCGACGCTGGGCGAGGCCGTGAAGGAAGCGATCCACGGTATTGCGGGACACATGATCAATTTCTGAGGTTTCTCCCATCTTGGGGTGATAGGCACTGAAAGGTGCCGAGCAGAACCTCACCGGGTGGCGAACCGTCCCGACCGATCAGGTCGTGGGTGCGTTCGTCACCCGGTACGCACGTGTGGCTGGCGGTCATCGCGTTCACCAGCCTCGTCATCGCGCTCTCCCCGGCCGGTCTGGACGCCTATCTCCTCCACCGCAACAGCAGCAATCTCCACCAGCTCGCCCACCACCCGCTGAGGGCCCTGCTCGGCAGCGCGTTCTGGATCGAGGACCCGGCCGACGTCCTGCTGTACGCGGTGCTCTTCGAGGTCCTGCACGCGCCCGTGGAACGCTGGCTCGGCACCCCGAAATGGCTCTTCACCGTCGCGACGGCGCATGTCGCGGCGACGCTCATCAGCCAGCAGGTGGTCCTCGCGGCCATCCAACTCCACGACGTGCCGCGCAGCATGGCGCACGTCGTCGACATCGGGGTCAGCTACGGGCTCGCCGCCTCGGCCGGGATCCTGACCTGCCGGCTGCCGCGCCCCTGGCGCCGGCTCTACCTCGCCGGAGTGCTCGCCTTCTTCCTCGTACCGCTCGCCGCAGACCGGACGTACACCGACCTGGGCCACGCGATCTCGCTGGCGATCGGACTCGCCTGCTACCCGCTGACCCGGGGAGAAAAATCGGTCGCACGAGAACAGGGCCCCGGCGCAGACTAGTTGTACGGGAGACACGGGGGATCTCCCGAAGGGAGCGGCCGCTTCGAGCGCGTGGACACGTCCGCGCGGGCCGCTCCCCCCGGAGGATTGGCCGAGTGGTAAGGCAGCGGCTTGCTAAGCCGTAGTCGGGGGAGACCCCGCGCGCGTTCGATCCGCGCATCCTCCGCCGCGTACGACGAAGGCCACCCCGGAGGGTGGCCTTCGTCGCGTTCGGAGGGTCAGGCCGACAGCAGCCGTTCCAGGACGACCGCGATGCCGTCCTCCTCGTTGGAGGCGGTCACCTCGTCGGCCACCGCCCGGAGTTCCTCGTGCGCGTTCCCCATGGCCACGCCGTGGGCCGCCCAGCCGAACATCGGGATGTCGTTCGGCATGTCGCCGAAGGCGATCGTCTCCGCGGCCTTCACGCCGAGGCGGCGGGCCGCGAGGGAGAGGCCGGTCGCCTTGCTCAGGCCGAGCGGGAGGATCTCCACGATGCCGGGCCCGGCCATGACGACGTCGACGAGCCCGCCGACGGTCTCACGGGCGGCCCCGGTCAACTCGTCGTCCGTCAGCGTCGGGTGCTGGATGTACAGCTTGGTCAGCGGCGCCGACCACAGCTCCGCCGGGTCCTCGTACGGCACGTACGGCAGGGGGCCTTCCTGCGCCCGGTAGCCGGGGCCCATCAGGACCTCGCCGTCCAGACCGTCACGGCTCGCGGCCAGGGCCAGCGGGCCCACCTCGGCCTCGATCTTGGACAGGGCGAGCCCCGCGAGCTGCCGGTCCAGGGTCAGCGAGGTCAGCAGCCGGTGCTCGCCGGCGTGGTAGACCTGCGCGCCCTGCCCGCAGACCGCGATCCCCTCGTAGCCGAGGTCGTCGAGGATGTGCCGGGTCCAGGGCACCGCCCGGCCGGTGACCACGATGTGCGCGGCGCCCGCCGCCGTCACGGCGGCGAGCGCGTCCCGCGTACGGCCCGAGACGGACTCGTCGGAACGCAGCAGCGTGCCGTCGAGGTCCGTCGCGACCAGGCGGTAGGGGAAGGGGCTCACTTGGCGATCGGCTCCAGGACCTCGCGGCCGCCGAGGTAGGGCCGCAGGACCTCGGGCACCCGCACGGAACCGTCGGCGAGCTGGTGGTTCTCCAGGATCGCCACGATCGTGCGCGGTACGGCGCACAGGGTGCCGTTCAGGGTGGCCAGCGGCTGCACGGTCTTCTTGCCGCCCTGCTCGTCGCGCATGCGGACGGAGAGGCGACGGGCCTGGAAGCTGTCGCAGTTCGACGCGGAGGTCAGCTCGCGGTACTTGCCCTGGGTCGGGATCCACGCCTCGCAGTCGAACTTGCGGGAGGCGGAGGCGCCGAGGTCGCCGGTGGCGACGTCGATCACCTGGAAGGGCAGCTCGAGGCCGGTCAGCCACTGCTTCTCCCACTCCAGGAGGCGCTTGTGCTCGGCCTCGGCGTCCTCCGGCGCGACGTACGAGAACATCTCGACCTTGTCGAACTGGTGGACGCGGAAGATGCCCCGGGTGTCCTTGCCGTACGTGCCGGCCTCGCGGCGGAAGCAGGGCGAGAAGCCCGCGTACCGCAGCGGAAGCTTGTCGGCCTCGATGATCTCGTCCATGTGGTACGCCGCGAGGGGCACCTCGGACGTGCCGACGAGGTAGTAGTCGTCCTTCTCCAGGTGGTACACGTTCTCCGCGGCCTGGCCGAGGAAGCCGGTGCCCTCCATGGCGCGCGGACGGACCAGCGCGGGGGTCAGCATGGGGATGAAGCCGGCCTCGGTGGCCTGCGCGATCGCCGCGTTGACCAGGGCGAGCTCCAGGAGCGCGCCGACGCCGGTCAGGTAGTAGAAGCGCGAGCCGGAGACCTTGGCGCCCCGCTCGACGTCGATGGCGCCGAGCGCCTCGCCGAGCTCCAGGTGGTCCTTGGGCTCGAAGCCCTCGGCCGCGAAGTCGCGGATGGTGCCGTGCGTCTCCAGGACGACGAAGTCCTCCTCGCCGCCGACCGGGACGTCCGTGTGGACGATGTTCCCGAGCTGGAGCAGGAGGCGCTTGGCGGTCTCGTCGGCGTCGTTCTGTTCGGCCTCGGCGGCCTTGACGTCGGTCTTGAGCTGCTCGGCCTTCTGGAGGAGCTCGGCGCGCTCCTCGGGGGTGGCCCTGGGGATCAGCTTGCCGAGCGCCTTCTGCTCGGATCGGAGCTCGTCGAAGCGGACGCCGGACGACCTGCGCCGCTCATCGGCGGAGAGCAGGGCGTCGACGAGCGCGACGTCCTCTCCACGGGCGCGCTGGGAGGCGCGAACACGGTCGGGGTCCTCACGGAGCAGGCGAAGGTCAATCACCCCACCAGGCTACCGGTGCGCGTTCGCCCGGCCCTACCGGATAAGGGCGCGCGTTGTCGTGCGTGCGGTTTTGCCCGAATTGGGGCCCGCGTGAATGCTGGACCCGGGGCCTCGCATTCACTTATCCACAGGCTGTGCGGAAGATCTGTGGACTACGGAGAAGAGTTCACGGATTTCCGTCGCCACTCCTGGGAATTCCGTGATCAAACACCATTCCCCCACTCATTTGGGTGGGAATTGCTCGCTCCAAAGGGTTGATCGGGCGAGAGGTGCTGACGCGGGCGCCCGTTGGGCGCTGTGGACGGGCGTCGACTGGGCGAGGAATCGGCAGGGTGATTTGTCGACCTTGTCGGAGTGAGGTGTCGACTTGTCCCCAGGCTGGGGGGAAAGCCTGTGGATAACTTCTGTGGGTAACTGAAAAGTATGCAGGTAGGACTAGTGGTTCGTACCTGTGGACGACCGCCCCCGGCGGCGGGAGCGGTCGGTCACCATCGGATCAGGCCCGACCGTCCTGGGCCCTCGCCAACCAGTCGGAGGCCGCAGTGAACGCCTGGTCCGAAGTCCCGCGCCGCAGCGGCAGCACGTCCTCGACGGCGACACCCGCCCTCGGGTACGAGCCGAGGAACCGCACCTGGGGGCAGATCCGCTTGAGCCCCATCAGCGCCTCGCCCACCCGCCGGTCCGAGATATGGCCCTCGGCGTCCACCGCGAAGCAGTAGTTCCCGATCCCGGCCCCCGTGGGGCGGGACTGGATCAGCATCAGGTTCACCCCACGCACCGCGAACTCCTGGAGCAGTTCGAGGAGGGCACCCGGATGATCGTCACCCAGCCACAGCACCACCGAGGTCTTGTCCGCACCCGTCGGGGCCGCCGGGCGGGCCGGCCGGCCCACCAGCACGAAGCGGGTCTCGGCGTTCTCCGCGTCGTGGATCTCCGTGACCAGCGCTTCGAGGCCGTACGTCGCCGCCGCGAACTCCCCCGCGAAGGCGGCGTCGAAGCGGCCCTCCTGCACCAGCCGGGCGCCGTCCGCGTTGGAGGCGGCCGACTCCCACACCGCGTCGGGCAGGTGCGCCCGCAGCCAGTTCCGCACCTGCGGCTGGGCCACCGGGTGGCCCGTCACCGTCTTGATCTCCGAGAGCCTGGTGCCGGGCCGCACGAGCAGCGCGAAGGCGATCGGGAGGAGCACCTCGCGGTAGATCATCAGCGGCTCGCCGGAGGCCAGCTCGTCCAGGGTCGCGGTCACCCCGCCCTCGACCGAGTTCTCGATCGGGACGAGCGCGGCGGCGGCCTCCCCGTTCCGCACGGCGTCCAGCGCGGCCGGGACGGAGACCATCGGGACGAGCTCCCGCGTCGCCGCCTCGGGCAGCGTACGGAGCGCGGCCTCCGTGAAGGTGCCCTCAGGGCCGAGATACGTGAACCGGGTGGCGGACATACCGTCACCCTAATGGTCGCCGGAGGCGCGGGCCGCCCGCTCGAACAGACTCTCCGCTCACGCCTCCAGGAGCCGCTGGCCCACGTACTCGCCCTCGGCGGGGCCGCCCGGCACGGCGAACAGGCCGCTGGCCTCGTGGCGGATGAACGCGGACAGCGCGTCCCCCCGGTCGAGCTTCCGCTGCACCGGGACGAAGCCCTTCAGCGGGTCCGCCTGCCAGCAGACGAAGAGCAGCCCGGCGTCCGGAGTCCCGTCCGGACCGATCCCGTCGTGGAAGGAGAACGGCCTGCGCAGCATCGCCGCCCCGCCGTTCTGTTCGGGGGCGGAGATCCGGGAGTGGGCGTTGTCGGGGATCACCGGCTTCCCGTCGGGGCCGAGCTTGTTCAGGTCGAGCTCGGTCGTCTCGCCACCGCCGCTGAGCGGCGCCCCGTCGGACTTCCGCCGCCCGATCACCCGCTCCTGTTCGCCCTGCGGCAGCTTCTCCCAGTCGTCGAGCAGCATCCGGATCCGGCGCACCACCGCGTACGAGCCGCCCGCCATCCACTCCTCGGCGCCGCCGGCCCCGGCCGGGACGAAGATCCGCCGGTCGAAGTCGGGGTCCGTGGGCTTCGGGTTCCCGGTGCCGTCGACCTGGCCCATGAGGTTGCGGGCGGTCATCGGCTTCGCGGTGGCACCGGCCGAGCGGTTGAAGCCGTTCATCTGCCAGCGGACCCGGGCGGCGTCGCCCGCGTCCTTCTGCAGGGCGCGCAGCGCGTGGAAGGCGACGAGCGCGTCGTCGGCACCGATCTGCACCCACAGATCGCCCTCCGAGCGCCTGGCGTCCAGGGCGTCGGCGGAGAAGGCCGGCAGCGGGTCGAGCGCGGCGGGGCGGCGCGCGGCGAGCCCGGTGCGGTCGAAGAAGGTGCGGCCGAAACCGAAGGTGACCGTGAGGGAGGAGGGACCCGCGTCGAGCGCGACACCCGTGTCCCCGGTCGGCGCCTCGCCCGCCATCAGCGTCTTCGCCGTGGCCGACCAGCGGCGCAGCAGCGCGGCCGCCTCCTTGCGACCCGCGCCGGGGGCGAGGTCGAAGGCGACCAGATGGCCGCGCGACTGGAGGGGGGTGGTGATGCCGGCCTGATGTTTCCCGTGAAACATCACCTCGGTCGCGCCGACGGTGGTCAGCGCCGGCGAGCCGGCCCCCCCGGACCCGTCGGCGCCGTCGCCGCCGGACACGGCCGCGGAGACGCCGACCCCGCCGGCCGCGCCGATGACGAGCCCGGCGGCGCCCGCCGCGCCGACGGTGCCGAGCAGGCGCCGCCGGGAGATCTCAAGGTTGTCGCTGTCGGTCACGTCGCTCAGCCGATCTTCACGTTCTTGTCGATGGTGGTCTGGTCGATCTCGGAGGTGCGGACGGTGACCTGGATCTTCCACTCGCCCGGCAGCGGGATCTGGACGCCGCTCGCGCTCCAGTGTCCGGTCTGGATCCGGTCGGGGGCGACGGGCAGCGGCCCGATGTCCTTCGCCTCCAGGGTGAGGGCCACCTTGATCTCCGGGACGTCCAGCGGCTTGCCGTTGGGGCGCTCGACGAAGAGGTGGAGCGCGTTGGCGCCGGTGCGGCCGGGGTCGAGGCTGAGCCGGACGACGCCCTTGCCGTCGACGCCCCCGGTGTCGAACGGCAGCCGGATGTCGACCGGCCGGTCGGGCACCGCGGCGGGACCGGCTGCGGTGGCGCCCGCCTTTCCGGCCTCCTCCTCGGTGCGGCCCGGCTCGGTCGACGTGAGGATCGTGGTCACGGCGAGCAGTACGACGGCGACGGCGGCCTCCGTCAGCACTGAGCGGCGCAGCCCGGCCCGCTCCGGATCGGCGTCCCGCTCCCGCTTCCGCCGCGCGGTGGCCACGGCGGCCCGCTGCCGGGCCAGCTGCGCGGCCCGCTCGGGGGCGATGTCGGCGGCCTCGGCCTCGGCCTCGGACTCGGACTCGGAGCCGGACTCGGGCCCGGAATCGGACTCCGAGGCAGCCTCGTACTCCGAGGCGTCCCCGGTCCCGGAGACAGCCCCGGCCCCGGCCCCGGCCCCGGTCTCGACCTCGGCCTCAAGCTCGGCGTCGGTGTCGGCGTCGATACCGGCGTCGGCCTCACCGTCGGCCCCGGCCCCGGCCCCGGCCCCGGTCCCAGTCCCGGCCCCGGTCCCAGTCCCGGCCCCGGTCCCAGTCCCGGTCCCAGTCCCAGTCCCGGCTCCGGCCCCGGTCCCGGTCCCGGTGGTGTCGGCCAGGCGTTGGGTCCAGCGGCGGGACGTCCAGGCGATGCCGATGAGGACGGCGAGGAGGCCGAGCTTGACGAGGAGCAGCCGGCCGTAGCTGGTGCCGGTGAGGGCGGACCAGGAGCCGACCTGGCGCCAGGACTGGTAGAGCCCGGTGGCCGCGAGGACGGTCACGGAGCCGAAGGCGACCGTGGAGAAGCGCGCGACGGCACGGCGATCGAGGGACGGCGCCCGGTAGAGGGCGACGAGGAGGACGGTGAGCCCGCCGAGCCAGGCGGCCACGGCGAGGAGGTGGAGGATGTCGACCGGCATGGCGATGCCGGGCTGGATGCCGGTCGAGGCGTGCTCGGCCAGGGCCCAGGTGCCGGCGATGCCCGCGGCGACGACGGTGCCGCCGATGCCGAGTCCGAAGGCGAGGTCCTTCCTCTCCTTCGGGTCGGTGCGCCGGGGGTAGGCGCCGAAGAGGACGGCCACGAAGAGCGCGGCGGCGCCGAGCAGCAGCAGCCGGGAGGTGAGCGCGGCCCCGGTCTTGGTCTCCAGGACGGCCTTCAGGCCCGCCAGGTCGAAGGCGTCGGCGAGCTCGCCGGAACCGGTGTAGGGGTTGCGCAGGAGCAGCATCACCAGGGTGGCTCCCGTGAGGGTGAGCCAGCCCCGTACGACCGTCTGCTGGACGGGCCGGACGCTCGCGCCGCGCGGCCAGCAGACCAGGACGAAGGCGCCGCCGCCGACGAGGACGGCGAATCCGGCGTACGAGAGGTAGCGCGCGATGCCGTAGAGGACGCCGACGGGTCCGCCGCCGGCCGCCTGGTCGGGCAGGGCGACGGAGGTCGTGGAGGGGGCGCCGATGGAGAAGGTGAAGGCGCCGGCGATGGGGTGGCTGTCGGCCGAGACGGTCTGCCAGGCGACGGTGTAGGTGCCGTCGGGCAGTCCGGCGCGGAGCCCCACCCCGTAGCGGACGACGGATCCGCTGCACAGGTCCCGTATCTCTCCGGTGTCGGCCCGCCGGCCCGCCGGGTCGAGGACCCGGATCGAGTCGGTGCTCATGGCCACCTGTTCGGAGAAGGTGAGGTTCACCTCCTTGGGGGCGGTGGCGACCACCGCCCCGTCCTTCGGGTCGCTTCCGGTCAGCGCCGCGTGCGCGGAGGCGGGGGCGGCGCCGGCGAGGAGCGTGCCGAGCAGCGCGGCCGCGAGGACGAGCAGCCGGGCCAGGGCGGTACCGAGGCGCGGGGCGGTGGTTGTCATCTCTGTGTCACTCCGTCAACGAGCTCAGTGCTGCTGCGGGTTGTGGTTGGCGGCCTCGACGGGAACGTCGACCGTGATGGGGTCGGCCTTCTCGAAGTGCAGCTCGATGCTGACCTTCTCGCCCTGCTTCGGCTTCGACTTCAGTTCCATGAACATGATGTGGTTGCCGCCGCGTTCGAGCTTCAGCTCCCCGTTCGCGGGGATGTCGAAGGACTTCACCTCCCGCATCTTCTGGTCCTTCGTCTCGTGGATGGTGACGTCGTCGGAGAGCGGGCTGGTGACGGAGGTGAGCTTGTCCGCCGTGTCGCCGTCGTTCTTGATGGTGAGGAAGCCGCCCGCCATGTCCATCACCGGCTGGGGCATGAAGGCGCCGCTGACCTCCAGGCGGGGCTTGCCGTCGGAGGACGAGCACCCGGTCAGCGCGAGCGAGGCGGCGAGCGCCACGGCGGCGGTCAGGGCGGTGGTGCGGCGGTTCACGGGTTCTCCCCCTTGATGATCTTCGGCAGGTCCTTGGCGTAGTCGTCGACGGACGCGTCCTCGCCGTACAGGACGTAGCCCTGGTCGGTGGCGGGCGAGAAGGCGATGACCTGGGCTCCGTGCATGGAGACGACCTTGCCGTCCTCCACCTTCGGCGGGTCGATGCCGATGCCGATCTGCTTGGCGCCCGCCTGGATGGCGGAGAAGTCGCCGGTGAGACCGGTGAAGGAGGGGTCGCCGGCGGCGGGCAGCCACTTGGCGAGCTCGGCGGCGGTGTCCCGCTGGGGGTCGGTGGTGACGAAGACGACCTGGAGCTTGTCCTGGTCGGCCTTGGGGAGCCGCTTCTTGGCGATGGCGATGTTGCTCATCGTCAGGGGGCAGACGTCGGGGCAGTGCGTGTAGCCGAAGTAGATGAGGGTCGGCTTGCCCTTGGTGCGCTCGACCAGGTCGTACTTCTCGCCCTTGGTGTCGGTGAGGACGAGCGAGGGCTTGGTGAACGGCCGGTCGAGGACGGTCGCGGCCTTGGTCGGGTCGGTGCCGCCGGTGACCTCGGCGACCGGCCCGGAGGCCTTGTCGTCGGTGCCGCCGAGGCCGACGGTCGCGGTGAGGCCGATCGCCGCGGCGATGGCGACGGCGGCGATGACCAGGGGGGTGCGCCGCCCGGGGCGGGCCGTGGCCGCCCCGGACGTCTTCTCTTCAGACATGGTGGTTCTTTCGGTTCTCGGGTGGGGGTGCGGCCGTCAGGCCGAGCGGCGGCGTCCGGCGAGGAGGCCGAAGGCGAGGCCGGCGACACCCACGAGGATGCCGACGACGCCGAGGACGCGGGCCGTGGTGTCGCTCGACGAGGGTGCGGCCGCGGTCTCCTCGTGGCCGCCGGCCTTGTCGTCGTGCCCGCCCTTCGCGTCCGCGGAGGCGGTGGCCGTGGGAGTGGCGCCGCCGCCGTGGTGGTCGGCGGACGCGGCGGAGAGCTTCAGGACGGGGGCCGGGTTCTGCGGCTCCTCCGTGCCCTCCTTCGGCTCCTCGATCCAGCGCACGACCTCCTTGTTGTCGTACGTCTGGATCGCCTTGAGCACGAGCTCGTCGGCGTCCTCGGGCAGCCGGCCGAGGGAGAGCGGGAACTGCTGGAACTCGCCGGGGCCGATCTTCGAGCCGTCGGCGGTCCAGGTGACCTTGGCGACGGCCTGGTCGATCTTCTTGCCGTGCAGCTCCAGCGGCTTGTCGAGCTTGCTCTTGGTCACCACGGCCTTCCAGCCGGGGACGGGCTGCGGCATGACCGAGGCCAGCGGGTGGTCGAGCGGGAAGTTGACCTCGACCTTCACGGTGGAGGCGTTGTCGCGCTCGTTCGGGACCTTGAGGTTGACGGTCGCGTAGCCGCCCTTGGCGGCCTCGCCCTGCGGCTGGACGCTGATGTGCGCGAAGGCCGTACCGGAGAGCAGGACGACGGAGGAGAGGGCGATACCGCCGGCGAGGGCGACACGGGAGACGTTCATGGCAGAGGACACTCCAGCTCGGAGGAAGACGGGGAGTCCGGCGCGCCGGGGGACGGTGTCCCCGCACGGGCGTGCGGACGAGCGCGGCCCCGCTCCCGGTGAGCGGTCCGCGTCAGGCTGCGAGGACGCAGTCGGCGGCCGGCGGGCCGCGCCTGATCACCGTGTTCCTGAGTGCCTCGGCCACCGGCGGCGGCGAGGAGTCGCCCGCGGTGCGGACGGCCGGCCGCGGTCCCGTGCGCGGGTCCGTCGGCAGTCCGGCGAGCAGGGCCCGTACGAGGCGCAGCGCGGCCCGCAGGGAGCGCACCGGAGCGCACTCGGCGAGCTCGGTGGCGCCCTGCTCGGAGAGCTCGACGAGCCGGCGGAGGGCGCGGTCGCCGCGGCGCAGCAGCCAGCCCGTGGCCAGCGCGGCGAGCAGGTGCCCGAGGAGCATGGGCAGCCCGGGCAGCAGGTCGCCGGCGGGCGCGGCGGCGTGCCCGGTGTGGGCGTGCGGGCCGGCCGGGTCGAGTCCGGCGTCGGTGACGATCCGGGCGGCGTCGGCGGTGCTGAGGGACGTCGGTCCCGCTCCGCAGACGAGCCGGGCGGCCATCCGTACGAGGGCGTCGTCGGCCTCGGTGCCCAGGGCGAGCCGGCGCTGTCCGAGGCCGAAGAGGACGTGCAGGCCGAGCTGCCCGCCGGCGAGGGTGGTGACGACGAAGCCGAGGGAGCGCTCGCGGTCGGCGAAGAGGACGGTGATCCCGAAGACGCCGAGGAATCCGGCGAGGAGGGTCCACAGGGCGATCCCCGCGCAGGCGGCGAGGGCGTGGCCCAGCGCGGACAGCACGACGCAGACCGCGGTGAACACCGCGGCCCTCAGCAGCCGTGGAGCGAGCGCGGGGGCATACATGGCGGGCCCATCATCGCACCAGGGTCCGCACCGCCATGCGGCAGGTCCGGAAGGTCGTTCTTGGGCCTCTTCGGGGTGACATACGGGGGTCTTCGGCCCGGCATACACCGGCGCACGACCGGTCGCATCCGCCGAACGAGCGCTCTTGACGGCTTCGGGCGCTTACGAAGGGTTCCGTCCGGCAATAGGTATCGGTATGTCGAGCCGCTGCCGGGAGGCTGGAGCATGAGCATCTGGTGGTCACTCCATCTGCGGCGCGAGGCCGCGAGCGTGCCCCTCGCCCGGCGGCTCCTGCTGGGCACCATGGAGACGGCGGGCGTCGATCCCGACGTGTCCTACGACCTGTCGGTCGCGCTCACGGAGGCCTGCGCGAACGCGGTCGAGCACGGTGGCGGGGCCGGGCCCGGCGCGCCGGGCGGATCGCCCTCGGGGGCGTACCGGGTGACGGCGTACCTGGACGGCGAGACCTGCCGCATCGAGGTGGCCGACGCGGGACCGGGCTTCCCGGGCGCCGGGGCGCCGCGGGTGCCGTCGGACGACGCCGAGCACGGCCGGGGGCTGCGGCTGATCGAGGAGCTCGCCGACCACGTGCAGTTCGGGAACCGTTCGGTCCGGGGCGGCGCGGTGGTCAGTTTCGACAAGATCCTGAAGTGGCGGGACAGCCCGTCCCTGCTGCTGGCCTGAGCCGGGGCGTACGCGGACACGGGGAAGGGCCCCCGCCGGTCGGTCGGCGGGGGCCCTTCGGTTCCAACGTACGCGGAGGTCAGCCCTTCAGCGCGGCCATCCACGCCTCGACCTCGTCGGAGCGGCGCGGCAGCGCGTCCGACAGGTTCCGGTTGCCGTCCTCGGTGACGAGGATGTCGTCCTCGATGCGGACGCCGATGCCGCGGTACTCCTCCGGCACGGTCAGGTCGTCGGCCTGGAAGTACAGGCCCGGCTCCACGGTCAGGCACATGCCCGGCTCGAGGGTGGTGTTCACGTAGTTCTCGGTGCGCGCGGCGGCGCAGTCGTGGACGTCCATGCCGAGCATGTGGCCGGTGCCGTGCAGGGTCCAGCGGCGCTGGAGGCCGAGCTCCAGGACGCGCTCGACCGGGCCCTCGACGAGGCCCCACTCGACGAGCTTCTCGGCGAGGACGCGCTGGGCGGCGTCGTGGAAGTCGCGGTAGGCGGCGCCGGGCTTCACCGCGGCGATGCCGGCCTCCTGCGCCTCGTACACGGCGTCGTAGATCTTGCGCTGGAGCTCGGTGTACCGGCCGTTGATCGGCAGGGTGCGGGTGATGTCGGCGGTGTAGAGCTCGGTGGTCTCCACGCCGGCGTCGAGCAGCAGCAGGTCGCCGGAGCGGACGTCGCCGTCGTTGCGCACCCAGTGCAGGGTGGTGGCGTGCGGGCCGGCGGCGCAGATGGAGCCGTAGCCGATGTCGTTGCCCTCGACGCGGGCGCGCAGGAAGAACGTGCCCTCGATGTAGCGCTCGCTGGTGGCCTCGGCCTTGTCGAGGACCTTCACGACGTCCTCGAAGCCGCGGGCGGTGGAGGCGCAGGCCTTCTCCAGCTCGGCGATCTCGAAGGCGTCCTTGACGAGGCGGGCCTCGGAGAGGAAGACCCGCAGCTCCTCGTCGCGCTCGGCGGTGACCTTGTCGGTCAGCGCGGCCTCGATGCCGGCGTCGTGGCCGCGGACGTTGCGGACGGGGCCGGTGGCCTCGCGCAGCGCCTCGGCCAGCTCGCGGACGTCCTTGGCGGGGATGCCGAGGAGCTGCTCGGCCTCGGCGAGGGAGTGGCGGCGGCCGACCCACAGCTCGCCCTGGCCGTGCAGCCAGAACTCGCCGTTCTCGCGGTCGGAGCGCGGCAGCAGGTAGATCGTGGTCTCGTGGCCGTCGGCGGTGGGCTCCAGGACGAGGACGCCGTCCTGGGTCTGGTCGCCGGTGAGGTACGCGTACTCGGTGGAGGCGCGGAAGCTGTACTCGGTGTCGTTCGACCGGGTCTTCAGGTTTCCGGCCGGGACCACCAGGCGCTCACCCGGGAAGCGGGCGGAGAGGGCGGCGCGGCGCGCGGCGGTCTCGCCGGCCTGGGCGATCGGCGCGAGGTCGCGCAGCTCGGTGTCGGCCCAGCCGGACTTCATGTTCTCGGCCAGTTCGTCGGAGACGCCCGGGTAGAGGCCGTTCTTCCGCTGCTTGATCGCCTGCTCTTCGGTCGACTCTTCCGGGGTCTCCGGCGTGAGCTCCTCGGCCACGGGTCTGCCTCCTCTTGGTACGACACTGAACCCCCACCATCGTACGGTCGTACGGAAGGGGGCACAGGGCCGGAAGGCCTCTTACCGAAGAGTCACGTTCCGCTTACACCCATCGGGCTCGCGGGGATCACTCGAAGCGCGCGGCGAGCAGGACCACGTCCTCCCCGTCCACGGCGGGGTCGAGGCCCTCGGGCAGCAGGGTCCGCAGGACGTGGTCGGCGACGGCGCCGGGGTCGCCCCGGTCCGCCTTCGGCACGCTCGCGGCGGCCGCGTGCAGCCGGGCGAAGGCGCGGTCCATGGCGTCGCCGGTACGGCGGAGCAGCCCGTCGGTGTAGAGAAGCACCGTTTCTCCGGGTGCGGGGGACAGCTCCAGGCTCGGCGCCTCCCAGCAGGAGAGCATGCCCAGCGGGGCCGACAGCGAGGTCTCGACGAACTCGGTCCGCCGGTCACCGACGACCAGCGGCGGCGCGTGCCCGGCCCCGGCGAGGACGATCCGGCGCTGCGCGGGCTCGGCGTACGCGAACAGTGCGGTCGCCGAGCGGGCGGGCTCGGTGAGCCGGAGCAGCAGTTCCAGGTCCGAGAGGACCGCGACCGGGTCCTCGCCCTCCATCACGGCGTACGCCCGGAGCGAGGCGCGCAGCCGGCCCATCGCGGCGAGCGCGCTGGGTCCGGTCCCGGAGACGGAGCCGACGGCGAGCCCGAGGGCGCCGTCGGGCAGCGGCAGCGCGTCGTACCAGTCGCCGCCGCCCAGCGCGCCGGTGCTGTGGCGGGCGGCGAGTTGGACGCCGGGGACGCGCGGGAGGCGGCTGGGGAGCAGCTCCTCGGCGACGGTGGAGATCTGCACGCGGGCGCGCTCGACCTGGAGGAGGCGGGCGAGGTGCTCGGTGGCGAAGCGGCCGTAGAGCCCGATGAGGTGGCGCTGGCGGTCGGTGGGTTCGGCGGGCTCGTCGTAGAGCCAGACGGCCGCGCCGAGCCGGCCGGCCTCCTCGGTGGCGAGGGGGAGGGCGTAGCTGGCGGCGTAGCCGAGGCGGGCGGCGACCTCGCGGTGGCGCGGGTCGAGGCCTTCCTCGGTGCGCATGTCGCGGATGGCGATGGGATCGGGGACGTGGCCCGGGCGCCCGGAGTCGGGGAGGCCGTCGAGCAGGCGGCCGTAGCTGGTGGCGCCGCGCGGGACGGTCTCGATGGTGCCGAGGTCGGCGTGGGCGAGGCCGAGGCCGATGGTGGCGGCGGGGCCGAGGCCGTCGGCCGGTTCGAGGACGGCCATGCCGCGGCGGGCGCCGACGAGCGCGGCGCCGGCGCCGAGCGCCTCGCGGAGGGCCTCGTCGAGGGAGGAGGTCCTGATGAGGCGCTCGGTGAGTTCGTGCAGCGTGGTGAGGTCGGAGACCCACGCGGCCAGCCGGTCCTGGATCAGCGCTCCGGGTGGCGGGACCGCGTCGGAGGGGGGCGCTGCCGCCGGGACACCGGGGAGGGGCGCCGTAGTGTGCGGGGGCCCGGGGACCGTGGCATCGATTCCAGCCACTTTCGGCATGTGCGGGGCACTCATGTCAGTCGGCTTTCCGACCGGTGCGTTTGACGCCATAGCATCGCAAACCCCCATGTCATTCCGAGCCGCTCGATGCCTCCACATGTACACGCACCGGAGGAACGATGTCCAGCATTGTCCCCATGGGACTTGTGGTGTCCAGGAGGTCGTGCGCAAGGGTTGAAGTGCGCGGGAAGTTGGCCGAAAATTGTCCCCGGTGTGCACCTTTTGCGGTCGACTGGCGTCGTTTGAAAGCGCGTCATTCCGAGCGTGCTGGGTACGTAATCGGTGACAGGCAGGGGCAGTTGGAGCTGCCCCGGAACGTGACGCGGGACCCCGGCGTCTTTCATGCCGCAGGCCGCATCCCCCTCCCGCGTGGCGGGGAACGTGTTCCGACCCGCCGCCGGAGACGGCTCGGCACCACCTGGTTCTGACCTGGCTCCACCTGGTTCCACTCGGCTCGACCCGGTTCCACCTGGTCCCGGCCCGGTCGGCCCCGCTCCGACGCGGGGCGTCACCCCGCCGACCCGGTACGCGCTGATACGCACGGTGAAGTGTCCTGCACATGGTGTGATGTGGATTCGGCGTTCAACGGAAAGGAACGAGCGCTCATGCGCGAGATCCTCGGAAGGCGACGCAGGCTCCGGTCCCGGCGCAAGGCGAGGACCGCCCGGCTCGACGCGGCGGTCACCTTCGCCGTCGAGTGGGACTGGCCCGTCCTGCCGGGAGCGGGCCTGAGAACGACGACCCGTACGGCCGCCGGCGCGGCCTGCGCCTGCCCCGACCCCGACTGCGCGGTCCCCGGGGCGCACCCGTACGACCCCGGACTGCTCGCGGCCACCACGGACGAGCGGATGGTCCGCTGGTGGTGGACCCGGCGTCCGGACGCTCCGGTGCTCCTCGCCACCGGCGGCCGCGCGCCCTGCGCCGTCAGCCTGCCCGCGGTGGCGGGCGCGCGGGCCCTCGCCGCGCTCGACGCGGCCGGCATGCGGCTGGGCCCGGTGGTCGCCACCCCGACCCGGTGGTCGATCCTCGTCGCCCCGTACGGCCTCGAACGGCTGGGCGAGCTGCTGTACGCGAAGGACAGCGTGCCCAGCTCGCTCCGGTTCCACGGCGAGGGCGGCTACCTCCTGCTGCCGCCCTCCGTCACGGGCACCGGCCAGGTCCGGTGGGAGCGGGCGCCCCTCGCGGGCTCGGCCCGCCCCTGGCTGCCCGACGTCGAGGCGGTCGTCGACGCCCTCGTCGAGGCGAGCACGAGCACCCCGGGCGGCGGAAGCCGACTGACGTACTGAGGGGGCCGGGGCGCCGGGGCGGCCGGAGCTGTCCTGACGCCTGAGAGGCCATGGCGGGCGCGGTCGTGCTCAGTGCCGGGATGCCGGGGCGGGCGCGGCGGTGCGGCGCCTGGGGTGCCGGGGCGGGTGTGGCGGTGCCGGCGCCCGGGATGCCGGGGCGGGCGCGGTCGTGTTGGCGGGCGTTCACCCGAACGGGTGTGTCCGGGGTCGACTTGTCCGGGAAACGGGCGCGCGGCAGGCGGGGCGCCCGCCGCCCGCCGATATGTTCACCCCACCGTTCGAGATCTCCAGCCGAGCAGGAGCAGGTGGGTTCCATGAGTCCGGTGAACCTCCGCGTGGTCGGACTCGGGACCGCCGTCACGGTGGCCGTCCTGCTGCCGCTCGTCGCCATGGCGGGGCCGACGGGGGACCCCGCGCGCTCCTCCGGCGCGGGTGACGCGAAGGCGGGGGAGCTGCTGAGGGGCCTCGGCCTCGGGCCGCGTACGGCCGCTTCTCCCGCGTCCCCCACTCCTCCCGCTCCGGCCGCTCCCGGCGCGGCCGCCGCTCCGGCGTCCCCGGAGCGGGTCACGCGCTGCGGTCCGGAACTCGCCTCCCCCGAAGGGGTCGAGGCGCAGACCTGTGTGCTGAGCGAGGGCCTGGACGTCTGGGCGCGCACGTACTACCGGAACGCCACGCGCCAGGACCTCGACGCGTTTCTTACCCTCATGGCCCCCGGCGGGCGGACCGTTCACGTGCGTTGCCCGGTTCCCGCGCAGGACGAGCCGGGAACCTGTGAAACGCCTCCGGAGCGTGCTCGCGGCGCGGCCACCGCCTATACGGCGGTGTCGGAATTCGCGGGCACGGGAGAAGGCGCGGGAACCCCGCTGTTGCTGCGCTCGGGCAGCAACACGGCGGACAGCGAAGGAAGTTGAGCGTCGACGCGCCGGCCGAGCCGGAAGCGGACATGGAAAGGCCCGATCGCTGGCGACGGGGGATGCACCAGCGACCGGGCTTCCAGAACGGTAACAAGAGATCTGCTGTTCGCAAATTCGATCTCGGTTATTCGGACAGGGATTTACCCGTCCCCCGACCGTGTTGTGGCGGAAGTCACCGACTGGTCGGTCTGTCAGTCACCGATACCACCTGGGGTATCAGCTGAGAGTCACCTGACGGTTCGTGAGGCCGCCGCGCGCCCGGCGCTCCTCCGCCGTGAGCGGAGCGTCCGAGGCGAGCGCCCCGGCCAGCCGCTCGGCGAACTCGGCCGCGGGCTTCTCGCAGTCCTCGGCCGTCATCGACGACGGCAGGTCCCACACCGGCACCATCAGGCCGTGTGCCCGGAAGGAACCGACGAGCCGGGTGTCCGCGCCGAGGGAGGTGCCCTCGCCGGCCTGGAGGCGGGCGAGCGCGTCCAGGAGCTTCTCCTCCGGGTACGGCATGACCCAGCGGAGGTGGTTCTTGTCCGGAACCTCGCACCAGTACGCCGAGTCGACGCTCGCCAGCTTCACGGTCGGGATCGCGGCCGCGTTCGCCCGCTCCAGGGAGGCCGCGACCTCCGGGTCGCCGCCCTCCGCGGACTGCGGGATCCAGAACTCGAAGCCCGTGTGGACCTCGGGCGCGAACACGGCGTCCGCGTCGAGCAGCTCCTGCAGGCGCGGACCCTCGGCCGGCACGCGGCGCGCGGGGACCGGGGTGCCCGGCTCGGCCTCCAGGGCGCGCTGGAGGGTGTCGGCCAGATCGCGGGCGAGGTCGCCGGAGGTGGAGTCGTTCTGCAGGGCGAGCAGGACGGAGCCGTCGTCGCGGCGGAGCGCCGGCCACGCCATCGGCAGCACGGTCGCGAGCGTCACGGACGGCACGCCCTCGGGCAGCCCGCCCTTCAGGGTGAGCGGCACGGTGGCGGCGGGCACCAGCTCGCGCAGCGCGACCCAGTCGCACTCGCCCGGCAGGCCCTCGAAGGGGCGCTGGACGAGCTCGGTCACGGCGTGTGCGGCGGCCCGGCCGTGGCACGCCTTGTAGCGGCGGCCCGAACCGCACGGACACGGCTCGCGGGCACCGACGACCGGGATCTCCCCGCTCGTGACCTGTGCCTGACCGGTCTTGCCGGCCTTCGTCTGGGGGCGCTTCTTGGCCATGGTGTGGCTTTCTCCCGATCGCGGCGTGCTGCGCGCTGTGTGCGCTGAGTGCGTGCTGTATCGGGCGCGAGCCTAGCCGCACCGGGCCCGGGTGCCCCTCAGGCGGGGCGCGGAGCCCCGTCGCGGGACCGGACCTCGCCGGTCCGTCGTGCGGGCGTCGATTTCTCGCCGCCCGGGGCGTCGGGGCCTTGCCAACCGGGCCCGTCGGGTTCCGGTCGGTCGCGGTCCGGGGTCAGTCCAGGTCGTCGTACGCGTCCAGGAAGTCGAAGCCGGAGCCGCCGCCGACGCGCGCCGCGAAGTCCTCGCGGCGGTGTCCCTCGGTGACCACCACCCAGACGGTGACCTCGCCGGTCGCGCTGTCCCGTACGCCCCAGTCCTGGGCCAGCGCGCCGATGATGTTCAGCCCGCGGCCCCCGTGCGCGGTGACGGAGGGCGTCGACGGAACGGGGCGCGTCGGACCGCCGCCGTCCGTGACCTCGACCCGCAGGCCGCCCGCCGGATCGACCCGCCAGGCCGCCCGTACGTCACCGTCGCCCCGATCCGAGCACCCCAGCGGCCTGCCGTACCGGCAGGCGTTGCTGAGCAGCTCGGAAAGGATCAGCACCGCGTCGTCGACGACCGATTCGGAGACCCCGCTGCGGTACAGCTCGTCCCGCATCCGGTGCCTCGCCTCACCTACGCCGGCAGGGCCATGGGGAACGGCCATGCTCGACGACGTGGGCACTTCTTGTGCCACCACCAACGCCACCCCCGAGACCTCCTTTGCCCCACGCCACCGTGTGGATGCCCCAATGGCCTGGACCGGAAACCGGCCAATCCGCGTTCGATGAGGCACTCGTGACGATCGCGTACACACGGAACGCGCCGGTGCACTCCCTGTAAGTCCTGTTGTGTCCCGTGAAGGGTGGGAAAGGAGAGGCGGGCGAACACGGAGAAGTCGGTATATCGACGCTCAGTCGCGACCCAGTTGGGCGAGCACCTGCTTCGGGCGGTTGGTGATGATCGCGTCGACGCCCAGGCGCTCGCAGAGCTCGACGTCCTCGGCGTCGTCCACCGTCCAGACGTGGACCTGGTGCCCGGCCTTCTGGAGCCGCAGGACCACCGCCGGGTGGTGGCGGACGATCCGGATCGACGGACCCGCGATGCGCGCGCCCGCGGGAAGCCGCCCGTCGCGCAGCCGGGGCGAGACGAACTGGGCCAGCGAGACCGTGGGCAGCGTCGGCGCCGCCGCGGCGATCCGGTGCAGCGAACGCGCCGAGAAGCTCATGATCCGTACGGGAGAGTCGTCCGGGGACTCCGGCTCGTCCAGGCCGAACCGCTTGAGCAGCTGGAGCAGCCGCTCCTCGACCTGGCCCGCCCACCGGGTCGGGTGCTTGGTCTCGATCGCCAGCTCGACCCGGCGCCCGGCGTCGGAGACCAGCTCCAGGAGGCGCTCCAGGGTGAGGACGGACGTCGAGCCGGGATCGCTCCAGTCCGGGCTCTCGCCCGACTCGTCGCGGCCCTTCCAGGTCCCGAAGTCCAGCGCCGCGAGGTCGGCCAGTTCGAGGGTGGACACGGCGCCGCGGCCGTTCGAGGTGCGGTCGACGCGGCGGTCGTGGACGCAGACGAGATGGCCGTCGGCGGTGAGTCGGACGTCGCACTCCAGGGCGTCGGCGCCGTCCTCTATGGCCTTCACGTACGCGGCCAGGGTGTGTTCCGGGGCGTCCTCGGACGCTCCGCGGTGGGCGACGACCTGGAGGGGGACGCGGTTCGGGTGCTGCCGTGCGTGGGTCACGGCGTCATGGTGCCATTGGCGGGGTGCGGCGGGCACACCGGAGCAGGTCCGTTCTGTCCGTATATAAAGATGTGGGTGCGTACGCACAGCTCCGCCTTACAGCGGTCTGACGTCCGGTGGGAAAAGCTGGTGCAGCACCCTGGAGAAGTAGAGCAGTAGGTGGTCGGCAGGATCACCGCCCCGCGCAGTCAACGAGGAGAGCGAGCTGTGAGCACCGAGAACGAGGGCACGGCGGTTCCGGCGGACCCGGCTGCCCCGTCCGCCCCTCCCACGCCTCCCGCACCCCCGACGACTCCGCCCACGAAGAGCGCGACGGATGCGTCGGACACGGCGGACATGCGAGACACGGTGGCCGCGTCCGCCCCGGCCGCTCCCGCGGAGCCCGAGCCCGCCCCGACGCAGACGCTGCCCCGGACCGAGTCCCAGGCGCCCGCCCCCGACCAGGCCCCCACGCAGGCCCAGCCCGCCTACGACCAAGGCCCCACGCAGGCCCAGCCCGCCTACGACCAGGCCCCCGGCCACGCTCGGCCCGCCGCCGACCCGGCTCACGCCCAGCACGGCTACGCCCAGGCCCCGGCGGCCGCGCAGGCGCCGGCCCACGCCGGCGCCGGTGGCTGGCCGCCGCCCCCGCCCGCGGTACCGGCGTGGGGCGCGCCGCCCCCGCCCGCGCAGCCCGCCCCCGGGGGCCGGAAGCGGGCCGGCGGGATGGTCGCGGCCGTCCTGGTGGCGGCGCTCGTCGCCGGCGGCATCGGCGGAGGCATCGGCTACTGGGCGGCGGAGCGCGGCGACAACGGCGGCTTCAGCTCGACCACGGTCTCCTCCGGCGACGCCCCGGCCTCCTTCAAGCGCGAAGCGGGCACGGTCGCCGCGGTGGCGGCGAAGGCGCTGCCGAGCGTGGTCACCATCCAGGCGAAGTCCGGCGGCAGCGAGGGCGAGGGCGAGGGCGGCACGGGCACGGGCTTCGTGTACGACCAGGAGGGCCACATCGTCACCAACAACCACGTGGTGGCGTCGGCCGCGGACGGCGGCACGCTCTCCGTGACCTTCTCGAACGGCAAGTCGTACGACGCCGAGGTCGTCGGCCGGGCCCAGGGCTACGACGTCGCCGTACTGAAGCTGACGAACGCCCCGAAGGGGCTGGCGCCGCTGCCGCTCGGCGACTCCGACAAGGTCGCCGTCGGCGACTCGACGATCGCGATCGGCGCGCCCTTCGGCCTGTCGAACACGGTGACGACGGGCATCATCAGCGCCAAGAACCGCCCGGTCGCCTCGGGCGACGGCTCCGGCGGCAGCAACTCGTACATGAGCGCGCTGCAGACCGACGCCTCGATCAACCCGGGCAACTCCGGCGGCCCGCTGCTCGACGCGAGCGGCGCCGTGATCGGCATCAACTCGGCCATCCAGTCCACCGGCAGCGGCTTCGGCCAGTCCCAGGCGGGCTCGATCGGCCTCGGCTTCGCCATCCCGGTCAACCAGGCCAAGAACGTCGCCCAGCAGCTGATCAAGACGGGCAAGCCGGTCTACCCGGTGATCGGCGCGACCGTGAACATGAACGACAAGGGCGGCGGCGCCACCATCGCCTCCCAGGGCGCCGGCGGCACCGCCCCGGTCACCGCGAACGGCCCGGCGGCCAAGGCGGGCCTCAAGGCGGGCGACGTGATCACCGGCTTCGGCGGCCACCAGATCGACAGCGGCCCCACCCTCATCAGCGAGATCTGGACCCACAAGCCCGGCGACTCCGTCGAGGTCACGTACGAGCGCGACGGCAAGACCGCCACGGCCACCGTCACCCTCGGCGAGCGCACCGGCGACAGCTGACGACCCCCGCCGCACACGAGGGAGGGGAGCACCGGACACCCGGTGCTCCCCTCCCTCGCGTCACGCCCGCCCGGTCGGTGCGGAGCGACGGCGGGCCGGTCAGCCGCGGGCGGACGCGGGCGGCGGGGAGTCCGGCGGCACGTTCGAAACCCGCCGCCAGAGACGACGTGCCGCAGGGGCGGGCTCCTGGCGCCACTCGTCGACGACCCGGGCGACCGGGCTCGGACTCTCCGTGACCGTCTGCAGGTCCCGGAACAGGAGCTCGGTGAGCTCGCCGTCGAGCCGCTCGCCGACGCCTTCCGAACTCCACCGCACCATGAGCTGGGCGGCCCGGTCCAAGCCGTCCTCGGTCGCCTGCGGATAGGCCGGCGCCAGGGATGCCCGGGCGATCTCCACCGCGCTTCGCGTACGCATCCGTCAACCCCTCCAGTTCGTCCTGCTCATCCTGCTCGTCCTGCTCGTTCTGCGCGTTCTGCGCGTTCTGCGCGTCATGGCCGGACGGACCCATGGGGTCCGTCGGCCCCGTTGACCCCGTCGGCCCCGTTCAGATCCGGCGCGCCGCGCACACGACGCACTGTCCGGCGGTGGCGGCGGATCCAGGTTGTACGGCACAGGAAGACTGCTGATGGACAACGGTGATGCCCCTCCAGATCCGACGCCATTCCCACCCCGAACCGGTCCCCCGGGCACAGGCGCCACGCCGGAACCGCACCGACGAACTCGTCCACCGTTCCCACGTGTTGACCGGACCGAACAGGATCATCCCCCGCCCCACCACCGCTCGACCCTCCGCGCACCCCGAAAAGTCAGTACATCCGCAGCAGCGCCCAGCCGGTAGGCTGTAGCCGCTCCGCAGCAGGTGAGGCGGGGCACAGGTGGGTTGCCCGAGCGGCCTAAGGGAACGGTCTTGAAAACCGTCGTGGCGCGAGTCACCGTGGGTTCAAATCCCACACCCACCGCGCAGGTCAGCATGTGTGCTGGTCACAAGGGGCGCCCCTGGCATGGGGCGCCCCTTGTATAGGGATCCTGTCTCACTTTGATCCGCCCTTGTCACGTCTCTGATCAGCGTGTGTGGACCAGATGTGGACCAGATTCGCGCAGCAGCATCGGCGAGCGCACAGGGACATGGGCGTACTGCTCGGTGTTCGCCGCGTTGCGGGGGATATCTCGACAGCTGCTGTCCTTCTCTCGATGGGCGAGAGAAGGATCAAGGGTGCGTTGAGGACGGTCCTTGAGCACTTCAGGAGTGGAAACAAGGCCCGCGTGCGCTCATCTGCGAGGGGTCAGCATCCGTAGCCGCCACGGTGTGAGCACGAAGGCAATGAGGCCAATGGCGAAGAGAGCGAGGCTGACCGCGAGGCCGAGAGGATGCTCACCTGCGGGGAGCCTGGTGAAGTCCCACCACGGGTAAGAACCGTTCGAGTCCCGGACGCCCCAGTAATTGAGGATGCTGAGGGCCAGTGCAGGCAGAACCCAAGCCTGCCGCCATCCGAGGAGCCGCCCGCTCAGCAGACCGACGCCGGTCCACCCCGGCAAAGCCAAGGCCATGGCTTCGAGCACTTGACCTTCGACCTTGATAGCGCTGGTGCCCAGAAACACCACCATGCTCACGCACCAGAGCCCGGTCAAGCGCATCGCTCGGCCCCGGTGGAAGCGGCGGGTAGCAGATGCTTCCAGGTCGGCCATCGGGCTGTGCAGAGCCAGCAGCGGCAAAACACCGGCGAACATCGCGAGCATCCGCCAACTGGGTGTGCTGGATTCCTCGCCCCCCACGGAGGTTGGGAGCGGGCTGGGCGTGTCGCCGAGCCAGGCCACTGAGATACCGACTACGAGCACTCCAACTAGTACCGCAGCTGGTCGCTGCACGCCGCAGGCCGGGCGGAAGCGTCCTTCGGAACGGCTATGCCGGCCCGAAGTGGCGACGTCCTCCGTTGCCGTTTCAGCGTCATGCACAGTAGGTCTCCAGGACGAACTTGACAGTATCGCGCGCCCAGCGTTCCTGTTCAGCCGACGACTTGTCCACCATAGCCATCCCTTTCTGGATGGCAGCAGCTTGCGACGCGGACATGCCACTCTCGGTGTACTCCGGCCTGCCACCGCCAGCGAGGCGCTTCTCCAACCAGCGCTCCAGAGCGAGCACGGACTGGTCTCCAGCCTTGGTGTACTTCTCCCAGCCACCCTGCTCGCAAGCCTTGAAGGTCGTCCCGGACACAGCACGCGTTACGCCATCGGCCAGTGCCCACTCGGATCCGCTGTCCAGGTCGAAGTCACCGACAAGGTGGTTGCCCATCCGGATCAGACCGAGGGAGTAGACCTTGTCCGGCATCAAGAGTTCCTTGGGAAGGCCGTCGGTACGGGCAAGCACCCGTTCGGCCATCGCTTGGTACTTCTCTTCTTCCGGCCACAGGCAAATCGAGGTTGAACCCTTCACACAGAGCATGGTGCTGGAGTCCCACCTGGGCTCGATCACCGAGACTCCCGTGGCTACAGCCGTTGAAGTGAGAGCGACGAGGGCGGCGACTCCGGGCACCGCAGCGCGCAACATCCTCTCCCTTCCGAGGGGCAACCACAGGCACACGCCGAGCAGCAGGACGGCTGCTGCGATCCGAGCTCCGATCAACAGCAGGTCGGGCTGCTCCCGAGCCGGGCCACCTACCACCACGAGGTCGCTCTTCACCGCCAGGTTGACGATCACCCATCCGAACGCGCCGGCGAGAGGACCCCAACGACTAGGGAGGATGCGTCCGACAAGCCAGCCCCATCCGCAAGCCAGCATGAGAGCGGCCAAGCCGAGCAGCGCATAGCCGAGATATTGGTTGAAACCGGGGGGCCACGTACGCGCGGTGATGGAGAACGCGACGAGCTGACCAATCAGATAGGGCACGAGCACGATGAAGAGCAGTGCGAGCATGCGAGGCAGCTCGGTGCGCTGAGAGGTCCGAGGCATCGCACGAAGCGGTTCAAGGACTTCGGGTCGGTCGCGGAGGGACGCGGTCCATGCGGCGGCACCCGCGGCAAACATGCCCAGGTAGAGGGTAGGCGTCTGAGCCGTGGCACCCGTGTCTCCCCACAAGCCGTGCCAGAAGTCGTCCCGGGCCAGAATGAGCACCACATCAAGGACGAGAAGGGGAGGGAGGAACCAGCGCAGCGGAGTAGAGCGCAGGTGTAGCAGGAACGACTTCACAGGTGTCGCTCCTCAGCCGGGAGAAGCTCCATGTATGCACGCTCCAGCGGGGTTCCCCCAGGCATGCCCTCGCGTCCGTGTGCCGCCATCTCCGTTGTCGTTCCGTCGAAGAGGATGCGGCCGCTGTGTAGTACGACAACCCGGTCACATACGGCAGCCACATCATCAATGAGGTGGGTACTCAGCAGGACGGTCGTGTCCTTGAGTTCAGAGAGGATGCGGCGGAACTGAAGACGCTGACGTGGGTCAAGGCCCACGGTCGGTTCGTCAAGAATGACGAGCCCGGGGCGGCCTACGATGGCCCAAGCGATGCCTGCACGCTGACGCATTCCGCCGGAGAGGCGGGACATCCGCTCGTTTCGGCGGTCTGCAAGGTCTACTTGGTGAAGTGCTTGCTCGACCGCCTGCGAGCGATGATCATCGGGGACTTCTCTCAACCACGCTGCGTACTCGACGAAGTCGCGGATCCTCATCCCAGGGTCCCAGCCGAACTTCTGTGGCAAGTAACCAATGCGGCGCCGTACTGCTTGTGCCGTTCGCTCGCTTGTGACGTTGGTTTCGTCAAGCGTGAGTGTTCCACCCACAGGAGGTTGCACCGTCGCCAGGGTCCGCATCAGAGTTGTCTTGCCTGCGCCGTTCGGCCCAAGAAGGCCGGTTACGCCGGGCTTGAGCGTCAAATCCAAACCGTCCAGGACGACTCGTGATCGGTACGCTTGTCGCAGTTTAGACAGCTGAACGTGCATGGGGTCCCTTTTACGGTCGAGGCATACAATCGGCACACGGCCCTTCCGTCCGCAGCTGCAATGCGGACGGAAGGGCCCCTGGCGTCAATCCTCCTGAGACGGAGGCGCCGTTTACGAGAAGTACCAGGTGCTGCCCACGTTCACGCTCCACGTGCAGTCAGCACCGTCGACGACGGCGGTGCTGTACCGGTAGCGGTAGATCGTCATCTCCTCGTCCGGCTCGTAGCTGCAGGCAGCCGTCGTCTTGTAGTTGCCGGTCTGCCAGGCGCCGCCGGAGCCGCAGAGCTGGTCCCAGTCGGTGTTGTAGTAGCGCCCGAAGCAGTTGTTGGCCGAGTTGCTCTGGGTGTAGGCCGACGCGTTGGTCGCGAACATCACCGAGGCGCTGCCGGCAACCAGAAGCGCCGCAGCGGTCGTGACCGCGCGCGCCTTCAGAGCAATGCTGTTACGCATGTCCGATCCCTTTTGTGCGAATGTGTGGGAACTTGTTGAATGCGGATCATTCAATGCGGACGCGAGATCTTAGGCAACTAACTTACGACAATCCGCAGTATGATCCCCGTCACATTCTCGATTCGGTGCGGTGCTCGACGAAGGTCAGCTTGATTCCGCTGAACCTGCAGGGCCGATCGCTCGTCTTGTGCGGTGCTGGGGCGTTGACCTGCATGGAAGCCATGAAATACGCCACGCTTGAAGGGTCCGCAGCGGTCATTTTTCGCCAAAGTGGGAAAGTTTCCTTCTGGTTGCACTGAGGTGTGCATGGCGTCTGTTTTCGGCCTCTTGGCGAGAGTGTGGACTGCTTATAGCAGAGTCAAGCGATTCTCATTGGCTGAATCTGGCTCTCGTGATCTTTCGCGGGAAATGGAAGGCGCCACAGACTTGACGAAGTGCGCAGAAAGAATTGCGGCAAAGTGGGAAGAGCTTCGCCGCAGGCATGGCGACCGTCTGCACCTCGGCAGGTGCCACCAGCGGCATCGGCTGTGGGTCGGACCTAATCGTGATCGGCGGTGTCCAGGGCCCGCTCGATCTGCTGGTTCGCGTGGTGCTGGTTGCGGCGGATGGCCTTCGCGTAGAAGCGGAACAGCACGGCGATGCTGTGGCCGGCGCGGCGGGCGACTTCGGCCGGGGAGACGCCGGACTCCAGCCAGAGGGAGACGCAGGCGGCGCGGAGGCCGTAAGGGACCTCGGCCAGAGGCGTCTCAAGCTCGTGGGGGGTGAGGACGACTTCGCGAGCGGCCTTCCAGATGTCGCCGTATTCCTTGGTGAGCAGGCCGCCGTTCCGGACAGCGCGGAAGAGCCGTCCGTCCTCGGCCGTGCCGAACTCCTTGATGTGGTCCCGGATCAGGCGGACGAGGACCGGGGGAATGGGCACCTCTCGTGTGGCCCGCCGAGCCCGCTTCTTGAGGCCGCGGGAGTCGTACGACTCACCCGAGTCGGTCCAACCGGAGCCGACGCGTGCCGAGCTCGACGACAGGACGACCTCGCCCCAACCTTCCTCGGGCAGCGTGAAGTCCGATGCCCGGAGGGTCACGGCCTCGCCGGGGCGGGTTGCCGCGTAGTAGATGCACCCGAAGTACGCCTTGAGGTGCCGTCCTCGAACTCCTTGTTCGCCCACGGCATCGATCAGCTTCCGGGCCAGAGCCGGGCCGGGCACGTAGCGGAAGTCGATCTCGTCGTCCGTGTCGGGCGGCGTCCAGTCCACCTTGGCCAGGGGCAGCGACGGCAGGCGTTCCAACTCGACGGCGTAACGCAGGCAGTTACTGAATACGGGCACCTTGCGGTTTACCGTGTTGTCCGCCGCAGCGGTGCCGTCCATCTTGCGGGCCAGCGCGTCCAGAGCGGACCGCACGACGGCCGGTGTGTTCAACGCTGAGATGTCCACGGACTTGCGGCCGATCCAGTCGAGGGCCGACGAGATGGCTCCGGGCGCTTCCTCGGCTTCGACGCGGGCCACGAGTGCGCCGTCCTGGTCGAGGACGAGCCGGAAGGCCCAGGAGTAGAGCGCAGCGCGGAGGACCCGAGGAGTGGGAGTCCCGCGACTGTCCTTGACCAGGCGGGGTGTGACCGTGGCCAAGGCGTCCGCGATGCTCGCGCGGTGCTTGGCCGAGGCGTTCGGCCACTTCATCGCCACGTACTCCCGGGCGTGGGCGTACCAGGTGGGGTACTGGGCAGCCAGTACTTCGGAGGCCGGCAGGCCGGTCTCGGTGTCGAACTGCTCGCGATTGCGCAGCGCGGTGAGCAGTTCGGAACGTCGCCCGTCTGCCTGGGCCTTGAGCTTGTAGCTCTTGGAGAACGGCTGGGCACCGACCCGCCAGCGCAGCTGGTAGGCGGCGGCGCGGTCGGGGCGCTTGCGGATGCCCCAGATCTTCACGTCGTACGTCAGCACGTCGGCACCTCGCAGCTGTCGAACCACGCGTCGAGGTCGGCCCGGCGGATGCGGATCTGTCCGTTGGGGAGCTTGAGGCAGCGGGGGGCGTTCCCGCGAGCGCGAAGCCGGTAGAAGGCGGCCCGCGACATGCGCAGCTCGGTCAGCGCCTCTACGAGGGTCAGCATGCGGGTGGTCGGTGCGGCGGTCACTGCCATACCTCCCCTTCGGTCTTGGCCCGTTCCTTGTCAGCGCGGGCCTGGTCGATGTCGTGGCGGGTCTGGGCGGCGAGGAGTTCCTCGCCGGGGCGGTAGCCGGAGGCGAGATAGGCCCAGGAGGACTCGGTGACGAGCACGGTGTCCGGGCCGGGGGCGGGTTGGCCGACGCGGGTGCGGGCTGCGTCGGCCTGGGCGAGGCGCCAGGCGCGGCGGACGTCGCGCAGGGCTCCGAGGGTGGTGGAGTAGGCGCGGGACTTGGTGGAGAAGTGGCCCCGGAAGCCGAGCATGTGGGCCCACTTGCAGAGCTTGAGGTCCGCGAACTCGGGCAGGCCGCCGAGGTCCCAGGCAGTGCGGATCATCTGCCGGACGTGCCGGTGGACGGGCAGGGCGGACCCCCTCCGGCGCTTGCACCCGTTCCGCCATGACCGTCTCCTTTCGTGCACTCGGACCGGTTTGGCCCTCTCGCCTGCTACAGGTGGGGAAAACGGCCTCGGTGTGACACTCCGCCCATGTGGTGCGCGTCACGATCAACTCCCCCTCGCGGGCCTGGCTCCCTGGTCCGTGCTGACAAGGATCCGGAGAATCCCCGGTTTGGCTAACCGGCGATCGTCGGCTATGTTCACCGGCCCGCAATCCCGGATCACGTATAGAGGTGCCAGAGCCGCCCTCCGTGTGACCTTGCAAGTGGTGGCCTGGGTCACGCCTCCCGCGCTCGCGGGAATAAGCCTCTGCCCTCAACGCAAGCCGCGCAAAGTCGATAAAACGGAAATCTCCCCCAAACGGTCATTTCGCGGCCCTTCAGCTGTGGATAGCACGACGAGATGAGAGCCAATCCCGGTTCGCCTGTGGATAGTTTTCGTCGATTCCACGAACAGGCCCAAGCGGAAGCGGGTTACTCTGCGATTCAGCTGATAAACGGCGCAAAGCATGGCAAAGCAGCCCACTCCTACCGGCCGAGGCGGCCGAAGGGGTGAGCTGTCCAAAGTTTCTTTACTGGATCAAGGCGGCCCGCTGGCGCGGGCCGCGCGGCGCGGCGGCCCCAGGCCGCCGCTGGCTCCATGTCTCCGCCAACGCCCGCGACGGCCCCCGCCCACTCGCGCCGCAAAGCCCGAGAAGCGGGCAGACAGAACCGTGAAGAACCCTGACGGCCGCCCCATGGCGGGCACGGCCGACAGGGGCGGGGTGCATGCAAGTCCGCATCAGTCATAGCGGATTGCCGTTCAACCAACTGTGGCTGGGGCGGCCGGCCTCCACGGCTTTACCCACCTGTTCGGGCCGGGGCCCGCGTCGGGCAAGTCCAGGGGGCCACTCGTTCAAATTCCGGGCAGGGGCAAAGCCTGCCCGAGTTGCCGGGCCAGCGTACGGCCCCCTGAACATGCCCGACCCCAACCCGAACAGGACACCGGCCAAAGCCGCTCCGGCCGACCGCGGGGTTTGGTGCGGCCGACTGGTCGCTGGCGCCTGCCACCCCGATCACGCCATCGTGACGGGCGTGTCAGCTAGGTTTGCTGCGGGTGCATCCGATGCGGATGTAGTTCAGGCACCCGTTCGTGCTCCCTGAGACCTTGATCGGCCTCTGAGTGTGGGCTAAGGAGCGATGCCAAACGTTCCCGGCGCGCAACGGCGGTGTCTCGAACCTTCCGGGCGTTCAGCGAAGCGAACTCCGGGATGCTCAGACCTGCCTCGTACGCCCCCTTCATGGCCGCTCTCAAGCATTCGTACAGGTACTCCTCCCCACCACACAGCTCAAGTTGCCCTCGCCGTTCGAGCTCCGCAGCGACATGCGGCACGCTGGTTGACATTCCTGCCTTGTGAAGGTCGACCAAGACCTGATAGATCAGCCCGTTGTTGGCGGCCACAACTGGCCTGGCACGGAACGATTGAGGGATGTAGCCCGAAGCCGGTCCATCCACTTGCTCACCTGTGCGTGGCGCGGGGATGGAAGCCATCGGCGTATGGGAGTCGTGTGCCTCGTCCCAGAGCTCCTTGAAGCGGACAATCTCTGTGTCCGCGTCGAGACGTGGACGCACCTGGACGGCCAGTTGCTCAACAACGACCTCGACTACGCCCCACGAAGGGAGAAGCGGCTTGATGAAGGCGTGGTGAATTTTCGTGTGGCTGACGACCTTCCCCACAGCCAAGTAGAGATTGCGGGCCGATGGGTAGCCGGCTTTCCCATGGAGCGCATGGAGCTCGTGCTTGAAGGTCCGCAGGGGACCTTCGGGAAGATCCGGCATCTGCCAGCGCGCCATCCGGCTGCTCCCATCTCTACGCTCAGGACTGCCAGCATGGTGTCACGTAGCGTCACGCCTTGTCAGGAACTGTCAGAAATCGCGAGCAACTGTAAGGGCACGTCAATGAGGGGATGACGGCCTCAATGCTGGTCCTAAATCGCCTATCGGAGGATTGATGGACCAGTTCAGCTCACGCACTCTTCTGCTTGCTCTTGTTGGCACTGCCACCGTGTATCTGGCGCTTCTCAGCCCTCAGTTGGGAGCAGCAATCGGCGCGGCCGTTGCGCTCGTAGCGCTTCTCCGCGACCTGTCGAAGAAGTGACCCGGCTGGTGTTGGTGCCCGCAGGGTCCGTTGCTGGCACGAGCAGGGAGCTTGCGGCCGCGGTGCAGGACGCCAGGAAACGACCGTAGTCGGCGCTGTCGATGGCGCCCTTCGAGGCTTGCGAGGTTACGCCGGTGTGGTGTGGGTGAAGCCGAGAGAGGTGAGTCCTTCGGACTGGCACAGCCGGTCGGAGGCGCCGCCGACCTCGGTCTGGAGGAGCTGGTAGGCGGCGCCGTGAGACTGACCCCAGTGCATCGCTGCCCGCCACAGGACGCGGCCCAGGCCCTGTCCTCGGGTCTCGGGCAGGACGGCGAAGTACTGGGGCATGAGCTGGGGGCAGCCAAGCGCGTCGAGGCGGACTTCCATGGGGCCGATCGCCCCCACGATGCGGTCCTCGACGGCGGCGGCGAGAACCGGGCCGCACCGGCCGGCCTGCATCTGTGCGTGGAGGAAGGCCAGGCCATCGCCCGCCATGGCCTCGGCGAACGGAGCGAAGGTCTCCTGCACGACGGCCGGCCAGTCGGTGATGGGGCGGACCAGACTGCCCGGGTCGGGGCATGACCCGGCGGTGAAGTCCTTCAGCTGGATGCGGGTGCCGCGCGGGCGTGCGCTCTCGGGGCCGAGGGGGCGTACGACCCGGGCGTTGACCACGTCGTGCGCGGCGGCGAGCTTGGCGGCCAGCTCGGCGGCCTCATCCGTGACGCTGTTACGGAGCCCGTAGGCGAAGACCTTCACGGTGCCGCGTCCACGTTGGGTCAGGGTGGGGATGAGGGTGTGCTCAGGTTGGTGGACCACGTCGCTGCGTAGGACTCTCTCGTCCTTCTTGCCGCCCCAGCGCCGGTCCTTGTCGTACGGAAGGAAGTCTCCGGTATCGGCCGCTCGCAGGGTGTCCTCGAACATGCCGACGGTCAGGGCGTCGGGGTGGACGGGGCCGAGAGTCGGCACGATCGGCGCGGTCAGTACGGGCCGGAGCCAGTCCCAGCGGAAGAACATGACCGGCACCCTAGCGGTGAGCCGGTCAGGGCTCAGGCCCCGACGCGAGTACGCCGGGGCCTGAACGGAGTTGACCGGATCATGTCGGTCAGTGGGGGTTGTCGTCCCCGGCGTCGCAGGAGCACTCCGCGCTCTCCACGATCACGTCGAGGTCCTGGACCGCGGTGATCGACGCGGTCGCGACGGGCGGGGCCGCGCGGCGGGCCGAGGCCGGCGGGCCGGGGAGGATGGTCACCGATACGGGCGGGGTCATGAGGCGTTCTCCTTGTCTCCGTGCTGGCAGTAGCTGTGCAGCGGCGCCTTGGCCTCCTGGTAGTGCTTGGCCAGGGGGCGGCAGACCCGGCAGGTGCCGGACAGGGCGCAGCCCTCGCACCCACCGGTGCGAAGCATGAGGCGGTCGGCGATGGCGCCGAGCCGGGTGAGGCCGTCGATGCCTTCGGTCATGAGGTCGATCTGGTCGTCGCGGCCGACCTTGCAGATCGAGACCTTGGCGTGGGGGTCGGCGTGGAAGAAGGTGTGTCCCGCGTTGCAGCCGGCGAACGGCTTGCGTTGCCGCAGGTGGGCGGCGGACTGGGCGAGCAGCGGCTCTCCGCCGCCGTAGATCGTGGGCGTCATGTTCGTGTACGCGTGGTTCTCGACGTTCCACTCGTCGGCGAGGGCGGCCATCTCGTCGGCCTCGGAGGCGTTGTCCTCGGTCACCACGACGTTGATGCGCAGCGGCAGGCCAGCCTCGCGTGCGGCGTCCATGCCGCGCCGGAACGCCTTCCAGGCCCCGCGGCGCTGGGTGAGCGTGTCGAAGGACTCCTCGCTCGCCCCGTACATGCTGACCACCAGGCGGTAAGGCGGGCAGTCGCGGAAGAGCTTGAGGAGGTCCGGCCGCCAGAGCAGCGAGCCGTTGGTGGAGATGGTGAGCATCATCCCGGCCTGCCAGGCGTACCGGTAGGCGCCCTGGAAGTGGGGATCCATGGTGGGCTCGCCACCGGTGATCTGGAGCCAGAGGACGCCGGACTCGCGCATGATGTCGAGCAGTCGCACCTTGTCGTCCCAGCCGAGGCCGGAGAAGGGCCGCTCGCCGAGGTAGCAGTGCTTGCAGCCGAAGTTGCAGCCGAGGTTGATCTCCCAGGACGCCCGGCAGTAGCCGTACGGGGACGGCTCGCGCACCAGGACGGTGCCCTGCGCGGTCTGGCCGTCCAGGTCGATGCCCCACACGTCGGCGGCGGTCTGCACCGCCCAGGCGGGAAGCGACTCACCGCCGGTGGTGGCCTGGCGCAGGCCCTCGAAGTGGTCGGCGGAGATTCGGGCGCCGGCCCTTGCTCCCGGCTTGAGGAGAAGGTACCCGTCGAGGAACGGGGAGGCGATCAGAGCGTGGGCCATCGGTGGCCCTCCTTTCGGATCACGGAGCGGGACAGCGCATGGGACTCCTGGCGGCTGGCGCGGCAGTGGATCTCGCCCAGCCCGTTACAGGTGCCGCAGGTCTTGCCGGACGAGTTGGCGCCGCTGCCACCGCAGTCCCCGCACCGTTCGTTGCGAGGCGAGCGAGAGCGCCGGGTCTTGGGCGGGCTCGCGATCAGTTGGTGCACGCGACCTCCTCCAGGGCGTCTTCCCAGGTGTGCTGTTTGGCGTGGTCGGCGAACAGACAGCAGCCCTCACCGTCAGGACCCGGGGCGGCCACCGGGCAGTCCGGCAGTACGACAAGTTCCGCCTCGTCCGTCCCGTGCCAGCGGAGCCACAGCGCGGTCCCGTACGCGTCGGCGTCGGTGAGGAGACCGAAGTGCTCACCCTCGTCGTGCGCGGACAGCTGGCACTGCACCGCCCTGTCGATGTACGTGGCGGCCGACTTCTCCCGTGCTTCCCTTGCCAGGTCGAGGGGCACCCGGCGCCAGTGCGCGCAACGCATCACGACACCATCCGGAAGGACGCGACGGCATTCCGTTCCTGCTGCGAGCACCGGGGGCAGACGCACGGCGGGTAGCGTCCCGGGTTCTCCGGGACCACCGGGTCCTCGCCCACGCGTACCTCCGTGAGAGGTCCCCACGTCTGGCCGGAGTCGCGGGAGACCCGCAACGTCATCCGTACGTCGTCCTGTCCGTTCGCCATGCCAGGAGCATCGCGATCCGCGGGACCGGCCAGAAAGGCCAAGCGGATTACCCAACTTGGGTAACATCACCCTCGGTTGACCAAGTGCAGCGATCCGTAGTCCTCATGCCGGAGCGTGCCCGATGCCCGAGCCATCTCGCTCGAAGGAACTCCCGGTCAGCCTGCTCACGGACCCAGTGATGATCGATGCATGCCAGGCCAGAGACTTCGGCCGCATCTTCCAGCTGATCAGGGCACGAGCAGGCATCTATCCGTCGATGATCGCGCGCCGCTGCGACCTGACCCCGAGCCGCGTGGGCGAGGTGATCGCCGGACGGCGGCAGTTGCTGCACATGGACGTGATCGAACGGATCTCGGACGGATTACGCATCCCCGGACACATGCTCGGACTTGCCCGACGCTCCTGGGAGACGCCGCCCAGCCTGACGGTCACACCCCGCGAACCGGCCGAGGTACCGGCCTCAGCCGTCGAACCGCTTGCCGCCGGACTGCCAGGGGCGGACGTTGACAGCATCCTCGCCCTGGCGGCCGAGCGGGATCTCAGCGCGTCGACGCTGGACGCGTTGCACTCGACGATCGCCGACTACTGGCGCCGGGACGACGAGCACGGCGGCGAGACCTTACGGCCGGCGGTCGTCGGCCAGCTCCGCTACGTCGTCGATCTCCTCAAGGAGCAGCGTCCGGATCCTCTGCGGGACGGCCTGCACAGCATCGCGGCCGAGCTGGCCCGGCTCACCGGATGGACCTACTTCGACGCCCGCCAGTACAACCAGGCACGCGCCTACTTCACCGAATCCCTCGGTCTGGCCAAGGCCATTGACGACCGCCAGTTCATGGCCAACGTCCTCGCCTGCATGAGCCTCCAGGCGACCTACCAGGACAAGCCCGGCGACGCCCTCGCACTCGTCACGGCCGCCCAGGACCAGGCCCGAGCGGCCGCGGGGACGACACCGCGGGTACTGGCCATGCTTGCGATGCGCGAAGCCTTCGCCCACGCCACCCTCGGCAACCACGGCGCGACCCACACCGCGATCTCGGAAGCCCACACCCAGTTCGGACGGATCGGCACCGGCGATCCGGACCCGGCCTGGGTCGCCTACTTCGACGAACCGAAGCTGATCGTGGACACCGGCATCGCGCACGGCCGCCTGGGCGAAGCCGCCCTCGCCGAACCTCTCATCGCGGATGCTCTGCGCCGAGAACACCAGACGAACCACCGAGGCCGCGCCTTCCACGCTTTCTGGCTCGCCCGCACCCAGCTCCAGCGCGGCAAACTCGACGAGGCGTGCCACACGGCCATGGACGCCCTGGCCCCGGCGGCGGCCGTCAGCTCGCAACGAGTCGCCGGCCACCTCCGGGAGTTCTACGAGCAACTGGAGCCCTTCCGCGGCGAACCGGCCGCGGTGGCATTCGAGGCCCGGCTCCGTGAAGTGCTGCCCCGCCAGGTCAGCGGATCGCCTCGTCCATGAGGACGTAGAGCACCCCGACGAGGGAGCCGCTGCTGACGATCTCGCGCCGGTCGATCATGCCCCGCACCTCGGCCAGCGGGATCCACTCGATCCGGTCCGACTCGTTCTTCTCGGTTGGCGGGCCTTCGTACATCGCCCCGTCAGCCCGGAAGACGTGGTGCTGGGAGTCGGTGATGCCGTTGGCCGGCTCGGCGTAGATCAGCGGCTTGATCGGGCCGGGGCGCCAGCCGGTCTCCTCCAGCACCTCACGGGCTGCTGCGTCTGCAGGTGTCTCGCCCTCCTCGACCAGGCCCATGGGCAGCTCCCACGCCCAGGCGTCCGTGATGAAGCGGTGCCGCCACATCATCAGCACCTCGCGGCGATCGTTGACGACGGCGGCCACGGCCAGGTGCCGGAGCTTGACGACGTGGTGCTCCCAGCGGTTCCCGTCCGGCGTTTCGACGTCGGTGAGCCACAGGTTCACCCAGCTGTTCTCGTAGATCGGACGTTCCCCGTGGATCTTCCACTGCATCGCTGCGGCCCCTCTCGATCGGCCTCCAGCATCGCAGAGAGGGGGATGGTCAGGGCGGGGTTCGGCCAGGAGTCATGTCAGGGTGACGAATAGGGGCGGCGATGTCAGTGGCCGCTGTTAGCGTCCGGCCGTTCTCGAAGAACTGTGTGGGGAGGGGTCGGCATATGGGCGCGTCAGGGTGGGACTACTCGGTGCCGCATCAAGAGGATCTTGTCGGGGCGTTCGATGCGCTGCGGCAGAAGGTCTTCGAGGAGCGGGAGTACTACTGGGGGCCGGGCGGTGACTGGCGGCCGGAGGAAGAACGGCTGCCGTGGCCCGAGACCGAGGAGGAGCTGTGGGAGCACGAGCTCGTGCAGCACGACGGGACTCACTCGATTCTCGACATCTTCCAGATCATCGGACCGGACGAGGAGCCGGATTACTCCACGATGAAACAGGTGACCGAAGAAGAGGCGCTGCGTGTCCTGGGCACGCGGAAGCTGACTCGGGCGCACGTGCCGAGGTTCGAGGAGTTCGATTACTGGCGTTGGTACGGGCGGTGCGCCGTACTTCATGACGACCAGGGGGAACCGCGGGAGATCTACTTCTGGGGCTTCTCCGGCGACTGAGTCGGCCCAGTGGACCAGGTGTGGACCGCCAGAGGCGGTGATGGGCCCGGATGGCGGGGAACGAGCAGGTCAGGCACGCCAGAGACGCTTCCTGCAGCACTCTCTTGAAAACCGTCGTGGCGCGAGTCACCGTGGGTTCAAATCCCACACCCACCGCCGGCCGGAACGGCCCCTGACCAGGTAACCGGGTCGGGGGCCGTTCTCCTGGGCCTCGCCCTGGCGGTGAACTTCCGGGGCGTCCCTGCGCGGCTGCCCGATCGGCAGTGGGGCCGCCGGTCGGGCTACTTCGCCTCGTGCGACTTCCAGCGGGCCATCGGCGCGGTGCTCGCTCTCGGGGGAGGCTGGAGGATCGTGGCGACCGGTTGGCGGCTTGCGACGGGCTGAGGCCCACCCACCGCAGACGAACGGCCCCTGACCGGATGGAACGGTCAGGGGCCGTCGGCGTTCCCGGGGCCGTGGTGAGGGGAGCCGGTGGGTCAGGGGTGGCTGCGGGCCTGGGGGTCGTTCAGGCAGAGGGCGATGTTGCGGACCGCCGCGGTGAGTTCCTCGATCACCCGGGCCGCCTGCTCCGCGTTGTGGAAGACCGGTCGGTCCGTGAGGGAGCGGCTCAGCTCCTCCGCGGCCCGGACGGCGGGGCCGGCGTCCCCGGCGGCTACGGGAGGGGCCGCGGGCACGGGCGCCGCGCTCTGAGGGGGAGGCGGAGGCGGAGGGGCGGAGGGGTATGACTCGGGCTCCGCCCGGTAGCCGCCGAAGGACGGCGAGAAGGTGCCGGAGCCGACGGCCAGGGAGGTGCGCGCCTCCTCCCGGATGTGCGGGGCCGCGAAGTGGTTCTGTTCGTGCTGAGGGGGCGCGAAGTGGTTCTGCTCGTGCTGAGGGACCGCGAAGTGATCCTGTACGTGCTGGGGAACCGGGCCCTGCACGTGCTGGGAGACCTGAGCCCGGTCGTGCTGCGGGAGCGGGAGCGGGGCCGGGGCCTTCCCGTGCTGGCGGGCCCGTGGCAGGGCCAGGTGGTCGAAGCCCGGGAACGCCGGCGTGGTCGGGTGCGCGGTGGGCTGGGGGTACTCGCTCTGCCACTGCGCGCGGTAGTACTCCACCTGGTCCTCGCAGGAGGAGCGGGAGTGGAAGACCGCGGTGTCGTCGCCGAGGTCCGGGTACCAGAGGTTGGGGCCGGGGAAACGTACGGTCCGCATGCGGGGCTTGATCTGCTCGGCGCACCCCATGCAGCAGCCCTCGGGCACGATGAGCGGGATGCCGCCGCTCTGCTCCGGACGCCGGGGGCCGCCCTCCGGGCCGTACTCCCCGTGGTGGCAGGGCGGCAGTTCGCCGCAGGCCCGGCAGACGGCGTAGTGCTCGGGGAGGACCTGCCAGTCCAGGCTGGCGGGGGCGCACCAGTGCTTCACCGCCGACCGGGGCAGGTTCTCGTCGCGCAGCACGAGCACCACCGGTCGCCTGTAGAACTCGGCGCGATCGGGGGCCGGTTTGAGCGCCTGGTTCTCGGCCCGCCGCAGTTCGTTGGCGTGCCACCACAGCTCCACGTGGTCGCGCCATGCCTTCTCATAGGATTTCGGCCATGAGTTGTCGGGGTAACCGGTGATCTCCAGGACACGCCACGCCCGCCGGTCCAGCACGACGATGGAGCCGGCCCGGAGCCGCAGATGTGTTCCCTTGCCGTCCTCGTCCGGCCAGTTGTGACGGCCGATGAGAGTGGGCTGGTCCGGGAGCCACCTGCGAATCTGCATGACACGCTCCTAGGCGACGAAACCTCGTAGTTTCAACTGGGGCAGTAGGTGACATTCTGAACAATCTAGGCGTCGGCTCGGGGTTAGACACGCACACGGCGCTGATCGATTGAGGGCCGGAAACGCCTTCTGAACCGGGCATTTCGCTTCTCCCGCCCGACGGGATCCGGAGGCGCGCGTCCCCACCCGACACCCACTCGTACGCGTGACGCCGCTTCCACCGTCGTCAGCCCGTACGTATGCATCATCCCGTGCGGTGGCCGCCGGGTGCTCCGGACAGGGGTTTCCCGGTCCGGAGAGGTGGTAAAGCGGCCGTCCTTCCGCGGACGGGGCCGGTAGGGCCCGGGAACCGCGGAGACGGGGAGGGGGGTGGGCATCGCAGCGGGCGTGGGTCGTTGCCCGGCTTTCACCGCCCGGCCTTTGCCGCCCGGCCTTCAACGCTCGGGGTTCCGGCAGGGGTTCCGGCCGGCGGTCGGTGAACTCCCGGTTCAGTTGCCGTCGATGCGGGTGAGGAGGGCCTCGGCTTGGGTGGTGCGGATGTCGGCCGGGCCGAAGGCGGTCAGGCAGGCGTCGTGGACGGAGGCGGCGAGCGGGCGGGCCTCGGCGTCACGGCCGAGGCCGTGGAGGGCGGTGGCCGTGGCGAGGTCGGCGGCGCCGGTCTCCGGGCCGCGGTGCTCCGGGGGCAGGGCGCGGTGGATCTCGTCGGCGCGTTCCGCCTCGGCGAGGGCCTCCTCGTGGCGGCCCTGGGCGTTGAGGCTGGTGGTCAGGGAGAGTTGGACGATCAGGGTGAACTGGTCCGTGCGGTTGTAGGCGGAGAGGAAGTCGCGCGTCAGCTCCTCGACCGCCCGGTAGTCGCCCAGCGCGCTGAGGGCCGCGATCTGGCTGTTGAGGGCGGCCACCAGGACGTACGGCGTCTCCGGCGTCCGGTTGCTCATCGCGAGGTGCATGACCTCCGTGCACTCCGCCTTGCACTCCTCGTGCCGGCCGAGCAGGTTCAGTGCCTGGGCGCGGTCGGTGCGCAGCTTCAGGGTCATCGTGTGCTCGGGGCCGAAGACCTTGTCGAAGTCCGGCAGCAGCGCGTCGTAGAGGGCGAGTGCCTCGGTGTTGCGGCCCAGGGCGCTGACCGAGAGCGCGGCCATGCCCAGCGCCATCGGCGCGTACGGCTCGTCGTGCGGCCGCTCCTGTGCCGCGGCGACGGAGCGGGCCCCGGCCTCGGCCTCGGCATAGCGCCCGGCCTGGTAGAGGGCTCTGACCTCGGCTAACGCGTTCATCGTCCGCAGTCCGGCTTCGTGTGGGTCGCGCGATCCAAAGGGCGTCATGCCCAGAGCATACGAACGCCACGTACGTCCGTTCGGAGAAGTCCGGAGAAGTCCGGACGGTCGGAGAAGGGTGCGGGGCTTCGGGGTGGGACGGACGGCATCAGCGGATGCGGATTGCGTGGGGTGCCGTGATGCTGGAGGGGCTGGAACCGCGCTAGGAGGCCAGGATGTCCATGTTGGACAAGCTCAAGGGAATGCTGAAGGGTCACGAGGAGCAGGCGTCCCAGGGCATCGACAAGGCCGGCGACTTCGTCGACCAGAAGACCCAGGGCAAGTACAGCAGCCACGTCGACACCGCCCAGGACAAGCTCAAGGAGCAGCTGGGACGCACCGACCCGGGTCAGGGGCAGGCTCAGGGGCAGGACAGGCCGCCCCAGCAGTAGGATCGCGCCGGTCCCGCCGCCGCGGTGCCGGCCGGTAGGTCCGTACGTCGGACGGTGAAGAGGCGCCCCGGGTTCTTCCGGGGCGCCCCTTCCGGGTTGTGCGGCGCCCCTTCCGGGTTGTGCGGCGGCCCGTCAGGGGCGCGCGGCGGGAAATCCGGTCGCCGGGGCGCGTCCCAGGGGCTTGAATCCGGCGGGGGACGACCGGAGGAAGGGGCTCATCGTGGTGCGCATCGTGCTGGTTCAGGGGGACATCACCGCGGAGGCGGCGGACGCCGTGGTCAACGCCGCGAACTCCTCGCTGCTCGGCGGCGGCGGGGTCGACGGCGCCATCCACCGGAAGGGCGGCCCGGAGATCCTCGCCGCCTGCCAGGACCTGCGCCGCTCGCACTACGGCAAGGGCCTGCCGACCGGGCGGGCCGTGGCGACCACGGCGGGGCGCCTGCCGGCCCGCCACGTGATCCACACGGTGGGACCGGTCTGGTCGCGGGACGAGGACCGCTCGGACCTGCTGGCCTCCTGCTACCGCGAGTCCCTCCGGGTGGCCGACGAGCTCGGGGACCGCACCGTCGCGTTCCCGGCGATCTCCACCGGCATCTACGGCTGGCCGATGGACGACGGCGCCCGGATCGCCGTGGAGACGGTGCGGGCGGCCCGTACCGAGGTGGAGGAAGTGCGCTTCGTGCTGTTCGACGCGCCCGCGTACGCGGCTTTCGAGGCGGCGGTGGGGGACGCGGGCGTGTAGACCGCGCCGACGCGGGCGGGTGGATCGTCCCCACGGGCGGGTGGATCGTCCCCTCGCGGGCGCGTAGATCGTGTTCCGGGCGCGGACCCGCTTCGAACGCCTTCCCCTCCATGGCTCGTGTGCTCGATCGCCCGGTACGGGAGACGCGCCGGGGCGTCCGCGTCAGGGCGGCGGTCGGCGGAGAAGGTGCCGGAACGCTTCCTCCCTTGCGGCGCACCGGCCGTGCTCGCAACGACCCCGCTTCACCGCGGTGAGCTGCGGCTTTCGTCGGACTGCCGGGGTTTATCTGCTTGTCCTCACGCTTGCGGGGGAATCAGTCGCTCCGGGGTGGTTCGCCGGGGATTCGGTGGGCAACTCTGGATTCGCGACGTCGAGCAGAAAACGACCGGGGTGGTGGGCCAACTGCCTTGGACATGGCCGTACTTCAGAGCAGTTCCGTGCAACAGCACCAGTTTTCAGTTCTCGGAGGAACACACATGGCAAGCATCCGTACCGCCCGCATCCTCGCCGCTGCCGCCGCCCTGCCCCTCGCCGCCGCGCTCTTCACGGGGGTGGCCCAGGCCGACAACGGCGGTTTCGCGGACGACGGATCGAACACCAGCGTCGCCTCGATCATCGGGAGCGGTGTGGGTGGGGACAACCACGGCAACTCGACCACCACGCAGCAGGTGGCGACCGGTTCCGGTGCCTCCAACCAGAACAACACCGCGAGCGTGAACGGCTCCGCCTTCACCCACATCTCCCAGGCCAACAACGTGGTGAACTTCAACCCGTGGTGGTGACCAGCAGCACGGGAGCCGGCCCGACGGGGGGCGTGACCGCGGTGTGAACGACGGCCTGTGCGGCGGTGCTTCGGTGCCGGCGCGCGGGCCGTCGCGCTGTCGTGTGCGGGCGCGGGGCGGTTTCGGGGCCGGGTGCGGGCGTCGTCGACCTTGACAGGGGTCCTGGATCTGACGGACAGTCAGAAACCTCAGTCGTCCCACGGGAGGCCGTCGCCGTGCACCTCGCCCCGACCGAGCGGCAGCTGCGGCTGCGCGCCGAACTCCGCGCGTACTTCCGGGAGCTGATGCCCGACGGCCCGCCGCCCCCCGACGACTCCGGTGCCCAGCGCCGGCTGCTCCGCCGCATCGGCGCCGACGGGCTGCTCGGCCTCGGCTGGCCCGAGGAGTACGGCGGGCAGGGGCGCGGCCCGGACGAGCAGTTCGTGTTCTTCGACGAGGCGTACCGCGCGGGCGCCCCCGTCTCGATGGTCACCCTCAACACCGTCGGACCGACCCTGATGGCGTACGGCACCGAGCAGCAGAAGGCCTTCTTCCTGCCCCGGATCCTGCGCGGCGAGACGGTCTTCGCCATCGGCTACAGCGAGCCCGAGGCGGGTACGGACCTCGCCTCCCTCCGCACCCGGGCGGTGCGGGACCCGGCCCCCGCGGGGGGCGGTGCTGCGGGCGGGAGTCCCACGGAGGCGGGCGCGGCGGGCGGGAGCCCCGCGGGCGACGGCTCCTGGGTGATCGACGGGCAGAAGATCTTCACCTCCAACGCCCAGAACGCCGACTGGATCTGGCTCGCCTGCCGCACCGATCCCGACGCGCCCCCGCACCGGGGCATCTCCATCGTCCTGGTGCCCACCGACGCCCCCGGCTTCTCGTGGACCCCCATCGCGACCGTGGGCGGGCTGACGACGACCGCCACGTACTACGACGGGATCCGGGTGCCCGCGGGCAACCTCGTCGGGCCCGAGCACGGCGGCTGGGGGCTCATCACCAGCCAGCTGAACCACGAGCGGGTCGCGCTCGCCGCGATCGGCATGCAGGCGGAGGACTTCTTCGGCGCCGTGCTCGACCGGGCGCGTACCCCCGACCCGGTGACGGGAAGGCGTCGCATTGACGAGCCGTGGATCCGGATCCGAGCCGCCGAAGCGCACGCCCGGCTGGCGGCGACACGCCTGCTGAACTGGCGTTTGGTGGGGGACGTGGGGGCCGGCCGACTGGCCCCGGGCGACGCGAGCGGAGTGAAGTTCGCGGGAACCGAATCGGCGGTGGAGGTGTATCGAATATGTCAGGAGATCGCGGGCGGGGCGGGGACGGTGCGGGCGGGATCGCCGGGGGAGTTCGACGGCGGTGAGCTGGAGCGCATGAACCGCGCCGCGCAGATCAACACCTTCGGGGGAGGGGTGAGCGAGGTGCAGCGCGAGATCGTCGCGAGGATGCGGCTCGGCATGAAGGGGAGGGGGCGGCGATGAGCGGGGCGGAGCGGACGGCGGACGGGCTGTACGAGCTGCTCGCCGCGTACGAGGGCCGACCGGCCGCCGTCGGGGGCACCGGCAAGGATCCGGTCAACCTGCCCATGATCAGGCACTGGTGCGAGGCCATGGGCGACGCCCACCCCGCCTACCGGGGTCCGGAGGCCGTCGCTCCGCCGACCATGCTCCAGGCGTGGACGATGGGCGGCCTCTCCGGGCACACCGACCGCTCCGGCCCGTACGACGAGCTGCTCGCCCTCCTCGACGGCGCCGGCTACACCTCGGTCGTCGCGACGGACTGCGAGCAGGAGTACCTGCGGCCCCTGCGGCCCGGCGACGAGATCACCTTCGACGCCGTCATCGAGTCCGTGTCGCCGCGCAAGACCACCAAGCTCGGCACCGGGCACTTCGTGACGACGCGGATGGACGTACGAGCCGGCGGCACCCTCGCCGGCACCCACCGCTTCCGCATCCTCAAGTACGCCCCCGCCGGCCGCGGCGCCACAGGCACCGGAACCGGGACGGAGGCCGCGACCGGCACGGACGCCCGGACCGGCAGCAGCGCCGCCTTCGGCACCGACACCGGCACCGGTGGCGGGACCGGCGCCGGGTCCGAGGGCGAGCGGCCGAAGGCCCGGCGCCCGCGTCCCGTCGTCAACCGGGACAACGCCGGGTTCTGGGAGGCCGTGGCCGCGCACAAGCTGCTCGTCCAGCGCTGCGGCGACTGCGCGGCCCTCCGCTTCCCCTGGCTTCCGGGGTGCGCCGACTGCGGCTCGCGGGAGTGGGACACGGTCGAGGCGAGCGGCGCCGGGCGGGTCTTCTCGTACGTGGTGATGCACCACCCGTCCTTCCCGGCCTTCGACCCGCCCTACGCGGTGGGGCTGATCGAACTCGCCGAGGGCGTGCGGATGATCAGCAACGTGGTGGGAGTGCCGTACGACAAGGTGCGGATCGGGATGCCGGTGCGGCTGGAGTTCCTGCGGGTCGACGAGGAGCTGGAGCTCCCCGTCTTCCGCGCGGGAGGGGAGGACTGACATGGACTTCACCCCCACCGAGGAGCAGGAGGCCGCCCGTGAGCTGGCCGGCCGGATCTTCGGCGACCTCGCCACCCACGAACGGCTCAGGACCGCCGGCACCGGCACCGACGCCGAGCTCTGGAAGGCCCTCTGCGCGGCCGGTCTCCCCGGCGCCGTCGAGGACACCGGCCTCCTCGGCCTCGTCCTCCTCCTGGAGGAACAGGGCCGCGTCACCGCCCAGGTCCCGTTCGCCGCGACCTGCGTGTACGGGATCCTCGCCGTCACCCGGCACGGCACCCGGGAGCAGCGCGCCCGCCTCCTCCCCGGCCTCCGCGACGGCACGACGGTGGTGACGGGCGCCCTCCCGGCCGCCGGCACGGTCACCTCCCGCGACGATGCGGCCCACGGGCGGGCCGCTGGGGTCGCGGCCCCGACCGGTGGGGAGCCGGCCGGAGTCGTGGCCCCGACCGATGAAGAGCCCGGTGGAGCAGTGGCCGGCGGCGGGCGGCTCAGCGGGGTCGTGGAATGGGTGCCGTGGCTCGGGGACGCCACCCACGTCCTCGTCCCCGACCAGGACCACGCCCTGTGGCTGGTCCGCACGGAGGACGCGGCCGCCGTCGAGGCCGTCGAGCTCACCGCGCCCTGGTCGGCCGGCCGACTCGTCCTGGCGGGGACGCCCGGCGAGCGGCTCGGCGGGCCGGGGACGGGACCGGGACTCGCGGGACCTGCCGGGCAGTCGGCGGCATCCGGCGGGCAGTCGGCGGCGTCAGGCGAGCAGCAGGCGGCGCCCGGCGAGCGGCTCGGCGGGCCCGGAGCGGCGGCGGCCCGCACGGCCTACGCGGACGTGCTCGCCGCCGCGCGGATCGCCTTCGCCGGGCTGCAGGCGGGGGTGTGTGCCGGGTCGTTGGCGAGAGCGGTGGCGTACACGTCGGTGCGGGAGCAGTTCGGCCGGCCGCTGGCCACGCACCAGGCGGTGCAACTGAGGGCCGCCGACGCCCATATGGACACCGAGGCCATCCGCGTCACGGCCTACGAGGCGGCCTGGCGGTTCGACGAGGGCCTGGACGCGGAGGAGGCGGCCCTGACCGCCGCCTGGTGGGCGTCCGAGGCGGGGAAGCGGGTCGTGCACGCCGGACAGCACCTGCACGGCGGCATGGGCGCGGACCTCGACCACCCCGTCCACCGCCACTTCCTGTGGGGCCGGCAGCTGGACGCCTATCTGGGCTGCGGCACCGAACTCCTCGCCGAACTCGGCGACCTGCTCGCGAAGGGAGACCCGTCATGAAGCCCGGGGACGAACTGCCGCCGCTGCGGATCCCGATCACCCGCACCCTGATCGTCGCCGGGGCCGTCGCCTCCCGCGACTACCAGGACGTGCACCACGACGCCGAACTGGCCCGGGAGAAGGGCTCCCCGGACATCTTCATGAACATCCTGACCACCAACGGACTCGTCGGCCGGTACGTCACCGACCACTTCGGCCCCCGGGCCGTCCTCCGCAGGGTCGCCATCCGGCTCGGCGCCCCCAACCACCCCGGGGACACCATGGTCCTGACCGGCACGGTCACCGAGGTGGACGGGGACACGGTCGACGTCAGGGTCGTCGGGGCGAACGGGCTCGGACACCACGTCACCGGGACGGTCACCGTGGAGGTCGGACGATGAGCCTCCGCACCAGGGACGAGCTGGGCGGCCGAGCGGCCGTCGTGGGCATCGGGGCCACCGAGTTCTCCAAGGACTCCGGCCGCAGCGAACTCTCCCTCGCCGTCGAGGCGGTGCGGGCGGCCCTCGACGACGCCGGGCTCACCCCCGCCGACGTCGACGGCCTGGTCACCTTCACCATGGACACCAATCCCGAGATCACCGTCGCCCAGGCGTCCGGCATAGGCGAGCTGTCGTTCTTCTCCCGCGTGCACTACGGCGGCGGGGCGGCCTGCGCCACCGTGCAGCAGGCCGCGCTCGCCGTCGCGTCCGGGGTGGCCGAGGTCGTCGTCTGCTACCGGGCGTTCAACGAGCGCTCGGGCCGCCGCTTCGGCTCCGGCGTCCAGCAGCGCGAGCCCTCCGCCGAGGGCGCGGCCCTCGGCTGGCAGCTGCCCTTCGGGCTGCTCACCCCGGCCTCCTGGGTCGCCATGGCCGCCCAGCGGTACCTGCACACCTACGGGCTGACCCCGGACGCCTTCGGCCACGTCGCCGTCACCGACCGGCGGTACGCGGCCCGCAACCCCGCCGCCCACTTCCACGGGAAGCCGATCACCCTCGCCGACCACGCCGCCTCGCGCTGGATCGTCGAGCCGCTCCGGCTCCTCGACTGCTGCCAGGAGACCGACGGCGGCCAGGCGATCGTCGTCACCTCCGTCGAGCGCGCCCGCGACCTGCGGAACCCGCCCGCCGTGATCCTCGCGGCGGCGCAGGGCGCCGGACGCCGGCAGGAGGCCATGACCAGCTTCTACCGGGACGACCTGTCGGGGCTGCCGGAGACGGGCGTGGTCGCCCGGCAGCTGTGGCGGACGTCGGGCCTCGCGCCGACCGACATCGACGTGGGCATCCTCTACGACCACTTCACCCCGTTCGTGCTGATGCAACTGGAGGAGTTCGGCTTCTGCGGGCCCGGCGAGGCGGCCGACTTCGTCGCGGCCGACGCCCTCCCGCTGAACACCCACGGCGGCCAGCTCGGCGAGGCCTACCTCCACGGCATGAACGGCATAGCGGAGGCCGTGCGCCAGGTGCGCGGCACCTCCGTCAACCAGATACCCGGCGCGGCCCGGACACTCGTCACGGCGGGCACCGGTGTTCCCACGTCCGGGTTGATCCTGGGCACGGACGGCTGAGGCGACGGGCCCAGCGGTGGCCGGGCGGCGCGTGCGGTCCTTCACTCGCGCCATGAGCACAAGCGCCCACCCCCCTGCCGCACCCGAACCCGACTCCGTACGCGCACCCGAGCCCGACCTCGTACGCGGACCCGATCCCGTACGCGCACCCGAGCCCGACCTCGTACGCGGACCCGATCCCGTACGCGCACCCGAGCCCGACCTCGTACGCGGACCCGATCCCGTACGCGCAC